>NZ_JAGGQU010000045.1:0-9874 GCF_018613155.1 Bacillus sp. ISL-55 | reverse complement strand
TTATCCACACCTAAATAATTTTATAATTTCCTTAACAAAAAAAGAGAAAGGCAATCCAGCCTTTCTCCCCAATACTTCATTAAGTGTTGATATTTTACATTGCTTTTATGATTACTGCCTTAACTGATGAAACGGTCTCTTTCGGCCGCCTCTTCTTCACGCTCTGCTTCTCGTTCTTCGTACCAAAATTTAATATGTGTAAGGATCGAGAAAACAAGGAAAAAGTTCATGGACCAGACGCTCACAAACGGAGCCATTCCGCCAAACTCAATCGTCTCATACTGTTTTAAAACCATCACAATATATGACTCAATGAACACAAGGACAAAGCCGGCTACACCTGCAATTGCCATACGCATCATATCAATAACCACCTTATCGTATTATCAGATTATTTAAATAATACGACTAATTATTGATTAGCGCAACAATTTTGTCACTAATTTGCCACATTTTCGAATTGACAATTTGACATAGTACTTTTCACCTATTTTTTATTTAGTGAATTTTGTTGTTTTCTCACTAATGTTAACTTTCCCTGTTAAGAAGTCTTCTCCAAATTATCGTTATAATAAGGGACCCGGTATATGTTAGAAAAGCAAAATCTTGTTTAAGAAAGCTTTATCTATTCAACTTCTTTTGCTTTTGCATGATCTCAAATGATTTTTCAATAATATCTGTTAATACATCGCCTTTGTATACTCTGCCGACTTTCGTATTTTCCTGATAGTATTCTACAATTTCATCAAGCTTGTCAGATGTATCCTTCGAGACTCTAACGTTCAGTTGAATTCTCTGGGCTTCAATCATTGATTCAGTTTCCCTCCAAGTACTGCTACTTCTATTAAAAAATAAAAACCTATCATATTGCTAGCAGTTTGATATTATGTAGATATATGTCGCTAACACTACTGCAACGTTCTTTATTTTAACATATTCCATCATCCTGCGACACTATGCTGGATTGAAGTTCGTTCCCCCCCGATCTTACAGGGTAATTTAAATCTAGATTTGTTTTTTTGTAGCGTTTAAGTAATCAGTAAAAATAAGGCAATTGGCAGTTTGAAAAGTATCTCATTCTCACTTAGTCCTATCAATCTATAAAAGTTTATTAAAATATATGGAGATTTTCTATGAAGCTAATAAAATGGTCATACACAAAGAGATATAATATCAAAGCTCAATTTGATATTTTCCCCAACTCGATCGCCGTATTCCGGCAAATCAAAGATTATTACTTCGTATATACTGTGAATTGGTCATTGGGTGACCCTGTTGTCTCGAAAACCGCGTTGGAGGAAATGGAGTGGCTGTTGAATAAGGAGCTTGGCACCCTGGAAAGCTACAACAGGAGGAAAATTTTTCGGAATGATTCTGAATGTTAAAATTTTCAATTTAGCCGTATCCGCTTCTGATTATTTACATTAAGAGGATTGTGGAACAGGAAAGGTTTAAGATTTTTGCAACAGGAGGAGAGGTGACCTAAACTGGGTGATTCCAGCGTGGAGAATTACAGGCGAAGGACTTAGGTATACAACTTTTTATTCTAACGATAAAATTCAACTGCTGGATGAGGTTTTTTATGAGAATGAAAGCCGAGCACCTGCAATGCAAGTGCTCGGCTTCTACTAGTCTTAATTCTTTACCGAGAGGATCGCTTCCCAATCAATTGTACCGTTTTTAACTTGTTCACGTTTTTCCTTATCCATGATGTCTGCCGGTCTCCCTCCTTTCGGCCAGTCGCCTTTATGCCCTTTGAATTCTGGTCGTTCATGCGAAAGAATAAATGCAGCCAAATCGATCGCTTGCTGGTCAGTTAATGTTCCACCTTGCCCTTTAGGCATGTTCTTCTGAACGTATCCTGCCATCTTCGTCACTCTTGACATACCTGCACCGTCGTTGAAAGAGTTTTCTCCCCAAACAGCAGGTCCTGTGTTTGTTCCAGTACCAGATCCATCAGCAGCATGGCAGCTTGCACATGATTGTGCGTAAAGCTTCTCTCCATCCTCAACGCTAGGAACTGGGTATTGCTTCGGCTCTTTAGGTGCTCTCCAAGGTAGGTCCGAACCAGCCGGTACACCCTCTGACATGTATTGCAAATAAGCAATCATCGCACGCATTTCTTTACTGTCAGTCGGGAACATTTTCCCATTCATGCTTCGGATCATACATCCATTGATACGATCTTCCAGAGTATAAACCTCACCTTCACGCGGCCTGTATTCTGGATAAACTGCAGAAAGTCCGATCATCGGTGCTTCTTCTTTCACTGTACCTCCATTTGCGTGGCAGCTAGCACATGAAAGATTATTTCCGACGTACTCATCGGCTACTGTATTAGTTTCCATGACTAGCTCATGGCCATATTTAATACTTTCCCCAAGAGGACCATCAGGCACGTTCTCCATGCTTGGCGGGTTGAACTCAATTTCTTTGCTGGCACTCTCGGTTTGCGGCTGAGGTGCAGTTGCTGTTTCAGCTGGCCCCAGATCCTGGCTTATTTTCCAGCCGACAAATAATGAACCAATGATTAAAAATCCGATAATAATTGCAAGACTGTTTTTCATAATGTTTTCCTCCTTATGTAGTTTCTGCAAATGCTTCTTCAATTTCTCTATACCCATTCTAGTATAGATATCACTAGTATTTTTGCATTAAATATGTAGAAATAGTGAAAACTATAAAAATAGGAAAAAGGAGCTGGATTGCTCCAGCTCCTACTTTTCTTTTCCTAAATAATAGAGGAACCACACGGCATGGTTCTGCTCATCATAAGCCGCCCGCCTGAACATTGCTTTTATGGTCGCATCTGAAGCTTCATCTGCTATTTCATGATAAAAATCAGCTGTTTTTTGTTCATCCTTGAAAGATGCTTCAAGTCCTTCAAGATACGTTTCCCTGCATCTTTCAACCATCTGCGGGCGTGGCTGCTTTCCTGTCAGAGTTGTATAAATTTGCGAAAACTGCCGGAGATGTTTTTTTTCATCATTCAGTATTTCATTGATTTGGTCCCGCTGTTCCTCATTCGGCGCCATGCCGGCAAGCTTAGCGTAGCATTGTGTCGCGCTGTATTCACCATTTATAGCTTTCATTAAATCATTTACAAGCTTTTGGTTCTGTCTGTAATGGTCATAATATGGATACATGACTATCCTCCCCATATTCTTTGTATCAGTGTATGGAGAAGAGTGAAGGGCGTGCCTGCTTCCTTTTATTCCGGATTAAACCCCTCATATTCGACAAATATACCCTTAAAATACTTCTTTTCTTTTACCATTTCGATTCCCGATTCCTTCATATAGCGACCTGTATCTCGATTTAAATGGCAGCCGTCACATAGCCGTTTCCAGGCGGGAGTCAGGACATCCTGCAGTGCGGCAAGCGATTTCGATTCTGTTCTGACATGCTCAAAGAGGACAATTTTCCCTCCTTTTTTACAAACTCTTCTCATTTCCTGAAAAGCTTTTTGCGGATCATTTACAGAACAAAGAACAAGCGTCGCGACAACTGTATCAAACTCACCATCATTGAATGGAAGTGTCTCTGCCATCCCTTGATGGAACTCGACTGGCAGTTCGAATTCTTTCGCCCTGCGTTTAGCCTGATCAAGCATATAGGGATTTGGCTCCAATGTTACCAACTGGTCCACCTTGACTTTAGAATAATAAGGAAAATTCGCACCGGTACCTGCGCCAATTTCAAGAACCTTCCCCTGGAGTCCAGAAACTATCTTTTTCCTGATACGTGCTATCCATCTTTTCTCAAGAGGTCCCATAACAGTATCATAAAAATAAGCGAACGATTTTCCCAAAATTAGTGCTCCTATCTGTTACGTTTTAAACTATTATAATAAAAAAGGTCCTGGAAAAGCTATTGCTTTATCCAGGACACTGTTTACCTGATACCTATTCTTTCTTTATTAAAAATTCAATACCACCTATTCTTAAGGCTTTAAAATTACCTTAATACAGTCATCTTTTCGATCATTGAACATCTCATATCCTTTGGCTGCATCATCAAGAGGGATTTTATGGGTGATGATGTCAGTTGGATCAAATTCACCGTTTGTGACCATATCGAATAGTTTTGGCATGTAATGAATAACCGGAGCCTGTCCCATTTTCATCGTAATATTGCGTTCGAAGAATCGGCCAAGCGGAAACATATTGTACCTTAATCCATACACTCCGGTAATTTGTACGGTTCCGAACTTCCGGACAGCTGTATGGGCAATTTCTAAAGCGGAAAGGGTTCCTCCCTGCAACTTCAGTTTTTGCTCCACTTTTTCCACTACAGACTTCTTTCCATCCATTCCTACACAATCAATTACTACGTCGGCACCGCCGTTCGTCAAGTCCTGCAGAAATTTACCGGGATCATCTTCCTGGGTAAAATCAAAAATCTCTACACTATTTGTCTTTTTAGCATGCATAAGCCTGTAATCGAGATGATCGACAGCAATGACTCGCTTTGCCCCTTTCATCCAAGCAAATTTTTGCGTCATCAATCCAATTGGCCCGCTGCCAAGAACAATGACTGTATCGCCCTTCTTTACGCCAGCATGCTCTACACTCCACCATGCAGTTGGAATGACATCCGACAGGAACAATAACGACTCATCCTCAAGCTCACATGATTCTGGTACAACAAATGACGTGAAATCAGCATAGGGAACCTTTAAATATTCTGCCTGCCCGCCAGGATGATTGCCATATTGTTCTGTGTACCCAAAATATGCACCTGTATCCTTGTATTCATTAGTGTTATCACATTGGCTTTCCATCTGATTCTGGCAGTAAAAACATTCACCGCATGAAACATTAAAAGGAATGACCACACGGTCCCCTTTTTTCAAATTCCTAACACCTGGACCCACCTCTTCAACAATCCCCATTGGTTCATGTCCGATGATGTAGCCAGGACGAAGAGGCATGTTGCCCTGATAAAGATGGAGATCCGACCCGCAAATAGCTGTTGAGGTAATCTTCACAATCATATCTTTTTCATGTTCTATTTTTGGTGCTTCTACATTTTTCACTTGTACATCTTTAGAACCTTGATACGTAACTGCTTTCATAATTCGCCACCCCATTCCAGTAAAGTCCATTTTATATTTCCCTACAAGTTATCAGAGAAAACACGTATGGTAGCTTTACCAATAATTAGCTCTGTACATAAACTACCCTTCAATAAAGCAAGTTATAAAATGGAGGTGTTGAAAATGGAAAATAAACAGCCCGGAAATAAAAACCTGCCTGATTTCAAAGAAATGACAGACCGAGTTATGGCAGAACCCGCAAATGGACCGCAGCTGGTCATAAAGACAAATCTGGATCCGAGTGATGCAACAGAGGATAATCCTTATTTTAAAAACGACCAAATCACCGACTCTGAACAATTCAAAGAATACTTCAAGGAGTAAACCATGGAAAAAACACAGGCTTATCTGCGCGAAATCATTTCCAATTACACAGAGACGTATCCACTTAGCAAGAAGATTTATCAACGCTTAGAACAAGGTGATTATCCTTCTGAGGGCGACTTTGTCAGGGACCTAACGGCTGAAGAAATAGAATTTTTGAATAAAATTCTTCCTGAAGCAATTGAGTATGCGAAAAATGAACTTGACGAAAAACGTGCACAGCAATTGAATGAAGTTTACGAATTACTCTATTGAAGTGGGAAGAATTTTCCCTTCCGCTGTTCCTTAATAGAACAAAAAACAGCAGTTAATCTGCTGTTTTTTGTTCTGATCTATTGAAAACTAACTGTCAACTGTTTCTGCATGCTCTTCGACTGGCTCTTCACCTGTCTGGTCCCTGTGGTAAATAGCATTGATTTCCCCACCAAGAACAAGGGCGAGTCCAGTGAGGAATAACCACAGCATCAATACGATGACTCCGCCGATGCTTCCATACGTGGCTGAATAATTCCCAAAGTTACTGACGTAAAAAGAAAATCCAATTGATATCAGTTGCCAGACAACTGTTGCGAAAATCGCTCCAGGTATTACATGCTTAAATGGATAATGTTTATTTGGAGCTACTCGATATAAACCTGCCAATACCGCTGCCATTACGACAATCGCAACTACCCATCTTACAATGTTGAACACAATATCAAATGGCTCTGGAATTTGGATGATTGATTGCACTGTATCCAATATGACTCTTCCGAATACCGGCAGCAGGAGCGCAACTACAAATGCTAAAATAAGTCCAAATGTCAGCATTATTGATACGAGTCTTGACTTAATAAATGATCTCGTTTCCTTTACATCAAATGCGATATTCATTGCTTTTATAAAAGCGTTCATCCCACTTGATGCTGACCAAATCGTACCTATGATACCAAAAGTAAGCAGGCCGCCGTTTCGTTCGCTGACCAGTTTGACAACATTATCTCTTAATAACTCAGCAGATTGCGAGGGTAATAATTGATTCACAACATTTATCGCTTTCTGGGGGTCAAGATTCAAATAAGGAACAATGGCGATCAGCAAAATCAGTAATGGAAACAATGCTAGCATATAATAATACGCCTGTTGAGCTGCCAGACCTGTTGCCCGGTCTTTTTTCAGCTCGCCCAGCAGGCTCTTTCCGTAGTACTTAATTTTCTCTTTCAATTATGGCTCACCTCTCATTGACTTTTAAGTATGCTTGTCTTTTCCCCTTCATGAGAGGTTTTAATCATGACAAAAAATCCAATTAAAACGTAAACAAAAAAAGACCATTGCTGGTCTTTTCTGCATGAACCTACTTTTCATGGTCCACATATGGGTCATGTTCATAAGCTGGAAGGTCGCCAAAGGATGTCATAATGCCCTCTTCATCCAGTTCGTTCTCGTATTTCTCATGCTGCTTATTTGGGTAAACGGTTATTTCCCTGCCGGTCATATCGTTCCCGATAAAATTCTCAAAATCTTCAACATAGCCTACATTTTCTTCTGACTCAATATAAGTGTCATTATAGTGATCCTTTGGGGTCATAAAATCAGATGGAGTTTCGGAAGTTCCCCAGCTAGAAACCTCTTGCCAGGAATCTTCTGCATCAAAGGCGACATTTTCATCCTTGTTATCCAGATCGAATTTTCCAAAAGGCGGCATGAGCACACCTTCTTCTATAGGCCGGTTATGTGATACGGTACGGTCAGGTGTATGTTCAATACAAAAGGTCGTTTCTGGTACAGCTTGAAGACGCTCATAGGGTATTTCTCGTCCGCAAGCTTCGCATTTTCCATATGTTCCTTTTTCAATGGCCTGGATGGCTTTATCTATACTCTGGATTTGATATTCTACATGATCGTTCAGTGCAATATCTTTCTCCCGTTCATATAATTCAGTTCCTTCATCCCCTGGATGGTTATCATAACTCGAAAGCTCACCAGTTGACTCATGAGCGTGTCCACTTCTCAGGTCAAAATGGTCATTCGCGTCGAGATGAGACTCAAGATCTTGTTTGTTTTTGAGAAGCTCTGCCTTGAATGCCGACAGTTGCCCTTGTGTTAGCATATCAGCTGCTCCTTTCTTTAAAGCGGTTTTTATTAGCTTGCTGCAATCTGCTCTATTTAATAAAAGGTAATAAGTGCTATCTTTTCCGCAAGTACCATTATTGCACCAGAAGTCATAGTATATATGACAACTTATAATGAGGAGTGATGCCTATGCCTTTATTTGTAAATGGATATGTTTCACCACAGGTTTTTAGAAATAACGATGACATCGCTGAACAAAGCAATCAGGATAAATTCCGTCTGAATTATTTGCAAGAAATCCTAAATGAGCAGCAGAGACTAAATGGTGAGTTAACAGGCAGCGTAACAAAATTCAATCATAACCTTGAACATAACAGACATGAACAATATACTCAGTTTCAGGAAATGGTTTCTTTTCTGGCAAAACAGGAGAATTTTTCGGAAAAAGTCATGGAAAACATCTCTGAACAAAAAGAATCCACAACTGAAATCGATGATAAATTGATCAAACTCGAAGAATTGCACGAACAGTTTTCAAAATCTCTCTTAAATCGGGAGCTGACTAGTGAGGCGATTTTGAACCAGCTTGCCCATCAGCAATCAATGATTCAGGACTTGAACCGAAAGCTTCTTGAATATGAAGATGTCACAAAAGCACTTGTTATCCAGGCTAAAAAGCAAGAAGAACTGCAGGATATGCTGGCAAAGCACGCAGACTTGCAGGGAATATTCCATGAAACAATTATGGAAAGACTCGGGAAACAAGATGCTGTTGGTGAAACAATCACCGATCAACTTGGAGAAATCAAGACATCTTTATCGCAAAAAGCTAACTCAATTCTTGAAAAAATCGAAGAACAGTCCACCAAATTCTCACAGTTTTTCTTAAGCCTTATCTTGCCCAATATCACTCAAAAGAAAATTATCAAAGGTAAAACGTTTAAAACAAAAACAAAACAGGAATAAGAAAAGCGCAAGCGCCTTGGTCAGCCCCGACAAGCGCTGGAGTGCCGACCGATGAAGTCGTTCTTTGACTTCATTGGGCGGACCGAAGCGACTCGAGGGGCTAGGCGCTGGAGCTGGACAATTCTCGAAGAAATATATACATTCTTATCTTTAAATAAAAAAAGCATTGGCAATTGCCAATGCTTTTCCGAACTACATTCTTATTCAATGTTCGTGTTGTTTTTAATCCAGGATAGTAACTTTCACTTGTTTTCTACCCCACTGAAGAGCACCGCTTTGAGTAGGGATAAAGACATCAATTCGGTTTCCTTTGATAGCTCCGCCAATATCTTCAGCAGTGGCATAGCCATAGCCTTCAACATATACTTTAGATCCTAGAGGAATAACAGTTGGATCAACAGCAATTACTTTTGCATTAGGGTTGGCTTTCAGGTTCACACCAGTTTTAGTGATTCCTGAGCATCCTGTACAATTTGCTGTATAAGCTGTCGCTTCAACAGTAATCTGGTTGGTCGCTGCTGCAGGCTTTGTTGCAGCTGGCTTAGCTGTTGCCTGGCTTGCAGGTGCTGTTGCGGGCGTTGCGACCGGAGTAGCAGCCGGCTTGGCAGACTTTTTCTCGACCTTCATATCAGCAGGCATGTTTGTATATAGTGCCAATTTCATTCCAGGCTGAATAAGATCAGATGATAATTTATTCCATTCTTTTAGATCATTTACTGTAACACCATAAGCTTTCGCAATATTCCAAAGCGTATCACCTTTTCTAACTTGTGCATATTTAATAGGAGATACTTCTAGTAAATCGTTCGGATGAATTACATCACTCGTTAAGTTATTCCATTTTTTTAATGAATCCACTGTTACGTCGTATTCTTTAGAAATACCCCAAAGTGTATCCCCCTTATGTACGACGATTTCCTCTGCCTGTGCTTGTGTACCGGCAGCTCCAGAAATTGCCGCTGCTGCAACCAAAGATAATAATGACTTTTTCATTTGTTTGCCTCCCATCGGCTAATTTTTATCACGTGAATTATAGTAACATAGAAATTCGGTACAAAAAGAACAAGCACATTTAAATTGGATTACGAGAATAACAGAATTATAACGAGAACATGTCATATATACTGAAAATTCTGTTTATATAATACTTTCGTAGGTATAATTTCTAGTTTATTTGAAAATTATTCTATACTTTTCTTGTATAACCATAATTTTCTTATATAAAAACTGTTGTCTTTTTTTACAAAACCTCTTTTCATGACATTAAACTTTTATGCAACCTATATTGATTTTTAAATATATGGATATGTAAAAAAGCCAAAATCCCACGCTGGGACCTTGGCTTTTTGATAATTAAGGAAATTATAAAATTATTTAGGTGTGGATAACTGCATGTAGTTTTCTTAATCCAGCTTCAGCGCCTAGCCCCTCGAG
>NZ_JAGGQU010000044.1 GCF_018613155.1 Bacillus sp. ISL-55 | reverse complement strand
TTGCACCCATGCTGGGCGCACCCAAAAGAAAAAAGCAGCCTAAGCTGCTTTTTTCTTCTTTATTCCTTGTTTTCCTTGCCAGCAAGTTCCTTAAAGGATTTTACCTTTCCATGCGGGTGCTGGTCCTGCTTTCGTACAGTCCAGTTACGCTCCTTCTCGCGCTTTGATTCTGACATGCTCTTCCCTCCATTCATATTTGCGTTCATTATTACCATGCCCCATCTGGAAGAAATCATTTCCTTACAAATTTAATGAATTATTTGGTACAATAAATTTTGTTTCTGGAAAGGGGTTTTATGAAAAATGAAAAATTGGATGGCGGATCGCAGATTAATTCTTGGTATTTTGATCGCTCATCTTCTCCTGTTTTTTACCTTCGAGGATAAAGACGTATTCTGGTATATATTCACAGCTTCGATGCTGGTTCTGATCAGTTATTCCATCATACACGAAGAAATCGAGGACAATACATCCACATTAACTTATTTAACGCTAGGAGTCGCTTCTGGTCTCGGTCTATTCGGCCTCTTTTGGCTCGGAAGCTTCCTGATCGAGATGCTTAATCTGCCTTTCGCCAATCAAATCTCGCGTCTGTACGGCAGGTTCTCACCTGAATTATTCTGGCATTATCTCGTCCTGGTGTTAATCCTGGCTCCCGGCGAAGAAATCTTTTGGCGAGGATTTATCCAAAAACGACTTAGCAAATACTTTAGTATGAAAATGTCGATTGGCCTTTCAGTAATATTATATGCTTCCGTCCATCTCTATTCCGGGGAGTTCATCCTTGTGCTTGCTGCAATGATTGCTGGACTTGCGTGGGGTATTTTATATGCTTGGAAACGGAGCTTGCCACTCGTTATTGTCTCTCACATCGTCTTTGATTTATTATTATTTGTTTTCATTCCTCTAAACTAGGCTCTGCACCTTAAAAATGACCCATGCCACTAATTGGCTTATGGGTCATTTTTATTATTGTCCAATTTGCTTGTCCATGATATTTTTGTAAATGCGACAAGTATTGTAACTTTCATAATTATATTCCGTCTAAAAATGTAGAAATCACCATACGAAATTACAGGGGGCAATTAAACATGAAAAAATTAGCAAAGTCATTTGCAATTATCGGATTATCAGCATTATTCATTGCAGGCTGTGGTGCTCCGGAAGAATCGGAGTCAACAGACAAAACACCTGCTGCCCAGCCGGCTGCTGCGCCAGAGAAAAATGAAGAAGACCAAAAGACAACAGACCAGGAGAAAGCTAATGAAGAGGGCTTGATCCGCATTATGGAGCAAAACATTGCTTATACAGTGAATGGCGAACAAAAGGAAGAAACTGCTTTCTTAAAATACAATGATAATCAAAACTACTCGATGTATGTTTTGCCTGGATATGAATTGTCAGCAGAGGAACCTAACAAAGATGTTCTGATGTGGACTGAAGACGACAGTCTGTTCATGAGGATAGAATTGCTTCCAGCCGACGCAGAGTGGGATTTAGTAGAAGAAAATTCAAAAGCACAGCTAGCGGCTGTTGGACCTGAGGTAAAAGAAGCACAAACACCTGAAGACCCATTCTTCACCAATGCTTGGGCAATGGAAACGAAAAGTGGGTCAGACATCGTCACTACTTATTTAATTAAAAATGAGGAACAGCCTTTAAAGCTGACTCTATTCACAAAAGAAGACGCTGACCACCGCAACGCGTTCATGGAAATGGCCAAAACGATTTTGGCAGAAAACAAATAAAAAAGAAGGGGGCTCCCCTTCTTTTTTATTTGTTTGCATTAACTGGTTTCATCCATAACAACACTATAAAGATTAAACTGATATAGCCAAAAACCGGATACAGGATCGAAAGAAGTGTTCCATAATCGATCAAGCTGATAAAATAACAAATTAAAAAGAGCAGTGAGACAACGAGCAAGCTTGGCACCTTGATATATTTTTGAATCTGCCTTTCAAGACCAAAAATATTGCCGATTACAGATGTGAAGATTTCACCATAGACAATCAGGACAAAAATCCAGTAAAGTCCTGCAGCTAGCTGCTTCATGACAACTGCCATCGGTATTTCAAATGTTTCGAACCCTGGGAGCATGATTAAGGTCAAATGGCTTGAAAGCAGGATCAATGTCAGCGCAATCCCGCCGAGGATCCCTCCCCATTTTACAGTATTATCGTCTTTGATCTCTGCTGCAACAGGAACCAGAACTGCCTGGGCAAGCGACAGGTTCAGGGCTGTATAGGAAAACGGACCGATGACCGCCTTCCAGCCATCCTCTGCATATGGAATAAAAACGACCTGCTCTATGAATCCTGGCAACCTGACTGACAGGAAAAATAAAATCAGACTGAACAAGATCATCATCGGCACCACAAAGGTATTAACAGCAAAAACGCCCTTCAACCCGACGACCATAACGGCAAGTGACATTGCAATCGTGATAAAGATCCCAAGTGATTTGCTTAATCCAAGCTGCTCCTCAAAAACTGCCCCTGCACCTGAAAGCATAACAGCACAAACTCCAAGCAGCATAAAAAGCATCATTATATTGATGATTCTCCCAAAAAATCTCCCAAATAAATGTACATTCATTTCTTCATAAGATTGGGCCCCGATAGCTGCTGCGATGCGCATTAATTTTGCACCCAGATATGTAAGAATGTATCCCGCCATGAAAACCCCAATCAATCCAACTATGCCAAAGCGGGAAAAAAATTCAACGATTTCCCTTCCCGTCGCAAAACCGGCTCCCACAACAGTACCAACATAAACAGCAGCGATTTGAAAGGCAGCACCCCAATTCGTCTTCAAACCGTTCCCCTCCCTCCTTCTCAATATATGTAAGGATAGACAAACCATGACGAGCTTTTTTCAAGAGGACTTTCGAATGGAAGGGTTTAGTAAAAATTACCACAAACAAATCCCTTGAAAGTCAAATAAGGTCAAATTATAATGAAACTAAATTGATCAAAGATAGTCAAAGTCAAAAAAAAAAAAAACCTTTGATCATTTTAAAATAGAAACTATATTCCTGAAGGAGGAACTTAAATGCTTTGTCAAAATTGCCAGGAGAAACACGCAAATATCCAGTTGAGAGTAACTTTAAACGGTAATCAGAAGCATTTAATGCTCTGCGAAGATTGCTACCAGACAGAAAAAGAGAAATTAGGTGCTTCCTTTGGCAACTCGATGTCCGGAATTTCGGGCTTTGGAGGCTCGCCTTTTAATGATATGTTCAAACAGTTTTCAGACAATATGTATAACCAAACCCCTAACCAGAACCCGGCAGCTGCTGCTACGAAAACAGCTGGCGGAGGAAATGGCTTTATTGATCAATATGGAAGAAATTTGACCCAAATTGCTAAGACCGGCTTGATTGACCCGGTGATTGGACGAGATGAAGAAGTCAAACGAGTGATCGAGATTTTAAATAGAAGGAATAAAAATAACCCTGTGCTTATTGGTGAACCTGGTGTGGGTAAAACAGCGATTGCGGAAGGACTCGCTCTAAAGATAGTTGAAGGTGCTGTCCCAGATAAGCTGAAGAACAAGGAAGTTTATCTCTTAGATGTTGCCTCTATGGTTTCCAATACAGGAATTCGCGGGCAATTTGAGGAGAGAATGAAACAGCTAATTTCTGAATTACAAGCTCGTAAAAATATCATTCTGTTCATTGATGAAATCCACCAGCTTGTTGGTGCAGGGTCTGCCGAGGGATCCATGGATGCAGGCAATATCCTTAAGCCGGCACTTGCCCGCGGTGAACTGCAGGTAGTTGGTGCGACAACTCTGAAGGAATATCGTCAGATTGAAAAGGATGCAGCTCTCGAGAGACGCTTTCAGCCAATACATGTCCTGGAACCAACAGTTGTGGAAGCTGTCGAAATCCTGAAAGGAATCCAGTCCAAGTACGAAGATTTCCACCAGGTATCCTTTTCAGAAGAAACAATCAATGCATGTGTACAGCTATCACATCGTTATATCCAGGATCGCTTCCTTCCTGACAAAGCAATCGATTTAATGGATGAAGCCGGATCGAAGCTTAACCTGGTTTCTGACTATACAGATAAAAATGATGCAGAAAACCGCCTTGCTGAAATCGCCAGGGAAAAGGAAAATGCATTGAAGCAAGAAGATTATGAAACAGCCGCAAAGCTTCGTGACGAAGAAGCAAAGCTGGAAAAAGCATTAAATGACAATGGTCATGCAGTACGCCCTGTTGTTACAGTCCAGCATATCCAGGAAATCATCGAGAAGAAGACTGGAATTCCAGTGGGCAAACTTCAGGAAGACGAACAAGCAAGGATGAAAAATCTGGTCGCAAACCTTAATGGCAAGGTAATTGGCCAGGAAGAAGCTGTGCAAAAAGTAGCGAAGGCAATCCGCCGCAGCCGTGCTGGTTTGAAATCAAAGAATCGACCAATTGGATCCTTCCTATTCGTGGGACCAACAGGTGTCGGTAAAACGGAACTGACCAAAACATTGGCAGAAGAGCTTTTTGGTTCAAAAGATGCAATGGTTCGTCTTGACATGAGTGAATATATGGAAAAGCACAGCGTTTCGAAGCTGATTGGTTCGCCCCCGGGTTATGTAGGCCATGATGAAGCTGGCCAGCTGACCGAAAAAGTAAGACGGAATCCTTATAGCATCATTCTGCTGGATGAAATTGAAAAAGCTCATCCAGATGTCCAGCACATGTTCCTGCAGATACTTGAGGATGGCCGCCTGACTGACAGCCAGGGCCGCACTGTAAGTTTCAAGGAGACTGTCATCATCATGACAAGCAATGCTGGAGCCGGACACAAAACGATCAAAGTAGGATTCGGCCAGAGCACCGCTGTCAACGAATCAAGTATCCTCGATTCTCTGGGCGGTTTCTTCAAGCCAGAATTCCTGAACCGCTTTGACAGCATTATCGAGTTCAAGGCACTTGAAAAAGAAAATCTTCTCCAGATCGTCGACTTGATGCTTTCTGAAATGAAAGAAACACTTTCAGAGCAGAACATCAGCCTTGAGGTTGAAGCTGAAGTAAAGGAAAAGCTTTCAGAGCTGGGATACCATCCTGCATTTGGTGCACGCCCTCTGCGCCGCTCCATTCAGGAACAGCTTGAGGATTCAATCGCGGACTTCATCCTTGAAGAACCCGATGCGATTGAATTGATAGCAGTCATCGAAAATGACGGTATAACTATAAAACGTAAATAATTGCCTCGAAGGTTCGGATTGACTCCGGACCTTCATTTTTTGTGCAATTTAAAATGTCCCTTTGCAAAGAGCCCCAGTAACGATGACAAATCCCCTGCTCCTGCAACCGCAAGATGGTGTAAAAACTATCTTGAATTTTTACAGTTTAAAAATGAAATATACATAAAAGACATATAGAATAAGAGCATAACTTTTTATTAAAGAAAAGAGGTATACCTAATGGGGTTTCTGACACGGTTCAGTCTAAAAAATGCTTTTGCAGTTTTTATTATTTCTTTTTTGCTAATACTCGGCGGACTTTATTCCTTCACTCGTCTGAAGGTCGACTTACTGCCGAATATCGAATTCCCTCAACTTTCTGTTGAAGTTATTTATCCTGGAGCATCTCCACAGGATATTAATGAGCAAGTGACAGAAAAGCTGGAGACTAAATTCAAAGGGATCGATGGATTAAAAAAAATCCAGAGCTCCTCATTTGAAAGTATCGCTATCATCAATCTGGAGTTCCCTTTCGATACCGAACTGGATGATGCTGAACAGCAGGTCAATTCCTTCATCAAGGAGGCAGGACTTCCTGAAACAGTTCAAACAAATGTGAACCGCTTTTCATTTGGCACATTCCCGATTTTCAACATTTCCCTGTTTGCAAAAGGAGATCAGGACCTGGAACAGCTTGTAAACGAGGAAATCATTCCCGAACTGAATAAGATTCAGGGAATAAACAGTGTTTCAGTTGGCGGTATGACTGAGGACATCCTTCAAATCACGGTTGATCAGAAAAAGGCTGGCGAGCTTGCCCTTAGCTTGAATGAGATTAAAGAAAGTATCAATGCAAAAAAATTCAGCTTTCCAGCTGGCAACTTGAACGAAAATGAAATCCAGGTGCCGGTAAGGGTTCAAGAAAAAATTGAAGAAATCAATGAACTCGAGAACCTGGTTTTACAGTCAAAATTCGCTCCAAATGCACCAACAGTTAAACTGGGTGATATAGCCTCGATCGAGGTTGTAACAGAAAAGCCTGAAATCACCCGCTACAACGAAAAAGAATCTTTATCGATGGCTATTACTAAAAAGCAGGATGCAAATACGGTAGAAGTTGCCGAAAAGGTACTTTCGGTTATAAACAGCTATGACGACCGTCTGGAATACGCCATTGGCTTCGATTCCGCAGAAGGAATTGAAAAATCGGTCAATACCCTTGTCAAGGAAGGTTTGCTAGGGGCACTATTCGCTTCAATCGCCGTTCTGATTTTCCTCAGGAACTTCAGGGCCACCATTATTGCGATTGTATCGATTCCGCTGTCACTGTTGATTTCGTCGATCTTCTTGAACCAGCTTGATATTTCATTGAACATCATGACACTAGGTGGTATGGCCGTGGCCGTTGGCCGGGTGGTCGATGATAGTATCGTAGTTATTGAAAACATTTTCCGCCGAGTCCGCAAGGCAAATAAAGCTATGACAGATGAACTGATTCAGGATTCTACTAAGGAAATCCTGAAGGCGATCACGTCCTCAACTATCACAACGGTTGTTGTATTCTTACCGTTGGGACTTGTCGGGGGCATTACCGGGGAATTCTTCCTTCCTTTTGCGCTGACGATTGTATTTTCATTGCTGGCTTCATTAATTGTAGCCGTAACAATAGTGCCAATCCTGGCTAAATTCTCCTTCAAGAAGGTGCCTAAGG
This sequence comes from Bacillus sp. ISL-55, assembly GCF_018613155.1. Taxonomy (GTDB): domain Bacteria; phylum Bacillota; class Bacilli; order Bacillales; family Cytobacillaceae; genus Mesobacillus. The sequence continues at coordinate 62,336 of NZ_JAGGQU010000044.1, read as the reverse complement.
AAGAAAAAGAAGGCGCAATGCAAAGAGCATATGCGTCATCAATCAAATGGTCACTGAACCATAAAAGCCTAGTAATCTTCCTGTCCATTGCCCTGCTTGCAGGTTCAGGATTCCTTGTCAAAGGTCTTGGTTTCACGTTCATTCCGAATGAAGAGCAAAAACTTCTTGTCGCTACATTCCAACTGCCATCTTCAACATCACTGGAAAAGACGAATGAAGTCTCTTTGAAAGTGGAGAACATGTTCGCAGACAAAAAAGAGATCAATGATGTCACCGTTGGAATCGGCAGCAGGGACTTCCAGACGGGGCTTAAACGCCAGAACCAGGCTAACTATTTTATCAGTCTGGGAGATGGTGTAAGTGTTGCTGAGTTCATTCCAGAGCTTGAAAAAGAAATGGAAGAAATCGTTCTAGCTATAGAACCTGATGCGAAAATAGGCATTCAGGAACAATCTACCGGCGGCCCGCCATCAAATAATAATGTCAATATTGACTTGTATTCTACTGACCTGGCTGTCCTGCAGGACGCAGCTGCTAAAGTGGAAGATTACATGATGAAGCAGGAAGATTTGAAATATGTATCCAACAATTTTTCCGAGAAACAAAAGCAAGTGATTGTGGATATTGACCCTGAAAAATCTGCCCAATTAGGGGTTTCCGGATTCCAGGTTCTTGGTACGATAACTGATAAAACCAAACCTGTTGATGCTGGTTCAATGAAACTAGGCGATGAAGAACGTCGTGTTTCCATTACCTATGATGAAAAATCCGAAACAATAGAGAATCTCAAAAATACGATGATCTTCACTCAACAAGGTCCTATTCCAATCACCGAAATAGCCAGTATTACAGAAACGGAAGCATTCACTTCAATCCAGAAATTAGACGGCAAGATATTCGCCCGCGTTTCGGCACAAATTGATTCGAATGATATTAGAGCCGTTTCGACTGCTGTCATTGATGGTGTCCAAAATGATATTGAACTCCCTGAGGGTGTGTCTCTCGAAGGCGGAGGCGGCAGTGACGAGACAGTTGAAACCTTCACTCAGCTGGGAATTGCGATGGTCGTGGCCATCGGGCTTGTCTATTTGACGATGCTGATCACATTCGGCCAGGCAAGGATTCCGTTCATTATCCTGTCATCCTTGATTTTCGTCCCAATCGGCTCACTGCTCGGATTGTGGATTGCCGATGAACCGATGTCAGTAAGCGTCATGATTGGACTGCTGATGCTGATTGGGATCGTAACGACCAATGCGATTGTAATGGTCGACCGTATTGGCCAGAACCGGACTGAAAAAGGGATGCCAATTCGCGAGGCACTTGTGGAAGCAGGAATCACCAGACTGCGGCCAATCCTGATGACGGCCTTCGCAACGATTGCCGCATTGATTCCATTGGCGTTCACTACTTCATCTGGCACCCTGATTTCAAAAGGGTTGGCAGTAACCGTAATTGGAGGGCTCACCTCCTCCACCCTGTTGACATTGATATTGATCCCTGTTATTTATGAAGTGTTTTTCTTCAGACAGGTGAAAAAAGAACGGAGTATGTAAGCAGGAAGCCCGCATGTGGATGCGGGCTTTTTTAAGTTCTATGCAGGGCTATCCTCTGAGAAAGAGCCATTCTTGGCGATAGACACCCTTATGCATCCTCTTCCTCCTACATAAAGGTTCCGTTCTTCGCGATAGATACCCTTATACAACCTCTTCCTCCTACATAAGGGTTCCGGTCTTGGCGATAGACACCCTTATGCAACCTCTTCCTCCTGCATAAGGGTTCCGTTCTTCGCGATAGACACCCTTATACATCCTCTTCCTCCTACATAAGGGTTTCGTTATTCGCGATAAACACCCTTATGCACCCTCTTCCTCCTTCATAAGGGTTCCGTTCTTCGCGATAGACACCCTTATACATCCTCTTCCTCCTGCATAAGGGTTCCGTTCTTCACGATAAATACCGAATCCATCAATAAAAATTGATTACCAAACAAAAAACTGCAGAAAACTGATTTTCATCAAGTTGGTCTGCAGTCTGAAGCGAAACCACCACGAGCTTCGCTTTTCCTAATTACAGCTTGCTATCGTCAACCGAATCAAGCCAGCGCTCGATTTCGCCAATTACTGACTCAACGCAGCCTTCTTCAAATGGAGAAATAAGGTTTGCTTCCTTGACTAGGTCAGTGAAAGCCATACTTCCTCCCAGCTTGCAAAGGTTAGCATAATCCTTCCATGCTTCTTCCTGATTTTCTCTTGAACGCTTCCAGAACTGGAATGCACAAATTTGTGCAAGCGTGTAATCGATGTAGTAGAAAGGCGAATTATAGATATGGCCCTGTCGCTGCCAGAATCCTCCTTCTTCTAAATAAGTATTTCCATCATAATCTTTATGCGGGAGATACTTCTTCTCGATTTCTCGCCATTGCTGCTTCCTTTCTGCAGGTGTTGCTTCAGGGTTTTCGTAAACCCAGTGCTGGAATTCATCAACAGAAACTCCGTATGGCATGAATAACAAGCCGCTGCTTAGGTGCGAGAATTTATATTTATCGGTATCCTCTTTGAAGAATAGTTCCATCCATGGCCATGTGAAGAATTCCATGCTCATCGAGTGGATTTCGCAAGCCTCATAAGTTGGCCAATTATATTCCGGAATTTCAAAATGACGGCTTGAATAGACCTGGAAGGCGTGCCCGGCTTCATGCGTCAGAACGTCGATATCACCTGAGGTGCCATTAAAGTTCGAGAAGATGAATGGTGACTTATAGTTTTCAATGTATGTGCAATATCCTCCGCCCGCTTTACCTTTCTTCGCAACAAGGTCCATCAGATTGTTCTCATTCATGTAACGGAAAAATTCACCCGTCTCAGGTGACAGCTCATCGTACATTTTCTGACCGTTCTCAATAATCCACTCAGGGGTTCCCTTAGGTGCTGCATTACCGGTTTTGAAATCAAATGGCTCATCAAAATATTTTAACTCATTGATATCAATTCGGTTCTTCTGACGTTCCTTAAGCTTTGACGCAACCGGAACAATGTATTTGTGGACCTGGTCCCTGAATGCTGCTACCATGCTGCTGTCATAGTCAGTACGGAACATCCGGTAATATGCCAACTCAACAAAGTTGCTGTAGCCAAGCTTGTGGGCCATTTCTGTCCTCACTTTTACAAGCTCATCATAAATGCGGTCAAACTCTTCTCCGTGCTCAGAGAAGAATGCGAATTTGGCTTCACTTGCTTTCTTTCTTGTTTCACGGTCTTTTGACTCTGTAAAAGGATCAAGCTGCGCAAGAGTTCGCTCTTCGCCTTCAAACATGATTTTTGCAGAAGCCACAAGCTTTGTATATTCAGTTGATAGCTTATTCTCCTTCTGCATCAATGGAACGATCTCTGGTGAAAATTGTTTTAACTGAGCTTCAGCCAGAGCGAATAGCTGGCGTCCCCATTTTGCTTCAAGCTCATCTCGGTAAGATGATGAAACAAGTGCTTCATAATATTTTGTTACCAAACCCTCTACCTGTGGCGCGAGTTCATCCAGGAAATCCTGCTCTTGCTTATAGAATTCATCCTCGGTATCGATTGAATGGCGAATATAGCAAAGATTGAACATAGTACCAACGTCATTACGCAATTCATTGATTCCATTCATTGCAATGCTTTGCTCTTCAACCGATCCAGCATTTTTGAATTGTTCCAGCAGATTATCGAATTTGGCAGTTACCTCATCCAAATTCGGGCGTGTATATGTATAGTGCTCAAATTTCATGGTATTGCCCCCTTTATCTTTATAAGGGATGTCTGTTTATCCCCATCCCTAACCTATTCTACGGATATTCCCTATTTTCCTTTTAATTGCTTGTTCTTTTCGTCAACTTTTCCGAAAAAACACAATAAAAAAAACGGCGTGTGCCGTTTTTAATATTTGCTTACAGAAAGGCCCAGCTTTTTTAACAATTCAATTGCTGAGTCTTTTTCATCATCATTAAGGCTGTCCATCAGTTCGTGAATCAACGCGCTGTGTTCAGGAAAGATTTCTTCTATCAGTTTTCTTCCATCATCAGAAATTTTCGCATATGTGACCCTGCGGTCTTTTGGGCAGGCTACTCTATCTAAATAGCCCTTTTCTTCAAGCTTATCAACTACATAGGTAATACTCCCGCTTGCCAGCAGAATCTTACCCCCGATTTGCTGCAATGGCTGTTCACCCTTGTGGTATAGAAGCTCGAGAACAGCAAATTCCGTCGGGTTGAGACCATTTTTTTGGATGACCTTGTTCACCTTTTCATTAACAGCCCTGTATGCTCTCGACAATACAATAAATAACTTTAAAGATTTTTCTCTCTCATTGTTCATAACATTTCATTCCTTTACCTTAAACGACTAATCCATAACTAGAGTATATCTGAATTTGTTGTTTTTATCAGTATTTCCCTTAATTTTATAAGAAAAACTAAATAAAGTCCTTCCAGAGATTCTATTCTTTTTAAAGCAAAGGAGAAATAATCGGCAATAAGTTTAAAACTCTCGCATTTGAGGGAAAAATACGGTCATCAACATACATCAATGAATTAGGAGTGGCTTGAATGAAAAAAGGTTTAGGAATTGTTATCGGCTTGTTAGTCATATTAGGAATTTTCATCATGATGGGAGTTGGCAGTTACAATAACTTCGTTGCCGAAGAAGAGAATGTCAATAATGCATACGCCCAGGTGGAGAACCAGCTTCAGAGAAGGCTCGATCTGATCCCAAACCTTGTTAATTCAGTCAAGGGGTATGCAGCTCATGAAAAAGAAGTCATACAATCCATTTCAGATGCACGCGCAAGATTAGCCGGAGCGAACACACCAGAGGAACAGGCAACTGCTAATGCCGAGTTGTCAAGCGCGTTAAGCCGCTTGCTTGTGGTTGTTGAGAATTACCCAAACCTGAAAGCGGACAAGCAGTTCACTCAACTGATGGATGAGCTTGCAGGAACTGAAAACAGATTGGCTGTAGCAAGGAAGGATTATAATGACCAGGTATCCGTTTTCAACAGGAAAGTAAAGCAATTTCCAGGTGCCATTATTGCTAACATAACAGGTTTTGATGAGAAGGAATACTTCAAGGCGGACCCTCAGGCACAGGAAGCCCCTGAGGTTGATTTTGGAGGCTGACGATGAACCAGCAAAGATTCCCTGGCCTTGCTGCAATAATTGGCATCCTGCTATTGCTGCTTCCGGCCGGGGCAATCGCGGCACCAAATGAGATACCTGACCCAGTTGGTGATATATATGTCCAGGATTTCGCTAATGTTTTAAGTGAGAACGAGGAAATACAGTTAAAAAACATAGGAAAATCGATTGACGACCAGACTACTTCCCAGATTGGGGTCCTTACCGTTGACTCGATCGGTGAGTCAAATATAGAAGAATACTCTGTCGAAGCTTACCGTAAATTTGGACTTGGAACGGAAGAAAACGATAATGGCGTGCTGCTTGTAATAGCTATGCAGGAAAAGAAAATCAGGATTGAAGTCGGATATGGGCTTGAGGGAATTATTCCCGACGGCAAAGCTGGGCGAATCCTTGATGAATATGCGATTCCACATTTGCAAAATGACCAGGCTAACCTTGCTGTCATGAATACTTACCAGGCGCTTGCAAACGAAGTCTCAGGCACAAATGAATTCGGGAGTGCTCCGCGTGATGTCCAGCAGCAGCAGGACTTGCCTATACCGTCCTGGCTGCTCATCATCATTGTAATCGGCGTCGTGGTCCTCGATTTTATGTTCTTCGGAGGCACCCTAACCTACCTTTTGTTATCAATCATATCGAGAGGCGGCGGTGGTGGCCCGCGTGGAGGAGGCGGCGGCTCTTCCGGAGGCGGCGGTGCCAGTCGTGGGTGGTAGATTGACAAAAACACCAGAAGCAATTGCCCTGGTGTTTTCTTTTTATTTTTTATATATTCACAATGGGCTTTTTGTTTCTAATTCTGTCTGCGATTTCCTCCATCATCACCTGTAATTTTTCGTCCCTGTCCTCTGGGGCGATTTTTTTATGCAGAACTGCGTACAGAAGAATATCCCGAAGCATCAAAAACATTGGCACTTGCTCATTCCAGCCTTCTGGCAGCTGGTTCGCTTTTTGGTATCCTTCGATAAAAGCCTCTAGAAATAACTTGCCAAAGCGGCTACGCTCTTCGTCCTCGCTGGCAGGAATTTGATATATGATTGAATAGTACAGAGGGATTGCAATATCTGAAGCGAACCAATGGTAACTCGCATCATCGAAGTCGAATACGTGAATCCGCTCTCCATCATAAAAAAAATTACCGGAATGAATATCACCATGGATTATGCCGTAATTATCCACATTTTTTGGCAGTGCTGAAATCGCGGCAATCACTTGATTCGCGTTGTCTATTAACACCCTCTCGTCAGAAGGATAATATTTTTCAACAGATAGAAGTTCGTCCTCGTTCCAGCTGCTGCGTGCTATTATGCCTGAAGACGGCTTATAGGATTTGGTGGCATGATGCATCCTACCTGTCATTTCTCCCCATTTCCTGAACAGCTCTTCATTAAATTCATCAGAACGGACACTGACTGCCTTCCCTTTTGCCTTTGCATATAAGCAGCCATAAAACCCACTTTGATCTGCTGCCAGAACTTCTTCCACAAGGTATCCTTGTGTCGAGGGAAAAACTTCTGGGACAGACAGACCTTTGCTGTTTAAATGCTTCATCCAGTCCAATTCGGACAGAACCTCATTCTTGCTCCTATGGGAACTATGCGTAAGCCTCATTATAAATGGATGACCATTTCTATAAGTTTCATAAACATAATTCTCAAAATCACCAAGCTTTTTAAATTCTCTCTCCAGGCCGAAACGCTCCAAAAAATTGTGTAAAATCTCCTGGGTCATCAATGCGCTCACAGATTTCTCCATAAAAATCCCCCCTAGTTAAATAATCTGTATTTTCTAAATTATATTAGACCATATATTTCAATAGAAAAGCTATTCTTATCTCGTGACTTTTTTTGTAAAATGATATGTAGGAAACCGAAATAATTTAAGAAGGAGACAATCATGACCCAATCAGCTGCCGCCGTCAGTGCAAAACCGCAGAATCAAAACGATACTGCGTATAAGATACTCTTCATCATCGGGTTGGTACATTTATTGAATGATTCCATCCAATCCGTCATTCCTGCAATGTTCCCTATCCTTGAAAAATCAATGGGTCTTTCATTCACCCAATTAGGGATGATTGCCTTTTCACTGAATATCGTTTCTTCCATTCTTCAGCCTTTGATAGGGATGGCAACTGATAAAAAGCCAATGCCTTATGCCCTTCCGCTTGGTTTGACTTCGACGATGTTCGGTGTTCTTGGACTGGCATTCGCTCCGAGCTTTGAGTTTGTTATTCTTTCCGTTTTATTCATTGGTCTTGGGTCAGCTGTTTTCCATCCAGAAGGTTCCAGGGTGGCCTATATGGCAGCCGGACCGCGCAGAGGATTGGCACAGTCCATTTATCAGGTCGGGGGCAATTCCGGCCAGGCACTCGCCCCGCTGATTACAGCGCTCATACTCGTACCACTCGGGCAATTCGGAGCAGTTTGGTTTACGCTTGTAGCGGCAATCGCCGTTGGTCTGCTTTTATATATCGCTGCCTGGTACAGCCGTAAATTGGATTATGAAAAACTAGCCGCCAAAGCCAAACAAGCTAGCAAACAAGTGAACAAGGGGATTTCAAAAAATATCAAAATGGCGCTTGTCCTGATCTTATTTTTGATTTTTGCACGCTCCTGGTATATTTCAGGTATGACGAACTTCTATGCATTTTATGCAATCGATAAATACGGCATTTCGATTAAGGAGGCGCAAATTTTCCTGTTTGCATTCCTTGTTGCAGGTGCATTCGGCACTTTTTCCGGAGGCCCGCTCGCAGACCGTTTCGGCAAGAAAAACATTATTTTTCTTTCGATGATCGCTACTGCGCCTCTTTCCGCAATCATCCCTTTTATGCCCTATGCAGTTGCATTCGCTTTGCTGACGATAAGCGGATTCATCCTGATGTCGAGCTTTTCTGTAACAGTGGTATATGCCCAGGAGCTTGTTCCCGGCAAAATTGGGACGATGGCTGGACTGACAGTAGGTCTCGCATTCGGAATGGGCGCCATTGGTTCTGTCGGACTCGGGTATCTTGCTGACTTAATCGGTTTGCCATTGATGATCATCAGTGTCGGATTCCTTCCCTTGCTCGGACTATTGACCATGTTCCTTCCAAAAGATGAAAAACTTGCTGAATGGAATAATGAATAAGTCTATTTTCAGGGTACGTCGAAACAAAGTTGCGATAAATAGTTGAGAAAGCAACAAAGTTTACGAAAAAAGTCTAACAAAAATATTCCATTTGCCTATTTATGTTTAGACATGCTCCTGTTAAGGAAAAAAAGATAATGAAGATAAAAGAAGGGAGATCATCATGTCTAAGTTTAAGATTAACTATTTTTTTGAAAAAGATTTTAAAGTTTCACGACCAATCGAGGTAGAAAATATTTCAGAAGCCATCCAGGATGCCAAGGATCAAGAAGGCCAGATTGAATTCACTGGTGAAGATAATATTTTCTATAGATTCGATACGAAAGACATTAAACTTGTAACGATTACAGAAGCTTAATTTATATACAAAAAGGGTGAAGCTTCAATGGCTTCACCCTTTTTTGTGTCTGAAATTAGTATTTCATACACCAGGAAATTATAAAATTATTTAGGTGTGGATAACTAACTGTGGTTTTCTTAATCCAGCTCCAGCGCCTAGCCCCTCGAGTCGCTTCGAGCCGCCCATTGAAGTCAAAGAACGACTTCATTGGTCGTCCCTCCGAGGCACAGGACGTGCTAGACCCGCCAGCCACACGATGTGGCGTTTTAGGCGGGCAGCGCTTGTCGGGGCTGAACGAGGCGCTTGCGCTTTTTGTTCTTATTGTTAAATTATTTTAATACGTGCTGCCAGCTCTTGCTTCTCTTCCTCGCTGAACATATTCTCTGCCATAGGGAAAAGGATGCTTTCTTCCTTAGCGAAATGGCTCACAAGTGTGTAATTAGCATTTTTTATCATTTGAGCATTCTCAATCATTTTTTCATTTGTAAAGCCTTTTGTGCCTTCCTTTGTATTGTGGAGGAAGGTTCCAATAAAGCGCTTTGCCTGATCATGTTCATATTCCATTACGGCAATCGGTCCCATTTCCCTTCCAATATAAACAGCCATCATCTCAAACAAAACGCCTTCTTCACGCTCTGAATGCGGTTCAAGCTCAGCAAGGAATTCTATGACCAGGTCTCTCAGCTTCGTAAAATTCTCCTCCATTTGCTCACCTTCCTCAATCTTCACTGATATATCCAAAAGGTTCGCAAGCATCTCCAATAAAGGCGGATGTTCATTTTTTAATTGTTGAAGACCTGCACTTAATGTAAAACTTGAATCCTGGTTGATACCACTCATACAGCCTGTCATCCTGATCGGCCTCCTATTTATTTTGATAGTTTTATTATAGGAAGCGAACGCATTCGAGGTTGTGATAGGCATCACAATAAAATTTAATTTCAGAAAATGTGAAGAAAGAATGACACTTTGTTAAATTTTCTAAAAATTTTAACATTTTACCTTCAAATATTATAAATCCTTACATATAATAAATTTATAGCTAAAGGAAAAGGAGTGAATTTAGATTGCAAAATAATTTATATCGCGATTTTTACAAGAAGGCACTTATGCCAGCCGGACTCAGTGACAAGAAAGCCTTCCTTGATCTCCAGCCTGACATGCTGCATACTCATTTACTGATTGGACTTCAGGGCCACCAGGAAGATGGCCGGGAATTTTATCATTGGAACGTCACGATTTATAAATCAGATTCATCCGGAATCTATGATGCTGGTAAACCAGTATATGCTTCAACACTGTATGACTGTTTTGATGAAGCTGTTGAGGCAGCGCGGAATATAGAAAAAGAGATCCTTAGTGACCAGCTTCACGCAGTGTGCCAGCAAGAAAAAATCAGTTAATCCCCCCTCATTTATCCTCAGCTGTTTAGCTCCACCTTTTTTTGAACCCATTTGTGAATTAACTTACATATGATGAATATAGAATAATTGTTACTGTCAAATTCTTAAAGATATTTCCCTTCATCCTCATTCAAATCATTTCTGGATATTTTCTTGAACCTATAAGTTATTCAACTACTATTCGGGCATTGGCCATATACCGTTTTCCTTTCATTTTCCATGGCATTTAAGACAGCAAAAAGACCGGCGAACAAAAAATGTTCGCCGATCCCCTTTTTCATTAACTATTAAGCAAGCCTGAATACGATTCCGTGTCCACCTTTCGGATATTCCCATTTGATATTCTGATATGGGCAGCCGATCCGGCAGCTGCCGCATTCGTGACAGCCTTCATAGCCCACCTGCATCCTCTTACCTTCCCACTTGTATACTTCAGCCGGGCAGAATACGGTGCAGAGTTTATCAGGGCACTGAGTCATGCAGACGTCATGATCCAAAACTGTCAGATGCGATTTTGTGTCACACTTAAACCTTAAAAGAAATTGTTTTTCCTCGATGTTTGTCGTTGACATTATTTCACCGCCTTCCAGGCACGATAGATGTCCTGCATTACCTTAAAGGTTCCTTTTTCAGCCGTCACGCTGCGCATGATTTCCTTCTGCTTTTCTCTTTTCGGTGTTCCATCGACTGTGAAGAACTTGCTCATCGCTTTGTTCATCATTGGCAGATATTCTTTGAAGTATTGCGGGTAGGTCTCAAAGGTATGTGCTGCATCCTTATATTTTTCAAGGTCCTTGATAATGAAGCTTCCGAATAATGCTTCCTTATAACGATTCAGGCTGTTCTCACTGAAGTCGCCATCTTTTTTGGCCTCAACGATTGCTTCCGCCGCCATTTGTCCCGAAGCCATCGCCATGTTTGATCCCTCACGGTGAATGGCATTGACTAGCTGGGCGGCATCCCCTACTACTAGCACACCATTACCGGCAACTCTCGGCACAGAATTGAATCCTCCTTCAGGAATCAAGTGGGCAAGGTATTCTGCTGACTCTCCGCCCTCAAGATAAGGACGCACCATCGGGTGTTTTTTCAGGTAATCAAGCAGCTCATATGGCTTCAATTTGGCTTTGATCATGCTTGAGAGTGTCGTTCCTACCCCGATATTCAAGCTTTCTTTGTTTGTATAAAGGAAGGCTGTACCAAGATTCCCTTGTGTTGAATCACCAAAAATCTCTATCGTAGTACCATGATTTCCTTCAAGATTAAAGCGGTCATTGATTTTGTCCTTCGGCAGATTGATTACTTCCATAACCGTCAGGGCAACTTCATCAGGGCGAAATTCCCTATGGAAGCCGAGCTGCTTGGAAAGCAGGGAGTTAACACCATCTGCAAGTACGACAACATCTGCATAAGCTTCTCCATCAGGACGATCGGTGCGGACACCTATAACCTTGCCATTTTCAACAATACATTCATTAACAACTGTTTCGTTTATCAACAGTGCACCCTGTTCAACCGCTTTCTGTGCGAACCATTGGTCAAACTGTGCACGCAGCACTGTAAAGTTATTATATGGCTCAACTGCCCATTCAAGACCTTTGTAACCAAACTGGACAACCGATTCTTTATCCATCATCCAGAATCGCTGTTCAACCACAGGCCTTTCGAGAGGAGCTTCCTTCCAAAACTCCGGAATGATATCTTCCATCTGTTTTCGGTAAAGGACTCCACCCATAACATTCTTTGATCCAGGGTATTCACCGCGCTCGATCAACAAAACCTTCAGTCCGCTTTTTGCACAATTGTAGGCACATGAAGTTCCAGCAGGGCCGGCTCCTACGACGATTACATCAAATTTTTCAGACATAGCTCATTTCCCCGCCCTTCTCTTTGCTGAGCTCTTTGAACTGCTTGATTAGTTTAGGCACAATTTCCATTGCATCACCGACAATGCCATAGGTGGCAACATCGAAAATTGGAGCGTTCGGGTCCTTGTTAATTGCGATAATCAGCTCAGAGTTTTTCATTCCTTCAACATGCTGAATTGCCCCTGAAATTCCGATAGCAAAATATATTTTCGGAGTGACAGTCTCGCCGGTCTGGCCAACTTGCTGCTCATGCTTCAGCCAGCCCGCCTCAACGACATCCCTTGTGCCACCGACACTCGCACCAATTACTTCGGCCAGCTCATGAATCAGCTGGAATCCCTGAATGTCTCCTAGTCCTTTTCCGCCGGCCACGATAACATGGGCTTCTGCAAGGCTTGCTTTTTTTGTTACATCCTTCACAATTTTAAGCACTTTAGTGCGCATATCTTCTTCCCGAAGTTCTAACTCTTCTTCGATGATGACTCCCTTCCTGTCTTCATCCGTTTCGAGGGCTTTCATCACCTTTGGGCGTACCGTTGCCATTTGCGGCCTGTGTTTTTTACATAGAATCGTAGCCATGATATTTCCGCCAAATGCAGGACGGCTAGCCTCAAGCAATCTTTTCTCAACATCGACATCGAGCATCGTCGTATCAGCTGTCAAACCTGTACTTAAATCTGTTGCAACAGCACTCGCCAGGTCTTTGCCATTTGGCGTTGCTCCATAAAGGAAGATTTCCGGCTTATATTTTTCAGCCAGTATACAGACACCCTTCATATATGATTCAGTCCGATAATTCTTCAGTACCGGATGATCAACAACATAGACTTGATCTGCGCCAGCATAGATTACTTCATTAGCTAAAGGCATGACACCTTCACCGAGCATCACTCCGGAAAGCGGAACTTCCAGCTTGTCTGCAAGCTTCCTTCCCGCACCCAGTAATTCCAGTGAAACACCTTCAATAATTCCATCATTTACTTCAATGAATACCCAGACTCCCTGGTTTTCTTCCATCCTGCTATTCCCCCTTTATAATCGGAATCAAGAGTTGGCTGTTTTTATTTTTAATAAATCTTTTCTTTCCATTAAAACTCCCATAAGCTGTTCTACCTGAGAATCGGAGTTGCCTTCAATTCTTTTTCCGCCTTCAAGCTTTGGAGGACTGAACATCTTGCCAACAATCGTTGGAGATCCTTTTAAACCCAGCTGTGTCTTGTCAACTTCCTCAAGATCATTCACAGACCAGATAATCGGTTCATAACGTGCCGCATTGATCATATTTGTAAGCGGAGCATACTCTATGTCATTGATCTCCTTTTCAACAGTCAGTAAGCAAGGAAGCTGTGATTGAATAACTTCGTATCCATCGATTTGCTTACGCTTGATATGAACATATTTTTCTGCTTTATTAACCTCTGAAACTTCGATAACATTCGTAATTGGCGGTATATCCAGCCTGCGGGCAATTCCTGGCCCTACCTGTCCGGTATCCCCATCAATCGCATGCTTCCCGCAGATTACAAGGTCAATCGGATTATCCTTCGATATTTTTTCAAGCGCTTTGGAGAGCGCATAGCTTGTAGCCAGGGTATCTGCCCCTGCGAATGCCCTGTCAGAAATCAGATATCCGCGGTTTGCGCCAATTTCAACGCTTTTCTTTATAACTGCTACTGCCTGGGGCGGTCCCATTGAAAGAACGGAAATCGTTCCGCCGGTTTTGTTCCTGATTTTGACTGCTTCCTGTACAGCATGTGCGTCATAAGGGTTCAAAATTGCTGGTGCGCTTCGCCTGTCCAGAGTATTTGTCTTAGGATTGATTTTAATGATCTTTGTATCGGGCACTTGCTTGACACATACGACAATGTGCATACTCTCTTTTCCCCTCCTCAAAATGTAAAACTATTAACTTGTAAGCGATTACTTTGGCAGTTAAAAAATAAAATGCTATGTAGTACGATATATGAATCGCATTACATGCATAGTACCAACAATTAAAAAAACGGAAAGCAAAATTGTATTTCTAATGGTAAAAAAATGAGGTTATGACATTGATGAACTTATAGTTTTATACGATGACAGTGCGTTGAAATGTAGATGATGATGGAGTGATTCGCATGGTGATATAAAAACCTATCTATGTTAAAAATATATAAAATACAAATTAAAAAATATGATAAATATCACACAAAGCAACTTTCACGTGAAAAATTGAGCAAATTGTTAAATTATTGGCGGAGGGCTGGAAAGAACCTGGGGGATATTCAATTGAAATCACCTTATAGAAACATTTTAGCCACCGCCGGTTTCCTGGCAGTGGCTAATTTTTTCGATATGAGGTAATGTTATCACGCATGCGCTAAAATATATTGTTTCTTTGTCAGCAGGATCATTTGCCTAAATAAAACTTTTGCTTTTTGCCGCTGTATTTCCGTCTCTCTGCATAAAGTTTGATATTCGTAAATCAGACGGTCTAGCTCCTGGCTTCGATAAATTGTTTCCTCACTCGTGTATCCAGATTCCATTGCAGCAGCCACCATCAATTCCCTGGCACGATCAATTTCTTTTAACAAAGCATTTTTCGAATGATACACGTCAATATCTCCTCTACTACTTTAATTCCTTAAATAAATAAAAGTTTACTTGAAGAATTATGGCAAATGCTTGTTTGATTGTAAATAGATTCGCAAAATAAGACAATATTCACCGCAAATAATTTTTTCTTCGACAATGTTTGCGCTCCTCGTGATTACTGGCTTACTTTTTCCTCTTCATAAATCGGAACCCAGCCTTCAGTTGTCACGAAAATTCTTACCGCAACTACCTGGCGGTCATCCTGAAGCGTGAAGTAATGACGAGTATTTTCAGGCACGGAGATCAGATCTCCTGGATTCAGGAACACTTCAAAAAATTCTCCTTCTCTGTCCTGGATGACAAATACTCCATGGCCGCTGACGATGAATCTTACTTCATCATCTGTGTGGTGGTGTTCCTGCTTGAAATTGGCAAGCAGCTGGTCAAGATTCGGTGTATTGTCAGACAATGAAATGACGTCCTGAGCTTTGTAGCCTCTGCGTGCAGAAATGTCTTCAATCTCGGTTTTGAAGGCTTCGAGAATCTGCTGTTTTTCATCATCAGTCAAAAGGAACTTTTCCTGAAGGTTTGCTGGGAGCTTATTGATATCCCACTTTTCATAGATAACTTCCTGTGCGTTCAAAAATGATTCTACCTGCTGCTCATCAACGATTTTTTCCTGTGTGTTTTGCTTTACGATATATGCCATGTGAATCTCTCCCTTTTTATAATATCTTTCTTCTTCCTAATGAAATCTGCTCTAAAGAACCAGATTAAACTACCTTGAATAATTGGAATGGCTTGTGCTCCAGTAATCTTAACTGGTAGCGGAATAAAAACTCAGTAGCCTCGAGAATTTTCTTAGCTTCAAATGCGTTCCTTCCCCAGACTGTGATGCCATGGTTACGGATCAATACTGCTCCGGTGTCTCCTTTTGCATGCTCTGAGAAAGCTTTAGCAAGGGTAGGGATATGCGCATAATTTGGAATAATGGGAATTTTGAGGACAGCATCTTCCTCCCAAATGTTGAAAGCCTTAATTAGTTCCTGGCCCTGGAATTGCACCTCACCCCGGTCTCCATAAACCTCAGAGATGACATTGTTATCAATCGTATGGACATGGAGGCTGCATCCAGCGTTGGTCTTCCTGTATACCTCTACATGGAGCAATGTTTCAGCAGAAGGCTTCAAATGGGTATCCTCCACCGGACGGCCGAATTGGTCAACAAGCAAAAAGTCCTCATCCGTTCTTTTCCGCTTATCCTTTCCGCTTGCCGTCACAAGGAATTGCACCGGGTCGCTGTTTACTTTAATCGCAAGGTTACCGCTCGTTCCCATAAACCAATCACGTTCAGCAAGTTCAGCTTTTACATCCGCCAATTCTTCCCACTTCGATTCTAAAATGCTCATCTTTTCACCCCAGTTTCAGTTTTAAGAGCTTCAATGCAGTCAAAAAAAGTTTCAAATGGCAAATGACGAATCTGCCACTCTTCACATTTATCCTTCAAGTAATCTCTCGCCAGCACCAAGTCTGCTTGTTTTGCGGCTTCAAGATCGGTAACGGAGTCACCAATGACGATTTTAAAGGCTCCGCCTTGTTCTAACTTTCTCATGATTGATGGTTTGCAGCAGCCGCAATCATTTGAACAATGTTCATCACAGCTGTTGGGCCATTCAATGCTGATTGTTTTTCCTGAAAAATCAGAACCATTGCAGTAAATTTCTGCAATTGGGCCAAACTGTTGGATGATGGGCTCTATGAAAAAATCAATTCCGCCGCTTACGATATATACAGGAATTCCTTCATCACTGGCATAATCGAGGAATTCCTGAAAACCAGGGCGAATCCTTGCATTCTTAATGGCAAATTCAATGATTTCATCTTTAAGGTGGACGGGGAGCAGGGAAAACATTTTCCCCACGCCTTCCCTTATGGAAATGCTGCGATCAAGAACTGCTTCCTTTATTTCGTCCCATCCTTCAGGACCAAATTCATTCATGATCGCGATGATATTATCCTTTTCAGTTACGGTTCCGTCGAAGTCACAAAAAATCACTGGCCGGCTCATTTTGCCACCGCCTCGGCTGAACCCCAAAGACCTATAGCAATTTTCAACTCTTCATGTTCGATGGCGCCTTCTTCAAGCGTTTTTCCTTGAAGAACTGTTTCAATGGCCTGCCTGAAAGCCTTGCCGCCCCCCTGCGCTCCACCAGGATGACCATGGACGCCTCCACCCGCATTAATGATTGAATCTATTCCGAAATCTTTTACAAGCAATGGGACCATTCCTGGATGGATACCTGCTGACGGAACCGGGAATGACTTTTTGAAGTGATCCTCTGCAGTCAGTGCATCGGCTATTGATATCGCCTGCTGCTTTTCGAGGGCCACACTTCCATAAGGTGACGGAAACAGCGAGAAGTCTGCTCCGGCATAGCGGAGTAATTTTCCCAGAAGCAATGAATGTGAAAAACCATATTCTTCGGCTGAAGTGAAAGCACCACTTACGGCCGGGTGAGCCATGATTGGAATTCCGATTTCGTCATCTTCCCTAAGTTCCTGCAAGACATCCAAACCGTAGGCGAACACATTGAACAACAGGGCGTCGGCTCCAAGCTCAGCCGCTTTTCTCGCTTTATCCCTAAGCTGTGTGGTCCTTCCTGTCAGGTTGGCAGCATATAAGGTTCTGTGTCCAGTAGACTCATAGACTTCATCAAGAACCTCTTTCCCAAGAGTGATTCTCTTATCAAAAGGAGTAAGTTCATTATCAAACAGAATTTCATCATCCTTGATCAGATCAACTCCACCAAGGCTTTGTTCTTTTAGCTGCTTTAACAGAAACTCCATGTCCCTTCCAATGACGCCTTTAAAGATACTCATAAGCAATGGCCGGTCGTAGACGCCAAGTTTTCTCCTTATTCCTTCAATTCCAAAGCGCGGACCTGGGAATTCCTTTTTTAATTCTTTTCCGAATTCAAGGTCTACCAGCTTCACCTTGCCATCGAGCGATAGTTTTCCAAATACAGTTGTGAGAATGGCTGGCAGGTCCGGTGAGAAATTGATGGAAGGATAAGCGATTTTGATTGTTGCCACTGTTTCTGAATTGGTGTCCAGGCCAGAACCTTCTACAGAAACAACTCTTCCCTTATGTTTTTTTAATTGTTTTTGGTCCAATTCAGGCAAATCTGTCCAGGATCCCACTGTCAATCCAAGCGCGATGCCCTCTGCTTTTTTCTCCGGGTTATGTTTGGCATCATGGACGATATATGTTGCTGTAATTTCACTCATGAAGATCAAATCCTTTCAAAACATCTAGATTTCAGTAATAAACATAAAAAAACCTCTTCACAAAGAAGAGGTTAGAAAATACACTAAACTCTTCTCATCTTTCAGCTTTCGCTGCAAGAATTAGCACCGTGCCCAGCTAATGCTGGATCGGTTGCCGGGCTTCATCGGGCTCGTCCCTCCGCCTGCTCTTGATAAGAAAATAATTTAATCAAGTTATTTAATTGGTTAAAGTAAATTTATTAATTAGGATTATGTCAGGTTCACTAATCAATGTCAACTATTTTTTGAAAACTTCCAAGCTTTCAATTCTGCTGACTGCTTCTTGCAATCTCTCCTCGGAGCTCAGCAATCCAACTCTCACAAATCCCTCTCCATATTCACCAAATCCTACACCAGGCGCAACTGCAATATGTGCTTTTTCGAGCAGGAAATCCGCGAATTCAACCGAAGTGTAGTGTTCCGGAACCTTAAGCCAGGCAAAAAACGACCCTTTTGGAGCAGCGACCTGCCAGCCAATATTTTTCAGACCATCAATGAGGATATTTCTTCTTGATTCGTATAAATCATTTAATTCAGCAACACATTCCTGCGGTCCAAGCAAAGCTTCTGCTGCAGCTTCCTGGACAGCACCAAACAGGCTGACATACATATGGTCCTGAAGCAAGTTGATCGCGGCAATCACGCTCTTATTCCCCGCTGCAAAGCCAACGCGCCATCCAGCCATATTATACGTTTTTGAGAGCGTATAAATTTCGATTCCTACTTCTTTGGCACCCTCTGACTGTAAAAAGCTTTGTGGTCTCTTTCCGTCAAAGCCAATCGCTCCATACGCGAAATCGTGGACAACACAAATTTCATTTTTTCGTGCCAGCTCGATTGTCTGATCAAAAAATTCCTGATGTGCCACTGCACCCGTAGGATTATTGGGGTAGTTCAGAAGCATCAGTTTTGCCTGATCCAAATCCTCTGCATATAATTCAGCATAATCAGGCAAAAAGTCATTCTCTTCTCTTAGGGGCATGGTCACCATTTTTGCCTTTGCAAGTTCGACTCCAGATAAATAGTCAGGGTAGCCGGGATCTGGAACGAGAATGGTGTCCCCGGGATTCAACAGGCATTGAGGAATTTCAACCAGGCCAGCCTTGCCACCGAATAATATGGCAATCTCTTCTTCTGGATCAAGATCGACTCCATACTCCCTTTTATAAAATGCTGCTGCAGCTTCCTTCAGCGAAGGCAATCCCCTGAACGGCGGATACTTATGATTAGCCGGATTATCTCCAGCTTGCTTCAACTTTTCAACGATGTGCTGTGGAGTCGGTTGGTCAGGGTTTCCCTGTCCAAGATTTATAACATCTGCCCCTTTTTCAGTATATGCGCCCACTTTTTGCACGAGTGAAGCAAAAAACTGCTTGGGCAGGTTTTTCAATAAATCTGATTGTGCGAATTCCATTTTCTCACCTGCTTAGGAAATATATTAGTATTTAAAAATTTTAATTTGAAATTCTAGTCACAAATGATATAACGTAAATAGTAACTTGTAAAGATATAATTTTCAGAAAGTATGGCGGTGTTTAATGATGAAATATAAAATAGCATGCCTGCAAATGGACATTGCCTTTGGGAATCCTGAGCAAAATTACAAAAAAGCCTCCGAACTGATCGACAAGGCAAATGCTCAAAAACCTGATATCATTGTCCTTCCCGAGCTCTGGACTACCGGATATGATCTCGATAATTTAAAAGGCACTGCAGAAGAAGAAGCACAAGAAGCCAAAGTGTTTTTCAAGGATGCAGCTGAGAAATACAATTCCCATTTTATTGGCGGTTCTGTTGCCAATAAAACAGAAGCTGGCATAGAAAATACACTGCTTGTGTTCGACAAAAAAGGTGAGCAGGCAGGAATATACAGCAAGCTCCACTTGTTCAAGCTCATGGATGAGCATCTGTATCTGGCTGCAGGAAAGGAAAAAGGGTTATTTTCTTTAGATAACCACAAATTTGCCGGCCTGATTTGCTATGATATCCGGTTCCCGGAATGGGTCCGTGCCCATGCACTCCAGGGAGTCGAAGCCATGTTTGTTGTTGCTGAATGGCCCATCCAGCGTTTAGAACACTGGCGGGCATTGCTCATCGCCCGTGCGATTGAGAACCAATGCTTTGTTATAGCCTGCAACCGGGCAGGTTCAGACCCCAACAATAAATTCGCTGGCCATTCCATGGTGATTGGCCCATGGGGTGACGTGATTGCAGAAGGTGGAGAAGATGAGGAAATCCTCATTGCAGAAATCGACCTTGATGAGGTTAAGGAAGCAAGAAGTAAAATCCCCATCTTCACTGATCGCCGGCCTGAATTGTATTAATACAAAAAGCGGAGGCGACTCGTTCAGCCCCGACAAGCGCTGGAGGACCGACCGGTGAAGTCGTTCTTTGACTTCATTGGGCGGACCGAAAACGAAAAGCGGAGGCGACTGCCCAACTCCGACAAGCGCTGCCCGCCGAAAACGCCACGTCCTGTGGCTGGCGGGTCTAGCACATCGTGTGCCTCAGAGTGCCTGACTGTGAAGTCGTTCTTTAACTTCATTGGGCGGACCGAAGCGACTCGAGGGGCTAGGCGCTGGAGCTGGATTAAGAAAACCAATTGAAGTTATCACAATCAGTTTATTTTATATTTAACAACAAAACCGCCAGGGACAAAGCCTTAGGCGGTTTTAACTGTGTATTGTAAATCATTCCGGTTTTGCCCACATCTCTTCAGGATTCATTTCATAAATCGCATTTTCACGATACATATAGTGATTGATGATGAATTCCCTTCTGATTGTCGCATAATCCTCATGGAACTTCTGTATATATTCGTTCAGTTCCTTTTCCGGATATTTTTTTCCGGCCTTCAACCCGCGGACCATATATTCAAATACCATTAGTTTCTTTTTACGTTGTGCCGGAATGTTCTTTAATTTACCGTCTTTCGTAAAGAAATTCTCGATAACCTTTTGTCTTTCGGTATTCTGTTGAATCATTGCTTCCACCTCCCCTTCCTTTTTCTCGATCCACTTACCAAGTGTTTGAGCCTGTTGCTTGATTAATGACTCATTTAAGTGAAAATAAATTGTGTTCTTGTCCCTGCGCTCGAAGATAACATTGATATCCCGCAATTTTTTTATATGATGTGTGATTGTCGGAGGGGTAAGGCCAAGCTTTCCGGCAATTGCCTGGCCATGAAGCGGCCCATTTGCTAGCAAAGCCACTATTCTTAACCTTGTCGGGTCCCCCATTGCTTTATGAAAAGCAACAATTTTATCCAGCTGCATGAAACCACTCCAATCAATTCGATATTTATCTAATTAGTTATATATCTAATATAATACACTCTTCATTATTTTAAAAGGGAAATAGTAAAATTTTTAAAGAAATTACTGCATTAGGTTTTTTAGACTGTTTTAAACATAACTTTTGGCAAAAAAAAAACGCCTGATTGAATTTAATCAGACATTTCCCTGGTTATAGGCAAATAGATATGAAAGCTTGTTCCGTCCCCGACCTTGCTCTCTATTTCGATTGTGCCACCATGTTCTTCAATGATTTTGAAGCTAACCATCAATCCGAGGCCTGTTCCTCTTTCCTTGGTTGTGTAAAAAGGTTCTCCAAGCTTTTTGATCTTTTCAGCAGGAATTCCTTCTCCTTCATCCTGGATGCATATATGTAACCTGTTTCCTGGTGCCTGGCTGATCATCACACTGACTAACCCGCCCTTAGGCATCACTTCTATCGCGTTTTTTATAATATTAATAAAGACCTTCTTTAGTTGATTAGGTTCACACAGGAGTTCTGGTAAATCATCGTCATATAAAGTCCTAATCTGCACATCATGCAGCACAGCCTGAGCAGTAAGAAGGGCTGCCGTCTCATTCATTATTTTAGAAATATTGGTATTCTCATATTTTATTGACTGAGGTTTAGCCAAAATCAGGAACTCGTTGATAATCGAGTCGATTCTTTGGAGTTCAGTCTTGATGACCTGGAAATATAAAGAATACGCATCGCCTGTACTATTTTCGAGCAGCTGGATAAACCCTTTTAGCGCGGTCATTGGGTTGCGGATTTCATGGGCAATGCCCGCTGCCAGCTCACCCAGCATATTAAGCGTATCTGATTTATGGAGCTGAGCTTCCATCTCTATTTTTTCAGTGATATTCCTGAAAACAATAAGATTCAAACTGTCTGCCAATTGGTGTTTGACAGTGTATTCAAAGTGCTTCATCCTGCCTTCTTCATAAGGAATGGTAATCCTTCCATCCAGCCTGCCTTTTCGAAGCAGTGCTTGCACTTTTTCATCGATTAATTCTTCTGAAAACCCAAGATTCATGAAAAGCTTCCGGAAGTTTTTCTCCTCCAGGTTTTCCGGCTTCAGTTCCAGTTCTGCCATTCCAGACGGGTTGATTTCATAATGTTTGCAATTTTCATCCCAGAGAATCATTCCCTCTAGAGATCCTTCAAAAATCCTCCTGAATCGTTCTTCGCTTTTCCGAAGCTTTTGTTCCATTTGGTAACGCTCACTTGCGTCACGGACAATAGTCATATGATAACCGTCGCCCGCATTGAGCTTGACAGTAAACTCCAGCAGTCTCTTTTCACCATTTGGCAACAGAAAGAACGTTTCTTCGCGCAGAGCACCTTTTTCATTGATAATTTGTTTCATCTTACTATATTTCTCATCTTTTTGATAAATGAAGTCCGAAATTTTATGCTTTAACAGCTCTTCATGAGTGAGCCCGAAAATCTTGCAGGTTGCTTCATTAGCAGCAATGATTCGTCCACACCTGCCCCAAAACACAATCCCATCCAATGTTTCGAGGAATAAGTTTTTTAACAAACCGTCGTCTTCAATAAATCTTTCACTAAAACTTTTTGCTGGACGTTCAGCTGGGACCATTTGAACAGAACAGTCATTGGCTGCCCGCTGCTGCTTATTCTTCCACTCTGTTAAAGAGGAATTTTCTCGTTCTAAAGTGGCTATTTTCTCTTTCAGTGCCTCAATCTCATCTGCCATATTAGCACTACTCACCAGAAAGCCTCCTTGCCGGATTCCCATTTTTCTAGTAATTTCTACATAGATGGTAAAAATCCCTTTAAAATCGTGATTATTTCCTGGTCATCCTGCAAATTTTCAAATAAAAAATCACCTTATGAGGAGTAATATGCTGCATTAGGCTACCATTTCTGGCGAAAGGTACCCTTATAGCGGTCACATAAGCTGCATAAGGGTCTCTTTATTGCCGATAGGTACCCTTATAGCGGTCACATCTGCTGCATAAGGGTCTCTTTCCTGCCGATAGGTACCCTTATAGTGATCCCAACTGCTGCATAAGGGTCTCTTTCCTGGCGAAAGGTACCCTTATAGCGGTCACATCAGCTGCATAAGGGTCTCTTTATTGCCGATAGGTACCCTTATAGCGGTCACATCTGCTGCATAAGGGTCTCTTTCCTGCCGATAGGTACCCTTATAGCGGTCACAACTGCTGCATAAGGACCTCTTTATTGCCGATAGGTACCCTTATAGCGGATCCAAGTCCTGCATAAGGGTCTCTTTCCTGTGTCTTTAAAGTGTATATGAAAAGAAGCCAGGTTTCCCTGGCTTCTCTGTCTTAAAGATATTCGTTTTCGTGCTTAGCCTTTAGGCGCTGCCACCTTTTTTCGACTTCTTCTTCAAACTCCACTAGCATATCCTTATTTTCTTCTTTTAACAGATGCTTGGTTTTACCCATATATTTCAACCAATCTGATAATGGAATCTTTTTGTTTTTTGCTTCTGGATCGTAAGTGATGTTTGTGACACCTTGCTCGACTTCGTATAACGGGAAGAAGTTCGAATTCACTGCTGCCTCGACAATTGTCTGGCCAAAGCGGTCTTCCGATTTCCAGTTGAGCGGGCATGTTATTAAAAGCTTACCGTATACAGTTCCTACATTTTGTGCATACCACTGTGCCTTCGCAGCCTTTTTTACTAGATCTTGCGGGAAGGCTTCGGTTCCAGTAAATACGTACGGAATATTGGTAGAAGCCATGATCTGGGCAGTATCCTTATGGTGGAACGCCTTACCCTGTTGTGCCTTGCCGACGTTCGATGTACTCGTCATATGGCCAAAAGGAGTGGAGTATGAAAGCTGGGAACCAGTATTCATATAGCCCTCGTTATCGTACTCAAGCATAATTAGCTTGTGTCCGCGAAGTGCCGTGCCGATTGCCGATCCCATGCCGATGTCCATACCGCCATCACCGGTTACCATAACGAAGGTAGCATCTGCAGACACTTCGATTTCACCGCGGCGTTTCAGTTCAAGGAAGGCTTCGAGCGTTCCTGATAATGTTGCAGCACCATTCTGAAACAGGTTATGGATCGTCGTCTGCTTATGGGATGTATGAGGATACGCTGTTGTAACAACATACGCGCAGCCCGTTTGGAAAAGAATGACGAGATCTCCTTCAATTCCTTTAAAGAATAGTTCCAGTCCGCCGAAGATTCCACAGCCAGGACATGCGCCATGGCCTGATGCAATTCGTTTCGGCTTTGTAGTCAAGGCTCTCAAAGGCGGAATTTTGACATTCAGTTTATTCTTTTCTTCATCTCTTGTTACCTGGATAAGTCCTGAATTAAAAACATCTCCATGCTGTGGCTCAATGACTTGCTTCAATGCTTTTTCTGGATCGCCAGCAACATGTCCGTAGTAATCGAACGGCTTCTCTGCGTATCCCTTTTCCATAGCGTCTATCGCCATGCCGAAAAATGCTTCAGCATCGTCTGCATAGAAGTCTTTCCCGCCAAGTCCGAACACCCTGCTCTGGACGATTGTTTCATTGTCCCTGTCTCCCTGCAGCGCTGACTTAATTTCATGTGTCAGGTTAGGGCCATGGCCGCCGTAGGAATCAGCGCGCTCACCTACAAGAAGTGATTTCACATTCTTCAGTGCTTCCCTGATTTCCTGCGCAGGGAATGGCCTGATGATATTAGGGCTGATGACACCGGCCTTGATACCCTTCTCACGAAGTCTGTCTACAACATCCTTCGCGGACTCTGCCGCAGAGTTCAATAGAAACAGCGCTACCTCAGCATCTTCCATTTGATAAAGGTCAAGAATATCATAGTTGCGTCCTGATAGTTTTGCATATTCAGCAGCCACTTCTTTATAAACATCTTTCGCTTTGTACATTGCTTCTGATTGCTGGAAGTGGTTGTTCATCAAATCGTCGCCATTCATGTGGGCTCCAATTGTCAGCGGCTTCTTAGGATCTCTGGCAAAGTTATATTCAGTCGGCGCTTCGCCAACAAATCTCTGGACTACAGCACGATCCTTGAAATAGTTCACTTTTCGCTTTTGGTGGGATGTAAAGAAGCCATCATATGCAACCATTACAGGCAGGCGCACATCTGAGTGTTCAGCAATCTTCAGTGCCATGATGTTCATATCGTAAACTGCCTGCGGTGTCCTGGCAGTGAGGATCACCCATCCTGTATTTAACGCAAAATACAAATCTGAATGGTCGCCGCGGATGTCCAGCGGACCGCTGATCGAACGAGTTACCAGATTCAAGACCATTGGATAACGCGTACCTGATTGAACAGGAAGTTGCTCCAGCATATACATCAACCCGTTCGCGCTCGTTGCGTTGAACACGCGGGCACCAGTTGCTGCAGCACCGTAACAAATACCCGCAGAACCATGCTCCCCATCGGCAGGAATCAATTTTATATCATGCTCGCCCCTGGATTTCATCATATCCAGGTATTGAGCAACTTCTGTTGAAGGGGTAATCGGAAAATAGCCCATGATATGATAATTGATCTGGGCTGCGGCCATTGCGGCCATTTCATTTCCGGATTCAAAAGTTGTCACCTGTTCTGCTGTACTCATTGCCTTTACGTTTTCTTCAAGAACGGACATTAAGAAACCCCTCCAGTCACATATGGATAGTTATGTTTAACTTGATTCTCCTCAGCATAGCCGATCATTTCCCTCAGCTCGCCGAGCGCAGTAGTTGGACATGCCTCAACACACTTCAGGCAGCCTTTGCAATATTGATAATCGATTCCCTTTAGGAACATTTGCTTTCTGCCGCGTTTGTCTTCCCCTTCTTCCCATACAAAGCAGTAATCAGGACATGCAGTATCACATGCTGCACAATTGATACATTCCTGCTGATTGAATTGGGGCAGGAATCCTTGTCTGGAACCGCTTAAATCTTTAAGGATGCTGTTTGCCTGTGTTGTAATCACTCCGCCGATTTCCTGTGTTTCATAGCCAAGAAGCGGCATTGGGCGCTTGAATTCCTTGCCCTGTGCTCCTTCTTCTGGAGCGTATGTTTTAAATTGAACATCATTATAGCCTCTTTCAAACGTTCTGATGTTCGGCTCTACTAAATGAGGATATTTTTTTTCAAACGTTTTGCGAATAACATTTTTCATCGCTTCGGGATCAAGAAAATCAATGATGCGGTATAACGCTCCAAGCATCGCAGTATTCACCTTCGTTTTTTCCTCGACAGCGATGGATAGTGCATCAACAATTGCAAGTGTTCCATGCTCCAGATGAAGATCTTTCTTGATGTCGTCAAAATCCCTCGTCGAATTCACCAGCAGGATTCCGTCCGGACGCAAGCCGCTGACAACATCGACCATTTTATAAAGTGCTTCATGAAATACGCCGACAACATGCGGCTCTTCTATTGGACTGTGGACCCTGATTTCAGTGTCTGGTTCACAGAAACGGACAAAGCTTTTCACCGGTGATCCCTTTTTCTCCGATCCATATGAAGAAAAGTTGGATCCGTTCAAACCAAGACCTAGAACACCTGCTTCCGCTAGCATCTTTCCTGCAAGGTTTGCACCAAGCCCTCCAATCGATTCAAGTCTTATCTCGTAAAAACCTAATTCATTCTTTTTCGGTAAGATAGACATAATCTCCCTCCCCAATTTGGTTGTTAAGGTAATTGACTTTAAAACATTCCCCACTAATAATTTTATAGACTTTAAAATAATTAAGCTGTGACTTATATCAAACATTTGAAGTTTTTTAATGGAACACACCCAAAAATATTCAATTTAAGCCGTATCCTATAATGAAAAACTTTTATATAACAGAGAGAATTTTGTAATAGTACAGAAATATTTATTCCTGATTCAGGGTTTTATTCCTTAATTTTGAGCAATTAGCCTAGTTTGTATTTATCCTGACTGGGGTAAAAGAGGGTTAGTATTTTGGGGGTCTCTAATTAAGGGAGGAAATATGAAACAACGAGATTACTACTTTGATAATGCCAAGTTCATCTTGATTTTTTTTGTCGTATTTGGCCATCTTTTGCGCTCGTTCATTGAAGACAATGAAATGATTTATAATGTTTATAAAGTCATTTATACATTTCACATGCCGGCGTTCATCCTAGTTTCTGGATTTTTTGCAAGAGGCTTTAACAAAAAAGGCTATGTAATGAAAATTGCCAAAAAATTAATACTGCCATACTTTATTTTTCAGCTGATCTATTCGGTTTTCTATTATTTCCTGTACAGCAAGTCTACTTTTACGATGGATCCGCTTAATCCACACTGGTCCCTATGGTTTTTGATCAGTCTTTTCTGCTGGAACATCATGCTGATTGGCTTTACAAGACTTAACGCACCTATTGGATTGTTGGTTGCTTTTGGATTAGGGTTGGGTGTCGGCTATGTCGACTGGATATCCAACTATCTGAGCCTATCAAGGACCTTTGTGTTCTTCCCATTGTTCCTGCTTGGGTACCATTTGACAAAGGACCATATCAGAACACTTACAAGGCCAGCCTTCAAAGCTGGAGCACTGGTAACGTTCGTGATAGTATTTTTAGGATTTTATTTCAATCCAGATATAGACTATAAATGGCTTCTTGGTTCCAAACCTTACTCATTGATGGAAGCAGCTTCATTATCAAGCATGTTCACACGACTTGGCTTTTACTTATTAAGCTTGCTGATGGTGTTCAGTTTCTTGACAATAGTTCCGAAAAAGCAATATTTCTTTACAGACCTGGGTAAAAATACACTTTATGTATATCTGCTTCATGGCTTTTTTGTACGAACCTTTCGCGAAAGCCAAGTACAGGACTTCTTCCATAGTCCTGAACGAATCCTTTTGCTTGCAGTCATCGCACTGCTATTGACCTTCCTGCTGTCCAGCAAATACGCAGCAGCCATCGCACAGCCGCTGATTGAATTCAAGACCTCACGGATCAGCCGTCTAAAAATAAGGTTTAACGCTATACTTCGCTTCTATCGTCGGAAGCTATTAAGCGAGTAATTTAGGATAAAAATTTGAAGAGGCTGTTAAAAAGGACTATATTTTCCTTTTTGACAGCCTCTTTTCCTTATTCTCCTATTGCATTCAACCTGTCTTTTTTGTCCAAACTGAGGTATAATTAAAAGTTGATTTGCTGCTGGATTTTTATAAAGGAGATTTTCTTAAATGAATATTGTTTTAACAACGCTTAACGCGAAATATATACACACAAATCTTGCGATCAGGTACCTTAAGGCATATGCTCAGCCTGAGTTTGACGTACATCTTGTTGAGTATACCATCAAGGATCCTGTGATCAATATTGTCTCAGATTTGATTCAAAAACAGCCTGATGTTATTGGATTCAGCTGCTACATTTGGAATATTGAAGAGAGTATCAAAGTCATCAAGATGATTAAAAAAATCAATCCTGACATTAAAATTGTCGCTGGTGGCCCTGAGGTTACTTATGATGTACTAGAGTGGATGAAGCAAGTGCCGGAGTTTGATTTTATCGTCATCGGTGAAGGTGAACAGACCTTCAAGCAGCTTCTATCCGCAATAGCTTCTGGAGCAGGTTTTACGGAAGTACCTGGAATAGCCTATCGAAAAGGCGAGAGCATTTCAATGAATCCTCAACAGAATAAGCTGGATTTAAAGGAGCTTCCGTCCCCATATCGTTTTGACGAGGACATCCCCCATCTTTCTAAAAGGGTAACCTATCTCGAAACAAGCCGCGGCTGCCCTTTCAGCTGTCAATTTTGCTTATCTTCCATTGAAGTCGGGGTCCGCTACTTCGACAGGGAGAAAATCAAGGAAGATATTCGTTATTTAATGGCAAATGGTGCGAAAACAATCAAATTCGTCGACAGGACGTTCAATATCAGCCGAAGCTATGCAATGGAAATGTTTCGTTTCCTGATAGATGAGCATCTGCCTGGCACAGTGTTCCAGTTTGAAATCACAGCTGATATCATGCGGCCTGAGGTCATTCAATTCCTGAACGATGAAGCACCTGCCGGGTTGTTCCGTTTTGAAATCGGGGTCCAATCAACTAATGATTACACAAATGAGCTGGTCATGAGGAAACAGAATTTCGATAAGCTGAAGCGAACCGTCACCATGGTAAAAGATGGCGGCAAGATTGATCAGCATCTTGATTTAATTGCAGGTTTGCCAGAAGAAGATTATCAATCGTTCAAAAAAACGTTTAATGATGTATTTGCCATGCGTCCGGAAGAATTGCAGCTTGGCTTCTTAAAAATGCTCAGAGGGACAGGTTTGAGAATGAGAGCTGAACAGCATGATTATGTGTACATGGATCATTCTCCATATGAAATTCTCGGAAATAATGTCCTTGATTTCAATGACATCATAAAAATAAAGCAGGTTGAGGATGTTCTGGAAAAATACTGGAATGATCACCGAATGGATTTTACCGTTGAATATCTGGTCACAAAGGTATTTCCTTCACCATTTGATTTCTTCCAGGACTTCGGCTCTTATTGGGAGGCAAAAGGATGGTCGCGGATTGGCCACCAGCTAGAGGACTTATTCAAAAGACTTTTCAACTTCTTACAAGAAAAAGGTGTGGAAGATCTAAAAGCAATCGAAAGCTTGATGAAGTATGATTACTTGGCCAGCATGAAACACAAGCCTCGAAAGCCATGGTGGGAACTGAGTCTGGACAAGCAGGATCGTTCTGAGCTATACCGTGGGATCATCCAGAAACCTTACGCCCTTGGCAATCAGTATGCTGAAATGAATATTAGTGAAAAGGATTTATATAAACACACACTGCTAGAGGATATCAATATTGACATGAAGAAGTTTATGGAAGATGGAGAAATCATACACTCCCCTTCCTATATGCTTGTTTATTTCGATTCTAAATTAGATCGTCCTCAGTTTTTCACTTTTAAAATGGAAGATGTAAAGCCGGCTTAGTTTCAGCCGGCTTTTTATTTTTGACTCTATTTTTTATTTGCATTCCTTTTCATTTTTATTTTTCGCTTTTTTGCTGCTAAAAGGAATTTCATACAGTTTTCCAGCATTTATATCGCCGAATTCCATTCCAAATTCAACATTCAATGGTTTTTGGTGTCGAGCCTCATGCTTTTTCATTACGCTCTTCCTTTCCTGCCTTGCTTTGAATTTCTGTTTGCAAATTTGCCAGGATCTTCACCGTGTGCAAACTCTGCAGAGAATTCGCTCTCCTGAAGGTTTTTCTTAGGTGTGTTTGTATATTTAGCCAAAGCATTTCTTTCTGCCTTCCGTTTAGCCATTCTAACCACCTCCATACTCTTATTTTTTTCAATAAAAGATTAGCTATGTACTGATTTGATTACCTAATTTTACAAAGCGGATTTCTTGATAAAAAACAGAATGAAACAAAAAATAAGCTCAAAAAGGAGGAGCTAAAATGGAACGAAAAGAACGAGAGCTAAAACCATTGGATATTGAGGAAACCTTGCCTCACCAAATTAACGCTCCTAGCTTCAAGGACACTGGCATTGAAATGAAGGGGCCTTTCGAGAATGAGCATGGCGTCATCATTGGAGACAGCCTTTACGCGTCCGACAACTCCCCTCTTGAGAATTGGTCTGATGAGACCGATCCGGCTGTCATGGCTGGAGATGAATGGGTTCATCCTACCAACGATATTGGCTGGAACACAGCAGAAAACAGAGAGCTTCTGGAGGAAAAAAGAAAGCCGCAGGCCTATCCATTCATGCATCCTACAAAAGATGTGAGCAAAGGCCAGGACTAAATAAAATCTCGTCACGCAATAGGGCAATTAATATATAAAGTGTACAAAAAAAATCCGGGATAACCCGGATTTTTGTCTTTAACCTATGATCACTCGTTCTTGCGGATAGTGAATGGCTTCTTTCTCTGTTTTCCCTCCAATGATTAACAAGAAAGAAATAACACCAACCCTTCCGATGAACATCAGAATAATCAGGACCATTTTCCCTGTATTCGATAGCTCTGGGGTAATTCCCATGGATAGCCCAGTTGTTCCAAAAGCCGATGCGACTTCAAATATGATCGCCAATAGCGCCTGATTTTCTGTCACCATCAAAATAAGGACCGCAAAGAAACAAATAAGAACAGCCATGATGGATACAACCAATGACTTGATTATATCATCCTGATGCAATTCTCTATTGAATATTTTGATTGCCCTTCTCCCCCGTGCAAAGTGGTAAAGGAACAAGAGGTTTAACGCAAAAGTTGTTGTCCGGATCCCTCCGCCGACCGAACTCGGTGACGCCCCGATAAACATCAAAGCTGCCATCAGGAATAAGGTAGGATCAGTAAAATCATTCACATCCATTGTCGCCAAACCACCACTTCTGGTTGTCGTGGATTGGAAAAAGGCATAAAAGAATGAATCCAACAGGGATTTGTCGGACAAGAAATGATTATATTCCAGTACCCATATCGCAACTGTTCCAAAGATAAGCAGGGCAAGGAATGTAAGCGTAGTAATCTTAAGAAATAGAGAGAAACGGAATGGACCACTTTTCTTGCTTCTGAAAAGGAAGCTCTTCAATTCGACCAGTACTGGGAATCCAATCGCACCAAGCGTAATCAATAGTATATTGATTGTAACCACAAAATAATCCTGAGCATATGGGATCATGGAGGCTCCGGTAATATCAAACCCTCCATTGGTTGTCGCACTAATGGATGCGAAAAGGCCGTGAAGAAAGGCTTCTTGCCATGTCGGATAGTATTTTAAGAAATATAAACCCAATAGCAGTGCACCGATCAATTCAATAATGACTATGATTATAAGGATTTCTTTCAGCATTTTAACGAGCCCTGACATCGAAGTCTGGTTCTGGTCCATCATGATTAATCTTCGTTCCTTCAGCCCTATTTTCTTCCTAATAATCAGCCAGAAAAATGTGCCAAGTGCCATGACGCCAATCCCGCCGAACTGCAGGACAAACATGAGGATAAAAATCCCCTGCACAGTAAACGTTTCGTGGATTGTTATTACCGAAAGTCCGGTTACGCTGACAGCACTTGCGGCAGTGAATAACGCATCCATGAAAGACCATTTTGCCCCGGGCTGTATGGCAATAGGCAAACTTAATAAGCTCATCGAGACTAATACCGCAATCATATAATACGCAACGATAATTTGCGCTGGAGATAATTTGTTTAATTTTCTTCTAATGTTAATCCACATAGTGCTTCCTTTCAGCCCTGATTAATTTACCATACCTATGATAAAGAATATCATCTGATTAATAAAGTATTTTCTTGCAGTTTCCAATCATACTATATGCCTTCCGGAAGAATCAACAGTGTCCAATCTCACCCTTAAGCCTTAACATAGCCAAAAAATCAGGTAAACATTATCCAAAAGAATAAAAGATTACCACTTATGAATTCACCTGCAATGTTCAAACTATCTATACAGAGAAATTTTTCTCTGTATACTAACAGAGGAGTTGATAATGATGGCTCGTAATTCAAATAAATTGCTGGTTCCAGGCGTTGAACAATTCATGGACCAGGTTAAATATGAGATCGCTCAGGAATTTGGAGTGAACCTTGGTTCCGATACCGTCTCAAGAGCAAATGGCTCAGTCGGAGGAGAAATCACGAAACGCCTTGTTCAGCAAGCTCAGGCACAGATCTCTGGCCAAAACCGGCAATAAATTGACGGAGTAATTATTGTATGTAGCATATCCACTATCTCCAAAAACACAATTGAATATGAACATGGAAAAAAGTCCGGAGTAAATTCCGGACTTTTACAATTAACTATTTATTTCCAGGATTGTCTTTATTTTTCCCGGATTGGCCCCTGCTGTCACTTTTTTGGCTCTGTTGGCTGCGAGACTTTTTTTCATCATTAAATTGTTTTCTGCTCTGGCCATTTTGATTGTTATTGCCTTTATCAGCATGTGGGTTGTTGTTCCCCTGCCAATTCTTCTTGTTATCCTGGCCATTACCGTTCTTTCCGGGATTGTTATTTCCTTTGGCTTTATCTTGTTCAGGCAGTTTCGCCTTGTCCGGTTTTTCATTTGGAACCTGAGGATCTTTCTTCTTCATTTGACCTGGTGGTTCCTTCTTTTCGGGCTGTGGAACAACAGAAGGAACAGGCTCTTTCTTTCCAGACTCTGGTTTGGCTTTTTGCTTTTCATCCGGCTTGCCTGCAGGCTTCAGCGTTTCCTTTTGCTTTTCTTTGTATACACCAGTCGTAACACCCTGCTTTTGTGCCTTCTCTCTGTCTTCAATTGTTGCTTCCATTACCTTAAGGTTTAAGTTTTCATTTTGTGTTGATTTTTTTATTTCTGATATCTTCTTTTCAAGTGTTTGGTCCACAGATGCTTTAGCTTTCTTATTATGAACAGTCGCGATGACAACGTCTTTTTCTTGTTTTAAGAAACCTTCATCCTTGATTTCCTCAATGATCATCTCTGCAACCACGGCTGCATCCTTCTTTTTCCAGTCTTTTAATTCCCCAATGATTTCTTCCCCTTCTGGATTATACCCTTTCAGGCGAAGGACCTTTAAATCATCATTGACTGCCAATTCAATGCTTGGATTCACATCAATGGACATATATGCGTAAACCTGTCCGTTTTGATACGCAGGAACTAGCGCAGTCATGGCAAGCATAAATACTGCTGCAAGCGCAATACTCCTTGCCTTATAGCTATTTAAAAACGATAGATTGAATCTTTTCTTCTTAACAGTTAGCGTTTCTGGAAAAAAATGAATTTCTTCTCCTACCTGATAATCTTGTTGAAGCTTTCGGGCCCGTAAAAACTCGCCTTCGGGGGTCAACAATGTTAGGTAAAGATCATTGATTTCAAGGATAACCCCTTTTCTCATGTCTCTAACACCCCTTTAATATAATCCTTTAAATATACATAATCCCCAATTAAAATAAGTGCAATTGCAATGATATATTTTCTGTTTCTCTCTATGGTTTTTCTGCTGACATTGACCATGTCTTCCAGTTGCTTGATTGGAAGACGCTTTTTATCTAGAAGTAAATTCTTTAGTTCCTCGTTCTCAACCATGGACTTTGCAACAAGCATAGCGTTCTTCCGGGCATCTGCATGCTTCGGCGACTGCTCGAGCAAATCCTGGAAAGATAGGTCAAAATCTTTTAATATCGACTGAAATTGAATAATCTCTTCTCTTCTTAGTTCCTGTTCTGTTTTTCTTCGGAAATCATCGAGAGAAAGCTCATCTTCAATTGTCGATCTTTGCTGTTCTTCCTCATTTGGATCATTGTATATGTTGAAGCTCAGGTTTTGATTCCGGCTCTGCTGGCGGATATAATCAATTACCCTCCGCTTAATCATCACTTCTGCAAAACTTAATAATGAATTCCCTTTTTCAGAAGAATATTTCTGGATTGCCTCATTAAAAGCAATGAGGCCAATGCTAAATTCATCGTCCGACTCATGTATGTATCTCTTGCAGACAGACGAAACAGTCTTCGCGATAAATGGCTTATATGAATCAATTAATTCTTCTCTTAAAGCAGCATCCCCCTGGTGGATTTTCTCTACAGTTTCTTCCAGTGGCCTGCGCTTTTTCTTTGCCATGAACAATAAACTTAGCAATAGCCTCACCTCTTTTCTCCCCACATTATATCATGACTGTCAATTAATCTTTATGTGGTTAGGCAGTGAAAAGATAGCCACAGATGGCTACCTTTTCGAGTCTATTGTTCATTATGAATTAGTTTTTATCGTTACCTTTTCCGTGACCGTTACCTTTGCCATTTCCATTGCCTTTATTTTCATGTTTCTTTGTATTCTTTTCTTGTTTCTTATCTTGCTTAGCCTGGTGTTTTTCTTCTTTCTTTTGCTGTTTAGCTTCGTTGCGTTCCTGTTTTTCAACAGCCTTTTGTGCCTTACGCTCTTGTTTGGCTTTTTCTTTCTCAGCTTTTGGTGACACTACCGGTACTACAGTTGTGTCGTCATTTACAGGCATTGTTTCTTCAGCAGGCTCTTCAACAACTGGTGTTTCATCAGCAGGCAATAGATCTGGCTCAACCACTGGTTCTAGTTCTACCGGCTCAGTTGTTTGTGTATCTTCTTCCTCAACAGGCTTCTCTGCATATTTTTCTTCTAATTTAGCCAATTTCTTTGCCATCTTAGCATATGTCTTGTCAATGTTCTTTTGAAGTTGCGCTCTTGCATTTTCATTGCCAACGTGTTCCATCGCCGCTTTTAATGCAATGATATTCTGTCTGAGCATTCCTTCGATTTCTTCGAAAGGATCTTCACTTACAACATCTTCTTCCTCAGACCCTTCCTCATCGCCAGGCTCTTCAGCTACAACATCGTCAGCAGGCTCTTCTCCATCTTCAGTCGATTCTGAAGAATCTGCTTCCTCTGTATCTTCATCAGATGTTGTACCCTCTTCAACCTCTGTTCCTTCTTCAGTATCAGCAACCTCTTCTTGTGATACTTCTTCATCCACAATTCCCTGTGAAGTTTCCATGTATTGTACAGCAGCTTCGATCACTTCAAGGGCTTCGTCTTCTTTCCCTTCAGCGAATAAAGCTCCTGCCTCTTGAAGGCGTTCAGCTGCATATGTAGCAAGCAATTCTGCTTCTTTAGCGTTATCAAATGTGAATGCAAGCCTGATTTTCTCAAGTGCAATTTTAGCAAAGTAGAAGAAATCTCCCGGTATCAAAGATGGGTTGATTTCTTGAAGCTCATCGACCTGTGTCTTTGCTTCTTCAAGCTCCTCAGGGCTTACATTCTGCAGTTCTACCGTTTCAACCTCAGAACTGTTCTCTTCTGCCATTGCAACAGGGGAAAATGTAAATGTTCCAGCAAGCACTAAAGCCAATGTACTCTTGGCGATTTTTTTCATCTCTTGGTTAGAAAGTTTCTTCATTCTCAGTTCACCTCGTAAGTTTTTAGGAGCGGCCGCTTTAATCACTACAAGGTTACGTTTGCGCTTACTATGTTATGGGGGTTTTTTAGAAAAAAATAAAAAGCTTCAGTCAAAATTTGACCGAAGTATTAAGAATATTGTTGATATATAAGATATTACAAGGAATTTTAGCTTGTAAAAAAAATTAATGTGGCAACGGCGACTTCAGGCTGCAATCTTCCCATCCTGTTCTGATTTATTGGCATGGTCCACATAAAGGACCATACCACCGGGAGCAAATAACAATTAAAGATTTCTCCCATGCAGAAAGGCGCAATATGTATTCTAGTTGTAATAAAACTTAAGTAATAACTTCCTGATCAAGAATCCGGTAATCACTCCGGGAATGACAAAAAGCATGGGAAGGAAAACTGGCCCTGGAAATAATCCGAGTATTTTTATCTTCGGTGATATCATCAAACCAACTGTTACGAAATAGGCCGAGAAAACAAAAGGCAAAAAGGTGATTTTCTCTTCCTCCGGCATCACGCTTCTATACGCATCCCACATGGCGAACATATATAAACATGGGTAAAACATCAGCCACTGGAAGTCCATGACATGCATAGCCTTTTCCGTCTCCCCAAGGAAGCTGTACATTATCCCTTTGTTAAAATTACTATAAACGTTAACAAGGAACTCTAGCAGGACAAATAAAATGCCCTTTACAAGGTTCCCCGTCAGCAGCTGGGCAAACCCTGGCAGTGCGATGCTCCACATTACCGCTTCTAGTTTGGTTAAGTTCTTTTTAATCGCCACGTCACGCTTCATCCTTTAGTCTTATTATTGGTGCCTTTATGAATGCTAGTTTTTCCACAGTGTCAAAAGAACATCACCTGGAATTACATTTTGCTGCGCATTTTGCTACTTGTTTTAGATTGTCCAATTTGTGCTTCGAATTATCATTTTTCCAGTTATTTGTTAAATCTTTTTCGTGAAAATTACCCGATTCATGTTGTATATTTTTAAACGGTAACCAATAAGCTGGATAGGAAAATTCGGCAAAATTAATAAAACCGCCCCTAGTATAGTAACGGGACGGTTGAATATTATTTGTTATTTTTTAAGAGGGCGATATAATTTTTAGCGAAATTGGGCCAATCTCTTTTTTCGGCAAAATAGCTTTTGAATAAATTTAGGAACAACGGATATTTACCTTTATACGGATACCATTGAATTTCAGATTTCATAAAACCCATGTCTTCCATGATTGCTTTTTCATGACAGAAGATCCTTAAACCTGCCTCTGAATGATATCGGCCTATGCCGCTTTCCTTAGTGCCACCGAAAGGGAGACCATGGTTGGCTACAGTAATAAGCACGTCGTTGATGACGACAGCTCCAGAAACCAGTTTGGAAGCGACGCGACGGGCCTTCGCTTTATCCTGGGTCCAGACACTTGCATTTAGTCCATACACGGTTCCGTTAGCATATGCTATTGCTTCTTCTTCCGTATTGAATGGGACAACAGGAAGCAATGGGCCGAAAGATTCTTCCTGGATGATTTTCATGTCTTGCTCGACTTCAGTAATGACGGTAAGCGGCAGGAACATGCCTTCCTTCCATTCAGAAGGTTTCAATCCAGTTTCCAATTTCGCTCCCCGTTCAAGTGCTTCATCCAGCTGTTCTCTCACCACATCTTTCTGGGCAGGAAAAGTCATTGACCCAACATCTGAATTTATATCGTTTCCCTGCTGAAGAGAATTCACTTCTTTTTTCAGTCTTTCAAGGAACTCTCCATAAATTGACCGTTGCACATATAACCGCTCAGCGCTCATACAAACCTGGCCGCTGTTTGTAAAAGCCCCCCAAGCAGCTGCCTTAACTGCCCTGTCGAGATTGGCATCCTCAAATACAATCATCGGATCCTTGCCGCCGAGCTCAAGCGTTGTTGGAATCAAATCCTTCGCAGCCTGCTGCTGGATGATCTTCCCTGTACGGACAGAGCCTGTAAAGAAGATGTAATCCGGCTTCCCCGATGTGAATGCAGCACCAACTTCCTTGCCGCCATGAGCCACCTGTACAGTTCCTTCCGGGAATCCAGAGCGCCGGAATAAGTCTTCGATGCATGTACCAACAAGCGGAGTCACCTCTGATGGCTTCAGAATGACAGAATTCCCTCCTGCCAGAGCGCTGATCATCGGTACCATCGCCAGCTGCAGTGGATAATTCCAAGGTGATATTACAAGTACGACACCACGCGGCATATATTCAACAAAGGATCTTTTCCCGATGAGCAATAAAGGCGTTTTAACTTTTTGCCTGCTAAGAACCTTTTCAGCATGTTTGATAATATGATCGATTGCATCAAGTGTAGGCATGATATCGGCTACGATAGACTCGGTCAATACCTTGCCTGTATCGTCTGAGATTATTTTTGCTATTTCATCCATTTCCTCGACCATCAACTGCTTAAGCTTTCTTAAATATCCCGTTCGCTCTGAAATGGCAAGACTGCTCCAAGTCCCAAAAGCCTTCCTCGCCTCCTGATAGAAGAACGGAACTTCATGGACAGGCGTCTCCTCGATTTCGGCAATAACCTCACCAGTCGCTGGGGCAACAACCGACATCTTTTGCACTTCTTCAACTGAATGCATGTTTATTCACCTGCCAATCATTAAAGTTTTATATAATGTTTATTTGGTACTGAGTATTATTTTTATTTTCCCGATAGAAAGCCGTCATAGCAGCAATCCCTTCCTTGAAGTCAGGGCATGCAATCCCTGAATCCTTTAAGTCATCCTGTGCCTGGGATGAATCGAAATGGCCTCTCCATGTAAAATAGTCAAGTGCTTCTTTTTCAACCCCAAGATACCTCCTAAGCACCCGGAAATTGAGTCCTCTTTTTGCGAGGGCCAGTGGTACAGAGCCTTTGGGCTGCTTCTTCAACAATTCGTACATCATCATTTCATAAAGCTCAGACACTTTGTATGGTTTGGGGTCTGTAAGATGATATGTTTTCCCTGCTCCCTTATCAGCAAAGGTTAAGTAGGTTGTCGCCT
Organism: Bacillus sp. ISL-55; assembly: GCF_018613155.1. Taxonomy (GTDB): domain Bacteria; phylum Bacillota; class Bacilli; order Bacillales; family Cytobacillaceae; genus Mesobacillus. Next base: position 23,320 of record NZ_JAGGQU010000044.1, on the reverse strand, counting down.
CAATAATATAATCCACTGGCACAAGATTGACAACAGTATCGCCTTTTCCAAGCTTTGGCAGGAATGGCATGAAACTGAGGCGGTCGATAAAATTCATGATGAAATACGGTCCATCAAACTTGATGGTTTCTCCTGTTGCTGAATGACCTTTAACAATCCCTGGCCTGATGATGGTTATGGGAACGTCGGATTTCAATGATTCTACAAGGACTTCTGCTTCATACTTAGTCTCTTCATAGTAGTTTTTGAAACCGGGTGGTTTGATTAATTCATCCTCATATAGTATACCTTCCCGTTTGCCGGCAACATAGCCGGTGCTAAAGTACGTATAGCGCTTAATATTTTTCAGGGTCTTCGCCCATTCATTCACGTTCCTTGTACCATCTACGTTGACACGGTAGGCAATTTCCTTTGGAACCGCGAGATCGTATATCGCTGCAAGGTGGAATACATGGGTTACTGCTGTCTCAAGCTGTACTTGTATTTCTGGGTCAATAGCCAAACCATAAGCCGTAATGTCGCCTTTGATAATCTCAAACTGACTCTCAGGCATGCTGAAATCCCGAATGATCGCCGCCTTCTCAGTTTCTGCCTTATCAACCATATTCGGCAGTACCAATACATAAAACTTTCCTTTACCATCATTTTTCCTAAACACTTCTCGTATCAATTGATTGCTGATGAATCCAGGAAATCCTGTAAAAAAGTACCCGTACTCCATGAATGTCCTCCTCACCTTTAATTAGCTTTATTTTAACGGTAAGCGCTTACATCCGCAATAACTTTGCTGACTATTCTGAAAAATACGATTAATACCAGGGGGGGGGAACAATACTTCAAGGCAGCTACTCGTTATTATGAGAGATTTATGCCTTCGTAAGAAAAGCGCAAGCGCCTTGGTCAGCCCCGACAAGCGCTGGAGGGCATGACAGTGAAGTCGCTCTTTGACTTCATTGGCAGGACCGAAGCGTCTCGAGGGGCTAGGCGCTGGAGCTAGACACTAATCTAAGTGGATAAATTTATACTTTCTTATCCATTAAAAAGAGACCTGGCAAATTGCCAGGCCTCTCGCATTATCTTCTTCTAAAATCTTTATTTGAATCTTCTTCTTTTACGCGTTGCAGGAGTTCTTCTAACATACCGGCCATTTCTTCTTTCGAGTATTTTCCCTTTTGGAAGTATGTCTGGCCCTCTTCTGTTCTCGTTTCATAATCTGATTCTGTATGCTCTTTTAGCAGATAGGCTGGTACCAGATGGCCATCTGGTGTCGCGTACATTTTATTTCTCCTTCGATAATCTTTGTCAAAGAAACTATAGACTACCGGGATGACAAACAGCGTCAGGAATGTACTGCTGATCAGGCCGCCAATGACGGTAATTCCCATTGGCTGGTTGATTTCGGTGCCTTCCCCAATGCCTAGCGCGAGCGGAAGAAGTCCAAGAATGGTCGTCAGCGCCGTCATCAAAATTGGACGTGCCCTGTCTTTGACCGAAAGGACAATCGCTTCGTGCGGTATCAAACCACGCTCTTTCTTCTGGTTGATGTAGTCAACGATCACAATTGCATTATTAACCACGATACCTGCAAGCACTATGATACCAATAACCACCGTCAAGCTTACTGGGGTTCTCGTTGCCGTCAGCGCCAGTGCAACACCAATTACCATCAGCGGAACCGTGAACATGATGACAAATGGATACTTCAGTGACTCGAACTGGGCTGCCATTACAAGATAGATCAAAATGATGGCCAGAACAAAAGCCAGTACAAGATCATCTATTGATGATTGTAGCAGCTCTCTGTCCCCACTGAAAACTACTTCAGTTTCTTCTGGTAAATCAAGTTCTTCTATCTTTTCATCCACCTTTTTGGATATATCACCAAGGTTTGTTGATGACTTGTATTTCATCGTGAATTCAACTGCACCCTGTTGATTGATCCGCTGGATTCTGACAGGACCGCTGCCGGTTTCAATATTCGCAACCTGGCCAAGGGTAACATAGTTACCGTCAGGTTTCTTGATCAAAAGCTTTTTCAGCTCATCGATATTCTTTGTTACTTCACTATCATACTCGACATATACACCAAGAATTTTTCCATCTTCACTTGGCATTTGTGTTGCCATATCCCCTCGAGTTACATTGTTGACAATCATGGCAATTTGCGCTGGTGCCAGTCCCTGCTCCAGTGCTTTTTCCCTGTCAACCGTAATCTTGATTTCCTCAACAGTATCATTCTGACTAGTTGTCAGCTCATTGACATCGTCGAGTTCATTCAGGGATTCATATATTCTATCAACAGACTCATTCAGGCGCTTTTCACTTGAATCGCGAACATTGAAAGTAAGCGTGTTCGGAGCAGAACCGGATGTAGACTGCATATTAAAACCTAGTTCAGCACTGCTGTTTGCATTTGCAGCAGCTTGTTCCAGCTCTTTTTTTACATCATCGACAAACTGGAAGGTACTGATTTCCCGTTCTTCAAGCTCATCCATCTTTACATACAATTCACCGACATTAGCATTCGTCGTGCCTCTGAATGAAGCCTCTTGAGTAGTACCAACCAGGCTTACATAAACATCGACCTCTTCTTCATCTTTCAATTTATCTTCGAGAGCAGCCATGACTTTTTGAGTTTCAGAAAGAGCAGCTCCGTTTTCGAGATTCACCCTGATGCTGAAGAATCCTTCATCCGTAGGAGGAATAAACTGGGTTCCAACGGTTGTCAGACCATACCCTCCTCCGGCCAGCATCAGCAAAGTGATCAGAATGACGATGAATCGATGGCGAAGTGCCCACCTGATCGACTTTTCCAATCCTCTCAATGAGCCTGAACGCTGCCTTCTCGCTTCGAGATTTTTCTTCGGCGCCTTCAATAGCCTGCTGGCTAACATTGGGACAACGGTCAAAGCAACCACCAATGAAGCAAACAAACTGAATGAAATCGTCAAAGCGAACTCTGTAAACAGCTCGCCGATGATACCTGAGATGAAGACAACTGGCAAAAACACTGCTACGGTCGTCAAAGTTGACGCAGTAATCGCAGCTCCTACTTCCTTGGCTCCATCCCTTGCCGCTGTTTTCGGATCCTTGCCCATTGAAAGATGGCGATATATATTTTCGATGACGACGATAGCATTATCTACCAGCATCCCGATTCCAAGAGCCAGCCCGCCAAGCGTCATGATATTCAATGTAAAATCAGCAAAGAACATTAATACGAAGGTGAAGATGACTGAATACGGAATCGCTATCCCGATGATAAGTGGACTCTTCACATTTCTAAGGAAGAAAAACAGAACGGCCATCGCTAGCAATCCCCCGACAATCAGGGAGTTTGAAATATTTCCGATTGCCATTTTGATATAATCTCCCTGGTCAAAGAGTACCTCCGACTCTATCCCAGCATATTTATCACGTTCAAGCAATGTCTCCAGCTCATCAAGAAAAGCTTCAGAAACCTCTGCCGTGTTGGCATCAGATTGCTGCAGGACACTCAACAGTACGGAAGGAGTCTGATTCGTCCTTGTAATCGTATTATCATCCTGTTTTTGCAGCTCAACTGTTCCAACATCCTTTAGTTTGACCTTCTGGTTTGTCACCGGATTGTTGAATACTGTCAGATTCTTTAACGTATCTAATGAATCCAAAGTACTTATGATCCTGGTCGTCAATTCTTTGCCTTCTGTCAAAATCGTATCACCAGGCATCGACACATCATTAGCTCTGATCAGGTCTACAATGTCGGACTGGCTCAGTTTATAGCTCTTTAACTTTTCCTGGTCAAGTTCCACCCTTACTTCCTGTACGGATGTACCTGATAAATTGACGCTTGCGACTCCTTCGACCTTGGTAAGCTCCAGTTCAAGCTCTTCCGCCAGCTCCCTTAACGCAGATTCATCCTGCCCAGAGCTTAATGATAGCTGGATGACTGGAAATTGAGACGGGTCGAACTTCATGAATCTCGGCTTATTGGCGTCGTCTGGAACCGGCGTCATATCCAGCCTCTGGATGACTTCATCCTGGATATCGTCAATATTGGTTGTCCAGGAAAACTGCATCAGGATTAGGTTGGCACCTTCCTGTGAAGTAGAGGTCATCGTCTTGATTCCCGGCAGCGTAGCCAAATTAGCCTCGAGAGGCTTCGTTACCTTTTCCAAAACTTCCTCAGGACTGGCTCCCTGATAATTTGTCACAACTACCCCAACAGGCGGATTTATATCCGGGATCAGTTTCAACGGAATCCTCATCAATGAAACAACCCCAAGAATCAGGACCAAAAACATGGTCACTAATGTAAAAACAGGCCTTCTAATCGAAAAATTGCTGATTTTCATACGCTAACTCCTTTCGGCGGTAAAACACAGTGACTGACCGGACGGTTATTACTCTACCATACTTAATATAGTGAAGCTCACTGGATAATTCAACTATCCAGCGTGCAATTTAAAAGAACAATTTTTAACATTTTCATCCCTTAAGCATACCTTTCATTTTATAGTAATAAAAGGATTAATGAAACTTTAAGGCGCTGAAACTTCAGTTTGGCTAGGCAGGAAAGATGCCCTTATGATGCACACTCCACTCATATAAGGGTACCTTTAGGCAGGAAAGATGCCCTTATGTCGCACACTCCACTCATATAAGGGTACCTTTAGGCAGGAAAGATGCCCTTATGACGGTCAGTCCACTCACATAAGGGTATCTTTTGACAGGAAAGATGCCCTTATGACGGTCAGTCCACTCACATAAGGGTATCTTTAGGCTGGAAAGATGCCCTTATGACACACACTCCACTCATATAAGGGCACCTTTAGGCTGGAAAGATGCCCTTATGACGCACACTCCACTCATATAAGGGTACCTTTAGGCAGGAAAGATGCCCTTATGACGGTCAGTCCACTCATATAAGGGTACCTTTAGGCTGGAAAGATGCCCTTATGACGCACACCCCACTCTCATAAGGGTATCTTTTGAAAAAAAAAGTGAGTTCCCCTATGGTTCGGAATAATCCGTATTAAAAACGGAAAAAAAGCAGCAAAAAAGCGGCAGCTTATGCCACCGCATTTTTCCCTGTCTTCGATAAGGTTATTCCTGTAAATCCTGCTGCCAGTGTCAGTACGGGTGACAGCAGGCAAAAGAAAGCAAATGGAACATAATCCATTGTGCTGACCCCAAGGACGCTGCTAAGGAAAACACCGCACACACTCCATGGGACAAGCGGGTTGATTACTGTCCCCGCATCTTCCAGAATACGCGAAAGATTTTTCGGATGCAGGCCAGCTTTTTCGAAATGGCCAGCAAATGTATTTCCTGTTATAAGGATTGAAAGATATTGCTCACCGATCAAGAAGTTGATTCCGATTGCAGATAAAGCTGTTGACCCAATTAGCACAGGCAACTTTTCAAGTCTGCTGGCAAGCCCTCGCAATAAAGCCGGGAGAACACCAAGCTTGAACAGCAATCCACCCATGCTTAAAGCAAGGAGTACAAGCGAGACTGAGAAAAACATGCTCTCAAGCCCCCCGCGGCTCAGCAGGGAATCAAGCTGCTCGTTGCCACTCTCAGAAACATAACCTGAATATAAAATCCCCGGAAGTCCGCCCCACTCGTTTTGCGGGACAACCATCATACTGATGATCATCGCTGAAAGGGTTCCTGCTCCCAGTGTCAAAATTGAAGATACTTTTTTCACTGCAAGTATCGCAATGATAGCGAGCGGAATGAGCGAGTACCAGTTTACAAGATTCATCTCTAAAAGAGTATCCTGCAAGCTGCCAAGCTTTGTGAAGTCTGCTGAACCTAAATCTGGCGACAAGGCAGCAAACATCACAAGTGAAATGAAGAACGCAGGTATCGTCGTCCAGCTCATGTTTTTGATATGCTCAAAAAGATCTACTTTAACTGTAGCAGACGCTAAAACGGTTGTATCCGACAACGGCGACATTTTATCACCAAGGAATGCTCCCGATACCACCGCACCAGCCGTTATTGCCAATGAGAATCCCAAACTTTCACTAACCGCTATGAACGCTACACCAATCACAGCAGAGGTAGTCAATGAACTGCCAATACTTAACCCAATAACAGATGTGACGATAAAGACAATTGCATAAAACCATTTTCCAGTCACTAAATCAAATGCGATATATATCAAAGTAGGAATGGTACCAGCGGCAATCCAGCTGCTGACCAGCATTCCAATAAAGAAAAAAATCATCACAGCTCCAAGACCCGCCTTGGCACCCTCAATCATACTTTGTTCAAGTTCATTCATCTTGATTTTTTTCAGCAGCCCATAAATGATCAAAGACCCTATACCTATCAGGACCGGAATGTGCGGCATTAATTCTAGTTTTATCATGCCATAACCGATTCCTGCCAGCAGCAATAATATTACTGCAGCAGCTTCAGAAGTTTTTAACGTGATTGATTGGCTTTGGTTTAACATGTTGATTCCCCCAATTAGTCGTAAAATACAAAAAGCTCCACTAAGTCTAGGGACGAAGGAGCTCCGCGGTACCACCCTAATTGGCAAACAATGAGATCTGCCCACTTCATTAACAGTGCCTATCTGTGACAGGTGTAATTCAAATCAGCCATTGCCTGGATTCTCATCAACCATCCAGTTTCTTTTTTGCTGCTTATGGAGATTTTACTAGTTTCTGCCGGCACTGAATATATAACTTTTATACTTAAACGCTTTTATGCATAAAAGCGATATAGAATAATATTAATATAGTATCTGATATTGAAAATGTCAATAGATTGAACTAAATAAAGTGAGATTTTTGCCCCCGACAGCCCTTTTTTAATATAAAAAAGAGCCGGCATTCAACAATGCCGGCTCAGCTTATTATGAAGCATCCATAGGATTATAAAGTTTTACTTCAGGATTCTTGTCCTGGAACCACCTTAAGGCAAATTCATTCTCGAACAAGAATACTTTTTTGTCATAACGGTCAGTGACAAGCAGGCTCCTCGAGCTGGACAGGTTTTCGTTCACATCGTCGCCTTCAATCCAGCGGGCAATCTTGGATCCCTGTCTTTCCATCAGAACCTCTACATTATATTCGTTGCGCATCCTTGCTTCGAATACTTCGAATTGAAGCTGTCCGACAGCACCAAGAAGGTACTCTTCCGTCTTCAATGTTTTGAATAGCTGGATGGCCCCTTCTTGGACAAGCTGCTGGATTCCTTTATGGAAATGTTTTTGCTTCATGACATTCTTTGCTGAAACCTTTACGAAAAGTTCTGGTGTGAACTGTGGAAGCTTTTCATACTGGAATGCTTCCTTTCCAGAAACAATCGTATCGCCAATCTGATATGTGCCCGGGTCGTATAGCCCGATTATGTCTCCTGCTACAGCTTCCTCAACAGTGCTGCGATCATCAGCCATGAATTGCGTAGACTGCGCAAGCTTCATTGATTTTCCTGTACGGCTAAGCTGGACGGTCATTCCTCGTTCAAACTTGCCTGAGCAGATGCGCAGAAAGGCAATTCTGTCGCGATGAGCCGGGTTCATGTTTGCCTGGATCTTAAAGATAAAGCCAGAAAACTCCTCTGATTGGGGATCGATTTCCCCTGCAGTCGAATTCCTTGGCTGAGGCTCAGGCGCAAACTGCAGGTAAGAATCCAGGAATGTTTGGACACCGAAAGCCGTCAGGGCACTCCCAAAAAATACAGGTGTCAATGTTCCATCTGCAATCCTTGCCTTGGAGAATTCATTTCCTGCTTCATTCAATAGCATGATTTCCTCTAATGTCTGGTCATATAAGGAAGACTCTTTTATAGAATGATCTCCAGCTATTTCGCCTTCTTCATTCAATGGAACAAACCGTTCGTCCTCATCTACACGGAACTGCTCAATCCGGTTGTTGAATCGGTCATAGATCCCCAGGAACTCCTTACCCATGCCAATCGGCCAGTTCATTGGATAAGATTCAATTCCAAGCACTTCTTCCAATTCAGCAAGAAGCTCAAGAGGGGCTTTACCCTGGCGATCAAGCTTGTTGATAAAGGTAAAGATCGGAATTCCTCTCATGCGGCAAACCTTGAAAAGTTTGAGAGTCTGATCCTCGATACCCTTTGCTGAGTCTATGATCATCACGGCACTGTCGACCGCAGTTAACGTTCTATAGGTGTCCTCAGAGAAATCCTGGTGGCCTGGTGTATCAAGGATGTTGACCTTGAAGCCATCATAATCAAATTGCATGACACTTGAGGTAACGGAGATTCCACGCTGCTTCTCAATTTCCATCCAGTCACTTGTGGCAAACTTTCCAGTCTTCTTCGCTTTTACCGTACCTGCATCACGGATGGCGCCGCCGAACAGCAATAGCGTTTCCGTAAGCGTTGTTTTCCCGGCATCCGGGTGGGAAATAATCGCAAAGGTCCTACGCGATTGTACTTCATCTTTTAATTTTTTCATCATTAAATGTATCCTTTCTGTTTAAAGGCAAATTTCCTCATAGAAAAGCGCAAGCGCCTTGGTCAGCCCCGACAAGCGTTGCCCGCCTATAACGCCACGTCCTGTGGCTGGCGGGTCTAGCACATCGTGTGCCTCGGAGGGCCGGCCATTGAAGTCGCTTTTTGACTTCATTGGCCTGACCGAAATCGAAAAGTATAGCCGACTGTCCAGAAACACAGAAACTGGAGACTCCGACAAAGAAGNNTTCGGAGTTTCTAGGAGGCGACACTAGACAAACGTCTCGAGGGGCTAGGCGCTGGAGCTGGACAATTCTCGAGTCGAAAAATCCATTCTTTTTCACTATAAATTTAATCTTATCTTTCTAGCGGTAAGTTTGCAATCCTGCAGTTACATATCAGAACTTTTAAATATTTTCCTTTTACGTTTATAATAACTCCAGGAGGTGCAGCATGGATTCAGTTACACATACACTTTTCGGTTTGGCTTTATATGGCGCCGTTGATAAAAAACATATGAAAAAATCGGAGAAGCGTGCTTATTTACTTACCGCGGTCGGCGCAAGCCAGATTCCGGACATCGATGTCATATCACAGCTATGGGATAATGAAGGGCTTTACCAGATGTGGCACCGAGGCATCACCCATTCGATTTTCCTGACACCATTGTGGGCCGCATTATTTATTCTACTATCTTTCCTTCTATTTAAAGTAAGGGATGTGAAACTTTTTTTCCTTGGATGGATCGCAGTCATCATCCATAATACAAGTGATTTATTCAACGCCTGGGGGACTGGCTATCTCGAACCATTTTCCAATATGAGAATCACATTTGGAACAATTCCCATCATTGATTTCGTTTTCTGGGTGGTTCTCGGAACAGCGTTTGTTGCTTCAAAATTCAATAAAATAAAAAGTCCATCTTACTTTAAACTTGCATGGGTTTTTATTGCTCTGCATGTCATTATCCAAAGTGTACAGGGCTGGATGCTTTATAATCAATATGAGGACGATTATGAACAGATTGCACTTTCTGCTGGCTTCATTCCATGGACATATACCGTAATCGCCAAGAATGATGGTGAAGTTAACATTTATCAGGATAATCTCTTCTCAGAAAGAAAGCTTCAATATGAGCTTACATCCGCGGAGGATGCAGATCTCAATGTATTATTCTCTGAAAAACCTGAAGCTAAGACGCTTACTGAATGGTCCCCATTTGTCGTGATCGTTGACGATGGAGATAGAATAGGAGTCTACGATCCACGCTTTTACCGAAACGGACAATCCTTCCTGTTTGAATATATCGATAAAACACAATAAGGAAGAAAAGCAAAAATGCCTTGCAGAGAACTGACAGGCACTTTCAGCTGAAAAAAGGTTTGGACCATACAATCAATAAAAAAGAGCAGCCGAAAGTTGGCTGCTCTTGCGATATACTTTTACATTTTTGTTGCTATATCATCCATCATTTCATCTATAGTCATAGTAACTTCATTCGTTTTCCTCGCTACAGCAATGGTGAATTCCAACAACTCTTTATATTTTTCTACTGGAATCATTGAATTCGTCTTCTCGTATTCGTTCACTTTAAGACCGAGATTTTGCAGGATCATGATTGCCTCTTCTACAGATCCTCTTTCAACTTCAAACATTCTGATTCCCCCTATTTCTCTGGTTGAATTCCATTATGAGGGAGTTAAACCTATTTTTAAATGGTAAAAATTTCATCTATAACCAATCCCATTGTAAAAATTAGGTTATAAGTCTGTAATTTAAATGATTTAACTATAAAAATGTTAAATAAGTAGATAATCTAACTAAAATCACCACTTTAGAACCAGGTCCTTTTACCTTTATTTTGTCATCTTCCATTCAATTTATTGGATAAATTCGGTAAGTTTCCTGATGAACTCATTTCCTGGTATAAGCTTTCCTCCTCCCTGTACTAGCGTTTCGTTTCCACCGCCTTTGCCATCAATGAGGGATAGAGCATGCTTTGACCATTCTTTTAAATTGCCTTCTGCTTTTTTCCCTTTTGCCAGCACGAATTGCAGCTTGTCATCATTTTCTGAAGCAAGCAAAAAAACCTTATCTTCTGCATTCGATACAAGCAGCCTCGCCAGGTTTTGAAGTTCCTGGATACTCCTGTCCTGATATACGGAGCTGGCTATATCGCTTGTTACTGATCCTATAATCTTGTTTGCTTCGAATTCTAATAATTGGCTCTTCATTTCTTCAATTGATTTTTCAAGTTCTTTCTTTTGCCCTAGAAGTCTATTTACTGCTGCACTTAAATCCTGTTCAGGTGCATTCAGCTGGGCTGTGAGCTCCTTGATAACTTCATGCTTTTGACCAAGCTTGTTCAGAACCCTTTTGCCACAAACAAACTCAACACGCATCATTTTCTTTTGCCTTTCCCATCCCAGGATTTTCAATGATCCAACCTCTGCAGTGCTGTTTGGATGTGTGCCACCGCAGCCATTGTAGTCAAAGTCAGGAATTATGACGAGCCTGATGTTATCAGATACGGATAATTCTTTCCTGAGTCTGTATTGCTTAAGTTCCTCTTCATCGACCCATTTAGTGACGATAGGGCGATTTTCTAGAATCACCTGGTTAGCTAGGCCTTCCACCTTTGCAGCCTCATCGGTTGAAAGATTTTCTGTATCCAAATCTATTGTCAGTGTATCTTTACCAAGATGAAAACTGACCGTTTTATATCCATATAAATCCTCGAACGAAGCGGAAAGAATATGCTGTCCAGCATGCTGCTGCATATGGTCAAATCGGCGTTCCCAATCAATTGCCCCTTCAACAGGATTTCCTGCAGTCAATTTTTCTTTTGTATAATGGCGGATTTCTCCATCAACTTCCTCAACATCCACTACTTCTATCCCATTTAAGAACCCGGTATCGAATGGCTGACCACCACCGGTCGGGTAAAAAGCTGTCTGAGAAAGGACTGCGTAGATCCTCCCAGATTCGTCTTCTTTTTGCGCAGTCAGCTCCGCAGAGAATTTTTTCATGTAGGCATCGTGATAATATAATTTGTTTTCCATGGCAATCTTCACACTCCGAAATAAAACTTATGCTAACCAGTATAGCATTTTTCACATAGTAAGTAGACGTACCAGGATGTAGAAAAACAAGGCATATCCACATAAAAACAGCTTCCTATATACCGGGAAGCTGTTGCTGTTTACTATAAAGTTCCTAAAGCCTGCTCGGCCTTGCTGATCAGTGTCTTTCCTCGTTCTACAAGTCCTTTGGGGAAAGGAGCATCCTTATCTTCAGGCGATTTAAACTGGTTGAAAGAACCGGAAACCGCTCCGATATTCCCTTCCTCATCAACATCTGTCTGAAATTGATGATCAAGCAAGAAAGGCGTTCCTATCTGGACAAATGTGCCATCATCATCCAACGGACCACCAGTCGACTTGAAGGGAATACGTACATACTGCCGGTCACCATGGTCGTCGTTCATCTTGTAATCGATGTATGCATGGTCATATTCCCACTGACCATTGACATTGAACCCCAGGGGACTAAGCTTCTGCTTCAAATCACCGACAGTGAGCTCTTTTCCGTCTATATTAGATTGAATTGGAATCATAGTTCAAACCTCATTTCATATTGGATTAGTCTTTTAGCTTTTTCCACCAGAAAAAGGATCTCAAACATGCAGCAGCACACCGAAAAAATATCTAATCATTACGAAATGAACGAAAATCACTACATTTACCGCTAAAATCACTACGAAAAAAGGCACAATCACTACGTTTTAAGATATAATCACTTCGAAATCGGTCACAATCACTACTTTTTACAAAAATAGTAAAAAAAGTAGAGACCTTAAATGAGGCCTCTACTTTTCATTTTTATTTATTTAAATGATAAACAACTGATTCATACGGGCGCAGGTTAATTCGCGAAATATCCTCACTTGAATCCGCATAGTTGGAAAGCAGTATTTCAACCTTATATCCATCAGCATCTACCGAATCAGGCAATTCAAAGACTGTGTCTTTTCCATAAAAATTATTCACGACCAGCAGTTTTTCATTTTGTGCGTTCCTAACATATGCAAAAATGTCAGGATGCTCTTCATGGATAAGCTGATAGTCACCATATGTGATGATGTCATACTGTTTTCTCAGTTGAATCAACTTTTTATAGTGATAGAACACTGAGTTTTTATCAGCAAGTGCATTTTCGACATTCACAGTTTGATAATTTCTTGAAGCTTCTATCCATGGGGTGCCGCTTGTAAAACCTGCATGTTTATCGGCATTCCACTGGACAGGTGTTCTCGAGTTATCTCTCGACTTACTTTGCAGGATCTTCAGGATTTCTTCTTTGGACATGCCTTCATCCATTTTGATTTTATAAATATTCAAGGATTCAACATCGCGATAATCCTCAATCCTATCAAAATAAGGATTGGTCATGCCGATTTCTTCTCCCTGGTAGATATATGGAGTCCCCTGCATCATATGGACTGCAGTACCCAGCATTTTTGCTGATTCCAGATGGTATTCACCATCATTACCATATCGGGAGACGACTCTTGGCTGGTCATGGTTGCACCAGAACAAAGCGTTCCAGCCGCCGCCTTTGTGCATTTCCACCTGCCATAAAGACAGAATCCGTTTAAGAGCAAGGAAATCAAAGTCTGCAAGAGTCCATTTATCACCATTTTTATAATCCACTTTTAAATGATGGAAGTTGAAAGTCATGCTTAATTCATGCCGCTCTGGATTCGAGTATTTGATGCAGTTTTCGATTGTTGTGGAAGACATCTCGCCAACCGTCATGCTGTCATACTTGGAAAGAACCTCAGAATTCATTTCCTGCAAATACTCGTGCACTTTCGGTCCATCTGTGTAAAATTTCCTGCCATCTCCCGGCGGTACCGAGCCATCATCATCAGGGAAATTCTGATCCTTTGAAATAAGGTTAATAACATCAAGCCTGAAGCCATCAATGCCTTTCTTGAACCAATAATGCATCATTTCATATACATCATTGCGGAGCTCTTCATTTTCCCAGTTCAAATCGGCCTGGGTCACATCGAACAAATGAAGATAATATTGTCCTGTATCTTCATCATACTCCCAGGCATTCCCGCCGAATTTGGATTCCCAATTAGTCGGAGCACTTCCGTCTTCCTTTGGGTCCTTCCAAATATAATAGTTTCGGTATCGGCTGTCCTTAGACCTCAGGGCATCCTGGAACCACTCATGCTCAGTAGACGAATGGTTCACGACTAAATCCATGATCACCTTGATGCCGCGTGAATGTGATTCCTCAAGCAGTCGGTCGAAGTCTTCCATTGTCCCGTATTCTTCATATATATGATAATAATCTCTAATATCATATCCATTATCACGCTGAGGTGAGTCATAAACAGGCGTTAGCCAGATTATGTCCACTCCCAGCTCCTTCAAATAATCAAGCTTGGCGATAATCCCCTGCAGGTCGCCTGTTCCATTGCCAGTTGTATCATAAAAACTCTTTGGATAAATTTGATAGACAACCGACTTTTTCCACCATGGTTCAGTCATAATAAAACATCCACCTCCATCAGGATTCACTCTCAAGTTGCGATTACGCTTCTTTTTTCTTTCTTGTTTTGGCCATAATGAATGTCAGTACGAATGGTACGACAAGCGCGATTCCCATCCCGATGAAGAAGACTCCCCAGAACTCAGTAAAGATAGACAGGAATGCAGGCAATCCGCCGACACCAATCGAAGGCGCCATTACCCCTCGAAGGGTGATGACAATACCAGCAATTGCAGAACCGATGATCGCCGCGATAAACGGGTATTTGTATCTAAGGTTAACTCCGAACATAGCCGGTTCAGTAATTCCAAGCCAAGCAGAAATGGCTGATGTCAGTGATAAACCTTTGAGTTTTTCATTGTCTTTCTCTGCAAACATCATGGCGAATGCAGCTGAACCTTGTGCGATATTAGATAAAGCGACCATCGGCCATAAGAATGTACCGCCGATTGTACCAATCAATTGCAGATCCACCGCTAAGAATGTATGGTGCATACCTGTGATAACGAGCGGTGCATAAAGGCCGCCATAAATCAATCCGCCAATAGCAGGCACTGCATCAAAAATTCCGACAACACCGTCAGTAATCAAGTTCCCAATTGCAAAAGTAATCGGTCCGATTACGATGAAAGATAAGAAACCTGTTAACAATAAAGCTATTGGTGCAACGGTCAAAAGCTGGAACGCATCAGGAATCCGCTTTCGCAAGAAAATTTCCATTTTCGCCAGGACATAGGAAGCTAACAATACTGGCAAGACCTGACCTTGATAGCCTACTTTCTCAACTGTCAGTCCAAACAAATTCCATGTAGGAATTTCTTTTGCTGCCCCGTAACCCCATGCGTTCAACAAATCGGGATGCACAAGCATGAGTCCCAGAACAATACCAAGAAGCGGGCTTCCGCCGAATTTATTAACCGCACTCCATCCAATCAAACCTGGCAGGAATACAAAGGCTGTATTTGCAATTAAATTAATGATGCTGGCAAAATCGGCCCAGCCGGTATAAACATCAATAAATGCCTGTCCTTCAAAGAAGATGTCCTTTCCAGTCAGGATATTATTAATCCCCATCAACAAACCAGCAGTAACAATCGCCGGCAGGATTGGAATGAAGATATCCGCAAGCGTCTTGATTGCCCTTTGAAGAGGATTCAAGTTTTGAGCTGCTGCATCTTTGATTTCTTCTTTTGAAGCTTCTCCAATTCCGGTAATCGCAACCATTTCTGCGTACACCTTGTCAACAAGCCCCTGTCCAATAACGACCTGGTATTGTCCATTTGCGGAAAAAGATCCTTTTACAAGATCAATATTCTCGAGCTTATCCTTATCTACTTTTCCTTCATCCTTCAAGGCAAAGCGCAGCCTTGTAACACAGTGGGTGGCAGCAGCAATATTTTCTTTGCCGCCAACTGCCTCAACAATTTGCTCAACTGCTTGTCGATTCATATTTACTCTCCTCCTGTTACCGTTTTCATTAACTTTTTAAAAAAATTGCTATAAAATAGAAACTCTTGTATATACATGTTGTTTGTTTACGTTTTCATTTTACTTGTATATACATGAATAGTCAACTATTTTTAATCCTCATTTAAAATTCCCAAAACCATTAATTTCAAACAGCGATTGGACTTGTGTTGCTCTCAGGGCAAAAATTTACCAGTTGCTAGAGATGTTTTGTTCGAAGCAGTGATAGGGTAAAAATAAGAGATATGGAATTTTAGCAGGAAGGGTGTTCGGAAATGTTAGGCACAAAGAAACTTGAAGAAGGGTACAAAAAGTTTGAATCCAAGGCAAAAGAATATATAAAAAAACCTGAGAAAACGGATGTTTTATTAAAGGATGCAGGCAAAAAGGCGGATGATCAAAAAGGGGCACTTTCAGAGATTTGGGACAATCTGCAGCTGCTGTTTGATTTAGTTGGGGCCTGGCGCAGAGGAGAGTATCGAAATATACCGACAAGGTCCATCGTGACCATCATCGCTTCGATTATTTATTTTGTGTCTCCCATCGATTTAGTTCCCGATTTCCTTATTGGGCTTGGAATCGTCGATGATGCGGCCGTAATCGGATTTGTTTTAAAACAAATCAGTATGGACTTGGAAAGATTCCACATTTGGAGGGTGAGTCATCCAGCGGGCAATACGATTATTGAGGATATCCCAGTCGAAAAAGATACGAAAAGGCTGAATTAGCCCGATTTTCAACGGGCTTTTTTATTGGGAAAATTCGAGTTCATCTTATAGTTCAAAAGTGGGCTTTTATGGAATAAACACTTTGTCCTATTCTAATTCAACCTCCCTTTCCGTACTTTATTATAAATAGTAAATTTTTTACAAGGTTTACTATTTTAATGATTCTTAAACAATAAGGGGGATGAATCATGCAAAAACTGTTCATGTTGACCTTTGTACTCTTGCTCGTTTTCTCTGGTTCTGTCATTGCCTCTTCTTCACAAAATCAAAATAGAACTGCCAGCCCAGCAGAGGATTATCGGGCTAAATCCGAAGTAAGCCTGGAAGGGTATCTATGCTGGCAATGCACTAAGTATGTCTACCATAATGGTTACCGGACTTGTGTATCTGGCGTATGGCTCACAACCTGCCCTGTCATGAATTAATAAGATGAACAAAAAGCGCAAGCGCCTCGTTCAGCCCCGACAAGCGCTGGAGAGCCGCCCAATGAAGTCGTTCTTTGACTTCATTGGGCGGTCAAACAAAAAAGGATGCTAAATGTCAGCATCCTTTTTCTTTTATCCTTTTGTTCCCGATGAGATATTCGAGCCTTCAATAAAATATTTTTGGAAAAAGAAGAAAAGCAGAATTACTGGCAGCAGGACCGAAACCGACATTGCCATCAGGTAATGCCATTGTGTCTGGACCGTACCCTTGAAGGTCTGCAATCCAATCTGCAAGGTGTACATACTTTCATCATTGATATAAAGCAGCGGTCCTAACAGGTCGTTCCATGCGCCATTAAATGAGAAAATTGCTACTGTAATCAATGCTGGCTTTGTCAATGGGAGCATAATATGCCACCATATCTGGAGGTGGCCTGCACCATCAAGGACGGCAGCTTCGACCAGTTCATTCGGAATTCCCATCATGAATTGGCGAAGCAGGAAGATGAAAAAGGCACTCCCGAGAAAAGCCGGAACAAGAAGCGGCAGATAGGTGTTCACCCAGCCCAGCTTTGAAAACAGGATATATTGGGGAACCATCGTCACAAATCCCGGGATGAGCATCGTAGAAAGTACCAGGACAAAGAGAGCGTTTCTCCCTTTGAATTTAATTTTTGCAAAGCCATATGCAACCAGTGAATTGACAAGCACACTTCCGATTGTGCCGACTGTTGCAAGAAAAATTGTATTTAATGCCCAACGAGTGAAAGGTGCAGTCTGCCAGGCCTCGATATAATTATTGAAATTGAATTCTTTTGGAAAAAACGTCGGCGGATATTGCGCAATCTCTGCGGGTGATTTAAGCGAAGTGGAAATCATCCACCATAAAGGCATTAATATTAATGTACTGCCGGCAAGCAGCAGCAAGGTCACAAATGAGAGCCTAACATTTTCTCTGAATTTTTTAGTCTCATAAAATTTCGGGGCTGTTGTTGAACTCATTTGCTGTCACCCCCTTCGTAATGCACCCAGCGTTTGCCAAGCTTCATATTCAACACAGTTAAAATCATGACGATGATAAAGAGAATCCAGGCCATGGCTGAAGCATAACCCATATCAAACACTTCAAACGCATTGTTCCACATATGCAAATTATAGAAAAGCAGAGAGTTACCCGGTCCGCCGCTTCCATTCTCCGTCATTACATAAGCTTCCTGGAAGATTTGAAAAGCACCAATCGTACTTGTGATCACATCAAAAAAGATGATTGGTGAAATCATTGGCAGCGTAATATGGTAAAACTTCTGCCACGGTGATGCCCCTTCAATATCTGCTGCTTCATACATCTGAGGCGACACCCCTTGCATGATTGCCAGGTATAAAAGCATTCCCCCGCCTACACTCCACATTTTCATCAATAGCAATGCCGGCTTTGTCCATTCAGGATCAAACAGCCATGCCGGACCGTCAATCCCGAACCAGGCTAACATCGTGTTGACAAGCCCCGTGGATGGACTTAAAAGCTGCATCCAGAGAAAATACACGGCCACACCGGATAAAACAGCCGGCAAATAATAGATTGTTCGGAAAAACTTCATTCCTTTTATCTTTTGATTCAACAGAACGGCTAGTATAATAGCTCCAGCAGTCGTCAATGGAACCGAGAAAATAACATAATAAATAGTATTAAAAAGAGAAGTGCGGAATAAATCGTCCATCGTAAACATGCGTTTATAGTTTTCCAAACCAATGAAATTCATTTTTGAAGTAATATTGTAATCTGTGAAACTTGCGGCCAGACTGAAAAGTAAAGGGCCTAAGGTCAGACCCAGAAACCCAATGATCCACGGTGAAATGAATAAATATCCAGCCAAATTGTCTTTTGCTTTTCTAGTAAGAGCTTTCTTCCGGGCTGCCCCGGCAGTTTTACGACTTCTCATTACTTTAGACCCAGCTTCTGTGTGTGCTAATGTACTATCCGATGACTTCATACCTTCCTGAACCCCCTTGTTGCATTTAACCTCTAGTTTGGTGAATATTCCGACAAAAACAACTTGCATTTTTTCACTTTGGCAGTCATCTAAAATCTTTATTAAAAAGAGAAGGGCGTAATGCGCCTTCTCCTTATGTGATTATTCCTTTTTCATTTTTGCTATATCTTCTTCCGCTTCTTCCAGTGCTTTTTCAGGAGAAGTTTTTCCTAACAGTGCATTGTCGATATGCGGGTTCAATCTGCTATGATAATCAGGATACTCAACTGGCACTGGGAACATCTTTGTTTGTTCCAGGTTTTTGACAGTAGCTTCGTAGACCATCTTATCCGGACCTTCAAGTTCATTAAGGGCTGCCTCAGCTGCTTCAATGTTCGCTACATTGTCATAGTTTTTAACAGACCAATACTTCTGAGCTTCAACATCTGTCAGATACTTAATAAAGTCCATTGCTTCCTCTGGCTGGTTGGCACCTTTCGGAATTTCAACAACGAATCCGCCGCCTTCAGCCCAGTTACCTGAACCCTCTTCTTTGGCAGGGATGGGTGCTACTCCAAAATCGACATCCTGTCCATAGTCTCTTAATTGTGTGTAGAATGTTCCCACATCAACCCACATAGCAACTTTTCCTGCAATGAATGGATTTGCCTGTTCACTTCCGAATTCTGCCTGGAAAGCTTGAACAGTGTTTTCTCCGAGACGTTCCTTCCAATCCACAATCCAATTAAGCGCTTCAATTTTTTCCGGGGTGTTGATTGTCAGTTCTCCATTCTCAATAAAACCCTTGCCGTTATCTGCATTTGTCATCCAGCTGGATGCCCCGACACTGCCCCATAAAGGATAGAATCCAACTCGTTCATAGTTATCGCCATTCTTAATATCTAACTTCTTTGCGTACTCCTCCAGCTCCGCCCAAGTTGCAGGCGGCTTTTCGGGATCAAGTCCCGCTTCCTTGAATGCTGTTTTATTGTAGAAAAGAAGGCGTGTGTCAGTATTGAAAGGGACAGCATAAGACTTTCCGTCATACTCGACAGTTTCCCATAAATGCTGGTGGAATCTTTGCTTGAATGAATCATCTATATATTGGCTTAAGTCCTCTACCTGCTTGTTTTCAGCACGCTGGGCAACTGTATTGATATCGTTGATAATGACATCTGCAGGATTGCCGGCTGCGACCGATGCAAGGTTTTTTGTCCAAATATCGCCCCACGGCAGGAAAGTATGTTTAACAAACACCTTATCCTGGGAATTGTTATAATCATCGATGATTTTTTCTATGATTGGACGGCGTGTTTCTGAACCCCAGAATGTCCAGAAATCGACTACTACCTTTCCGTCTTTCGTTTTTTCCGCTTCAGCCTTCTGCTCACCAGAACAACCAGCCAGCAGGCCAATCAGCAGAACTGCTGTAAAAATGAATGCTAGACCCCTCTTCATAAACCCTTCCTCCTGTATATTCAAGTTGTTTAATAAGTACAAACTTATATTTACCACCTCTGTCAACGAAATAAACTATTTTGTAAGATTTTTATAAAAAATAGTAGTAAAGTTTCATAATAAAAAAACAGATTCAGAATTGAACCTGTTTTTCCATGTCTTCTATCATTGCGACCACCAGTGCTGCCTTACTTTCATCCACTTTATAAACTTTTTGTTCTTTTATTCTTTTAATATATACATTATTTTTACTTATCCATAACTTGCATTTATCCGGCTTTTTTCCATCATATATCAGCAATAAATCATAGGCCCTCTGCGCCTCAGGGGCATCTTTCACTATATTTTGTCCGTTGACCGTTCCATTCATGATCTCGAGCCATCCGGGTTCATCAATGATTGAAATTCCCTTCCTCGTCAGGTTTGAATGGAGATTAAATTGTTCCGGAGAATCAGATTTTGTAAGATACGTAATCACAATTTCGCTTGATGCAAATAACTCAACTGGGGATAAAGCAGCTAACCCTTCCCGAGAAGGGCTTTTGATTTCTGTCAGAAGGTAAGCTGCACAAACCAATATCATCACAATTGTCAGGAGACTGCCGGTCCAATTCCTTGCTATGTAGCCAATGGGCCTATCCGGCCTCCCGGTCTGGATTATTGTATTATAAGTTTTTCGTTTTTGGATTTCAGATCTAGGAATTTGGCTAAGCCTCCTGAAGCTATCTTCAAGTTCAAATGATTTCTTCAATGATTTCCCCTCTTCTCTTTAACTCTTTTTTTAAGGCAGCCATTGCCCTGGAAGTAGTGATTTTCACTTTACCTTCGCTCCAGCCAAGGATCAGTGCGGTTTCCTTAATTGAAAACTCTTTAATTTTCCTTAAAATCAATACCTCCTGGTAGTTGAGCTTCAGTTCTTTGATTCCTTTGTAAAGGATGGATGTCTTCTCCCCTTTTACGATGATTTCGACAGGGGACGGCTGACATGATTCGATGACATACTTATCCAGTGAAAAAAAACGCAGCCGTCTTCTTCTTCTTAAATGGTCAATGGCAATATTTCGTGCAATTTTCACGATCCAAGTGAAAATCTGCGAATCACCGTTGAACTGATGAATATGCTTGTACACTCTTAAAAAAGTTTCCTGGGTTAAATCCTCTGCGACTTCCTTCTTACCGGTCAATAACAGGAGATAGCCATAAACCTTGTCACTATATTCCTCGTAAACCTTTTGGAAATGAATGCTGTAGTGATCGCTCAAAATTCTCCCCCCTTTTTTACAGACAGTTAGACGAACAAGCACAAAAAAAGAATCACTTTTTTTCGGAATATTTATAATTTATTTAAAAATAACAATAATTCACTCTTTTTTCATCGTTCTAATTGACTAACCCGCTGTGAAAATGAGTATCACTAGTGGATCATTACGAAAATCTCAGAAAAAATCCTGGGCAAAAAAAAGAGGCTGTCAACAGTCATCATGACCCGTGTAACAGCCTCTTTCCATTTTTTATTATCGGTAGCATGCGCAGCCGACAATGATTAAGAGGATAAACAGGACAACGATCAAAACAAAACCGCTGCCGTATCCTGCTCCTCCTACGCCGTAACCGCCATATCCACAGCCTCCGCTGTATCCGTACATGATAAAACCTCCTAATGAAGTTTACTTATTTGAAAATTTAGTAACCGAAACCCCAAGAAGCTCCGATTATGATTAAAAGAATGAACAATACTACAAGCAGGGCGAAACCGCCACCATAGCCGCATCCATCAGACATCGTAACAACCTCCTTTTTTTGTGTCCCTATATCCTATTCAGACCGGGACATTTGTGCAATTGAACACCGAAAAAAATACTAGCCCAATTATGAAAAACGCAAGCGCATTGATCAGGACCGAAACGTCTCGAGGAGTTAGGAGCGCAGTAGACAAGCGTCTCGAGGAGCAAGGCACTGGAGCTAGAAACTAATCTAAATGTAGTTAATAAGGATTGCTAAATAACTTGGACATAAAAAAAGAGAACCTTAATTGGTCCTCTTCTTCGCAGATTATGCCTATCCTACTTTTACCTGACTTTCCTGTGTTTCATTTAAAAATTCATATGTAATCAAAGGTTTGACCGGGATTTCCAGCCATCTTGAAACACCATTATTGTTCACTTTCTCCATGTACACTGGTTTGCAATCTTCCAGCAGACACAACCTTAGTGTCTCGAACCCGCTTAATTCCTGTACCGCTTGCTCGATTTCTTTCTTCTCTTCCTCAGTAGCTAGTACTTTCTCTTTTTTAGGCTCTAAAAGGACCACAATCAATTCCTTCCGCATCTGTTTTTCCAGCTCCATCCTTGCGAAAGCCAATTTCTTAAGAGTCCTGTTCAACTGCCACATGCTGATCCCAGCTATTTTTTTATATATCATTTTAAATGCCTCCATTATTCCCCCAACTCTTATTCTAAAAGACAATTCGAATAAACGTAAGATTATATTAGGGTATGGAAAAAATTCCATGGATGTTTTGTCCGAAACAAGTGTGACTTCGGACAAAATCTTGAGCTGGAACCAGTGTTTTGTCTGAACCTGTTGTCACTTCGGACAAAATTCCTGAAAAGGAACCAGTGTTTTGGCCGAACCTGGTGCGACTTCGGACAAATTCTTGAGATGGAGCCGGCCTTTTGGCCGAACCTGATGTGACTTCGGACAAATTCATGAGATGGAGCCGGCCTTTTGTCCGAACCTGGTGTGACTTCGGACAAATTTATGAGACGGAGCCGGCCTTTTGTCCGAACCTGATGTGACTTCGGACAAAATCTTAAGTTAGAACCAGTGTTTTGTCCCAACTTGGTGCGACTTCGGACAAATTCATGAGACGGAGCCGGCCTTTTGGCCGAACCTGGTGCGACTTCGGACAAATTCTTGAGACGGAGACGGCCTTTTTGCCGAACCTGGTGTCACTTCGGACAAATTCTTGAGATGGATCCAGTGTTTTGGCCGAACCTGGTGCGACTTCGGACAAATTCATGAGACGGAGCCGGCCTTTTGTCCGAACCTGGTGCGACTTCGGACAAATTCATGAGACGGAGCCGGCCTTTTGTCCGAACCTGGTGTGACTTCGGACAAATTCTTGAGACGGAGACGGCCTTTTGTCCGAACCTGGTGTGACTTCGGACAAATTCATGAGACGGAGCCGGCCTTTTGTCCGAACCTGGTGCGACTTCGGACAAATTCATGAGACGGAGACGGCCTTTTGTCCGAACCTGGTGTGACTTCGCGATGA
>NZ_JAGGQU010000043.1 GCF_018613155.1 Bacillus sp. ISL-55 | reverse complement strand
ATTTTAACTTGACGCTCACAACAGTTGTATTTAAGGATGAACCATATATGTATTATTATTATGGGGTTTCGAAAAAAAGCAAAGAAGTGGTTCAGTTTTGTGAAAGGGATTGGCAGGGGGCGACGGATGGTAATATTATCGATTTTTATGAGAAAAATAATACATCCAAACATTTGGAAGAGGATTGTGTAAATTTATTAGATAATAGAGATTAAACATTGCTGCTGATTTAAGCAGGTTTATGCCTTTCTCGCCGCGAACCTTATTGTTGAGGGTGCGATGATCAAGGAGGGATTACCACCGTTTTTTGTTGAATTCCTTATTGAACATACGATGCAGGATAGTGGAAGAAGTATAACGATCTATTAGTGAGGGATATGGATGCCTATTATTAAAAATGAACAATTTATCAAAGCTCCCATTGAACTCTGTTTTGACCTGGCAAGGAACGTAGATATACATACACAAACTACTACTAAAACCAGGGAAAGAGCTGTTGGTGGCATTACTGAGGGGTTATTGGAACTAGGTGATGTAGTTACCTGGGAAGCAATTCACTTTGGCGTTAAGCAAAGGTTGACCGCGGAAGTTATTATAATGGAAAGACCTCATAAGTTTGTGGATGTTATGGTAAAAGGAGCTTTTCAATCCTTTGTTCATACCCACCAATTTATTGAACACCCAGATGGAACTATAATGACCGATATATTTGAGTATAAGTCACCACTTGGTATTTTCGGACTTGTAGCAGATACGTTGTTTTTAAAAAAGTATATGAGTGAATTTATTGCTACTCGTGCGACAGAATTAAAAAGGATTGCTGAGAAAAGAGTTTAATTTGATTCTAATTCAACTAACGAGGCAGTTTAGTTGAAAAAGGACGAAGTAAATAGAAGGCTATAATACAAGTTGTATTCCATATAATCTCGTTTTGAAGGAGATGGCTATGATAATTGAAATGACTCAATTTAATATGGAGGATTGTAATAAACCTAACGAATGTTTCGTTGTTTCGGGGAGAATTATACCTACATTTGAAAACAATGTTTGGAAATATACAGAGGAGATATTCTCTGAACCTTATTTCAAGATATATTGAAGAACAGGGGAAAATTGTATATTTTTAGTATGATGAAAACGACTGCATCGGTAGGATTAAGATTCGTTCTAATTGGAATGGTTATGCACTAATTGAGGACATTGCTGTTGCAACAAATTATAGAAAAAAAGGTGTTGGAACTGCTTTATTAAATAAAGCTATTGAGTGGGCAAAGGAGAATAACTTTAGTGGTCTAGTGCTTGAAACACAAGATATTAATGTTTCAGCGTGCCAATGTTACGCCAAAAATCACTTTGTAATAGGTGCAGTTGATACTATGCTTTATTCTAACTTTCCAACAGCAAATGAAATTGCGATTTTTTGGTACTATAAATTTTAACTTATTGTAGTTTTAGTACTTGAATAATATAACTAATTGGTAATTTGGTGGGGTCGTAGAACCATGGAGGATTAGGTTTCCGTACTTTATTGCTAAACCTTATTGAACAAACGGAGCAGGTTAGTTTAAGAAAAACTTCCATCATAATGGTAAAATTAACCTAAATGCCTAATTATTAATTGAAGATAGCTATGTCAAAAGTTAATGAATAGGAGGATTTTTTTGAAAATAGTTGATACTGTACCGTATTTTTTGGATAACTATCAACCTTCTATAAATTTCTTGCGGAGCTACTATATGAAGTTCCCAGGGATTTTCAAAGAGTATTTTTTATATCATTGCAAAGACACCGAAGAAAGACATATTCAGTCTATAAAAAGGTATCCTCAAGTCTTGACTTCCATCAAGTTAATCCACAACGAAATTGTCACCATTATAAAAGAAGTAGAGCAAAATTACTTGGGTATGTATCAAGTGAATTTTCCTATTGATATATATTTAATTGTCGGTGGTTTTGGTTCTAATGCCTATTCACACAAACAAATAATACCTAATGTAACTTTTGCGTTAGAAAAATTATCGCCAGAAAGTAGCCATTTGCAAGCCATTATTGCACACGAATTAGGGCACGTTACTCATAATATCATTTCAGATAAAGCGGGAAATGAATGGTCGAAAATGGAGTGGAATAATCCTCTTATCTGGCTATTTCAAGAAGGGGCAGCTACACATTTTTCAAGGAAAACATCGCCTGGATTGTCCTCTTCCGTATATTTTTCTTACGATGATAATGGCGATGAATGGTTGGAATTTGCATCAGCGCATAAAAAGGAAATTCAACTTGAGTTTGCAAAAGATCTTGCAAAAAGTACTCCGCAGCAAATTTTCCGTGAGTGGTTTTCCATTAATGGAGGCAAAACGTTTGGTTTTCCTCGATTAGCATACTTTTTGGGGGATCTGTTATTTCAAGAAAAAGTTTTACAAGTCGGGGAAATGAACGCAATTATATCTTGGAAAGATCACAATTTTGAGGAAGTTGTTAATAGTTGGTTGGAATATTAAAAAACACTTATAGATTCTAAGGAATATCAACAATTGTGAAACATTCTACTTAAACAAACGCAGCAGGTTAGTTCAACAGGATAATGGATTTTCTTATAGAATTTAAGAGGAAAGATCGTTTAAATTACTGGAGGTGTTTAAATGCAAGATAACAAAGAAACTCCTGGACAAAAAAGAGAGAGATTAAGGCAACAAGAATTGAAAAACAACCCAACTGGTAATATGAACGATGCTTTTAATAGAGCAAACAGCGGAGGTCTTGTGGATTTAGTAGGAAGTTTAGGTTGGAAAGGAACAGGGATACTTATTCTTGTAATCATAATAGGGTTTATAGTTGCTTCTTTTTTTAAGTAACCGGTATATGAGTCGAAATTCCATCTGCCGAACCACGCAGTTTTTTCTTGTTGAACTAAAGCAGCAGGTTAATTGAACAAGCGAACCGCTTGGACTAAACGTAATTGGTTTTAGTCCTTTTTTTATTATGATAAAAAAATGGAACCTTTTCTTGAGTACTTGCATCATACATTTGAAAACCAAAAATGAAGATGAAAGGGGGCAAATTCTTGGATAAGAATGAGGTCTTGGAAATGTGGATCGATACCTATACGCAACGTCTTGTTAGACTCGCTTATACATATGTCCAAGATTGGCCTAAAGCAGAGGATTGTGTACAAGATGCATTTATTAAGGCTTATAAATCAATGGAGAGTTTAAAGAATAAAGAGGGGCCTTTTCCTTGGCTTGCAAGGATAGTTATCAATGAATGTAAAAGCTCATTTCGAAAATCCTGGAGAGAAGTAATATCGGATTTTTTACCTGAAAGACGGCAGGAAAGTACTGAAGAATTATACATAAGAGATATTCAGGAAGAGGAAATTCATAATGCTGTATACAATCTCCCGATACATTACAGTATTCCCATTATTCTTTTCTATTTCGAGGAACTTTCCATTCAGCAAATTTCACAA
Source organism: Bacillus sp. ISL-55 (assembly GCF_018613155.1). GTDB lineage: Bacteria > Bacillota > Bacilli > Bacillales > Cytobacillaceae > Mesobacillus. Next base: position 39,671 of record NZ_JAGGQU010000043.1, on the reverse strand, counting down.
ATTTTACATCTTAATATTGGGACAGTTAAATCTAGACTGGCCCGTGGTCGCAAATTATTAAGTACTAAAATTGAGGAGGATGGCTATGGAAGAAAAGGTTTTACAGTCAGCAAAAAGTTACTTTAAACATCAAGTTGATATTGAGCAATTTAAAAGAGATACTTATGCCAGGTTAGAATTGAATCAGGGAGATAACTATGGTGTAACAATAATTAAAAGGAGTTATGCAGTTCGTTTTAAAAAAGTTCTCACTTTAAGTGGTGCAGCGGTTCTTGTTTTATCTCTATTTATTGGTTCAGCATTTGTATCACCTGCTATAGCACAGGTTGTAGCTAAAGTTCCTTTTTTTGGACAAATTTTTGGAAATAAGTCTGATATTATAGAACAAATATCGGAGGAACTTATAGCAAAAGGTTATAAAGTCACAGCAGGTGTATCATATCCTGAAAAGGTAATTACGATAAGTGTAGATGGTTCAGAGGAATATCTTAATCAAGTGAAAAATGATGTTAACCAAATAGCGTCGAATATATTACATTCTAGCAATTATGATGCATATAAAGTAAAAGTAGTCCTTTCGAGACCAAAGGAAATTGAGTGGCGGCTCAGTGAAAAAGAGTTAAAACACGCTGGAATTATAGAAGATATTAATGAAAAGTTAAATACACAGGGTTATAATGTCCTGGAGATGAGATACGATCTTCCAAAAAAGCTGGAAATTGGTATTCCCGACACAGAGACTAGAATTAGTGAAATGGAACAAATCGTGAAAGATGTACTGAGCGAAAATGGTATAAGTGATGTTTATTTAAAGGTAAAGAAAATAGATATGGCTGAATTGGAAATGGATGAAAGATGGAGAGGGATTCTGGACCTTGTTGGTGAGGACATACTTGGTAAAAAGGATTACAAAGTTAGGATGGTTGGATATTCAATTCATTCAGAGCCGGAGATTCAGGCGTTCATAACGCTATCAGGGGAAACCCAAAATACTAGGGATTTTGCTAAACAGCTTGAAAAAGTGATAAATGACTTTCTCCGGTCTGAAGATATGAAGACCAAAGTAGGAAACGATTCGTACCATATTACTATCTATAATAAAGAAAATAAAATAGTAAATTAAATAGAGAAAGAAGGGCGGGTTTAGATTCCGTCCTTCTCTTGTTTTTGTTAATTAACTTTGTGAATAAGTGCACTTAAACTATAGGGTGCGTATGTTGAATAAAAACCATTATATTTTGGACTAAATATACAATAAATCAGAAAAATGGCGTGTTAAAATTGATATTAGTTTACACGCCATTTTCATTGTCATTTTAAGGATATGCACCAGCGCTTGGCGAAATTGGACATGGCGCCTACACATTTCAAGTTATTTGTCAGAATCAGCAACTTTCACGATTGCTTTTCCCAGATTTGCGCCTTTGAACAAATCTAAAAATGCATCTATTGTATTTTCAAAGCCTTCTGTAACCGTTTCTTCATACTTCAATTTCCCTTCTAAAAGCCAGCTTGCCAATTCTTTCGCTCCCTCGCCAAAACGGGAGGAGTAATTGCCGACAGTGAAACCTTGCATCAACGAACTTGTCTTGATTAAGTACCCTTGCACCCGGGGCCCTACATCTGGCTCAGACTTGTTATAAGCTGAGATCGCTCCGCAGACAGGAATTCTTGCGAAGTTGTTCAAGAGCGGGAAAATTGCATCTGAAATCTCTCCGCCTACGTTCTCAAAATAGACATCGATCCCGTCAGGACATGCTTCTTTTAGAGCGGAGCCCACATCCTGTGTATTATAGTTGATTGCTGCATCAAATCCAAGGTCATCCAGAAGATAACGAACCTTCTCCTCGGAACCTGCAATACCAACAACCCTCGCACCTTTGATTTTTGCGATTTGACCCACAATGGAACCGACAGCTCCTGCGGCACCGGATACAACAACGGTTTCTCCTTCTTTCGGCTTGCCGATATGTAGTAAGCCAAAGTACGCCGTAAGACCGGTCATGCCCAATACACTTAAGTAGGCTGATACTGGTGCCAGAATCGGGTCAATTTTACGTATAGTATTTTCTTTGGCGATGGAGAATTCCTGCCAGCCTAATGAGCCGATTACGAAATCGCCAACTTCAAAAAGGTCTGACTTTGTCTCAACTACTTTTCCAATTACGCCACTTGAAATCGCCTCGTTCAAGTTGAACGGAGGGATATACGATTTGGTGTCATTCATGCGGCCTCTTAAATAAGGATCAACCGAGATATAAATAGTTTGCAAAAGGACTTCTCCTTTTGCAGGGGAGTCTACAGGAACTTCCACAAATTCAAAATGTTCAGAAGTAGGAACTCCAGTTGGTCTCTTTTTAAGCTGTATTTGCTTTTGAATAGAAATAGTAATCATCCTTCCTAATTGTTTTCTAGCCTTAATATACAGGAAAGCAGAGTCCATTCAAATTCATATGGTTCGAAAAGGTTTAGATAGACCAGCCATCCATCAAGAATAGAAAAGAATTAATTGCCTATTCGTTTAGATTTCCCAATAGCTTATATTGAATGCGAATACTACAAAATCAGAAAAATGGCGTGTAAGACTGGTGTCAGTTTACACGCAATTTTCATTTTCAACTGGAGGGTCTACACTCTGAAGCATATCTCAGGAATGGAATGGTCTTTTAGGCATAGGCTCAATGAAAACGAATGAGAATGGAAATATAATATATTTGCCAAGGGTGGTGATGGATCTTATTCGAAGCACGTGAATGCAAACACTACTCTTCCAAAACCCTATTCCACAATGGTTCAATCTTGTCAGGATGAGTCACTTCATTAAGAATCCATTCCGCTTCTTGGTTCAAAAGGTCACGAAGAAGCCCAGCAGCTATCCGATGTTTCCGGGGAGTGATGTTTTCCTGGATTTCGCTGACATTTTTAATGACTTCTTTAGGCAATGATGCTTCTGCTGTTTTCAACCCTAATTGAGCTCGTTCAGGTTTATATCTATGCAGCAACACTTTTGCTAGATGTGACATGACTTGATTGAGCATATTCACTGCCCATAAATCATTGCCGCGTGCTGCAGATTTTTTGTATTGAAAAAGAAACCAGGCGACGTCATCGACTGCATCCTGTAAATCATCTGCAGATAACCTGAGGTTTTGAGTGCTTTGGAATTTTTCCAGTAGATTAGCTGGGTCGTAAATGACTTTAAAGAAGTCTTTTTCAATAAAAGTCTTCTCTGTAACTGTAAATAAATCGACATGAAGCATATTTTCATATACTGCAAGAATCTGTGGTGCAACGATAAAAATGTCATCATGAAAAAGTAATTTTCCATAGGATTCTAGATGATTGATCCGACTTTGAAGGAAACCATCAAGGTCATTCTCTTCAACAAGGCAATACAAATCCAAATCTGAATGTTCGTCTTGCTCGCCGCGCCCAACAGATCCTTTCACAAAAACAGCTTGAACTCTTTTGTCTTGTTTAAGGCTATTTGATAAAACTTCAAGTGCATCATTTAACAGCATTTTACTCTCCCAGCCAGTCTTTCAATTCGCCGTAACTTTCCTTCACATCTTCAAATCCAACGTCATACAATTGAGTCAGTTTATCGGGATTGCGCTCAACTCTTCCTACCTTGAGATTCTTTGAAGGTCTAATGACGAAGACTTCCTTTTTTGCTTCGAGTTCTTCAATATAGTCAAGAGTTTCGTTATATAGCTTGTAGCGAGTTTCGAGGGCAGTGTGCAGCCCTTTGTATTCCTTATATACATATCGTGGCAGCCAGGACAGGGATGATTTCTTCTTGCGATATCCTTTTGGTTTCGTTAGAACGATTACGTTTTTTCTCACTCCATCAGCTATTGCTTTCCGAATTGGAATTGGATCAGCAATCCCGCCATCCATCAGTGTCCGTCCCTGGAACTCAATGGCCGGCGCCATGAAGGGCAGTGTACTGGACGCTCTGATGATTTTCAGGAATTCCTTAGGAACATCATTTTTATCAAAATAAATGGGTTCGCCGGTGATACAATCGGTCGTGCCAACAAGAAACTTTTCAGCAGCGCTGTTAAAAGTTTCAAAATCAAATGGAACAAGCTCATTAGGGAGTTTATCAAAAATGAAATCCATCCCGAATAATTCCTTTTTTAATAGTAAATTTTTATAAGAAATATAATCCTGATGTTTAACATAGTCAATGGTGACCTGCTTGTTGCGTCCAGGCTGCCTGGAAATATAGGAAGAGCCCTGGCACGCACCAGCAGAAACACCAATGACATACGGAAAAAATAATTCGTTTTCTAAAAAATGCTCCAGCACCCCGGCGGTGTAGACACCTCTCATCCCTCCGCCTTCAAGGATTAAACCACTGTTATACACGACTACTCCCCCTTGAAATCTATTTCTATCAGTCTCATGATGTTTTCTATAAAAATAGTCTATCACAGAGTATGCAAATATTTACAAGTTATGATTGTAAAAAAGTAATATTTGGAATTACATCCTCAATGGCAAACATAGTAGTCTTAATAAAATTTTATTAGTAAAATAAATGGCCAGCTGTCATCTACAATGCTGTGCTGTTTACTTGGATTTATGTCGGGTAAAAGTTTATTATAGTTTGGTTAAAATGTTAGGTTTAGGATTCAGATCTTGTAAAGAATTTATGGATTTACATATTGGGAAAATCAGCCGTTTTTTATGTTGGAAAGGGAGGTAGGTGTTGTGGAAATAAATAAGGAAGAAATAAAACAGGCAGGATTTCCGTTTTTGCTGATGATCGTCGGAGCTGCAATGTCCGTGCTTTTTATCGTCATATTTTCGGAATTAGCGGAAGAAATGCTCGAAAACGAAATCAATGCGATTGATGATGCGATCATACAAAGGATCAACTTAATCGAAAACGCTACTTTGGACCAGATCATGATTTTTGTTACAGAGCTAGGTTCTGTATGGTTTTTGTCGTTATGCACACTTGCTGCAATAATTGCCTTATGGGTAAAGGCGAAGGATAAATTAGGTATTCTTTTTTTATTAATAGCCATCGGTGGCGGGGGTGCGCTGACCAAATTGTTGAAACAGCTTTTTGGAAGAGGGCGTCCTTCTATTAATCCAGAGATTGATGCAATTGGCTACAGCTTTCCTAGCGGACATTCCATGGGTTCGCTGATTTTTTATGGATTGATTGCCTATTTTATCGTCCGTTCTGCGAGAAAGCCTTTCACTAAATGGATGACAACTATAGTTGCAGGCTTTCTGGTTGTGTGTATCGGATTTACTAGAATCTATCTTGGAGCCCACTTTCCAAGCGATGTACTGGCGGGGCATTTAGCTGGTACGATCTGGCTTTTGATTACGATACTTGCCCTGGAATGGATTAAATGGGAGCGTGCTAATCAAATTAAAGTGACCAGGGTTTTTAAGCGGATTATCAATAGATACTAATTATGTATAATCATTTCTTGTAATTTATTCAGTTAATAGATGATGAATCATCCTGGGTGTATTCTCGAAAAACTGTTTCATGATGCGATAATGATTCGTTTCTTCCAGCTTTCTTTTAAAAATGCCTTCTTCACTGAATTCATAGATTGCTGCATCAGGATAGGCCATGATGATTGGAGAATGCGTGGCAATGATAAGCTGGGAGTTATCATTTACGAGATCATGGATGCGCGTCAGCATTGACATTTGCCTCAACGGCGAGAGTGCTGCTTCGGGTTCATCCATTATATACAGGCCATTGCCACGAAACCGGTGAAGGAATGTAGAGAAAAATGCCTCGCCATGTGATTGTTCGTGCAAAGACTCTCCGCCAAATGAATCAATTACCTTCGGACCAGGTCCTTCGCTATCTAGTTCTTCGATATTGGAAGCGACATTATAAAAGCTTTCAGCACGCAGGAAAAATCCGTCCTGTGGCCTTTCTATTCCTTTTACAATTCGTAAATAATTCCCTAAATCCGAATGGGAGTCATAGGTTGAAAAATTGAAATTAAACGAACCTCCTTCAGGATTAAAACCTAGACCAACTGCAATCGCCTCAAGTAAAGTCGATTTGCCCATCCCGTTCTCACCAATTAGAAATGTGACCTTTGGGTGGAGCGTTAATTCATCTAATGCTTTAAAACTAGGAAGATTAAACGGATAATCCCGAAATGATGGCACTTCCTCGCTCTTTAGACTGATACTTCTCACATATTGCCAATTCAGCATAAAACCAACCGCCTGACGTATCTTTTTCTCTATTTTAACAAATTGAAACTGGAAAAAAACAAGCTGATTTTCCAATTCGCTATAAAAACGAAAAAAATCGCTATAAAAAAGTAAAATTCGCTATAAAAATGAAAATTTCGCTATAAAAACGAGAAAATCGCTATAAAAAAAAGAAATTCGCTATAAAAATAAAAAAGTTGCTATAAAACGGTCATGGATTATGTTGAACTTCTAATATGATCGTAAAATAGCGTTATAATGCTAGTACATTTATCAATTTAGGAAGTGATTGTCATATTTAGTGCGATTTTGTTGTTCATTATAGCAGGAATAGCCGAAATTGGCGGAGGATATTTGATCTGGTTATGGCTAAGGGAAGGAAAACCGTTTTATTGGGGAATAGGAGGAGGACTGGCACTTGCGATTTATGGCGTCATTGCGACATTTCAATCCTTCCCATCATTCGGCAGAGTTTACGCTGCTTACGGAGGCGTATTCATTGTTTTGTCAGTGCTATGGGGGTGGGGAGTTGATAAAAAAACTCCTGATTTTTACGATTGGGTTGGAGCCGGAATATGTATAATCGGTGTTTCGGTTATGCTGTTTGCTCCAAGGCAGTAAAGACTATATATTTTTCTTGTGAGATTTCAATAACTCTATGATTTCTTCATTTTGTTTTTTAACAAGTTCCAGTTCTTTTCGAACCTTTGAAACATCATTAACAGCATGTATGAACATGGCAGCAAATACAATAGCAACTGGGATGAAGAGAAGTTCCATTGATCTTTCCTCCGCTCCAATCGTTAGTTTTCTTCTATTATATCTTGATAATGAGAAATTTGCTTTTAGTTACCCACCTACTATTAAAATACCTCCCTTCCTGTTTTTTTAAAGTAAAATAGGGAAAAACATAAGTATCCCCGGTGCTTCTTTTTTGCAAAAATATAGCAAATTCGGGATAATACATTATAGGGTATTAAAAATTTCGAGGAGGATTTAAAATGAACGATATCACGGTTTACACTACGAACACTTGACCTTACTGCACAATGATGAAACAATTCCTTGAGGGTCAAGGATTAAACTACAAAGAAGTGAATGTACAATACGATCAAGCTGCTGCGCAAAAGCTGGTTGAAGAAACTGGACAGATGGGTGTGCCACAAACGAAGGTTAATGGCAACTGGGTTCTTGGTTTTGACCCGGATACACTTATGGAATATATAAAAAAATAATCATTTCCCAAAAGAGGCTTTTGCCTCTTTTTATTTTGGATTTTGATTAAGAAGGATTTCCAATGTTCTATGTGGAAATAGAATCCAATAGAATAATTTGGAAAGGATGTGCCATATGGTAAAAGAAAGAAATGAAATTTGGGAATGGGCAAAGGCATTTCTAATCGCAATTGTACTGGCTTTTGTTGTTCGATCGTTTTTAATGACTCCCATAGAGGTAAAAGGTGCTTCTATGGAGCCTACTCTACATAGCCAGGAGAGGATGTTCGTTACAAAAATCGGCCAGCCGAAACGGTTTGATATCGTCGTTTTCCATGCAACAGAGGACAAGGATTATATCAAGCGGGTCATCGGGCTTCCTGGTGACCGGGTAGAATACAAAGACGATGTGCTTTATATAAATGGGAACCCTTATGAAGAACCATATTTGGAAAAAAGCAAAAAGCTCATCACCAATGGGCTGCTGACTGGTTCTTTTACGTTAGATGAGACGCCTGTGGGCAGTGAGGTTGTTCCAGAAGGGCATATATTTGTGCTGGGGGATAACCGAAGAAATAGTAAGGATAGCCGCCATATTGGGGCGGTTCCGATTAAAAGTATCGTTGGAACAACGAAGGTTGTTTTTTATCCTTTAAAAGAAATGAAGATTCTAGGTCAATAAATTCGAACAGTTAAACGCGTTGATCCTTAGGGGGTCAGCGCGTTTTTTTGTCCTATCCTTGCCGATGTCTGAGAACATAAATCTTTTCCACAAGAAAACTGGCAATGAGGCCTATAATCATAGGCAGCAGTGACCCGCCTGATATGAAGAAACCATCTGAGTCAGAAGAAAATTCGTATTGGAACATTAACGAGGTTAACGAAAAAGAATGTCCAATCAGGTAGAGAATACCCGTAGTAAGAAGAAAAGTGCCAAGAGTAACAATCAAGCTTTTAAATGTCATTTGATCACCTCCAGATTTAATACGTTTTAGGGGTTATTTTGGTTTCATGCGAATTAATTTAATATGAAAACATATGTCTTATATGATGATCAGTTATAGGTATAAGACGGACAGAAACCTGTGGGGAAAGAAGAAAAGTTTCCATCATCGTGGTCATGACGGACAGAAACCGATTGGAAATGGAGAAAAGTGTCCGTCAAAAACGCCGTGACGAAGAAGATGAATCTATACCAGAGGATACCTGAGAGTAATAAGGATTCTATTTTTAAATGAACAGTTTATTTAGTGATATTAAGGGTATTTTGATTAAATGGAATGGAAGATATTGCGATTTCAACATATAAATGCGAGGAATGGCAATGAATCATACAAAATTATACTTATTAAAGCCGTATTAATTATGGTAGTAAACCTGATCATTAATTTTACATATATGGACAGGGTGGGCAAGGTTCGTTAGCTGCAAATGAAGCTACAAAAGATGCAGTGAAGAATAGCCGCGAAACAGGTCCTTATTAGTGTAAATAAGGTTGCACAGAGTTTTTTACCGTGCAGCCTTTTAATTTTTCCGCTGCTATCGAAAGGAATGGTAAGTTAAAAAAATGAAACCGATAAGTAATTCAATCGTATAAGAAGTAAAAGATTGGGAGGAGTGCTGTTATATGGATTTTTTGAATTGGTATGACTGGCTAGGTCCGACGAATCCGGCAGCTTCTATTTTCTTCGGTTTCATTTTTACCATCATCGTTTCCTTGACTGTTTGGTTCGAATCGAAAAAAATAAGGACCGCAGCAATTGCGGCTTTAACTGGGACTTGTGTAACATTGGCAGGTGTTTTTGTATTGAATGCTGTGGGATTCTACGGGTAGAATCTCAGCGTGGGTGCGAGAGGTGAATCATTTTATCTAGAGAATTAATTCATTTTACAATACATAGGAAGGATAGGGAGAGAATTAATCATCCTTCCTGAGTTCCTCCAGCTTAATCTGAACCTTAGCATTATGGTAGATGCTTAAATGACAGTCACACCTGAAGGAATAGAACTTCCGAGAAGGAAGCGTTTTTTTGATTGTTCCTTTACATTCTCGCCCCACTTTTTTTATCAATTATTTACCCTTTGATATATAAAATAAGCTAAGTTGGTAAGTAACCGAAAGCATGCCAACAAAATTGTCAGATTTGGCAGGATTTGAAAGGTGTTAGGTCGAATTTTGATAATAAATCTCAATTAACTTTTTACATAAACTAATTACTAGAAGGTGAACGAAGTGGAGATGCAAAAAGATCTTGTTGTTGGCGGCGTGGAATTGAAGTGGGATTTATCTACAGGACAAGTGTTATTTGAAGGAGGAGACGTTGTTTTTTTCTGGGTGTCTGCCATGAAAACCTTCTTCGATACTATTAATGAAATTACAGGTGAAGAGGCAACGAATCTCGTACTTGAGGCGACGGGTTTCCGGCAGGGAATCATCGTTGGCGAAGGCTTCAGGGAAATGAAGGAAATCAATACATCCAATGTGGTGGCATGGCTCTCGGATACGTATGTACCGGCTGGATGGGGTTATGTAAGAGTAGAAAAAATGGATGTTGATACGAAGAATTTTACTTTATATATTAAAGATGACTGGGAATATAAAATGAACCAACTTGGAACCCAGGAGAAACAAGGGATTTTCGTGCCAGCACATTATGCAGGTGTTTTTACAGGATTGTTCGGGAGGAATTTCTGGTATGAAATCGTCGAGTACCAAAATGACTCCAATCCATATACCATAGTAGAATACTTTCCGTCTGACGTGAATGTTCAGCAAAATATCCGACAGATGGTAAGAAAACAGGAAGCGAAGCAAATCCAGCAGCTGGAGACCCTTGTAGCGGAAAAAACCAAAATGCTCCAGGACTTGGTCAAAGAATTATCATCTCCGCTCATTCCAGTGCTTGATGGAATCGTCGTTGTCCCGTTGATCGGCAGATACGACGAGGACCGTGCGGAGGATCTGATCATGAACACGCTGAACAATCTGCCAAAATATCAAGCAAGATATGTCTTGCTTGACCTTACTGGCTTAAATAAGGAGATTTCTCCTTACACTGCCGAGTTGATCGACAAATTAGGTTCAGCGGCAAGATTGCTAGGAGTAGAGGTGATCCTCGTAGGGATATCAGCTGAGCTGGCAATGGTAATAACCGAAACACTGACAGGCCTGAAAAAATATGAATGCCTGCAAACCCTGCAGCATGGTATATATTACGCCCTGGGTAAAAGCGGGCGCAGGATTGTTTAAGAAAAAAATGAAGTAAAACTAGCCTATAATTTTTTCTAATCTCTATAAGTGAAAAAACTATATTCCTTACTAAATTTCATCTTTGGACAAAAACAACTAAATCATTAGATTTTAATTAACCTCGTGCATTAATCCTTAAAAGGAGTAATGCACTTTTTTATCATTAGAAATTAATGACAGAGTTCCCAAATATAGGATCCTATCTTATGCATAAGGAGGACGGCTCCTATCACAAAATTTAAATTGGCTTGTAAAAAGTAAGGTATGTAGCAAATAAAAATGTTAATGAGTTTGTTGACCAAATTGCTTTCCCTGCGATTTGGCCCTTTTGTTTTCTGAGACAGTTATTAACCATTATTACTAACAAGGATTTACGCCTCTTTTTGTTGAATCATTTTGGATGAGGTAGGATAGTTGAAGAAGAACCACAAATAATATGTTTATATTGCTAAAACGAAGGTGATATATATTTTTGAATTTCTAAGTAAAGAACTAAGTGAATTATATGGAGAAGATAAGAAAAAATTACGAACTAAAACTGTTCTTTATGGACACTTAGGAGAGGGTAGATGGCATACACATCTTCAACCACCATTATCAAAAGAAGATATTAATAAGTTTGAAGAAGATTTAAAACAAGAGTTCCCTGCTGAATATAAGAAGTTTTTGACCTTTTATAATGGCTGTTATTTATTTGATATATTGAGAGTCGCGGGAAAAGATGCAGACACATATAAAGGTTTAAGCATAGAAGAGCAAGTTCATTTAGCTTTTGATTTAAAAACTATGGAGAATTTATACAATAGAAAACGTACTCCTAAGACCTATTTCATCTTCGCTGATTCAATTGTTAAAAACACTTATTATGTGATTGATTCTGGAGGGAAAGTATTAGAAATAGATTTTGGAACAAAAAAAATTATCAAATCCTACGAAAATCTTAAAATTTTCTTTTGTGAAATTTTATTAGAATGAAAAGAAAATTTAACAAATAGAATATATTATGAATTTGAGTGATTATTTTTATTCACTATAGAATGCGTTGATCCTTGAAGGATTAACGCCATTTGGTCGTGTGCTTATTGAGCAAACGAAGCAGGTTAGTAAAAGATGAATTGGTTTCCAGCAATGGTGGGCAACCTAAGAACAAATTGTCTTAGGTGGCGATAAGAAATGAAAACAAAAGTCTTTGTTCTAATTTTATCTATTTACTTTTCAATATTTAATCTTTCGGTTAATGGAGAAAAAACAAAAATGGAAGCTCCAATAAACGTTATCAAAAATTATTTCTACTATTTAAATAAAAGCCAATGGGAAGTTGCAGTTTCTAGGTGGGATAAGGATAGTAGAAAGGATTTATTGGACTTTATTGCTGATAAGGAAAACCAAATGTTCAAACGAGGACTGCTAAACATTAAAGAAGCCCACCTTGTTATGTGGAAGGAACTGCCCTACGAATATGGTAAACAGTTTTTGTCCTATCGTTATAAGGAGAAATTTAAAAGCCCAAAAGTGTATTATGTGGGTGTGAATTATAAAGTGTATTCACAGAACAAATATTTTATAGACGGTGTAAATTACTTCGTGATTGCTATGGTTTTAGAGGATGGAAAGTGGAAAATAGCATTAACTCTCCTTGTCCCAGTCAGTTCCATTATTTCTGACGGCTACGGGTTTGGTACTAAGGATGAAAAAACTTACGATGAAAGAAGGATGCAGTTTTATAATAAGGAAATCGAATAGGGTAATATTAAATCCACAGGTCTGGTTCATTAGACTATTGGAAATAGACATTAGTGATTGTGAAAAGATGTACTTAAAGTAACGGGTGCTAAAATTGAATAAGAATTATTTATTTCCCTGATGCGAAAATACAATAAATCAGAAAAATGGCGTGTTAGAACTGATGTCAGTTTACACGCCATTTTCATTGTTATTTATAAATCTGCATCGAATAATGAATGGTTTACACACTTTGGGTTATTCTCTCTTGAAAGTAGTTTTTACTTTGCTGATTATTCATTGTCAACCTGGTAATCCTCATTTACAGGCAGGGTAATTGTAACGGTGGTTCCTTCATCAACGATGCTGGAAAACTCGATCTTGCCGCAGTGGTTTTTGATGATTTTCTGGCAAATCATCAGGCCGAGGCCGGTTCCTTTTTCCTTTGTGCTATAGAATGGTTCTCCTAGTTTATTCAGCCGGTCTTCTGGGATTCCTGCTCCTTGGTCCATAACTTGAATTGAAGCTAGATTTGCTTCTTTTGAGATAGCAACGAGGATTTCTCCGCCTTTTGTCATAGCCTCTATAGAATTTTGAATTAAATTTATTAACACCTGCTTTATTTTATCCGGCTCACAATCTATGTAAATGCTAGGTGAATCAGTTTTAATTTTAATAAAGGCATCCGAAAGCGTTGCCTGGGGATTAAGCAAGTTCACAACGCCGTTCACCAGAGAGATCAAGTCTACATTCGATAGATTGGAAGCCTGAGGCTTGGCAAGAACTAACAAGTCGCCAACTATAGATTCTATGCGGGCGAGCTCGTCCAGGATGATTTGGCATAATCTTCGGCTTCTTCTGCCGGATGCTCACTCAAAAGTTGGGTGAATCCTTTTATCGCAGTCAATGGGTTTCTGATTTCATGGGCGATTCCGGCTGCCATTTGTCCGATTACTGAAAGTTTTTCAGCTACCTGCAGCTGGTCTTCGGTTTTCCTTTGTTCTGTAATATCTTTAATGATAACAAGGGAAACGTCTCTGTTCTTGAAGACCGTCGGGATAAGCTGAACCTCAGCACGCTTTGAATCATTGTCTTTCCGGATTAAACTGATTTCAAGGTCACTGGAGTCTCTTGAGTCCAGGCTTTCTTGCAGCAACTTATAGTCCTTTGGGTCAGTATAGTCATACAAAGACGTACCAACTATTTCATCGAAACTGGTAGCACCCATCAATTTCTTACCCTGTTCATTAATGTAAGTCCATACACCGTTTTTTGTAATGATCCCCATCGTATCCTTCGAATGTTCAAGGAATAGCCGATCTCTCTTTTGATGTTCTTTCAGTTTTTCCTCCCGATTTACACGGCGGGTTACATCTCTTGATATGAGCATAATTTCAGTGTGTGAAGGACCCTTCGTGCAGCTGGATTCCAGCCAAAGATAATCACCTTCTTTTCTCCTGAAACGAAACAGGATTTCCCCGGACTGAAAAGAAGAAAAGTAATGTTCTAACTTTTCCTGGTCCAATGGGTGGCAAAAACTGAAAATGGATTGATCGTACAACTCGGCGGGTGTGTAACCAAAAAGCGTGTTACTAGAAGGTGCCGCATATGTAAATCTTCCATCCAATGTATGACTGGAGAAAAAATCCTTAGCGTTGATCAGTGCTAAGCTTATATCATGTAGATCTTTTATATCTGGGGTATAGGCTTGCTGACATTCTTCTTTGATCATATTAAAAGCCTCCCTAACAATTAATTTCTGTATAATATATGCACGCGAATTAAATCCACTTTCTATTTTACTAGACGAAAGAGAAGAGAAACGAATATTATTTTCAATTTTTAAAAAATAGAACTTTTATCCCGTTTTTATGATGTTAAAAAAAGATTACCAAAACCTTTTTGAAAGTGTGTCGTCTATAACTATGAAGGGGGAACGGTTGTGGATGAAATAACAGCAGAGATGAATGAAATCGAGAATACAGTAGAGGCAATTAATGAAATCATGGACAGATACGGTCAAGAGATTCTGCAGCTAACGTTTTCTTATGTGAAAAATAAACAAATCGCTGAGGATTTGACTCAGGAGATTTTCGTAAAATGTTATAAATCACTTCATACATACAGCGGAAAGTCGAAGTTCCGGACCTGGCTTTGGAGAATCGCTTCCAACCACTGCAAGGATTATTTAAAAAGCTGGTACAACAAGAATGTTTTTACGATCGATTATCAGCCTGTTTATGATGCGATGCAGAGTGATAGTGTCGAGGAAACTGTCATACAGGAGGAAGAAGATGGACAGCTGGCCTCCGCGGTCATGGAGCTGCCAGTTAACTATCGCGAAGTGATTTACCTATTTTATTTTGAAGAGATGAGTATTAAGGAAATATCGGCGGTGACAGAGGTTAAAGAAAATACAATCAAGACACGGCTGAAACGTGCGAAAGAACTCCTGAAAGAAAGATTGGAGGAAATATAATGGAAGAACGGCTAAATAAACTCCGAAAATCCATGGAAAAGTCCACTTTTAAAGAGATAAGTTTCTCAGAAAAAATGAGAAATGAAATTCATAAACAAATAAACCTGCCTGATGAAACTGATGATATGCTCATGGCAGCCATTTTGCAGCTGCTTCTCCATGAAAAGACAGGCTATGAATTGACTGGATTGCTAAGGTCGAGGGGCTTTAGTAAGTTTGAGGACAACGAAGGCTCGCTGTACACGATACTGCACATGCTGGAACAAAAACGGTTTATTACTTCCTGTTGGAATGAGGAAGGTGCGAAGTTTTATCAAATCGTCGATAAAGGGAGGAAGTATCTTCGTAAGCAGGAGAAAGAATTATCTTCAGGCCGTATCGTCTTAAAAGGATTGCTGGAGGAGTGATAGAACTATGAATAATAGATGGGTTCATTTTTTAAGTGAAGTGACAAATCAAATTCGCTCAAAGGAAGCGAAGAAATTTGTGGCATCAGAGTTGGAATATCATTTAAATGAGGTCAAGCAAGAATGGGTTGGTAAAGGATTGAGTGAGAGAGAGGCGGAGGAAAAAGCAGTTAGCCAAATGGGGAGTCCGTCAAAGCTTGGACATGAGTTGAACAAACTCCATAAACCGAGGATTGACTGGTGGCTGATCGGTTTATTAGCGATAACCATGGCATTAAGCTTCCTTCCGTTGATCACATTGGGTGATGAATTATCAGATGGGTATTTAGTGAGGAAAGCTATTCATGTTTTATTAGGTTTGATAATTGCAGCAGGTATGATGTTTATTGATTATCGAAAATTTGAAAATAAAGGCTGGGTATTTTATTCGATCGGAGTCTTGTTGTTATTCTTACTATTAACGGTCCCAAATACATTCATAAATGGGGTGCCATATTTTATGATTGGCTCGTTCCAGATTGAAAGCCACTACGCACTGCCATTCTTGTTTCTGGGCTGGGCTTCATTTTTCAATAACCCGAAAATTAAACTATGGCAGCACTTCCTCTTATTTTCGTTACCACTGCTTCTATTTATGGCGGTTCCAAATATGGCCGTTTCCTTCATCTATGTTGTAATGGTATTTGTGATGATGTGGTGGAGCACGATTAGCAGAAAAGCTGCAACCATCATAACGATCACGTCGGTTATTGGAGCAGGCGGATTTGGAGCATTCGCCTGGTTCACTGTGCAAGAATATCAGCTTGCAAGGATATTAGGATTCATGAACCCTGAAAAATACCCGGATAGCTCGGGATATATGTACTTGCAGCTAAAAGAACGACTATCTTCAGCCGGCTGGTTTGGTTCTGCTGTTGAAAGTGAATCATTGCCATTCGAACATACAGATTATGCGTTTGTCAATCTCACCTATCATTACGGTTATATGTTTGCGATTGGATTATTCGTGATTCTCTCACTGTTTGCAGCGAGAATAGTTATGATCTCCTCACAAATCCACTCTCGGTTTGGGAACCTGTTGCTTGTGGGCGGAGTGACATTGTTCCTCGTACAATTCATCTATAATACTGGAATGATGACTGGCCTGCTTCCACTGACATCCATTTCCCTGCCATTCATCAGCTATGGATTTATCCCGATGATGTTAAATGCGTTTATTATCGGAGTCGTACTGAGTGTTTATCGGAGGAAGGATTTAATTCTAAATAGAGCGGCTTGATGAAGGAGGAGGAACTGTATTGGTTCCTCTCTTTTTTGTTATTGAGGGCAATTTAAATTAGGTTTTTATTGGTGACCTCTTTTTGCGTATTTTTGAAGATTGGGTTACCAATAGGCTGCATTGACGCCCTGTTTCTAATATTTTTAGGGATTTAGGTCACCAATAGGCTGCATTGACGCCCTGTTTCTAATATTTTTAGGGATTTAGGTCATCAATAGGCTGTATTGTTGACCTGTTTTTCATATTTTTAGAGATTTAGGTCACCAAAAGGCTGTATTGGCGCCCTGTTTTTGATTTTTTTAGAGATTTAGGTCACCAATAGGCTGCATTGGCGCCCTGTTTTTCATATTTTTAGAGATTTAGGTCATCGATAGGATGTATTGTTGACCTGTTTTTCCGTATTCTCTAGATTTAGGTCACCAAAACGCTGTATTGACGCCCTGTTTCTTTATTTTCTCAAAATTTAGGTCACCAATGTAATACAAAGCTGACCTTTAAATTTTTAAATTAAATACTAATAAAATATATTTACCAATTTATTCTTTTGGTGTAAAATTACACTAAATATAATGATTCATGGGGGTCTTTGTAATGAAGAAGGATGCCGGGTTTTTGATTATTTATCTAGTACTAATGCCTCTTTTTCTATCTTTTATAGGGATTGCGGTTTTACCGATTGAGAAGTACGGTCCGCCAGCCCTGCTAGGGATTATCTCGATTGTTGCTATAATCATAGGGTTTCGGTTTGGAAAAAGGCCACAGGCTGCCACGTTTTATGGTCGGTATTTGCCGATTTATTCACCGCTTTTGCTGACGGTGCTTCTTGCTGCTATTGGGATGATAGTTTCCAAGGGATTCTTTGGCCATGAGGTATGGGCCATTTTCGTATTCACGCTTTTCCCGTTTTTACCGAATTCGTTTATATCCGCGATGATGGGACAATTTATTTACATATTTGCTGTGCCGTTCGCTTATTATTTATTCTTTTTGATCGGCTATATCGTATCCGAACGGAGGACGAAGTCGAAGGTTATTTTCAGGAAGCTGAATCTGTCTGTGGGGATTGGCATCATTGTCCTGTTGTTGGCTGTTATTGGTTCAATCCACATTGAGCGAAGCAAGCATATCCTCCCAGTGTCATATGGTTTTGATTATGGCAATGGGTTTTCGAGTGTTGACCTGGAGCCATATTATGTGACGAACCCGAATAACATTCTGCCTATGCTGCAAGATCCTGCGAGTTTCAGTGTGGAAACTCAAAGCGAAATGCCCATATTGGATGGGGCGGAGGCAGCGTATCCCGTTTATGCTGCATTCGCAAACGCAACCTACATGGATATCGGCAACAAAAACAATCTCCCTACAGGCGAGGAGATTGTTAGTTTCACGAATACAATCTATGCTTTTGAAAGACTAGTATCAGGAGAGGTTGATATTTTTTTCGGAGCCCAGCCTTCTGCTTCGCAACAAAGCCTGGCAGAGAGCAAAGGGAAGGAACTCGTGCTTACCCCAATTGGTAAGGAAGCCTTTGTGTTTTTTGTGAATGAAAAGAATCCTGTTGAAACCCTGGCTTCCGAGGATATTAAATCCATTTATTCTGGTAAAATCACCAATTGGAATGATGTTGGTGGAGAGGATAACAAGATTATGGCGTTCCAGCGGCCAGCGGACTCGGGCAGCCAGACAATCATGGAAAAATTCATGGGTGATACGCTATTGATGCCAGCGCTGAAAGAAGAAGTTGCTGGAATGGGTGATCTGATGGAGGAGGTTGCCAGCTACCGCAACTACAATAATTCAATAGGATACTCTTTCCGATTTTTCACAACCGGGATGAATCCGAATGAAAAAATCAAACTTGTCTCACTGGATGGAGTAGAACCTTCACCTGAGAATATTGCGTCAGGTGAATATCCATATGTCGTCAATCTATATGCTATTACAATAAAGGAAAACCCGAAAAAATCAGTCCAGCCTATGCTTGAATGGATGCAGGGTCCTGAGGGGCAGAAGCTCGTTGAGGAGATAGGGTATATTCCATTACAATAGGAAAAGGCAGATAAATCGTTCAATTAAAAAGGCTGAACCAGGGAAACACTTGGTTTAGCCTTAATTTTTAGTCGATAATAAAAGCTTAAAGATAAAGACTAGCTATTCCGCCTGCCAGTAAAAGAATAGTGCCGGTTATTAGTGCTATTTTCGTTGGACGATTTGATTTATGGAAAATCCTTAAGAACATCCGTAAGCACCTCACTTAGAGAAAGTTTAGTTAACTATAATACGTTTATGGAATGGAAAAGATTCATGTATTACATTATTCTCATATGAAAAAAGGATGGTTCCTGACTCGGAATCCATCCCCACTTGTTCATCATTAATCACCGTCAAGCATTCTGAAGACTCCGCCAAGGACACTGCCTTCTCCTTTGTTTTGTCCTCCGGCTTGTGGAGCGGCTGCAAATACTCTGCTGGCAAGGCGGCTGAATGGAAGTGATTGAATCCATACAGTTCCTGGTCCTCTAAGTGTCGCAAAGAAGAGTCCTTCTCCGCCAAATAAGGCTGTTTTAATTCCTTTTACCATTTCGATGTCGTAATTCACGTTGCTTGTCATTGCAACAAGGCAGCCAGTATCGACTTTAATGACCTCTCCTGGTTGAAGCTCTCTTTTATGTATCGTTCCGCCAGCGTGGACAAATGCCATTCCGTCTCCTTCAAGCTTCTGCATGATGAAGCCTTCTCCACCGAAGAAACCTGCACCTAGCTTCCTTTGGAATTCAACCCCAACTGAAACACCTTTTGCCGCAGCCAGGAAAGCGTCCTTTTGGCAGATGATCTTGCCGCCATTCTCACTCAAATTCATCGGAATGATTTTACCAGGATAAGGAGAGGCGAATGATACATGCTTTTTATCATGGCCATTATTGGTAAATGTGGTCATGAAAAGGCTCTCGCCCGTCAAAAGGCGTTTCCCAGCACCAAAAAGCTTGCCGACAAGTCCGCCGCCACTGCCTGAACCATCACCAAAAATCGTTTCCATTTCAATTTGCTGATCCATCATCATCAGACTGCCAGCTTCAGCGACCACCGTTTCATTCGGGTCCAGTTCAACCTCAACAAACTGCATGTCATCGCCGTAAATCTTATAATCTATTTCGTGGTTTCTCAATGCTATTCCCTCCCAAACAATTGAGTTTACATGTTCATTGTACAACTTTGCGATGGAAGTTGCAGAATATTTTATAAACCATCACGCTTTGGCATTTAATTGAGGATGTGATGAGGAGGATGTTTCTGAAGTGTCCGACTCTGATTCTAAGCAATGTCCGAAAAAAAACTGAAGTTTTCTATACCTCCCTTGCCTTGATATAGATAGGGGAAAAAGTGTTTAGCTTAAGCGGTACCCTTCAATTTCCTAAAATAGGCTTTTGCATATGTGACAATGGCCGTTTCGTCTTCATAAATTGATGAAGAGTATTCTTATTAATTATGTTTGTACCATGTATATAAGAATATTTCTGGTAGTGCTCAAGGTTGTGACTTGTTTTTTGGAGCCCTGTATTTATCCGAGGAGGGAAAGAATAATGATGAATAATTTTCAAAATGAACTGCAAATGCTGAATGTTGGTGATTTCCAGGCAACTCAGCCGGTTAGCTGGGATCAAAACCAGTACCATTCAGGGGATGAGCGGATTTTTCTAGGCTTGGGTGGTTTTGGCGGTTGTTTCGGTTTTTCTTGTTTCTTTAGCTGCTTTGGCGGCGGTGGTTGTTTCCGTTGCGGAGGCTGCGGCGGATGTGGAGGATGCGCTCGTTGCGCCGGGTGCGGACGCTGTGGTGGTTGCGGCCGCTGCCATCGCGGTTAAGTTAGAGAATACAGACTTTAGCCCCTGTGGAAAGTTTTTTGCAGGGGCTTCTTATTTCCTCATATGACATAAGGGACAAATTGAACTACATACGATGATAATGACAGTCAAATGAAGGAGAGTAAAGGCATTTGTGCCTGAGGAGGAGTGAGATGGTGAAGCTGGACCCTTCTATGGTATTGAAGGTGAAAAGAGATACATTTTATCTCGCAGAACCAAACAGTGGTGTGTATTTAAGGAATAACTCATGTTCCTTTCGTCTTGAAGGCAATGGAATTGACCAGTGGGTTGAAAAGCTGCTGCCAATGTTTAACGGGGAGTATTCGCTGGGGAAATTAACCGATGGCCTGCCTGAAGCTTACAGGCAGCGAGTTTATCAAATTACTGAAGTTCTTCTTGAAAATGGTTTTGTCAGGGATGTGAGCGAGGATGAAAAGCATCAATTATCTGAGCAAGTCCTGAAGAAATTCGCTTCACAAATTGAGTTTGCCGATAATTTGGCTGGTTCAGGTGCATCAAGATTCCAGTCATTCCGCAATGCAAAGGTACTGGCGGTAGGCTCCGGTCCCATATTGAACTCGCTCATTTCAACTTTGCTGGAATCCGGTCTGCAGAAACTGAATGTCTCTATTACAGATGATATCCCGACCAATAGAAAAAGGTTGGCTGAGCTCGTGAACCATGCACGTAGAACTGATTCGGAGGTGGAGTACGAGGAGCTTAAAAGTACCGATGGAGACTGGAGCGGGCTGCTGAGGCCTTTCGACTCAGTCCTGTATGTTTCACAAAATGGCAATGTTGAAGAATTGGGGCTTTTACAATCAATTTGCAGGGAGGAGAGGAAAACCTTCATTCCCGCCATACTGTTCAAACAAACAGGCATGGCTGGTCCAATGTTTGCTCCTGATTCAGAGCTTTGCTGGGAGTCGGCATGGAGAAGATTGCATTCTTCTGTTTTGGTAAAAGAGCAGAAGGACCCGGTTATGTCCTCAACCACTGGGGCATTACTGGCAAATGTTATTACCTTTGAATTATATAAAAAACTTGCGGGCGTCACGACTGCTGAACAAAGAAACCAGATCTATCTGTTGAATTTAGAAACTCTTGAGGGAAGCTGGCATTTAGTTTCACCACATCCACTAGTAACAGAAGTTTTTTCATCCGAAAAGATAGAGGATATTGAAAGTCGACTTGCTCAGAACTACAGAAAAGTTGAACCTGAAAAACTTTTGCAGTATTTTAGTCTATTGACTTCCAAAGAGACTGGGATATTACATGAATGGGAGGAGGGTGACCTTAAGCAGCTTCCCTTGGCACAATGCAGGGTCCAGGCAGCAGATCCGCTATCAGATGGGCCGTCTGAATTACTGGCCGCAACGGTTTGTTCAGGGTTCACACATGAAGAAGCAAGAACGGAGGCGGCGTTGACGGGGATTGAAACATATGCAAACCGCATGGCAGAAGTGATTGGAAACGGACAAAATCTTGGTGTAGGTGCCGGTGAATCTTTTGCGGAAGCAGTTGGGAGAGGACTGCAAAAATGTCTCACAAAGGAATTGGATACTCGAAAGTTCAACGAGAAAGAGTGTATTTCTCTTATTGACCTCCAGTTGATTGAAGACGAGCGATGTGCTTTCTATTTAAAGGCTCTTACGACAATACAGGGAGCACCGCGAGTTGGGGTTGGGAAGGAAGTCCACGGTTTCCCTGTTATCTGGATCGGTACGAAAAAAGGCTGGTATGGAAGCGCAGGGCTGAATAAAACTTTGGCGTTAAGAAGCGCTTTGCAGAATGCATTATCACATTTTCAAAATGAATCTTCTGGAGTTAGAATTCTGCAGGAGTCACAGGTTTATTTTCCGGAAAGTGAGAAACATAGCTTACCGATTCCGGAATGCACAGGAAGGATCCAGCGTGAAACTTTGCAGGCAGCGATTGAAGTTCTTAAACAGAACAGAACCGAAATGTCAGTGTATGAATTAAGCTTTGAACCGATGTTCAGTCAGCAACTAGAAGGCGTATTTGGTGTATCTCTGCGAGAGGAGGGATTGAGTTGAGTTCCTTCGTAGTCATTATCGGGGAAGGCTGGCTCGCAGACTCGGTTGCTGAAGAATTATCCTCACGCTATCAAGTGTTCCGAAGGACAGATTTTGAGAATGGGCTTCCCGAAAATTCTGAGTTGATGCTTGTCCTTCATGATTCCTGGAACCCCACTGCGCATCAAAAAGCTGAAGAAACGGTAAAACTGAGTGGCAGTCCCTGGCTCCGTGCCTTTATTTCGTTTGGAGAAGGAATCATTGGACCGCTCGTCAGGCCAGGCAAACCAGGATGTTCCCAATGTGCTGACCTGAGGAAACTGCTGGGGGGGCAGGAACGGAGCGAAATGAATGAGGTGAAGAAAAAGCTGTCTGAAAAAGAAACGAGTTCAGACCCTTGGGCATCTAAAAGTGGCCTTCTGCATATGGTTCATATAATTGTAACTGAAGCAGATCGAGTACTTGCGGGCGAGGAGGGCCTTTCCGCAGGACGGATGCATTTTACCGACTTAAAAACATTGAATGGATCGTGGCATACGTTTCTGGCAGATTCCTCGTGCCAGGTTTGCAGTTCAATTCCAGACGATTCAGCTTCTCTTGCTAAAATCTCATTAAATTCAAGTCCGAAGATTAGTGCCAGCAGCTACCGATGTACACCGCTTGATAAGATGAAGGAAGTGCTCGTTGCCGATTATTTTGACAACCGGACAGGGCTGTTAAACAGTAAAATGTACGATTTGGTCACTCCCTTCGCTGATGCTAGCGTCAATCTGCCAATGATTTCAGGGGGAAATGAGGGGACAGCCGGCAGGACACAATGCTACGCAGAAAGCGAATTGACTGCCATTCTGGAGGGGCTTGAGCGTCACTGCGGACTTCAGCCTCGCGGTAAGCGGACAGCCGTTCATGACAGTTACCGTAACCTGGAACAGCACGCCTTGAATCCATTGGAAGTAGGTGTCCATGCTGATGAAGAATATGAAAAGCCAGGATTTCCTTTTCGAAAATTTGACCCAGACCGGCAGATGGATTGGGTATGGGGTTACTCACTGATTGAAGAGCGGCCGATTCTCGTGCCAGAACTTCTATCCTATTATAGTCTGGGATGCGGGTCAGCAGGATTTGTCTATGAAACGTCAAATGGCTGCGCGCTTGGAGGAAGCAGGGAAGAGGCGATTTTCTACGGCATCATGGAAGTGGTAGAGCGTGATTCCTTCCTCTTGTCCTGGTACTCAAAGCTGAAACTGCCACGCCTTGATCTTCAATCGGCTGAAGATGAAGAACTGCTTTTGATGGCGGAGCGGATGAGGGCTGTAGCTGGATATGATTTATATTTATTTAATGCCACCATGGAGCATGGTATTCCAAGTGTCTGGGCGATGGCGAAAAACAGGAAGGATAATGGATTGAACATTATTTGTGCGGCAGGCGCCCATCTTGATCCAGTAAAGGCTGCCAAAAGCGCGATTCAGGAGCTCGCCGGCATGATGCTCAATCTCGATGAAAAACTGGAATCCAACAAGGAAAAATACATGCAAATGCTTGATGATGATTCACTAGTGCGAGAGATGGATGATCACGGAATGCTGTACGGATTGCCGCAGGCGGAAGCACGCTTAGGTTTCCTGCTCGAAGATGACCGGCCATTACAGAGTTTTCAGGACGCTTTTAATAATGAGTCGCGTCATGCAGACCTGACGGAAGATCTCAATGATATCCTCAAGGAATTTCGGCGATTGGGGCTCAATGTCATCGTTGTCGACCAGACTCCTCCTGAAATAAGGAAAAATGGGCTCTATTGTGTGAAAGTATTGATACCGGGGATGCTGCCAATGACCTTTGGACACCATTTGACCCGTCTCAAAGGGCTCGACCGGGTTCTCCACGTCCCAATGAAGCTTGGATATGTGAAAGAACCTTTGTCATTTGAAGAATTAAATCACTTTCCGCATCCGTTCCCTTAGGAGGCAGCAGGATGAATCTTAATCAATTTTTAACGGATCTTCAGTTTAATATCGATCGTGCCAATCAGCAAAACTGGGAACCAAACTGGGAGGACGCTCCTCTTTCTTATAAACTTTATCAAGGATTGCCAGTGGTGCCACTTTCCGGGGAGGTGCCCTTGTCCTTGGCAGAAAACAAGCAGCCATCCAAGCCGAATATCAAGGAGATCGGACATTTCCTCTGGTATGTTTACGGAATTACCCAAGTAAGTGAGTCATTTTTCTCTGATGATGCTGATCCCGCCCATACCTTTAGAAGGTATGCTCCTTCCGGCGGGGGTCTATACCCTAATGAACTTTATGTATATTTAAAGATAGAGGATCTGCCTGAAGGGGTATATCATTATGACCCGGCCCATCACTGTCTTGTTCTGCTGAGGGCTGGTAACTTCGATTCATATATTGCTGCCGCTATTGGCGACCGTTGCGATATATCTTCTTGCTTTGGGACTGCATTCATTTCTACGATGTTTTGGAAAAACTTCTTTAAATATAATAATTTTTCGTACCGGCTGCAGGGGTTGGATGCTGGAGTAATGATGGGGCAGCTGCTGGAAACGGCGAAACGTTTTGGTTTCGCTTCAGGTGTTTACTTTCAATATCTCGATTCAGCAATCAACCATCTTCTCGGGTTATCTGAGCAGGAGGAGAGTGTGTATTCGATTATTCCGCTGTCAGTGGAAACTACAAACTGGACTGCGAATGGAACAGCTTCCCACAAAAACATATCGTCAGAAGAATTAAAAAGAAAGCTGAAACCGGTTGTATTTAAGCGTTATGAAAGGTCGGAGAAAGTATTACAGTTTCCAAAATTAATAACCTTGAATGAAGCTTCGAAACTTGAATCCACCGAGTCGATTACCAGGGTCTGTAACCCGTCTAGAGACATTGAGGAAAGTCTGCAGATCAGTCTCCCGCAAACGGAATCATTAGTGTTTGATTTGGCAGAGATAAGCAAGCAGCGTTCCTCACCTGAAATGGACTTTGTTTTGTCCAGGGTTAATCAGCAGCAGCTGGCTTCCCTACTGAAGGAGTCTATGTCTACTTTTTCATACCGCAATGATCTGGACGAATTTTACTGCAGCCAGGGGCCCAGAGTTTCGATATACGGCTGTTTCTATAATGTAGAAGGCATTCCAAATGGAGCTTATTTTTACAACCAGCTACAACATTCTTTACAAGAAATTCAACAAGGAGATCACCGTGTGCGATTACAGACAGGGTTGTCCATTGACAACGTCAACCTCATGCAAGTACCACTCTGCTTGCATGTCGCAGGCAATATAGATTTTTTTCGAGAAGAATTAGGATACAGAGGGTACCGGATATTACAGATGGAAGCGGGAATGCTCGTTCAAAATTTACTTTTAACTGCGTCTGCTCTTGGTTTAGGGGGCCATCCACTGTTAGGGTTCGATACAAGCAAGGCTGATGAGCTTTATAGAATGAAAGTTGCAACCACCTTAATCCAGATACCAATCGGCTCCTATCGTCCGCGTCAATGGTTAAAAGGGAGTTTGCATAGCTAGGAAAGCAGAAATCTAGAAAGGCAAGGGAGAAATTCCCTTGCCTTTCATTTTGATGGCATGTCGTTATTTTCAGCAAGGATCTATTCTCAAACTTTGTTGCTATTTGACTACAAAATAGGATTTTATGACCATTTTTCTTGGTAAAGTTGACTCTTTTGTGAGAAAAGAGCATGCAAACTTTATTCCGACTGCAAAATGGCCTTGCACTACGTTAAAATCGGCTTTAGGATTTTAACAACAATCTTTACGAGAACAGCCTTCAGCAAGGCTCTTTTCTCAAACTTTGTTGCTATTTGACTACAAAATAGGATCTTATGACCATTTTTCTTGGTAAAGTTGACTCTTTTGTGAGAAAAGAGCTGCAAACTTTATTCCGACTGCAAAATGGCCTTGCACTACGTTAAAATCGGCTTTAGGATTTTAACAACAATCTTTACGAGAACAGCCATCAGCAAAAATGTGAACCCATACATGGTGTTGCCTATCATCAGCAAAAAAGCTCTTTAGCAAACTGATGCAGGATTCTTTCTTTAGTTTTCCATCGGATCAGTAATCACTCCATCATCGAATGAAATTTCCCGGTGCTGGGTTACGCCGAACTTTTTATAGGTAATCCTTAATAAATTAATATCATTTTCTGGAGTCGTGCCATTGTATTGCACAGCTAATATTAAATAAAAACCTTTGTCTACTTGATAATTTTTAACATCAATAAGATCCTCGTGTATTCCTTCTTCTACTAGGGATTCTTCATCTAGACCGCCAATATTTCCATTGTCCGCTACATAAGGTTCAATTTTGAACTCATCATCGTCCTTGGCGACAATAGTTCCGTCTTTCTTAATGAATTCCACTTTTTCTAGGGTTGGTTTACCGATACCTTCCCAGTTAAAAACATAACCCAAATAGTATTTCTTCCCGTCCTCGTAATGTTCGTAGCCCATGGTTGTATGGCTCCATTTAGTGAAGTCCCCATCAGTACTGACATAGTCAAAAGTCCAGAAGGATCCAATGCTGACAATGATAATTACCAACATGATCACGATTAATCTCTTCATAAAATGCCCCCTAAGCAACCTCAAAGTCAGATTAAATATATTTTTCCGGTATTCAAATATGCGTTGAAGAAAGTTTTTTTCTGTATCCTTCGAGAATTCTCTTTCTATTCAGGGAATAACTCCATGTTGAAGTCTTTTTTCTAGTTTTTTTCAAAAAAATGCAACCAAATATTTACTTCATTTCGTTATACTTATGTAGCAAATGGAAAGGGGGTTTCCTCATTGAATAAAGAGCAGGAATTGATTGGCAGGATAAGGGGAGGAGACCATGAGGCATTCAGCATACTTGTAACGCCATTGATGTCTTCAGCTTTTAAATCGGCTTATTTGATTCTTAGGTCAAAGGAGCATGCAGAGGATGCATTGCAGATTGCCCTGGAGGGTGCATATGTCAGCATTATGAAACAGAAAGACATCACGAATTTCAAGGCATGGTTTTATACGCTTGTGTATTCACGGTCGATAGACATATACCGTAAAAATAATCGCCAGGCTTACATCGATTTTGATGAAAATAGAGAAGCTCAACTGAAAATTACTTCCGAGTCAGCTCAGCAAATCGCTATACATAAAGAAAGTAAGAGTGAAATGGTACGCCACCTGATGAAGTTAAAAAGAGAACAGAGTTTGCCGCTCTTCCTTCATTATTATGAGGACATGTCTGTAAAAGAAATCTCGCAAATCCTCAATGAAAATATTAATACGGTAAAAGCAAGGATGAAGCGAGGGAAACAGAGCTTAGCGAAAATTCTGCAGGAATCTAAGCAATTTTTACAGGAGGTGAAAGTAAATGGGGTCTAACAACGAGGACAGGGTGGAATCGCTTGACCAGCTGGAGGTACCCAAAAGTATCTATCGATTGATCGACGAGATACCAAAGAAACCGATCACCATGGAAGCAGAAAAGCAAGTAGATGACGACTGGAACAAGTTTCAAAGAAACACAAGGAATCAACAAAGAGGTGTCATCCGAAAGAGAGTGACGATTCTCTCAATATCCGCTGCCGCAGCAGTTGGACTTTTCATCAGCACCGCCTTTGTTTCACCAGCCGTAGCACAAGTGGCATCACGTATTCCTTACCTGAACCTTATTTTTGAAGATAAAATTCAGGTGCAAACCCTTGAAAATGAAATAAATCAAGCGATCTTGGAGCATGATTTTAAAAATATTGCTTTGCATGTTAATAGAAAAGAAAAGTATATTGAAGCGATGGTTTTTAATACCGAGGAATATTTCAAAGAAACGAAAACACCAATAAAAGATATGATCAGTGGTATCCTGGAAGCAAGGAATGAGGAAGAGTATGAAATCAGGGTCGCAAACAATCCAGAAGCTGCTGAACAATGGAGCAAGATGGATGAAGAATCGATAGAAATAGATAAAAAAATAGAAAAAATAGAGAAAACGGTATATGAAGTACTGGGCAAGTATAATTATGATTCTCCAAGACATACAAGCGGGATAAGCTTGAAGCGGGTGAATCTTGAGCTTCCGATCACCGACACTAACATCAAGAACATAAAACTAGAGATTAAAGAAAAGCTCAAACAAAGGGAGCTTGGTGATATTGAGGTGAAGGTTTACACGTATGATCCTGGTTTGGAAGAACGAGGCGGAAAGTTCATGGAAATTTTTGATTCAATTGCCCTAGGGTTGAAAGCAAATCCTGAATTCCAAATCGATTCCGTAGGCTTTACGAATAATAAAAAAGATCATTTTTATATCTCTGTCCAATTGCTTCTGGAGTCAACAGATCCAGATGTTGACAAAGTAGTAAAAGATATCGAAAAGACGGTAGAGGACTTTCTTCAATCAGAGGAAGCACTAAAATCCATCCAGAATGAAAAGTACCAAGTAGCCATTTTGAGCAGCGATAAGAAAAAGATGAAGGTCATTAGCAACTAAGCATGGGATATCCCATGCTTTTTGTCTCTCTTTCCAAACTTTTCTAGTATGGTCTCAAACTATATGGTAAAATTTTCATCATATTAATCGAAAAGAGTGTGTAAATATGGTAGAAAGTTTCTCAGTGTCCATGTTTGGAGAGGAAAGGAAAATTAGAGTCTATTTGCCGAAGAAAAGAAAAAACAATAAATACCCTGTTTTATACATGCATGATGGACAGAATGTGTTTGGAAATGAAGAGTCGATTGGTGGTGTGGGGCTTGAACTGGACGATTATCTGGAGAAGAACGAAGTTGACCTCATCGTCGTGGGCATTGATCAGAACTCAGAGGAGCGAGTGAATGAGTATTGTCCTTGGATAAACGGAGAATATACAACAAAACTTCTTGGAAAACCTAGTACTGAAGGAGGAAAAGGCAAGGAATATGTTGAGTTCATCGTCAACGAATTGAAACCATTCATTGACTCTAAGTATTGCACAGAGCCCAACGAAACCTATATGGCAGGAATCTCTTTGGGCGGGTTAATCTCAACCTACGCAGCATGCACTTATCCTCATATTTTTAAAAGAGTCGCAGGCCTTTCATCCGGTTTTTATCGTAACCAGGAGGAAATTGAGCAGTTGTTTAAAACTGCAGATTTATCTTATCTGGAAAAAGTATATTTGGATTGCGGCACAAATGAAGGTGGCGAGAAACTTTCTGGGCCATTCCTGGAAACCAATAAAGCTATCTTCGAGATTATCAGGCAAAAAGGAATCGAAGCAGAACTGAAAGTCATTGATGGTGCAGAGCATAACTATCAAGCCTTTAAAAAGCGGATACCAGAGGTTATTTCGTATTTATTAGAATAAAGCCAGCAGCTCTATAAAGGCACGTTTCTATCGCAGAAGCGTGTCTTTTTACGCTCCTGGTAAGTACAGTAATCAAGTTCCATGGCAACGCCACTCGATTTTAACCGTCAAAGCCTAAGGACTAACTCTACTTTTTTTCTGTCTGATTAGGCATTATTTCCAAATATTTGGAGATTGTATTAATTAAAATGGAATTGTAAGGAGGGCATTTACTTGGTCCAAACTAAGCCGATCAGTGCATCTGAAGTCGGGACTCTTTGGCAGACATATCAGGAGAAAACCTTGATCATGAGGATTTTAGAATATTTTATTGAAAAAGCTGATGATCAGCAGGCTCGCAATATTTTAGGCGGATTGTGGCAGGAGCTTGATTTCTATGTTAAAGAGATGGAAGTTCTTTTTAAGGAGCAAGGGATCGTAAAGCCAATCGGATTTACGTCAGAGGACGTTCATTTGGATGCCCCAAAGCTTTTTGACAATGGCTTTGATATTATGTTTGTTCGTGTATTGAAGCAAGTGAGCATGGGTTTATATACATTGAATATGAATATGTCTTATGACAATCGGGTGATGACGATTTATGAGGGGCTTACGACGGTTACCCAAAAAATTTATAAACTGGCAACATTCTATCTCCTTGAAAAAGGGATTCTCTCACAGCCGCCAAAGGTGAGCATGCCAAAAACAACGGAAATCATCGAGAGCAAGAAGTATATGAAGGGCATGAAGCTATTTGGAGACAAGCGGGTATTGAACGATCTGGAAATTGGGATCATTAATCACAATCTTGAATCCAATATTATCGGCATGCAGTTGATTACCGGTTTTGCGCAATGTGCCCAGAATAAAGAGGCAAAGAAATTTTTTCTCAAGGGAAAAGAACTGGCTAAAAAGCAGATTGGAATCATGGAAGAAGTTCTACGTGAGAGTGATCTCCAGCCTTCAGCTGCTTTAGGGGGCACGGTCACTACATCGACCATTCCGCCGTTTTCAGATAAACTCATGATGCATTGCATATATTTATTGAATGGCTTTGGGCTTGTTGGAGCAGGTGCCGGTGCATTTTTCACCTTAAGAAATGATTTATCGATGAAAGCCATTATGGTTTCTAAGGATATTTTTTTCTATTCGCAGGAAGGAATTGAAATTAAAATCAAGAACGGCTGGTTTGAAGAACCTCCACAAATGGAGGATCGGGAGGCCATCATCAAAAAAGGGAATTGAAATAAGCGTCTGGCACAAACTAAGAATAGTGTTAGTTTTAACACTAATCTCAATGTGGGGGGATTTCAGTGAATATTCTTCACAGTTTGGTTAAGGCGATCATTACCTTATTGATTAAAACAAGGTTTTTCATGATTTTGATCAACAGAAGATTAGAGTCATTAGTAAGGATCCCGAGTTTAACCTAATCAATCTTTTCACATTGGCAAAAAGGTAAGCGCGTTCTGTGCTTGCCTTTTTATGTTGAGTAAAAGGGTGCTTGAGACGTCAAGCACCTTTTTTTGGTTTACAGGTTTCAATCGATGAAAAAACTTAGGAAACATTTCCATCATTTTTGCGTCTAATTGCAAAAGGGGTGTTGGTATGTGGAAGTATTTATTAGCAGTCGTCATGTTTTTTTTAGTAATATTGACAGGCTGTTCTAATGGTGGATTGTTTGGGGCTGAGCCACCTGCAGTTTTTCTGGAAATTGGAGATGAAAAATACGAAACGGATTTAGGCACTTATTGCTGGAAAGCTACATGTGTCGATACAGCTGGACCGGTTGAGCGTTTAGAAGGCGAAGAACCCATTATCGTTAAAGCTGGGGAAACAATTTCTTTTGACATGGATTATGATCAAAACCAAATAAAATCCACTTAATTCAATTTCTTGATAATGAGGAAAAGGAAGTGACAGTTTCTGATAACAGCTTTACTGCCCCGACTGAGGCAGGGATTTATTATTATTCATATGGTGTATGGTGGATGGATGAAAAGGAAGAGCATGTATCGCATGGAGATGCTTTTTACGGATTCGTGATTGAGGTAAAGTAAAATTCTTTTAAGTAGTCAAATATTTATCTGATTTTTATGATAAATTATTATGTAGGGGTGGGATAAATTGACAAAGGAAAAATTTCAGGGTTTTGTGATGATTAGTGCCTTATTAGTATTGCTGGGAATTATTTTAATCGCATTCAGCGTTAAATTTGGAACTTCAAATGCGGATGCATGGTTAGCCAGTCGTGGAGGAGCAGATACAGCCTATTATCATTTAATTGTTAAAAGCTATATTAATAATTACCTGGTGAGCGGAAGCATTATGTTAGGATTCGGATTAGTAAGTTCTACATTTCTCTATTATAAAATGGTTACCATTGAGAAGTGATTTTTACGGTGAAGTACTAAACAGGTTAATGGCTGGCACTGTTTTTTTACAAAATGTTATCTAGCAGTCAAGTAGCGATCTAGAATGAAAGCTCAGAGCTATAGGTTCTGAGCTTTTGTGTGCTGCTTATTGTGTTGGTATGTGAAAATATTTATAATAATGAGATGAAGTATTTGGTATAATTTGTTAGAGATAATCAAGCTAGATTTAAATATGAAAATACAACCGACGACAACGAATGGGATGGGTGTGTTGATCCCTGAAGGGTTAACGCATTTTTTGTTTACTCCTTGTGCAGCTAGGGACAGGATAGCATCAGCAAACGGATAATAAATAGGGTGATTATAAAATACGAGGTGAAAAATGGATAATAAAGCTGAAAAATCTAATGTTGGATATACGCTTTTTAAATCGACAGGAGTACAACACGAGTTTCCTCATATAGATTTAGAGAAACAACAAGCCATCGGTATTGTTAAATATAAAGAAAAAACTTATTTGACCGTCCTTATTGACCTGAAAACAGATACTGTTCAAGTCCAAGGAGATGTCGAAGATTTGGGAGATTTAAGTATGGATAGAGATTCTTATATAGATATGTTCAAACATCAGGCTAGATTTTTTATTGAAAACAATATTGCTAATCCGAAAGAGTATTATGATGATTTTTTAGAAGATTAAAATGCCTTGTGAATTGCGATAACCATATGCTTAGTGAAGTAAAGGGACAGTTTTGCGGAAAGATATTCTATTGCTTATGTAAAAATCATAATTAGCAGAAGATTTAGAAGGAGAAAAGATAATGGATAATTGGTTGTTTGTTTTCATCATAACCTGCATTGGAAGTTTTGTACTGGTATATGGAATTGGGTCTATTATTGGTGGAGAAAATATTGAATTCATTTATTTACTTTTGTTTATTGTTCAATTTTCTTTTACCACTACAATACTTTTTCAGATACTACATAGAGTGAAGCAGTTAGAAAAAAAAGAATAAAAAAAAGAAATGAAAATATTGAGAGAAGCACATTAGTATTATTATAGTACATAAAAAAAATGAATGGAGGTCTAGTAATGTGGGTAATATTAGGGATCATTGCTATAGTAGCAACTTTTATAAACCTTTATATGTATAATGCAGGGAAGGATTATAAGCTTGCTATGGCGATGGGTTTATCATTTACTGCCTTAACACTTTGTGCTGATTACAGTTACGTATCCCGGTGGGTAATAGGGGAAGATTGGTCAGCTTTATCTGATGTTGTACCTGGTATGGCAAGGGCATTATGGTTTTTGACAATTGTTTCTATCTTACTGAATATAGCACCTATACTTTTAGAACTAAAAGGTAAGAAATAACCCTTATTGTCATTTCATTTATATAATATGCAGTTATTGTGCAGATCTTTATGTATAACTAACGGTTGGGTATGCTGAACAAGATTATTCGCCTTTTTTTATGGAAGTAAAGAATGCAAGTAAATCAAACCAGTGAATAGTTTAAAAAGTTCCCAATCAAATATTAATTTAACTTGTCTAATTTGAGGCGGTTTTTTTGTTTTTAGATGAGCAATTTAAGAGTCGGCTCTTTCGTTTGTCGAAATTTTATAACTGCAGTTTTTAGAAAATTATGACATAATGAGATTATCTTTTATTAAGGAGTGGTGCGGGTTGGCTAGTATGTTTCCGATTGAACAGGTGAGGGAGAGGTTTCCTGCCCTAAGCCGTAACGATGATGGCAAACAGGTGGTTTACTTTGATGGTCCTGGCGGTACGCAGATGGTGGATTTTGCGTTGGAGTCGATGTATCGGTACATAAGGAATGGAATGGCAAACCTTCACGGGACATTTAATACCAGCGCTGATACGGATGCATTGCTGGACGAAGCCAGGCAGGCTGTCGCTGATTTGCTCGGCTGCCAGGCGAACGAGGTGGCTTTTGGTGCGAACATGACCACTCATGCATTTGCTATCGCTCGGAGTTTAGCGTCTTTTATCAATGAGGGAGATGAAATTGTAGTCACAGAGCTGGACCACCGTGCCAATGTTGATCCATGGATTACCCTTGCGAGGGACCGTGGTGCCACAGTAAAGTTCATTAAACTGGATCCTGATACTTTCACTTTGAAATTAGATGATTTGGAAGAGCTCATCACGGAAAAAACAAAGCTGGTGGCAGCTGGTATGTCATCGAATGTAACTGGAACTGTAACGGATTTAGAACCCATAATAAAACGGGGCAGAGAGGTTGGGGCATTGTCAGTTGTAGATGCTGTCCATGGAGTACCGCATTTATCGATAGATGTTCAGGAGTTAGGATGTGACATCCTTCTATGTTCTGCTTATAAGTTTTTCGGCCCACATGTCGGCATTGCTGTCGTAAGGGAGAGTTTATTTGAAAAACTTCCTGTCTACAAGCTTAAGCCTGCACCTGTAGAGATCCCTTACAAGCTCGAAACCGGAACTCAAAATCATGAAGGCATTGCCGGGGTAATGGGAGCAATCCAATTCATTGAAGAATTGGGTTATGGAGAAACGAGAAGGGAACGGTTGTTGTCCGGAATGCATGCAATCGATGAATATGAAAATGGAATTGCAGCTGAAGTGGAAAGCTTTTTGAGGAGCCTTCCGGAAGTCACATTACATCGCGCAGCTTCTGGCCGCAGGACACCAACATTTGCTTTCACAATAGAAGGTCACCATTCCCGCGAGGTCACAGCATGGCTAGCGGAAAAATACAATATGTGTGTCGCAGATGGGGATTTCTACGCTTCCACGATGGCTGAGGCTCTCGATGTCTATCCAGCAGGCGGTTGGGTTCGAATCGGCCTTGCACCATATAATACGATGGAAGAAATAGAGCAATTCAAAGAAGCGTTAGCAGCTTTCATCGAGCAGCATCAGCAGAATGTTGTTTAATTGAACGTTATTTTACGGCAGAGGAAGATGGATTATGTTTGGTATTAATAATTTCGAAGTGTTTCTGGTAACAGCGATCCTGCTTAATCTAACGCCTGGTACGGATACAATGTACATCGTGAGCAGAAGTATATCTCAAGGCAAGGCTGCCGGGATTTACTCGGCTTTTGGAATTTCTTCAGGAATCGTTGTCCATACCCTTCTTGCAGCTTTCGGGTTATCAGTCATATTGACACAATCAGCTTTTTTATTTCAAACAATTAAAATTGCGGGTGCCATATACCTGGCTTATCTGGGAATTCAAATGTTAATAGCGAAAAGCAACACAAATGAACAGAAATCCCTGCCAATCCAGAGCAATAAAAAGATCTTTTTTCAAGGCATGATCACAAATGTAACAAATCCGAAGGTGGCTCTGTTTTTCCTGGCATTTCTTCCTCAATTCATCCAGGCCGATGCAGGAACTCCAAGCCCAATACCGTTCATCATCCTGGGAATGACATTCACATTGACTGGGGGAATCTGGTGCATGCTCACTGCCCATTTTTCCTCGATGGCAACAACAAGGCTAAGGAAAAATGCAAAAGTTGGAACGGTCTTAAACCGTTTGACTGGTATTGTTTTTATTGGAATGGGCATCCAGCTGCTGAAAACGAAAACCGCTTCATAAAAAAAGAGGAGCCTGGTTTTTGCCAGGCTCTCATTTGTGTATTTTTAGAAACTTTTTTGCCATTCAATCGTATACAAAATATTACATATTTTATTGTGGGTGATTAGAATGATTGGAACTGAAAATTCTTATATTTTGATTCTATAAAAAAGGTAGAGAATCTGTATAAACTTTTGGGCTAGGTAAAACAAAGTTAGTTTTGGCATGTGAGGCAGCTATTTATAATATAGGGGATAGGGACTCATGAATAAGGAAAACAAAGATCATATTAAAAATACTGAAGATGGTTGGAACAGAACGTTTTTTGGAAGTCCAACAATTGGCGGTTTTGTTGTTATAGGCATTATAATAGCGTTTATTTTGTATAACATCATTTTTAACTAGTGTGCTGCCTTCAGTTGAACCCAAAGTGAGTTAGTATTTTTTATATCTGATATATTCAAAGTTTGAGGTGGGGA
Organism: Bacillus sp. ISL-55; assembly: GCF_018613155.1. GTDB lineage: Bacteria > Bacillota > Bacilli > Bacillales > Cytobacillaceae > Mesobacillus. The sequence goes on along the minus strand of NZ_JAGGQU010000043.1, from coordinate 3,445 downwards.
CCTGTTTTAAAATCTTACCATCTTCATCCCTGTGAATCTCATACTCCCTGTGAGTTTCAATGATATAACCAGCCACTTCTTTGTCTTTATCTTTCTCGTGTACATATTCAAATTCAGGTATGATCGATTCGAGAATGTCATCAGTGGTGCCAATTCTGGCATTTGTCTCTAAGGACTCTATGTCAGAGTATTTCTGGGATATTTGAGGACTGTTATAGACCAAATAAATACAGAGTAGCAGTAGACCTGATAAGGCAATTATTCGTTTCAATTTTATAGGCTCCTTTTGTTGAGGTTTCATTTAATCCATATGCCTGTCCATTGATTTATATAACTATGTAGTGATTAGTACAAAAAAAGTACGCAACGTTTTTTATAAATATAAGTTCGTTTTCTTTTAGGGGGGTTATTGTGTCAAAGTATGTTAGCGTTTTTTTCTTAACTCTAATGGTAAGTCTTATTTTCTTTTTTATTTTTGCTTCATTCTTTATGGGTGGTGGCGATCCGGCAGAAGAGATGGTATTAACGTTAGGAACAATAATTGTCATTCTTCTATCATTTCTAATATCACAGACCTTTTATTTAATCGAATTGGTCAAGAAGAAACGGTGACTTTTTCTAATTGGTTGCATGGAGACATGAAGGAATTACAACCTTCGTCGTTGAACTTATTGAACCAACGAGGAGAAAGAATGACGAAGAGGTGAAAAAAGTTGTTTGTTGGCCGGGCTTTATATTTATTAGGAATGGCTTTTGTTTTCTTTAGTGTATTGGGGATTATTATCATCCTTTTTACAGATGGTGGCGGAGATATGGCACTTTTGATTTTTGCTTTGCTGAATGGATTAATTGCAATGGGTGTCGGAGAAATTGTTATTGATTTAAATCATCGGCAGAGGGTTGAAAAGATGGACAAAGAATAGGGACTGTCTATTCAGTATCCTTGACTTGTGATGTAGATGTCATATTGAAAAATATAAGATTTGGAGGTGCATATAATGTACCAATATATATTTGTAGAGACTTCCCTGGGGGGATTTTTTTCTTCAGCAACTCATAGGGAAACCATTAGTGAATATGCAGCTGATGGGTGGAGATTATTACAAGTACTGCCTTTAGAATATAATGGGCATGGAAAGACCACGTCTTATGAAATCATCTTTGAAAGACTTGTTCAGAATTAGCGTAATTAGAATGTATTGGAAAGTAGAAAAGCGAGAAATGGAGAAAGAAAATGAAAAGTTTACTTAAATGGAGTTATTTTTGGGTATTATTAGTCGGTATCTTGATAGGTTACATGGGGATTCCAATGCTCACACAATTTTTCGGTCATATCTTCAACTAAAGAGAAGATTAAGGATTAAATTTGTACCATAATTTTCATATTTTCCTACTCATTTCCATTCAAAGGCTAGCATAATTGTAAGTGGGGGTGGGAATATGATTTCAAATATGGGTGTACCTGGATTTGTTCTGGTTTTAAATATTATTTTTTTTTCATTGTATTATTTATTCTGTATATGGTTATATCAACAGCAGTCAAGGTGGGTATTAATAAATCTGTGGTTGGCCAATTTATCGAAAAAAAGTAGGGAGTCATTAGTGATAAAAAATCACTTTCTGATGACAACTAGAAAATGACAATGTAAGCAATACTTTTAAGTTACCGAGTATTTAATCTTTAATCAAAAAAATGGCGTGCCAAAACTGATGTCAGTTTACACGCCATTTTCTTTGTCATTTAGAAGAAGGTTGTGGCAGGCCAGCAGACTTTGTTTTAATTCTTCACTAACCCTGTCAGAATCGTAGGCACAAATAGAAAGAAGGTTTGTTTCGGTCACGATTTCATCAGCTTCTTTTTCAGAACTCATTAACTTTTTGCTTACTGCTGGCTCATCTCGCCATTCTACATGTGCCCAGCTCCGGACAGTTAAGTTTTCTGAATAACCTTCGATTAGGTTCGGGAGGAAATCAAAAATAGAATTAACGCTAAAGTCTCCCTTGGCATAATAAAAGTCATAATTATTGATGAAATTCACTTTTTCTAAACGGCTTTCATCCAATAAGTCTTTAAGTCTTTTTTGTATCAAGGGTATTATTCGGTCATTTTCTACAATGATTGAATATTCATCCCGTTCTAATCCTGAAACGACAAAGTCAACCACATTAGAAATATAACGGTCCTGATCTTGGAAAAAATATATCCCATGTCCCTTGACCTGGTTTGCAATTTCGGTAACCTCTTTTAAATGCACACATTCCAAATTAGCACCCCGTTGTATTATAGACATAAAAAGCTATCATTAAATTGTAACATACTTAGCTATTAATATGGGGTTGCATTAAAAATATGTCTAATATAAAAACATTATTAAAGCTACAAAGGCGCATGCATCAAGTTTAAGGAATATGCAGAGTAGTGGGGGATTTACTAAAATGAAGAAGTACTTGTTAGTGGGAATTGGTCGGTACCTAGATAATAACAGGAAGGTTTGATTGTCATGGTTCTGACCAAAAAACCTTCCCAAACTTATTCTTACTTCTTAAACTTCTCTGGGAACTGCTTTACAACTGCCTCTGAAATGGCATCGGACATCATGATGATATGAGTCAAACCGTCGTCGATCGAAACAATTCTTGCTTGCCAATCTTTTTTCAAGCTTGCATTTAGGTCATCTGCCACCATTTCCAAATGTGTATACAGTAACTTTTTTACATCTTCGTTTTTTAGATTTGGGTTGGCTTTGCTGAGGAAGGCCGCGATATCATCAGCATTCCTGAACCATTCTTTGTTTAGCTGATCGAGCTTTGCTTTATCACCACTTTTAGCTGCTTCAACAATGCCGCCGGCAATAACGATATGCTCCTTAAGTAAGTCTGTAAGTTTGTTTCCAGCTGCCTCTCCGTATACTGGTTTGATGGAGTTTCCGATATCCTCCTGGTTTCTCAGCAGCCGCTCAAGAACATCTTTTTGATCCTCGGAACCTGCTGTCGTGGCACTTGTAATGTAGTTGCTTGTCCACAATACATGGTCAACCCACAGTCTCCGGAAATCATTCTCGAACTTTATCTCAGATTGAGTAATACATTTGTGCTGTGGTTTGGCGTAAGCAGGGGATGATCCGGCCATCATATTCAGCGACAATAATAAAATAAAACTCATCAACAATAATTTTTTCATGCTGCACATTCTCCTTTGCAGATTAATAACATCCTCCATTATTATTGATACATCGCATTTCTTTTATCCGAAAATGCAAAATAAAAGACCGCCAAATGGCGGCCACTACTCTATTGCAATTTACTTAAATCATAATACTGCACAGTTTTTCCATCACGGTCGAACTGGATGATCAATATGTTTTTATTAAATTGATAGATGAATTGTCCGCAAGTCGCACTTTCGTAGCAGGAGACGTTCTTTACTGTTTATGGCAACATAAAA
>NZ_JAGGQU010000042.1 GCF_018613155.1 Bacillus sp. ISL-55 | reverse complement strand
TACCTAAAGGGGAGCATATCAACTTTGGACAGCTTTTCCTCTTTTTCCAAAGTTATATATCTTTAGAAGATGAAGTCCTTTTACTAGATAAAAAAATAAGACCTGGAATCCCTGGTCTTATTCGTTTTCTGCAAGTTCGGATAAATAGCTCCATCTTTCAATTAAATACTCTAGCTGCTCATTCAACTCTTTCTCTTCATTCACCAATGCCTGGCCTTTTTCAAAATCACTGCCGATACTGGCCATTTCCCCCTGCACTTCCTCAAGGCGGGCTTCTGTACCTGCAATCTTTTCTTCAATTTCTGCCCATTCTTTTTGCTCCTTGAAGCTAAGTTTCTTTTTCTTCGGTTTTTCTGTCTGCTCTGCCTTTTCTTTCTTTGGCACTGAAGGAGCAGATTCAAGTTTCGGCCGCTTTTCAAGGTACTCTGAGTAATTGCCGTAATGCAGGTCTGTCTGTCCATTGCCTTCCAGTACAAGCAGCAGATCGACGACCTTATCAAGGAAGTAACGGTCATGGGATACCGAGATGACGACACCAGGGAAGTCTTCCAGGTAATCTTCCAAAACAGTTAATGTCTGTGTGTCCAAATCATTGGTTGGCTCATCCAGCAGCAGAACATTTGGTTCTTCCATTAACAGCTTTAACAAATAGAGTCTGCGCTTTTCGCCTCCGGAAAGCTTCCTGATCGGGGTTCCATGTGCATAAGGCGGAAACAGGAATCTCTCGAGCATTTGTGCAGCTGAAATTGTCTTGCCATCAGTGGTTTGGACGATTTCTGCCGTTTCTTTCAGGTATTCAATCACCCGCTTATTTTCGTCCATATCTTCATTTTCTTGTGTATAGTAAGCAATCTTTACGGTTTGTCCGGTGATGATTTCACCGTCATCAAGCATAATCCTGCCTGCGAGAATATTCAGCAAAGTCGATTTTCCTGTCCCATTGCGGCCGATGATTCCCAGCCTGTCCCCGGGTTTCACAAGAAGATTGAAGTGATCCAGAATTACTTTATCTTCGTATTTTTTGGTTGCATCTTTCAGTTCAAGCACCTGTTTGCCCAGCCTGCTGCCACTCAAAGAGATGTCGAGTTTTTCAGAAGACTTCACATTTGACACTTCATCATCCAATTTATCAAAACGCTGGATGCGAGCCTTCTGTTTGGTTGTCCTCGCCTTAGCCCCGCGTCTGATCCACTCGAGTTCCTGTCTGAACAAATTCTTCTTCTTTTCAAGTGTTGCGGCTTCGTTCTCTTCCCGGATTGCCTTGGCTTCAAGGAAGCTGGCATAGTTGCCTTTATAGCTATAGAGATTTCCACCATCAAGTTCAAAAATCCTGTTCGTCACTCGGTCAAGGAAATAACGGTCATGGGTAACGAGCAGAAGTGACCCTGAATATCGGGATAGATAATCTTCAAGCCATTTTACCGTCTCGTAATCAAGATGGTTCGTGGGCTCATCCAGAATCAGCAAATCTGGAGATTCTATCAAAACCTGAGCAAGTGCGACACGTTTTTTCTGGCCCCCGGATAGCTCACCCATTTTTTTGGTGAAGTCAGAAATTCCAAGCTGCATGAGTATCGATTTAGCGGCAGTATTCGCATCCCAGCCATCAGAACTATCCATTCTCCGCTGCAAGTCATAAAATTTTTCCTGAAGTCCTGGATCATCAGGTTTTTTGCCTAATTCAGAGAGAATAATCTCATAATCTCTCATCAGTTTTAAGATAGGCGCTTCCCCGCTGAAAACCTGATCAAGGACTGTTTTTTCATGTTCCATTTCAGGCTGTTGGGATAAAAATGAGATTTTATAGTCTTTTGCAAAAATTAACTCTCCCGAATCCGGCTGATCAATCCCAGCCACAATCCGGAGTAAAGAAGACTTTCCTGTTCCGTTCACTCCGATCAAACCGACTCTTTCACGCTCGCCGATTGTAAAAGAAATCCCATTAAACAACTCTTTTTCTCCGTATGTTTTCGTCACGTTTTCAATCGTAATCATTTTCATGCCTTACCATTCCATTCACTGTAAAATTGATCTAGGAAATTCTCCATGAACTGGTGTCTTTCCTCAGCAAGTTGTCTCGCTTGCTCCGTATTCATTTTATGTTTAAGCTTCAATAGCTTCTCGTAAAAATGATTGACCGAAGAACTGTCGCCATTCCTGTATTCTTCCAGCGTCATTTCTTCCCTGATATTAAGGTCAGGCTCATAAATCGGATGGCCTTTCTTCCCGCCGAATGCAAACGTCCTTGCAATCCCAATTGCACCAAGGGCATCGAGACGGTCAGCGTCCTGGACAATCTCCGCTTCAATACTATTAAGCTCAATCACCCTGCCGCCTTTAAAGGAAACTGATTCGATACAACCCTTTATCCTTGATGAGATTTCGCTATCTAATTGTATGCTTTGTAAAAATGAATCCAGTTTTAACCATCCGGCTTCTTCCGATTCATTCAATTTATCATCTGGAATGTCGTGAAGCAAGGCGGCCATTTCAATGATAAACCAGTCACCCTGCTGTTCCTTGCTCCATATCAGTCTTGCATTCTTCCTGACTCTGTCAATATGGTGCCAGTCATGTCCCGAAGAATCCTTGCCAAGCTCATTTTTGACAAACTCCTCAGCTCTTGTTATTTTATCTCTCATATCCTGCACCTACTTTCCTACCGAACTCATTTTACCATATATAGTGATGAGAGATAGCTGGATAAATATCAGTAAGCGTAAATCTGTACTATTACCTTTGTTTTAATATCAGCCTGTCTATCGAGCACTTTCCTCAGGTACTGCTCCCTGTTTTTCCATTAGAGACCTTCTATCGGACACTTTCTACAGGTTCTGCCCTCTGTTTGTCCGTTAGAGACCCTCTATCGGACACTTTCTCCGGGTTCCGCTCTCTGTTTGTCCGTGGGAGGCATACTATTCAAACATTCTCTATAAGTACCGAAGCAAGTCAATTGGCTCAGTTTTGCCGGACAAAAAGAAAAAGTGCCAAATCGGCACTTATGCATCTGCATTATTCCAGCTGATCCCGATTGTATGTTCACCAGCATGTACACCGATTACGGCTCCGATCGGACAGCTGAGGAAACGGATATCAGGGAATGCTGCTTCAAGCTGGCTTTGCCATTCGTCAGCAACCTGTTTATGAAGGCCGTATAGAATGTACACTTCCTTAACACCATATTTATTATGCGATTCTTTCAGATAATCAAATATCTTCTCGCGCGCTTTTTTATCGCTGCGGACCTTTTCCTTTGTATTTAGAGCGCCATCTTCAATACTGATGATAGGTTTGATATTTAGCATGCTTCCTAGATAGAATTGCATGCCTGACATACGGCCGCTTCGATGCAGCTGCTCAAGGCTCCCGATCATGACGTAGGTTTCATTGGAATCACGGATGGTTTCCAGCTTCTCCTTGATTTCATCGACTGATGCTCCCTGTTCAGCTAATGCTATTCCTTTTTTTAATAGGGACGTCAATGGATATGTGAGAATTTTAGAATCAAAGGTAATGACAGGAATGTTAACATCTTGTTCAGCTTGTACACTTGAGGCAACTGTTCCGCTTAGCTTGGATGAAATCAGGACTGAGAATACGAGGTCATAATCTTTTTCAAGCTCCTTATAAAGTTCCATAAAGACCCCCACAGGCGGCTGTGACGTTTTAGGAGCTGTTTTCACCGATTTTAATCTTTTATATAGCTCTTCTGCAGTCAGATCCTTTCCATCAAGGTATTCTGCATCATCCAATACAATGGTCATTGGTACTTGATACACATCAGGATGGTTCTTTAACTCCTCATCCAGGTATGCTGTACTATCTGTAACCCAGGCGATTTTCTTCAAACAATCTCCCCCTATTTTACTTTTTTCAGTTCTATTTGAATATCGTGGTTTCTAGATATCCGCCAATTCCCCTTTAATAAGTGACAGAAATGCTTGTACAAATCATGAGATACCTTCACCACTATCAGAACTTTTATATTATATGTTTAAATCCATCCGTTAATAGACTATTCTGAAAACAACACAGAAATTCCTGCTTCTGAGACAGGAATTATTATTCACTCAATAATTTTTTTGATTTTTTCAAGTGAAGCGATCATATAATCCACCATTTCTGATAAATCGTCAATCTGTTCTTCATACACAAGACGGTTGAAGGAAACCTGCACATGGCTTTTGATCGTCGGTTTATCTCCCAATGGGTCAAGCAAGGCGGTTTGGACTATCGCCCGATCTCTTCCCCATATTTCTTCCAACCCTTTATGTACTTCCTTAAAAACAACCTTTTCATTTTTATGATGAATTGAGAAAGAAATACTCACTTTACACCCTGCAAGCTGTTTGGCATGCACACTTTCCAATAGCTCCGCTGAGAGGTTCTCCAATCCGGCCTCAATGGTCATCATTGCCGATAAAAGATCCGGTTCATAACCTCTTTTAGTGAATGAAATTTCATATTTACGCGACATCTTGGCGGCATTAATCCAGTCATTGCGATCAATCACAATAATTTCTCCGCTCAAATCCCTGTCATATATATCGCCTTCGAATACGACTTTGATGTTTTCAAAAGCTGTCGGGTCAAACAAAGCTTCCACTCCTTTCACCAGCCAAAATCATGCTTTTTGCCAAAATTAAAAAATGGTCAGCCCGATGCTCTGCACAACGTCGCGTCCGATAGAAAAAACAATCTCACGTCGACACTATGCCTGGCAGAACTGACCAAGATTTGTTTTACTTAGAACAATCCGACTGCGTTACCCTCTTCATCAACATCCATATTCAATGCTGCCGGAAGCTTCGGTAAACCAGGCATTGTCATGACTTCGCCTGTCAATGCAACGATGAATCCAGCACCTACTGATGGCTTCAGTTCCCTTACTGTGATGGTGAATCCTGAAGGCCTGCCTAGTTTCTGCGGATCATCTGATAATGAATACTGTGTTTTGGCCATACAGACTGGCAGCACACCCCAGCCGAATCCTTCAAAGTCAATAAGCTGCTTCTTTGCTTTCGGGGAAAACTCGACTCCTTCCGCACCATAAACCTGGGAAGCAATCGTCTTGATTTTATCCTCCAGCGAATCGGACAAATCATAAAGATGGGCAAATGTATTTTCGCTTTTTTCAATTACATCAAGAAGTCTCTCTGCAAGCTCTACTCCGCCGGCGCCGCCCTTTTCCCAAACTTCCGTCAAGGCAACCGGGATTCCAGCATTCTCACACATCTCTTTCAATGTGTTGGTTTCAAGCTCTGTATCTGTAATGAATCGGTTAATCGCAACTACATATGGCAAGCCAAAGCTGGCAATCGTCTCAACATGCTTTTTCAGGTTTGTGAATCCGTCCTTTAATGCCTGCACATCTTCGTTTACCAATTCTGTCTTCTTCATTCCACCATGCATTTTCAGTGCACGGATGGTTGCAACTATGACAACGGCTGACGGATCGATTCCCGCTGTTCTTGCCTTAATATTCAAGAACTTCTCTGCCCCTAGATCAGCACCGAATCCGGCTTCCGTAACGACAAAATCAGCAAGCTTGGACGCAGCCTCGGTAGCGATGACACTGTTGCATCCATGCGCTATGTTTGCAAAGGGTCCGCCATGGATCAGTGCTGGAGTATGTTCAATCGTCTGGACAAGGTTCGGCTTTACTGCTTCCTTCAATAAAAGAGTCAAAGCCCCTTCTACTCCCAGGTCGCCCACAGTGACAGGCTGTTTTTCAAAATTATAAGCAACGACCATCTTTGACAGGCGGAGTTTTAAATCTTTAAGATCGCTCGCAAGGCAGAGGACAGCCATGATTTCTGATGCAACTGTAATATCGAAGCCATCTTCACGAGGTACGCCCTGCATAGGCCCGCCCAGTCCGACGATCACTTTTCTCAATGCACGGTCATTCAAGTCGAGAGCGCGCTTCCAAACGATTCTGCGCTGATCAATGTTCAGCTTGTTGCCCTGCTGCAGATGATTATCAATCAAAGCAGCCAGCGCATTATTCGCTGTTGTAATTGCATGCAGGTCACCCGTAAAGTGAAGGTTGATATCCTCCATCGGAAGCACCTGCGCGAAACCTCCGCCTGTTGCACCGCCCTTGATTCCCATAGTTGGCCCTAATGAAGGCTCACGCATAGCAATCATTGTTTTTTTACCTAGCTTGTTCAATGCATCCGCAAGTCCGACCGTTACAGTCGATTTTCCTTCACCGGCTGGAGTAGGGTTAATCGCAGTAACAAGGACGACCTTGCCGCTTTCTTTTGTTTTTAACTTAGCCAAAGCTTCTGAAGACAGCTTCGCTTTATACTTACCAAACAGCTCAATTTCATCGGCATCCAGGCCAATGCTTGCTGCAATATCAACAATCGGTTTCATTTTACTGTCACGAGCAATTTCAATATCTGACTTAACTTGAATATTTGTTCCCATTTCCAATCCCCCCAGATATTCTCTATATGCTTACCATTTTATATTTTACCATCAGTGAAATACTATCAGGTAAAAAATATTTATTTGTCATAAAATTTCCTCTTTAGCCAATTGCTCCGCGAAAGAATTCAGACTATAATAAAAATTATTGATTTTAGTTTTCCAAAAGGGAGGTTATACTTTGCCAATAAAAATACCGCTTCACTTGCCAGCAAAGGAAATACTGGAAAGAGAAAATATTTTTATTATGGATGACAGCCGGGCTGCCAAACAGGATATCCGGCCGTTGAATATATTGATCCTGAATTTAATGCCCGAAAAAGAAAAAACAGAAAGACAGCTGCTGCGGCTGCTCGGAAATACGCCACTCCAGGTGAACATAACTTTTTTAAAGACCGCTACATATGATTCGAAAAACACATCACAATACCATCTAGAAGAGTTTTATCAAACATTCGATCAAGTAAAAGAAAAGAAATATGACGGCATGATCATTACAGGTGCACCAATCGAACTGATGGAATTTGAGGAAGTAAACTATTGGAATGAACTGACGGAAATCCTTGACTGGACTGAACGGAATGTCACTTCCACCTTACACATATGCTGGGGAGCACAGGCCGCTTTATATCATCACTATGGCATAAATAAATTCGTCCTTGCCAGGAAGTGCTCAGGCGTATTCACCCACAGAGTCCTTGACCATACTGAAAAGCTCCTAAGAGGGTTCGACGATGAATTCATTGCTCCTCATTCACGGAATACCGATATATCCAAAGAGGCATTGCAAAACCATCCACAGCTTAAGCTATTGGCCTCATCAGATGAAGCAGGCGCCTTGATCATTTCCAGCAAAGACAGCAAAAGAATCATGATTACCGGCCACCTTGAATACGAAGCCACAACACTTGCAGAAGAATATTTAAGGGATAAGGAAAAAGGCATTGAAATTGTCATGCCAGAAAACTATTTCCCACAGGATAATCCTGATAAAAAACCGACAAACCGCTGGAGGTCACATGCCCATCTGTTCTTTTCCAATTGGCTGAATTATTATGTATATCAGGAAACTCCTTATGAATGGGATTAGAAAAGGCATCGATTGATTCGATGCCTTTCTCCATTCCGGACCTATGCCCGGACCTTCTATTAACCTTGCGGAGCATAATAGACTTCTTCAAAGGGTTGGACGACAACGAATCCTTCACCGCTGAATTTCATCTGGATGGATTCTCCGCTTCCACGGCCAAGGAATGTTTTGAATGAAATATCTGTTACGAATTCCGGCTGAAGATTTCCAGACCAGGCTACTGTTGCGTTCGGGTCTGTATAAACAGGATTGTCTGGACTGACAAGCAGGGTCAGCGGCTCATAATGGGATGTGATCGCTACCATTCCTGTACCCTCGAGGCGGACATTGAACAATCCTCCGGACAGCATTCCGGCGACCCGGCGCATCAGCTTGATATCCCAGTTGATGGAAGGCTCAAATGCCAGCAGGTCATTTCCGTTAACGAAAATTGCCTCGTTTTGCAAATGCAAGATTGATATTTTCTTACCCTGATCAGCCAGATATAGCTTCCCATTACCATTTGCCTTCATTAATGAAGCACCTTCACCTGTTAATGCCTTCTTGAACATCTTGCCAATTCCGTGTTCAAGCACGCCCTCGCGTTCAAACTTGATCTGGCCACGATAGGAAACCATCGCTCCAGCCTTTGACCATACCTGGCCATTCAAATTAATTTCCAGCATTCTCGGTGTTTCCAGTTCAAATAGCCCTTCCCCTTTATCCTGCTGCTTCGTGTTGCTCACAAACTCCTTGATTGAATATCGACTCATAATAATGCCTCCTTATTTTATAACCTGGAACATGAAAACCCACATAAATGACAGTGCCTGCTGCAGTTCTGCCGGCAATGAGCCTTGGGGAAGCTGCTCTGCCGCTTTTTTAAATACTCCGAACTCACCGGCTTTTCTCCAGCCACTTTCCAATGCAAGCCTCTCAAGTTCCCATGGCATGATCGTATTACAGATTACTTCTTCTCCATAAAGCCTTCTGAAGCTGTTTGTCCTCGGTCCTGCAGTCGGTCCAAGAATGCCAATGCAGGCATAACCATTGGGCTTGAGGATCCGAGCCATTTCTTTTAAAGATTCATAGGGGTGGTTCGTCCATTCTATTGAATTGATGGCCATCACCGCATCAAAATGGCTATCAGGGCTTCCGCAATCCGCAAGATTCCCCTTTCTAAAAATACAATCTTCATTCCCCGGTTTCTGCCTGGCTCTCTCAAGCATCTCCTCAGATACATCGATTCCGGTAACCACATAGCCTGCTTCGGCCAGCTTCTCAGAGCCTGTTCCATCTCCGCAGCCTAAATCACAAATCAGAGAACCAGCTGGCACAAACTGCTTGATGAATGGCACTATATCCTTGCGGCTTCCAGTTTCCCACATCCCCCTGCTTCTGGAATTCCACGTGGCAGCCATATTGTCCCACTGTTTTTCAGATTCCAATTCCCAATTGAAGGTACTCATAAGCTCACCTGCCTATTTTTTTATTGCCTATAATAGTTATTTCGTTATAGAAGAAGGAATTCCTCTTAAGTTTATTTTTCCTTAAAAAGTGCAAGACTAGGAGGATGAAAGGAGAGATTATCTTGGAACAGGAACAATTGGTTGCCATACATAAAAATAACGCCGGAGAAATCATCAGTTTCCAGACATCGAGCGGAAGGATTATATCCTACCGAAAAGCATTAATGGAAGCTAGTACAGGAACAATCTCAGGTGTGAATATCAACGAAGGTGGAGATGGAATGATTTCATTAGTTTCGGCAGACGGGTCCGCCTTTGAACAGTATCCGGATATTTACTAAGTATCGAAAAAACACCTGACAGCAGTCAGGTGTTTTGATTTAATCTTCGTCATTCTGTTTTTGGATGGCCCTTAGTTCTTGAACCCGTGATTTATCTTCTTCAAAAAATTGGACAAGATCACCGATCCTGTCAATAGCATCCCAGCTTAAATGATGTTCAATACCTTCCACATCATTATATATATTTTCCTCTTTTACGCCGATCACCTTCAGCAATTGCTCAAGGAGTTCATGACGGTCGACCAGCCTTTTGCCGGTTTTGAATCCTTTTGGAGTCAGCACAAGACCCCGATATTTCTCGTAAACAACGAACTGATCTTTATCCAGCTTCTGGACCATTTTTGTCACTGAGGAGGGATGGACCGATAATGCCTCCGCGATATCCACTACCCGGGCATATCCTTTTTGTTCTATTAAAATAAATATTTGTTCTATATAATCTTCCATACTAGGTGTTGGCATCCCATGACCTCCAATGCTTAAACAATAGCCATATTAAAGTTTACTATAGAAGGACAGGGGTGACAAGGCGCTATCCACCTTGATTGACCGGCTGTGCTGCAATATCGAACTTCAGCTTGCTGTCTTCTCCATCCCAATATAGCTTGGCGTTGAAGGTTCTATCCTTGCTCTGGAAGCCTTCAATCACATCAGTAATCCCTTCAGTCAACAGCTTCTTGATATTCTTCTGCGTTACCGTCTTGCCAAGGATTTGCTTGGAAAGTGTGAAATTGCATTTTGTTTTTTGGTAGTTTGAGCAGCCATAGAATGTTCCTTTGTCCACCACCATACCATCGCATTTTTTGCATTTTCCCAGGTTAGTAGTTCTGCGGGAACGCCCGCTTTTCTTACCCGGGACAAAAGCATTGGTCAGTTCATCTGAAAAAGCCCACCCGGAAGCTCCCTCGGATGTTTCAGCAACAAGGTGTTTAATCATTTTTGAAGTTTGCTCAATGAACAGTTTAGGAGAAGCTTCTCCCTCGCCAATTTGGTGCAGGCGCTGCTCCCATTTCGCTGTCATTTCCGGTGATGCCAATACTTGTCCACCAACAGCGGCGACGAGGATCTTTGCCTTGGCGGTCGCATATACGAGGTTTTTCCGGACTTCAATATACGCCCTGTCTTTAAGCATCGTAATGATGCCCGCTCTCGTCGCTTCAGTTCCAAGTCCTTCAGCTTTCATCAGGACCTTCTCAAGCTCCTTGTCTTCAATATGCTTGCCTGCCGTTTTCATCAGGGTGATCAGCTGGCCCTCAGTCAGCCTCTTTGGCGGCTGTGTCTTACTTTCCTTTACCTCAGATTTCATTACGGTTCCTGTTTCACCTTGCTGGACAGCAGGCAGCTCTGGTTCTTTATCTGAGTCTTTTTGTGGGAGTACTTTCTTCCAGCCTTCATCCAGCTGGACTTTCCCCTTCGATATAAACTCGGCCCTGCCTTCAACAACTGTCTTAATCGTTGTATATTCTGCGATGTATGGTCCATAATGGGCTGCAATCAGTGTCCTGGCCAATAAATCATATAACTTCTGCTCGTCTCCTGACAGCCTGCTGAGATTGGGAACTTGTTCTGTTGGAATGATGGCGTAGTGATCTGTCACTTTTTTTTCATTCACGTAGCGTTTGTTATTTTTGATCGATGAACTGGGTAATGGAAAAAGCGGCTGATAATCAGGATTAGCCTGCAATTTATTCAAAATAGCAGAAAAGCCCTCGGCCTCTCCTGGCGTTACATGCCTCGAGTCAGAACGCGGATAGGATACGATTCCTCTTTGGTATAATCCTTGTAAGATGTCCAGCGTCTTTTTTGGCGACATTTTAAAACGGCGATTTGCTTCCGCCTGGATTGCAGAAAGATTATAAAATAGCGGCGGCAGGAATTCTTTTTTCTCAGAAGTAACTTCTGCGGCTTCCGCAGCTTTTCCATCGCAAAATGCAGCAATTTTCTCGGCCATTTCCTTCGTTTTGATCCGTGAGTCACCGTCTTTTTCCCATTTGCCGCTGTATTTCTTGCCATTGATATTAAATCTTGCGAGCACTTCCCAAAATGGTTCCGATACGAAATTTTCGATTTCCAGCTCTCTTTTTACAATCAAAGCCAGAGTAGGTGTCTGCACTCTTCCGACAGAAAACACATCTGAATAGCCTCTCTTCTGAAGCAGAAGTGTGTACAATCTGGATGCATTCATGCCGACAACCCAGTCAGCACAAGCGCGGGTATAGGCTTCAAAATACAAATTTTTTGTATCTGATTCATTCAAAAGGTTTTGAAAGCCCTCCTTTATCGCTTTTGGCGTCAGTGAAGAGATCCATAGTCTTTTCATCGGCTTCATACAATTGGCAAGGCGGAGGACATTCCTGATGATTAATTCCCCTTCACGCCCGGCATCGCCCGCATGGATTATTTCAGACACCTGCGGGTCGGTAGCAAGCTTTTTTATGATTTGGAATTGCTTTGCTTTCGATTTGACGACTTCATACTTGAAGTTCTCTGGAATGATCGGCAGTGTATCGAGCGACCATTTTTTCCATGATGGATTGTAATGCTCGGGTGCGGACAATTCCGTTAAATGTCCGATTGCCCATGAGACGTATGCACCCTTAGGGAATATTTCATTAGGGAGTATCTCAAGGAATCCATCCCTTTTCTTCATTTTAAATACGGAGGCCAGCGTTCTGCCCTGGTCAGGCTTTTCCGCAACAATCAATTTCATAATTTCCTCCTGAAAAACTTTTATATGAGCGTGCTTTTTAAGCTTCGCTCTCTATTTTATCTTTTTTTCGACAAAAGCGTAAAGGACTTTTATTGGACTTTGACTGCCTGCCTGCCTGCAGGGTATGTATTTTAACCTATAAAAATAAACAGGCAGCTGAATTGATCAGCTGCCTTAAAGATATTATTCTTCAAATGGCTCAACTATGTTGTTGTCATTGATGTACCAACGATTCCTGTTGACGACTGCCGAAACGGTTAAAATCAGCGAAGGAACCTTTTCGATCCGGACAACGATTGCCCCGACCAGCTGTTGAAAAATCACGAATGACTCCCCATGGCCAAATGCTGCCCACTGGGGACCCATGATGGCAATGGAACGGATGATTTCTTCCTTTTCTGCTTGCTCAAGTGAAAGATGTTGAGAAAAAATGATTATCCAGTCCTCATCACCTATCGAAAAGCGGTACATGCCCTCACCCTTTTAATTCATCATCTTTGACTAATAAAAGATATGAAGTACATCAGCAGATTATACCCCTACGATTGAATCATTTAAGACTCTCGAAATCCTCAAGCCGCGATTAAGACGCAGGTCAACGAGTGTATCTCCCGTTTTAATCAAGGCCCTTAATGGCTCAAATGGGTCAACCATCAAGATTGTCCCCTCTTCACCGTCGCTAAGGAGAACACGCCTTCCGACAAGGCTATCCATGATTCTGTACAGGAATACGAGCATGATTTTGGGATCGAATTTTCCAAATACATCGTTCTGCATCTGGGATATGACAATATGGAAAGGCTCTGCCTGATGATAGACCCTTGAAGACGACATGGCATGGTAGACGTCTGCTATTGCGACGATCTTTGCAAGCTCGTCTATCTTTTCGCTGCGCAGGCTGAACGGATAGCCTCCGCCATCCTCACGCTCATGGTGCTGCAGAGCAATCAGCGCGACTCTTTCACTTAGTTCTGGAATATCCTTCAACATCCGGTATCCGTATACAGTGTGGCGTTTCATCTCATTGTATTCTTCCTGTGTCAGCCTGCCCGGCTTGTTAAGGATGCCGGATGGGATGCGAGCTTTCCCGATATCATGTAGAGTTGCTCCCAGAGTCAAGTCATTCAATTCTGCCTGGCCTAGATTGAGCCATTTCCCTATCAATGTGGAGATGATGCCAACACAGACTGTGTGCCTGTAGGTATACTCATCTTGCGCCTTCAGCTCATAAAAAAGGTGATAGATATGGGGAATTTCCGCCGCCTGCCTGATGACAGGCAGGATTTCATTCTCGATTTCACCAACAGGAACAACTCCTGTATTTGCTACAATATCGAATATCTCTTCCATTTGCCTGGAGGCATCATCGATTTTCACTGAAATATCAGCAAGCTTTTTATTTACTGCTATCTGAGGTGTGTGGTCCTGAATGGCATTGCCATTCCTGATTGTATCCAATAATGCATCAATTTGATGATCAGTCAAGGACGTGAACGCGGATGGAGTGGTCTTCTTCATTAGTACCCTCCTCTGAGCTTTTAATAGACTTCTAGACTTTTTAATTACTAATCTTTACCAGACTTCAATAGAGTTTGATTAAGAAAATAATAACAAATTTTTCCGGAAATAGGAACAAAAGCGGAATGAAATTCATTTTATTTTAAATTGACAAAATTTTAAGATTGTTCAGTTTGTAATACGCTTACATTCTTGACGCAATCCTTACCGATATTGTATATTTAAGACATCATTTAATAGATTATAATTGTCATCTCAAAACGGCAGATGTATCCATTGAATGATAATATTCAACTTTGGCACATATTTTGTGTCGCGAAAGTCATGGGAGGAAAGTTTAACATGCAAAACGGTAAAGTAAAATGGTTTAACAATGAAAAAGGTTTTGGGTTCATCGAAGTAGAAGGCGGAGACGATGTATTCGTTCACTTCTCAGCTATCCAGGGAGATGGCTATAAGTCACTAGAAGAAGGCCAAGAAGTTTCTTTTGAAATCGTTGAAGGAAACCGTGGACCACAAGCTGCGAACGTAGTAAAACTATAATTTAAAAGAATTGAAGGCTGGCGCATAGCGTCAGCCTTTTTTGATTTATTTAATTTAGTTGTGAATACCAACTTTGAATAGCTTTATGGACATTTTGACTTTGGACTCTTTCTAAAATGTCCATTAAATTCACTTTCTTAGACATTTTGACTTCGAACTCCAGTTGAAATGTCCATTAAATTCACTTTCTTAGACATTTTGGCTTCGAACTCCTGTTGAAATGTCTATTAAATGCACATTCTTAGACATTTTGACTTCGAACTCAGGCTGAAATGTCCATTAAATTCCGTTCATGGACTTTTCGGCTTTGGATATCTTTAACCGTTAACCACACTATAGTTTTTGTCCGCACTTTTTAATTTTTTCGCCAACGGTGCATTCATTTATACAGAACCTGTGGGCAGCTCTTTTTCCGTGTTCTTGCCGATGATGCTTTTTCAGGAAGCATCCATTGCAATATGTATTGAGCAATGTCTCTACCTCAGCAAGGATTTTAATACGCGTCAATCTATTCCCGCCTTTCCCTCCTGGTTATAATATTTGCATCTTACTGTTGATCATTTTACCCTGCAATGCCTGTGTGGCCAGTTTATCCGCTTCTTTATTTTCTTTTCTGCCTACAGGGTTATATTTCGGATACAATCCAAGTTCTTTGATCTTATTCTCGATTCTATCAAGCCAACGGTTGAGGGTTTCTTCATAGCAAGGCCATTCCCCTTCAAGCTGTTTTAAAACAACCTGGGAATCACCTTTTATATCGCAGGTCATGTTCCTGACACCCATTTCTTCAAGGATGGTAAGGGCAAAATATAGAGCAGCGTATTCTGCTTCATTATTCGTTTCAAGTTCATCGAAAACTTCATTGGCACGAAGTCTGTACTTCTTCTTTCCTTGTTTGAAGTAGATTATGGTCCCGAGTCCTGCTTTATGATTAAAATTATCAAAACCACCGTCAAAAAAAACGGTAAGATCATGAGGTTCTTCTTCTACTTCTTCAAGAAGCTTTCTCAGTTCCTTTAAAGTCCACGAAGTACCGATTTCATCAAAGAAAGATATTTCACCAGCTCTACCCGATTTTTCTAATTCTTCACCAGCCTGCAGCGCATGCTCGCCATCAAGGAAATCAGAGCTGAATAGGATGGGATCAATGCCTTTAGCTTTGTATTCCCACTCCAATTTATATTTCATGACTTCTCCCCCGCTTTCTGATCTGTTTTTCACTCTGCCAAATGGATTATTTTTAGTTATCTTACCCATTTTCCGAGCCCGTTACAATGAAAAAGGGACGATGAACAAGAAATGGTCCTTGTATATTTTTATAAATTTTCACTGCTATTATGATACACTAACTATTATCTGTACAAACCAACTGGGAGTGATCTTTGTTGTTCGAAGTGTATATTGATGGTGCAAGTGCTGGTAACCCTGGTCCAAGCGGTGCTGGCATTTTTATTAAAGGTGAAGGGGAAGTTTTTAGATATTCCATTCCTCTTGGTGTCATGTCCAATCATGAAGCTGAATATCATGCATTTATAAAAGCATTGGAAATCTGCCTAGATAAAGGTCTTAAAGTTGTCTCTTTCAGAACCGATTCACAGCTTGTTAATGCAGCGGTTGAGAAAGAGTTCGTCAAAAATAAACTATATGCCCCCCTTTTGGAAAAAGCATTAATGCTTGCCAGTCAATTCGACCTCTTCTTCATGAAATGGATTCCATCGAGTGAAAATAAGACAGCTGACGATCTGGCAAGAAAAGCGGTAAGGGACAACAACATGAAAGGAACCGATAACTAACATGAAAGCATCAACTTTCGCGGATCTCAGCTTACTATTCGTAGCCCTCATCTGGGGCGCAACTTTTGTTCTTGTACAAAATGCAATTTCTTTTCTTGAGCCACAAGCCTTCAATGCTGTCCGCTTCACCCTGGCAGCAATCCTATTAGGACTTTGGCTTATGTTTTTTGAAAAAGATCAGCTAAAAAAGCTGGATCGAAAATTAATTGTATCAGGAATAATGCTCGGCTTTTTTCTTTTCATTGGCTATGCATTCCAAACATTAGGCCTGTTGTATACAACCTCATCCAAAGCCGGCTTTATCACTGGTTTAAGTGTAGTCCTGGTACCATTGCTGATGATCGGGATTTTAAAGCAGCGCCCAAGCATCAACTCTATTGCGGGTGTCTCTGCAGCAACTGCAGGTCTATATCTTTTAACAATGTCAGATGTTTCAAACCTTAACATTGGAGACGGCTTTGTCCTCATATGTGCAGCCGGTTTTGCTCTGCACATTGTTTTTACTGGAAAATACAGCAGCAGTTATCCAACACTCCTGTTGACGACAGTCCAAATCTCAACTGTTGCTGCCCTATCTGCAGTATCTTCTGTCCTATTCGAGGATTGGAAGAGGGCATTCAACCCTGAGGTCATTTTTTCAGCGAATGTCATGGTCGCCCTGTTGGTCACATCTATTCTTGCAACCGCACTGGCGTTTTTCATCCAGACCAATTTCCAGAAACATACGACGGCCACTCGAGTTGCTTTGATTTTTGCAATGGAGCCAGTCTTTGCTGCTATTACAGCTTACTTCTGGGCTGATGAACGTCTTACATACGGTGCCCTTGCCGGCTGTTTGCTAATTTTTTCCGGTATGGTTTTTGCGGAATTGCCTTCTGGCAAATTCGAAAGTTTTATTCGTAAGTTCTTCCCAAAAAAAGAGGCTGATTTCAAAGCATAACGCTTTGAAACCAGCCTTTTCTTATAATCCAGTTTATATATTTTCTACTTCGAGAACGCCTAGCCATTCGTGGCGCTTCCGGCTTTCGTTAAACGGCCAAAAGCTCGATTTTTTTAATATACTGCAATGCTGCTTTGCGGGAATGGATTTTATTAGAAGCGAAGGTTTCCAGCAACGATATATAAAAGCTTCCATCAAAACCTTTTTGAGCCTTTAGGGTAATCTCAATGGCTGTATTGGTAAGTTCATCGGTAGAATTTGTATATTGCTGTCCAAAGTAAATAAAGCCGATGGCGTCCTCACGCAACTGGAACCCTTTGCTCTTCAAATGAAGCAAGTAATCTTCAACTGTCCGCACTGACTGAATCAATCCTCTCTTCAAGCCGACTTCTAGTAAAATTTTACCGCATAATTCGAGCATTTTCTACCGTTTTTTCGTTAAAAGATATCCAGCAAAACCCATCGCCATGCCAAAAAGGGCTCCGCCAAGTACTTCTTTTGGCTGATGGCCTAGCATTTCCTTTAATGGATCTGGAGACTTTTCTTCAAACTCTACTGGGTCATCCTCGTGAATCTTATCAATTAATTCATCAAGATCATTTACTTTTAAAGTCAGTTCTCCTGTTTGTCTCCTTATGCCCTGTGCATCATACATGACTATCATGCCATACACGAGTGACAAGGCGAAGTCAATCGAGCGTACGCCTTTTGTAAGTGCTACATATGTGGTTAAAGATGCTACACCAGCTGAATGGGAGCTGGGCATCCCGCCGCTGGCCAAAAATAAATCCGGCTTCCACTCCTGTGTCTTTGCGTAATGAAACGGTATTTTTAAGGCCTGAGCAAGGCCAATACTTGAGATAGCAATAACTGCGCCTTTATTCATTATCCGTCACCTCCATGTTATTTTGAAGAAAAATGATTGCTTTTATTCCTGCACGTTCATAATAAGGATTAAGCTGTACAAAGCAGACAACCTATAAAGGTTATTTCTCATTTCTGAACATTTTTAAACAAAAACATTTCTGGAGGGATCACTGATTATGAGCAAAAAGGGAAACAGAGGAACAAAGGCACCCGGTGTAAACCCGCAAGGCTACGGACAGGATGCAGAATTTGCTGAAGAACCAAAGTCAAAACTGGAAAATGCCGCTAAAAAGAAGAATACAAAATAAGAAAAGCTCAGGCGCCTTGTTCAGCTTCGACAAGGGCGAGGATAGACACCATTTTAAATGCGAAAACATTATAAAAAAAACAACGGCTGGTATAAAAACCAGCCGTTTCCTTTAAGCGTATATTGAGTCATTTTCAAACAGTCTGTGCAGCCCCCTGAGTTCAACTTCATTGAACTTGGCGAGGAGCTTGTCACGGTCAATTTTGAATAGGGCGTCGTCCATCTTGCATTCAACTGGTACATCACATTTGATTTCAGCAAGCTGTCTGCTTAAATGAAGCATTTCAAGGTCGGCCTCGATTTTTGCTCGCTGTGATTTTGTCAGTTGATGCAGATTCGCGATGACACCTTCTACATCCCTATGCTCCTGAAGTAACTTAATTGCCGTCTTTTCACCAATCCCGCGGACACCAGGATAGTTATCACTTGGGTCTCCCATGAATGCTTTCAGATCAATCATCTGTTCAGGCCAGATTCCCTTTTCAGCATACAATGTATTGCGGTCGTGGACCAGGTAATTGCCATAGCCCTTCTGTAGCAGGATGACAGAGATCCGGTCATCGATCAGCTGGAGAATATCCTTATCACCTGTCAAAATTGTAACCGTATCCACTTCCTTAACCGTCCTGGCAATCGTCCCGATACAGTCATCCGCTTCATAGCCCGGCAAGCCAATGTTTGGTACATCCAGAGCTTCCACTACCTCTTTGACAAGGTCAAACTGTGGCAGCAGCTCAACAGGTGCCTCAGGTCTATTTGCTTTGTAATTGTCGAACATTTCCGTACGGAAGGTTTTACTGCCCATATCCCAGCATACAGCAGTATGGGTGGGCTTGAAATTTGCAACTGCAGTCGCAAAGTGTTTGATGAAACCGTGGATCGCATTTGTAGGGACCCCTTTTGAATTGATCATGAACTGTCCGGAAACAGCAGTTGCATAGAATGCCCTGAACAACAAAGCCATCCCGTCAACTAGCATTAGAGAGGTTTTATTATTTTCCAAGTTGGTACCTCCATTTGGTAAAATTTGAGCCATGGCTCTATTTTAAAGGCCTGAAGCCTTAATTTAAAAGTCAACTTTGATATTATAACATAACTCTCGGAGTTCCCTTTTATATTCGGAAAATAGCCATTCTTCAATTAGTGAACTGAATCAAAAGCGCCAACTTTTCTTTAAACTTTATTCACTCCTTGAAACTGGATTTTCTCTGTAAGAAACCCAATCGCTGTAGCTTCCTGCATAAAGCCTGACATTCTCGAATCCAGCTTCTTTTAGAGCGATAAAATTCGGCGTAGCTGTCACTCCAGATCCGCAATACACAATGATAGGCTGATTAGGATCCAGCTCAGCAAATCTCTTTTCCTGTTCATTAACAGGCTTAAAAAAACCACTTTCATACCCTTCCATCCACGGCTTATTGATCGCTGTTGGAATATGGCCTGGAACACGATCGATTGGCTCCTCGTTTCCCAGGTACCTTTTAGTTTCCCGTGAATCTATCAGGACCGCACTTTCCGCCCCTTTTAGTGCGATATCTTTCACCTCTTCATAGGAAGCCAGCATTTCATAATTTTCTGCAACGGTGTATTTTGCAGTCTTATATTGTGGTACGGAATGATCAGCTGGATAGCCAGACTTCTCCCATGCATCGAAGCCTCCGTTCAGGATATAGACTTTTTCATGCCCAACGTATTTAAGGAGCCACCATAACCTTGAGGCGAACGCTCCTTCCATTCCGTCGTAAACAATAACTGTTGTATTGTTATCAATCCCGGCATCCTGCAGTCTTTCTTTAAACAGAGTTGTTTCCGGGAGCGGATGTCTGCCGCCATGTTCTCTGACTGTACCGGAAAGGTCTTTTTCGAGATCGAAATAAACCGCACCAGGAATATGACTGCGTTCATACAGAAGCCTGCCCTCGTCAGGACTCCCAAGCTTGAAACGGCAATCGACAACTCTTGTATTTTCGTCTCCAAGATGGTCATTAAGCCATTCAGAATCTACATGGTTTTGCAAGGAAACCACTCCTCAGGTAGTTTTTTTGGACATCAATTTTTTCACGTGTTCTTTAGGGTCCCAGCAGGAAAATTTATAATGACTCTTCGTTTCATAGCCAAGCCTGCCACAATGGTAGATCATTTTGCCATTCAGCTTTTCAGCCTGAAAATTAACACAAGTAGCACATGCATGAAATCTATTACTGGTCATCTCTGCACTCAACCTTTATTGAAAGTTTCTAATATTTAATAGTGCCCTTTTAACAGTATCAATAGAGAAGTTATCTTCAAGTGCAGATGTAATCCCTTCAAAATACTCTGTGATCTGCTCTGAAAAATCCTCCTGGACTTTTGCAAACTCCCGGACCAATTCAGGCTGATAATGATCTTTAAGCCTATCATTCTCGGCTTCAAGATACTCACCTGCAGGACCATGTAAAAGCTTTTCAAGTTCATCCGCCATTAATTTCTTTTCATTCTTCTCAAAGAAGGATTTAGGATTCCTAAACATGCCCAGGGCTTTTCTAAAATTGTTACGATCAATGTTTTGGTATGCTGTTTCAAATTCTATTCCGGCAAGCGGTCCATTATCTGTTGCAGAAATGGAAATCGATGAGTTAATTTTCACTAGTTCACTTAACAGTGCTTCCTGGAACTCTTTCAAGATCCGGATAATAAACGCTTCGGTTCTTAAAGACGTCGCTCTCATCTCCTGTGCCAGGTCATATCCAATGCTTTCAATCAACTCATCGAGCGCTGTTTCAAGGGCCTTCTTCAAATTGCGTCCATCATCTTTCAATAGCGCAGGATTGAATGACTCCCTAAAGAAGTCACCGAAACGGATGAAGACACGCTGCCGAATGTAATAAGTCAATTCATCGGCCTCAAGGTTCAAGCGCTCCTCAAGTACTGCTGAGTTCTTTTGTGATAAAATAAGCAGCATTTCTTCTTTTTCCGAAAGGAGTTTTCGTCGTTTATCTGCCCTCGCTGCCTTGTCTTCTTCTGCAGAGTTGATCATTTCCTCGATTGTACCCACAGCCTGACGCCATTTTGACTCAGCGGCCTCGACAGCCATATTCATCAGGTCATTGGCGATGAAGGTGTAAAACGCCTTTTCAAATTGATTAAACAGCTGGTCTCCGCCAGTCTCATTTACGAGCTTCGCATTCAGGCCCTTTAAACTGGAAACAGGAAATAGATGCGGCTTCCTGATGCCGTATTGAACAAGCTGGTCCTCGACATACTCTAAAACGGCTTCCTGTTCTTCCTCCGAATTCGCTAAATCAACGGCATTCACAATGAAGAACATTTTATCAAGTTCAAAGGTATCCTTGACCCTGCCAAGCTGAATCAGGAACTCACGATCAGCTTTTGAGAACGCGTGGTTATAGTAGGTTACGAATAATATAGCATCCGAATTCTTGATATAATCGAAGGCTACCCCAGTATGGCGGGCATTGATTGAATCAGCACCTGGTGTATCAACAAGGGTGATCCCCTCTCTCGTAAGCTCACAATCATAATAAACCTCAATCCACTCCACAAAACAGGATTTCTCCTCTTCAGCTACATAACCTCGGAACGATTCAAGATCCACCAAAAGCTTTTCCCCGAAGCTGTTTTTAAAATTGCTGAATCCTTTGGCAAAAGCCTGCAGGAATGAGTAATGCGTCTTTTCTGCCGCGCTGTAACCGCTATCCTCGAATTTAAGACTGTTGATTTGATCGATCGCTCGCTCGAAATCAGATGTTTGTTTGCCGAACAATCCTAACGATCGGTCCAGCTCTTTTAGCAATTCTCCGGCACTTTTGATTTTGACAATTACCGTTCCGTGTCGATGCTCAGTTGTCACCGGTTTAATTTTATTAATGGCAGCAGTTGTCGGATTTGGTGATACCGGCAAAATCCGCTCCCCTACCAGAGCATTCGCGAAAGAGGACTTACCTGCACTGAATGCTCCAAACAAAGCAACAGTAAATTCTCTCTCTTTAAGGCGTGATGCTTTTTCCTTCAGTTCACGGGCGATTTTTTTCAAGCCAGGTATATCTTCAATATGTTCGGATGTGAAATTCATTTTCCTGACCAGCTGCTGTTGTTTTTCGTGAAATTGCTCTATACCATTCCCGGTTTGCTCTACAGGAGCTTCTACTGATGGCACGGCCTTTTCTCTAGTTGTGCTTTCGGTAGCAAAGTCATTATTTAAAATCACTTCCGGCTCGTCTTTATCAGCTTTAAAAACAAGGAAATCTTCCTCTTTATATCCTGCATGTTCGCCATAAAGAATTTCCGACACAAGTCTTCGTTGCTGGTCGAGATTGTTTTGAATTGAATTCAATGCTTTCCAGGCAGATAAAAGCTTCTCGAGATTTTCTTCTTTTTTGAGAAGTTCATTTACCTCCTCATCATCATGACCTTTTACATAGTCAATGAAAAGTTCCTTAATTGGCTCAATCTTTCTTCTTGCAAGATTCTTCAAAGCCTCAGCGACATCATTCGTATAATTGAGGACATAGTCCCCTGATAGTCTCGCGCCAGGCTTAACTGCTTCTGAGAGCAGATCTTTTTGAAACTCGATTTTGAAACCATTTGCTGCTGCCTGCAGCTCGGTCTGCGATAGATTATGCTTCTTGAAAAGCTTTGATAAAAAGTCCTTGATATGCCAGTCGAGCTGGGATTGTACTTTATCCTCAAGTTCCCGGTAGAAATTATCCAATCTAGCTGAGCGGTCCTGTTCTGTTTTTTGTTTAGAGAACAACAAGCCAACTTTAAAGTCTGGCTGCCTTGACTGCAGATACGCCTCGGCCAATTCCCTTGTCTGGAAAGGCATTAGATACGCGTTCTTTAAGATATCCTTGAGACCATCACGGAATTCCCGTTCAGGGTCCCTTTCAACCTGAATTTTTTCAAGCTGCATCTTTATTTTATCGAGCTCATCTGAAAGCTTTTGTCGCTCACTTTCAGAAATCCCTTCCAGGATGGTCTCAAACTGATCTATTTCTTCAGCAACATCCTGCTGAAGACTCCCCAAATGGTCCTCAGACAGCTTTTCCAATGACTTAAAAATTGAAACTGGCAGTATTTCTTTTCTTCTATCCTTTCGCTCCATGATAAATGAACGAAGCTCTTGAAACTGGTTATGTGGTGATTCAGGGTATTTCAGCGACGTATAAAAAATCCCTGCATGCTTTACTCCCCAGTCCGCAAAAGAGTCTTCAACACTTTGCTTAAATTGATTAAAAGACAGTTCTGCATCCAGATGTTTGTCGACCTGGTTGATAATCAAGTAAAGTTCTTTTCCTGCATCCGTTAATTCCTTTGTAAAAAGGAAATTCAGTTCGGATTGGACATGGTTATAATCCATCATATAAAAGACGATATCTGAAAGATGCAGCGCAGATTCAGTGGCAATCCGATGGGCATCATCTGTAGAATCGATTCCTGGTGTATCCATAATGACTGCCTGTTCCAGGAACTCAGCTCCATTATGGCTGATTTCTATAGCCTGGATTTGTTCACCATCCTTGCAGTAGGTTTTGACCGTATCATAATCATACGGAGCCGGATACAGACGTGACCCGCCGTCCTTAAAGATGACCTTGGCATATTCATTACCTGATTTTAGCCGCACCAGATTCGCACTGGTTGGGATAGGGCTTGATGGCAGAATGTTATCGCCAATCAACTTGTTGATCATGCTCGATTTCCCTGCAGAAAAGTGTCCGCAAAAAGCGATTGAAAATTCTTCTTCAACGGCTTTCCTGCCCAATTCCTTTACTTTTTTAGCTATATCTTCATCATGATTTGTATTCATTAAGTTATATATTGATAAAATCTTTCCAAGAAGCTTTTGATCTTGCTGTGCAATAGTTTGGCCCATTCCTCTAACCCCTTGTGACAAAATTGTGAATAACTTTATTTTATATGATTTTTCGGTCTTTTCCTATAATTTCATTTTTGTCCCTTAGAAAAAGTAATGAAAAGCACATTAATCGCTCCGTTAAAGGACAAAAAGAAAAAGCCCGAACCTCAGTCCGGGCTTTCCTTCTAAATGAGAATATTGTTTATTAATGAGGTTTTAGTACATTGCTCAATACATATTTCATAAGTAAGGAATAAGCAGCTACGGTCGAAACAACTAACATGGAAACCATTGGTACGACACCATCCTTAAGATACTTTTTTAACTGAGAATAATTTTCATCTTAAGAAAAGTGTAGCACTACTGATTATCATTTTCAATGGAAGGAGGCTAATTGTCACACTTATTTAACAAATTCGGGACGAAACGCCCCTGTTTAGAGAATTCAGATTCATACTTTGTTAACTCTCTCAATGCCTTTTCCTCTGCAGGAATCCTGATTGATAAAATGAGGATATTCAACAAAGTAAAGACCGCCAATGTAATATAGGCATTGAACATCAATGGAATCACAATCAGCTCGATCGCAACAATTAAATAATTTGGATGCTTGATAATTTTATAAGGTCCTCTCTTAATGACATTAGCTCCAGGAAGAATGATGATTTTTGTATTCCAGAACCTGCCCAATGAAGCTAGTGCCCAAATTCTCATTGTCTGTGTAAAAATAAACAGAGCAAGCAGGACAGGCCAATAATCTGAAAGATTTTTACCCAATAGATTCACTTCCAAAATAAAGGATATGAAAAAAGCTGTATGGATCGACACCATCGCGGGATAATGCCCCTGGCCGAATTCTACGGCTCCCTGATCTTTCATCCAGGCCTCATTTTTTCTCGCGATGACCAGCTCTGTTATCCGCTGAAGGATAATCAAACCTACAAATATGAGAAACACCACGTTACTCCCACCTCATCAATAGCAATTCAGAGCTAAAACCTGGGCCAAGTGCAGCACCGAGTCCAAGATCTCCTGCCTTCGCTGTCTCCATGAACCTTCTTAATACATATAGTATGGTCGCAGAAGACATATTCCCGTATTCTTTTAAGACATCGAGGGAAGTCCTGGTCATTGTTTCAGGAAACTTCAGGGCAGAAACATAGGCTTCCAATACTTTCTTACCTCCTGGGTGCGCAATAAAATGATCAAGGTCTGGAACATCAAGACCATTGGTATTCAAAAACCTTAAGACATTTGGCTGAAGCCAGTTTTCAATGATTGTCGGTATATCCTTCGAAAACACGACATACAATCCCTCATTCTTCACTTCCCATCCCATTACATCTTCAGAATCGGGCATCGTTGTGGATTGTGTACCGATAATATTAGGGGCAGAATCTTTTTTCATTATATTTTCATAGCCAGACTCATCACCACAGACAAGGGCACATGCAACCCCGTCGGCAAACAATGAAGTTCCGATCAGATTGCTTTTTGATCGATCGTTCCGCTGGAAGGTTAAACTGCATAATTCAATGGATAGCACAAGTACCTTGGCCTTCGGGTAGGCCAGGCAGTACTCATATGCACGTGAAAGCCCGCTTGCCCCACCTGCACACCCGAGACCCCATATCGGAATCCTTTTAGTGTATTGTGATGATGGCAATGTATTCATTATTCTCGCATCAATGCTAGGAGTTGACACCCCTGTGCTGCTGATGGTAAAAATAGCATCGATCTCTTCAAGATGGACTTCGTCTTTTAAAAATACATCACTCTTCAGGCAATTTGAGACTGCTTTTGCACCAAGTTCCACAGCCGCCTCAATATACGCATTATTCTTTTCTTCAAAGGTATGGTCATTTTCAAACCAATCAAGATCTTTGGCAAAATGGCGTTTCTCGATTTGGCCGTTCTGAAAAACGGTGAGCAGCCTATTTATATCCTTAAAGGATTCTTTGAATAGCTTTTCAGCGAAGTCCATTACCTTATCTTGTTCTATTGAAAATGGCGGCAATGCTTCTGCGATGGATATGACTCTTGGCATGTTATACTCTCCTCACATCTATGTACGGTTACTTTTTCCATTTACCCAGAGAGTATACAGTCAAACTAGCTTTCATTAAGACGAAAAAAAAAGCTTTCCCCGCAATTGGGAAAAGCCTAACGTTTTGAAGGAGTTGCTGTGCAAATTCATTATACAATGCTCTCTTGCCTTATACATTATAAAATCTTTACCAGTTGACAATCTATTTGTTTTTGACAGATTCATTCTTGTCATGGTCTTTCTGGATAAAAGCAAACCCTTCCTTTATTCCGTAGATACCTGGTCAGAATCCGTGAATCGTCATACCTCCGTCGACGAATAAAGTTTGGCCTGTCACATAGTTTCCTGCTTTAGAACTTAGGAAAACAACTGGTCCTACCAGTTCAGGCAATTCCCCAATTCTTTTCAACGGCGTTACTGCAAGGATATCTTTTACATATGATTCATCAGCCAATAGTTTTTCAGTCAGAGGTGTTTTGAAATACCACGGACCAATTGAGTTCACATTGATACCGTATTGTCCCCATTCCATTGCCAGCACCTTTGTCATCTGCATGAGGGCTGCCTTAGTTGCTGCATACACGACACCTGTCCTAAGGGCAACTTGTCCAGCAACAGACGCGATATTAATGATTTTTCCGCCTGTTTCTTGTTCCTTCATGATTTTTCCAGCTTCCTGAGACATCATGAAGGCTGATTTTAAATTGGTATCCATAATCGTTTGCCATTCTTCATCTGTCGCCTCTAACGCCTTGGAACGGATATTCATGCCAGCATTATTGACGAGGATATCAATCTTTCCCCATTCAGTGCGTACTGCTGAAATTGACTTATGTACTTGATCCCTATTGGTTACATCTGTGGGGAGCACTAGAGTTTTACTTCCTAATTTTTCAATTACCGAAGAAGTTTCTTTAAGATCTTCCTCCGTTCTTGCAAGTAAGGCAACATCTGCTCCAGCTTCAGCCAGGCCGATGGCGATCGCCCTGCCAATCCCTCTTCCCGCACCGGTCACTACCGCTGTTTTCCCCTTCAATTCAAAAGATGGCAAAAACATTCACATCATCCTCCCGCTCTAAATTGATTTAATTTTAACATAATACGCAGGAAAATCAGGTTTACCCGCCTTGTAAAAGAAAAAGCACCAAACCAGGTGCTATTTTTCGTTGGACTGCTTTTGGACTTCAATCCATATTTGCTTTTCTGCTGCTCCCCCACATTTTTTACATAATCGCATTTCATCATAGATGAGACGGCAATGTTCACAATAAAACTTTTGCATATTTTCCACTTCCTGAAAGATCCATTTTCTATTAGTTTATTAGACTCCGCTTAGAATGGTGATTCCTATTTTCCTAATGGATTCAAGAATCCGTCGTTATTTTGACAGCTATGATGCTGGAGAGTTCAAAGCTGTCATGATCTCTATGTTTTTTTTGACAGGTTTTGTGATGAAGTGGACAAAGCTGTCATGATTCCTTCGTTTTTTTGACAGCTTTGGTGGTGTAGAGACCAAAGCTGTCACGATTACTACGTTTTTTTGACAGCTTTGATGGTGGAGAGACCAAAGCTGTCACGATTCCTTCGTTTTTTTGACAGCTTTGATGGTGGAGAGACCAAAGCTGTCACGATTACTACGTTTTATTGACAGCTTTGATGGTGGAGAGACCAAAGTTGTCACGATTCCTTCGTTTTTTTGACAGCTTTGATGGTGGTGAGACCAAAGCTGTCATGATTCCTTCGTTTTTTTGACAGGTTTGATGGTGGAGAGACCAAAGCTGTCATGATTCCTTCGTTTTATTGACAGGTTTAATGATGAAGTGGACAAAGCTGTTATGATTCATTTGCTCTCCAATGTCAAGTCG
Source organism: Bacillus sp. ISL-55 (assembly GCF_018613155.1). GTDB lineage: Bacteria > Bacillota > Bacilli > Bacillales > Cytobacillaceae > Mesobacillus. Next base: position 4,644 of record NZ_JAGGQU010000042.1, on the reverse strand, counting down.
ATCTATCACATCCTGACCTGTTAGTTTGTGATTTTGCTCACTGTTTCACATGACGATTTTCACAGATTATTCACAATTACCCCTCGTACCATGTGACTTAAATCACTGTGTTGACGCGTTTTCACCATTAACATAGTAAATATGTCAGGTATGAACAATTTGTGAACTGTCTGAAACCATATTTACGTATCCAAATTGTTTTGTATTATGAGAGTGTACTTATCAATTAAATCGAACATTTTTTACGAAGGGAGTGGACCGGGATGGCTCAGCCTGGAATTGGGAAGAAAACACATACGAAGGTGGAAGAACAATCTTCCTTGAAAGGAACACTTGCATCTGTGTTCTTGTTAGGATTCTTTTTAATCGCTACTTGGGTAGGCGTTTATTTCTTATTTGTTAATCGTTTTTAAGAGAGACCAAAAGGGGAGAAAGAAGTTATGCATATTCATAAATTTGAAAAAATCTGGCTGATTTTCGGAATTACGACACTGATCGTATTCCTAAGTGTAATTGGGGTCAGTGCCTTCTACTTAGGCAACCAGCCTCCTAGCTGTCTTGCAACAATCAATCCTGAAAAGGTAGATACTACAGCACCTTTCAATGAGCCTGGATTGAAGAAAGTTGAAGGAAAAGAATGGGATTACGAACTTGTTTTTGTAGCATCTGCATTTTCCTACAATCCTGGACAGGTAGAAGTTCCAAAGGGAGCTAAAGTGAAAGTGATCGCAACAACAAAGGATGTAATTCACGGCTTCCAGGTGGCAGGCACAAATATCAATATGATGCTCGAGCCTGGATATATCAGTGAATTCGTCACAACATTTGACAAGGCTGGGGAATACCTGATTGTTTGTAATGAGTATTGTGGAGTCGGCCACCACATGATGACGTCGAAAATAGAGGTGGTAGAATAATGAATACTAAATTAATCAATCCAAAAGTTGACCGCCGCGACGGCAAATTGGCAATGGCCCACTTTTATGTTGCTTTCATCGCACTTGCCATCGGCGGACTTGCCGGCTTGCTCCAGACACTTGTCCGTTCTGGAAAATTCGAATTACCTTCATGGACAGGATACTACCAAATCCTGACCATCCACGGTGTCGTACTTGGACTCGTGCTAACAACATTTTTCATTATGGGATTCCAGCTCTCTCTTGTGAGCAAAACATCCGGAACATTAACTGATAAACAGCGAAAGACTGGCTGGATTGGTTTCTGGACAATGACAATCGGTACTGTAATGGCTGCTGTCATGATCCTGACAAACCAGGCTTCTGTCCTATATACATTCTACGCACCATTACAAGCCCACGCACTCTTTTACTTAGGACTTACACTTGTAATCGTCGGAAGCTGGATTGACGGTGCTGCAATCATCATGGCTTACACTTCATGGAGAAAAGCAAACCCAGGAAAGCCTAGCCCGTTGTTGACTTTCATGTCACTTGTCAACACGCTTATGTGGATCGTAGCTACGATTGGTGTTGCTGCAACAGTACTATTCCAATTGCTTCCTTGGTCACTGGGACTTGTAGATCGTGTAGATGTTCTAGTTAGCCGTACATTGTTCTGGTATTTCGGCCACCCGCTTGTGTATTTCTGGCTATTGCCTGCATACATGGCATGGTACGCAATCGTTCCAAAGATTATTGGCGGAAAGATTTTCTCTGATTCATTAGCAAGGATGTCATTCATCCTGTTCCTGTTGTTCTCGATTCCGGTAGGATTCCACCACCAACTAATGGAACCAGGTATTGACCCAGCATGGAAGTTCCTTCAGGTTATTTTAACATTCCTTGTTGTGATCCCATCACTGATGACCGCATTCTCATTGTTTGCGACATTTGAAATGTTTGGACGTTCTAAAGGTTCTACCGGCTTATTTGGTTGGGTGAAAAAGCTTCCTTGGGGTGATGCCCGTTTCGCAGTGCCGTTCATCGGTATGCTTGCATTCATCCCTGCCGGTGCTGGCGGACTTGTCAACGCATCCCACCAGCTTAACCAAGTCGTGCACAATACAATTTGGGTCACTGGTCACTTCCATTTGACTCTTGCAACTTCTGTTGTCCTGACATTCTTTGGGATTTCCTACTGGCTTGTCCCTCACCTGACTGGAAGGGTACTTACAAAGGCTATGAATAAACTAGCCATTATCCAGGGGATTGTTTGGGCAATTGGTATGACATTCATGTCTGGCGCGATGCACGCTGCCGGCCTGCTAGGAGCTCCACGCCGTTCTTCATTCTCAACATACGGCGGTTCAGAGCAAGCAGCTGAATGGATTCCTTACCAGGTAGCACAGGCAGTTGGCGGATCGATCCTTTTCCTTGGAATCATCCTGATGCTTTACATTTTCATCAACCTTGCTTTCTTCGCACCTAAAGGGGAAGAAGAATTCCCTGTTGGAGAAGTTGCTGATCAAGCAGAAAAAACTCCGATGGTATTTGAAAACTGGAAACTATGGCTCGGTATCACTGTTCTTTTGATTCTATTTGCATACACGATACCGTTCATCGACATGATCGAGAATGCACCGATTGGGTCGAAAGGATATAAATTCTTCTAGAAAACACTTTAACTGAATGAGTTTTTAGAAATAAATTAACCAAAACAGGGTTTGAAATCGCGAGAGATTTCAAACCCTGTTTTTTTTTTCACTTTTACCATAAAAAAATAGGATGCCGCAGCATCCTATTTTTCATTTTCACCCATATTTAATTAAAATTCTGCATTTCCTGGTGTACGAGGGAACGGAATGACATCGCGGATGTTCTTCATTCCGGTTAGATACATGACAAGTCGTTCGAACCCAATGCCATACCCAGAATGCTTAGTGCTTCCGTATTTCCTAAGCTCGAGATACCACCAGTAGTCTTCTTCAGACATACCTAGTTCTTTGATTCTTTCTGCAAGGACTTCTTCCCTTTCCTCACGCTGGCTTCCGCCGATTAACTCACCAATTCCAGGGACCAAAAGGTCGGTCGCGGCAACTGTCTTTCCGTCTTCATTCGCTCGCATATAAAATGCCTTGATGTCTTTCGGATAGTCGGTAACGAAGACTGGACGCTTGTAAATCTCCTCACTAAGGTAGCGTTCATGTTCCGTTTGTAAATCCGTACCCCATTCAACTGGGTATTCAAATTCTTTGCCTGAGTTCTTTAATAATTCAACTGCTTCGCTATAAGTAACCCTTCCGAAATCGGAATTCAATGCATTCTGCAATCTTTCCATAAGTGTTTTATCGATAAAGCTGTTAAAGAAGGCCATTTCTTCTGGTGCATGTTCAAAAACGTAATCAATGACATACTTGACCATTTCTTCTCCAAGGTCCATGATATCCGGTAATTCTGCAAAGGCAACTTCCGGCTCGATCATCCAGAATTCTGAGGCATGACGTGCCGTATTGGAATTTTCGGCTCTGAATGTCGGACCAAAGGTATACACATTACGGAAAGCTAGAGCAAAGCTTTCGACATTTAATTGGCCGCTTACAGTTAAGTTGGTTTCTTTGCCGAAGAAATCTGCACTTTCATCCACTTTTCCATCTTCGGTTTTCGGAAGCTGGTTTAAGTCCATTGAAGTCACACGGAACATTTCTCCTGCTCCTTCAGTATCGCTTCCAGTGATAATTGGTGTATGTACATAGACAAACCCTTTGTCTTGAAAGAATTTGTGAAGGGCATAGGATGCAAGAGACCTTACTCTGAAAACGGCTGAGAAGGCGTTGGCTCTCGGACGTAAGTGAGCGATTGTTCTCAAATATTCAAGGGTATGTCTCTTTTTTTGTATAGGATAATCTGCATCCGATAACCCCTCGACGACAATTTTAGTCGCTTTAATTTCAAATGGCTGCTTCATTTCAGGAGTTGGTACAAATTCGCCTTCAACTAATACAGAAGAACTGATAGGCAATTTTGTAATTTCTTTAAAGTTATCAAGGGTATCCTCAAAAACAACCTGTACACTCTTAAAGAATGTTCCATCGTTTAGCTCCATGAAGCCAATCGTCTTGGAGTCGCGAAGAGTACGGATCCATCCTGTTAATTGAACAGTTTTGTCTTTAAAATTTTCTTGATTTCTGTATAAATCTTTTACTACTGTCTTAATCATAATAAGCCTCCTTATGGTAATTTTTTGCAATAAAAAAAGCCTTCTATCCCTAAAAAAGGGACGAAAGGCTGAACTTCCGCGGTACCACCCAAATTGTCATAAAATGACCAACTTTACTAATGCATAACCCAGTATATAACGTGCTGGAAACGTCTAAGCCTACTCAAGTTACCCCTTTCGGTTAGAACTCAAAGGTGTTCTTCATTTATGCTTCATCACCAGGCTTCCACCGTCCCCGGCTCGCTATCGAATATGGCAAAAACTACTTTCCTTTTCATCGATTTAAGATATATAGTTTTAAAAGGATTTTTACTGTAATAATTTATCACAAAAGATATTCCTTTGTCTAGTTGCCCCCTGATTTATCTACATTTTTCCCTAAAAATCATTATGTAAAATTTAAAATGAATCAATTTAATTAAAATAACGCTCTGTTAAACTCGGCTGCTGATTTTCGTTCCAGGCGCTTCGCTTTCCGCGGGCAGTCGGGGAGCCTCCTCGGCGCTATATGCGCCTGCGGGGTCTCCC
>NZ_JAGGQU010000041.1 GCF_018613155.1 Bacillus sp. ISL-55 | reverse complement strand
CAGTGAAGTCGTTCTTTGACTTCATTGGCAGGACCGAAATAGAAATGTATAGCCGACTGTCCAGAAACGCAGAAACTGGAGACTCCGACAAAGAAGCGCTTTTTGCTTCTGCCGGCGGAGTTGAAGTTTCGGAGTTTCTAGGAGGCGACACTAGACAAGCGACTCGAGGGGCTAGGCGCTGGAGCTGGATTAAGAAAACCCGTATAGTTATCCACATTGAAATTATTTTACAATTTCCTTGTAAATAAAAAAGAAAAAACTTGTCCCCGTTTCTGGCGACAAGTTCTTAGGGTATTAAATATTATTTTAATATTATTGCCTTTTTTACGGCTATTTCTTTCAGTTCTTCAGCAAGTACTTCCAGCTCCCACGGACTGTCAGATTCAATAAGGAGCTCGTTAGATTTCAGGCAGATTTTGAAATAAGAATCATGGAAACCCCCACTGAACTCAATTTGCCCCTGGGATACTATACAACGATGGTCATGATCCTCAATCCAGCATCCCTTAACCAACAATTCATGGATAACTTCGACATGAACATTTTCTCTAACAAGTTCCAACTCCACGGCGCTTAAACCAGACATCAGAATTCCTCCTTGTTACTAATTGTCGAAATATTCTTTTCATTAATAGTGTACGAATTTATTTATAAACAAGCAAGCATACTTCGACATTTTCTGGAAAAATTCTTCAGGACATAACAATGCTGCCCTATATAACAACAAGGATGATTCTGCAATTTCTAAGAAAAGCACAAGCGCCTTGGTCAGCCCCGACAAGCGTTGGAGGGCCGACTGGTGAAGTCGCTCCTTGACTTCATCGGGCGGACCGAAGCGTCTCGAGGGGCTAGGCACTGGAGCTAGACACTAATCTAAGTGGATAAATTTACACTTTCTTATCTAGCGAAAAAAAAGAGACGGCAAGCGCCATCTCTTCTTGGATATTATTCAGTTGGACCCTGCCATGCCATCATACCGCCTTGCATGTTGATTACATTATAGCCATAGTACTCAAGGAATTGAGTGGCTCTAGAGCTGCGGCCGCCTGAGCGGCAGGCCATTACGTAAGTTTTGCTCTTGTCTAATTCATTCATCCTGAACTCCAGAAGTCCTAATGGAATATGGATTGCTCCTGGAATTTTCCCTTGTGCTACTTCACTTACTTCACGAACATCTACAACTTCGAATTCATTTGAGCCCAATCCGTTTTGTACTTCTGTTGGTGTCATCTGGCGCATTTCAATTTCCTCCTTTATAATTACCAGGCGCTCATGCCGCCCTTTACATTAGTAATATTATTAAATCCAGCTTTTTTCAATAATTTGCTTGCCTGGCTGCTGCGCATGCCACTCTGGCAAATGACGACTACATCTTTGTCTTGTGAAAGTTCTCCTGTGCGGTTAGAAAGCTGTTGAAGCGGAATATTCTTGAATCCTTTGATGTGATTCCCTTTATATTCTCCTGGAGTCCTTACATCAACGTATTGCACTCCGGCTTTCTTTGTTTTCATCATTTCACCTAGTTGTGCTGTCGTGATTTGATTTATTCCCTTAGTTGGAGCGAACCGGCTCCATAAGAAAGCCACAGCAAGAACGACAATTAATACATTTATTACTACATCCATCCGTATGCACCTCTTTATCATTTTTATTATTCATAATCTTGCAGTGATGACCATGATTTCACTCTTTATACCCATATGGGTATTTTAAGTGACATAAAACAGCTTGTCAAGAATAGAAATCATATTATTTTCTGCTCTTGACAAGTAATTCTACAGCATCATTGACAGCCTGTGATGTTTCTCTGCCTTCTTGTATATCGTTAATCAGACATTGTTCTAGATTTTTGCTGACAACCAAAGCAATCGTGCGGTCAACTGCCGAACGGATTGCAGATAATTGGGTCACGACCGACTTGCATTCTTCCTGTTCTTCAAGCAGCCGGATGCTGCCCCTAACCTGTCCTTCGATTCTTTTCAAACGATTGACAATTTCCTTATTGTACTCCACCTTGCCACCTCCTATTGTGATGGACCAGTAATGGTATATCCTTTAACATTGTAACCATATTTTTTAAGCAATCTTGCACCAAAGTTCTTTTCCAATTCATTGGAGGCAATGATGACAATATGCCTGTTCGGAATTTCTTTAATATATCGTTTCAAATATCCGCAAGGAATATTAATTGCGCCATTTATTGGATTTTTCGCAGAATCCTGATAATCTCTAAGATCGACAAAGACTGCATCCTTTTCATAATCCTTTATCGCTGGTAGATTTCTTACTGGAACATAGCGGTTGAAAACTAAAGTGACCAAAAGGAGACTGATGATTAAACTTGTGAGCAACTACTCTTCACCTCTTGTAGGATATCTTGTTCATTACTGAACTTACAATATAAATAATATACCAGTAGGGGTATAAAATCAATAGTTAAAGTTGATATTTTTCGACACTTTTATTAAGACACAAAAAAAGAAGCAAGAATTCCTTCCTTCTTTAATAATTTTATATCATTTTGTCATCACATACACCAATATATAAATGCCAATTAAGCAGTGATATTTACTTCCCTGCTTCACCCTGGATTGCTTCAACCAGTTCCATATGCAACTGTAACAATATGATTTTACTCTCACTTGTCAAAGACGCTTCTAAAATTCTTTTTGTGGCAAGGTAGTATTTTTCCATTAATGTCCTTCTTGCTCTTGGATGGGAATTTTCATCCTTAAGATCTCTTTGGATCGCTTCCCTAAGAATGTCCTCTGGTGCCTGTTCAGATTGAAGTCTTCGATTGTTCCATATTGTCCTGTACTCATCTAGTATCTTTTCATAATCCATTGCTACCATACTTATTCCTCCTGCAGATAATTAACTAGGTCAAACCTTCACTAGTATCTTTACATATTTTAAACAGACAATGCAAAAAATAAGTTAAATTACTTTAAAGGAGTTTTATTACTATGAGCAAACCATATCGATGCCCGAACTGTAAGACTAACAGGACAAGATTCAATATGATCTCCCAAATACCGCAGCCTGTAAAATTAAATCCTCAATCAGGTGAAATAGTGGAACAATATACAAACGAACAGCTTGAGCCTTTTCATCTTCCATACAAAGGTCCTGAAATGAAAATCCAATGCGCAGCATGTGGATTGGTAGAGGATGAAAAAACCTTTGCCAAGTTTGGCGAAAGTTAAGGTCAATAGGAGCGTTATTCACAACGAACAAAAAGCGCAAGCGCCTCGTTCAGCCCCGACAAGCGCTGGAGAGCCGCCCAATGAAGTCGTTNNTTATCCACACCTAAATAATTTTTAATTTCCTTAACTAATACAAAAAGCTTGAGATATCTCAAGCTTTTTTATTTGTTTCATTTAATCCCGTTTTTCTCTAAGAAATTTATTGAATCCACTTTCCATTGTTCATTAGGCATGAATCTTACCAGGATGACTTCACCGTTAAAATTCTTGCCGCCGATCCCTTTAAGCTGCATATTAAGCTCAACAGGAACGGTAAGGCTCAACTGATCTCCCACATCCTCGGCTGGCAAAACTTCCATCCGCGATATCCTGATATTCTCGATTTTGGGCAGCAGCTTTTCCCACTCAAGGTCTTGCAGTGAGATCAAGTAAACAATGTTTTGATCCTGCTGTTTCAACCCTGCGATATACGCGTTGACCAAATCGTATGGGTCCGTTTGTTCCAGGTATTTTTCGAGTTTTCCTGCTGACTTCAGGATCATAAGTTTATGAGATAGATCCATGAAGTTTGTCCTGTGGGTCGTGCTTCCATAAAAATGGATGCAAAAATGACCTGGAAAGTTATTTTTCAAGGCTCCGCCGCCATGTGGCATTCCGTGCATTGAGGCTGCAATTTTTCCTTCTTCCGAGATGACAATAATCGCTCTGCGTTTCCAGCTCCACTTCCCACCATAAATCTTCTTCATGATTTCCGTATCTTTTGATGTCAGCGGCTGGACATCCGCATGATTGCTTCCCGCCCTTCTTTGTACCCGAAATTTCAATCCTGTTTCCAAATCGAGCACTGTGAACTTGCTGTACCTGGGCAGAATTTCATTAACCTCTTCCCACTGAGTCATTTTGATTGGGGTCTTTTCCTGAGACTTCTTGGCCTCTATGTTATTTCCAGTGAAGGCAAGAAGAAAAATCGTCATAATAATAATTTTTATTGTTTGCATTTGAAATCATCTCTTCTTTTTCGGCTTAAATCAAGAATTCAATCTACAGATTAAATTTTGCTTCATGAAAGTTTTTGCTTTTTTTCTTTTTACTATTCAGCCGTGCTCAGTTTTAACCAAAGAACAAAAAGCGCAAGCTCCTCGTTCAGCCCCGACAAGCATTGGCAGGACTGAAACATCTCGATGGGCTAGGCGCGGGAGCTAGACATTAATCTTAGCGGATAATTTTAAACTTTCTTATCCAGCAAAAAACCCAGCATAGCTGGGCAAAAGTCAAATTTTTTTATGGTTTTCTAAATACACTCTTGCTTTATCGATTGCCCAGCAGCCCTAAAATCAGACTTTCATTTCCAACTCCTTCAGCTGTTGTTCAAGCTGGCTCCAGTCAATTACCTGTCCGATGAAAACGAGATTGAGCGGCATTTTCATATATTCCTTCATATATAATGGCATCCCATATGAATATTGGAATAGGTCTGGATATTGAGAATGGTCAAATAATACATATCCTTTAATCCGGTAGATGGAATCCGGCAGTGACCTTAAGAAATCTTCAAATTCTTTCTGGCTGACAGCACCCTGGAATTGATGCACAAACGTGCTTAGTCTAAGATCTGCCTGAACATGAGCACCCGCACTCTTAGCTTTCACGGTATACGCCAATCCCTCCAGCAGTTTAATGGGCACTTTCGAATAGGTGCTCAAAATACATTTAGCCTGAGGATTTAGGCCTTGGATATCCATGCTGATTTTCGCTTGCTCTGATTCATTGAGCAAATCTGATTTATTGACGATGATCAGGTCAGCATGCTTCACTTGCTCAAGCAAAAGCTGATGGACCTGGGGGTCTAATGCCTGTCTATTGAGCCACTGTTTGCCATCAACAGTCGTAATAATTCCTTTGACCGCAAGCTTGTCTGCAAACAATGGAGAAAGCACAGCATCCAAAACTTCTACAGGATGAGCTGCACCAGTGGTCTCTATGTAAATGGCATCTAAATCGTGATCAAATAACAACCCTTGAAGCTGGGATTCGAGCTTGTCCTGGATGGTACAGCAAATACAACCTCCCAACAGCTCCTTTAAAGGAACATCTGTGTCAACTGCATCTGAATCGATCGAAACACTGCCTAGCTCGTTCATCATAACTGCAATGTTCCGTCCGCTATTTTTTTCATGCTGTAAAATTTGCTTAAGCAACGTCGTTTTGCCTGTACCCAGGAAACCCGACAAAATATAAACCTCTGCTTGTTTCATGTTCTCATCACCTTTTTTTCCTATGTAATATGGAAAATCTCCAGCAAAAGCTGGAGATTCTTTTTATTTATTCATTTCCTGTTTTAACACTTCTATTGCTTTCTGTACTTGTGGATCGTCATACTTGATCTGTTCGCGCAGAGCATTCATTAATTCGATAGTTGAGCTTCCTTTAAGAATGCCTGTTTCTTCAAGTTCTTTTGATTTTTGGAATTCAATGACAGCTTCCTTAGTCTTTTCATCGTAGAAACCATCCTCTCGGCCTGGTTCAAACCCTAGAGCTTTTAGCATCTTTTGTGCAGCCCTGACTTGTTCAGAAGCTGTCGATACCTTTAATTCGGTTTCCGGATCGATGAAAGGTAATGAAGCATATTCAGGCATTGGGACTTCATGGTCCGGCTTAATGCCTTTCTTATGAATCCAATTGCCTTTAGGAGTCAACCATTTTTCTGTCGTGAACTTCATATTCGATCCGTCTGAAAAATCCTCCGCTCTCTGGACTGTGCCTTTTCCGAATGACTTTTCGCCAACAAGAGGAACTCCGGCTGATTCACTGACTGCTCCTGCAAGGATTTCGGATGCACTCGCACTCCCCTTATCAATGATGACAACTAAAGGAAGGTTATTATTATTTTCGTTCTCTGATGCATATTTCTCTACATTGCCTTCACGGTCTTCCACCTGGAAGAGTATTTCCCCTTCAGGCACAAAGAGACTGGATATTTTGATTGCCTGATCCAGGAGCCCGCCTGGATTTTGACGAAGATCCAGTACGAGGCCTTTCATGCCTTGTTTCTGGAGGTCATTCAAAATATTTACTAGCTCATTTGCAGTGTTTTGCGAGAAATTGGTTATCTGGACTTTTGCAATTCCTCCGTCCAGCATCTCACCATATACCGTTTCAATCGGTATTGTGTCTCGGGTTATTGTGACGTCAACCGGTTTTTCTCCACCCTGGCGAAGAATTGACAGCTTTACGTCCGTACCCTTTTCTCCTCTAATAAGAGCAACTGCTTCAGTCGTACTCATGCCCTGAAGACTTTTTCCATCCACTGACATGATTTTATCTTCTGGTTGAAGGCCTGCTTTTTCCGCAGGGGAACCTTTCAGTGGAGTGACGATAAAAATGAAACCATCTCTCTCCTGAATTTCTGCCCCAATTCCCTCAAATGAAGACGACAGGCTCTGATGGAAATTCTTTGCGTCTTCCTGGCTCATATAATCCGAATATGGATCGTCCAATGATTCAAGCATTCCATCAATCGCACCATTTATTAGCTTTTCCTGATCAACTTCCTGGAAATAGTCATTTTTCAAAGTATCATATGCGTCGTATAGCTTTGCAAATTCTTCTCTTTCTCTAATTACCTGCACTGCCGGCTTGTCTTCGCCGAAAGCAAGCGCAAAGGTAGTGATTCCCGCTGTTAAAAAGACTAGAAAAAACAACAGCATTGCAAAGTGGAACTTCTTTATCCGAAGAAAACTATTTTTAGCCTCAGCTTCTGCTGGTTTTTCTTGACCCTTTAGCTCTTCTTTGTTTTCTTCATTCATATTTTGTTGATCCAACCCTTTTCACCACTTTCCAATCAAGCTTAAAATCCTTAATGATTAGGATAACATTTTTACTGTAAAATTAACAGAAAAATAGGTACTGCTTCAGAATAGCGATATCGCCTTGGTCAGCTCTACAAATCCATGGTGGACGATTTCGCAAAAAAAAGCAGCGGTTCATCACCGCTGCTTTGAGATTCTATTCTACATCATATCCTTGATCTTCTACTGCTGTCTTCATTTTGCTTACTTCTGCTTTTGAAGCATCATATTCTACTTCAGCTTTTCCTTCTGAAAGGGAAACGACGACGCTAGCCACTCCGTCTACTCCCATCAAAGCGTTCTTAACTGCCTTTTCACAGTGTCCGCAAGTCATTCCTGATACATTTAAAGTTGTTTTCTCCATTTAAAATCTTCCTCTCTTTTTTTAATTTATAACTTAATCCGCTTCAAACGAAGGGAGTTAGTCACTACAGAAACTGAACTGAATGCCATTGCTGCACCAGCCACCCATGGAGCCAGCAGACCCATTGCCGCAATCGGGATACCCGCTGAGTTGTAAGCGAGAGCCCAGAATAAGTTTTGGCGGATGTTTTGCATCGTTTTTTTACTTAATGATATCGCTTTTGGAATCAGGGTCAATTCACCGCCAAGAATGGTGACGTCAGCAGCCTCAATGGCAACGTCTGTCCCTGTTCCTATTGCTATTCCAATATCAGCAAGCGCAAGGGCAGGCGCGTCATTGATTCCGTCCCCAACCATCGCAACTTTCTTGCCTTTTAACTGAAGTTCTTTTACATGGTTCGCTTTTTCTTCAGGAAGAACTTCCGCTATTACGTTTTCTACACCAACCTGGGCTGCAATTGCTTTAGCAGTGCGCGTATTGTCACCAGTAAGCATATACACTTCAATACCCATGGATTTGAGTTCTTCAATCGCGGTTTTCGCTGTTTCCTTGACAGTATCAGCAACCGCGACAATACCATTCACCTTATCGTTGATCGCAATCATCATCGCAGTCTTGCCTTCAGTCTCAAGTCGCTCGAGCTTTTCTTCATATCGAGCGAATTCGATACCCTCTTTACCCATGAGCTTTCTGGTACCAACAAATACTTTCTCACCACTGATGGTTGCTTCAATTCCGTGGCCAGGTATTGCAGCGAACTCATCCATAGGTAATACCTCTATATTTTTTGCGTTGCCGTATTCCACAATGGCTTCAGCAAGAGGATGCTCGGATGCTTTTTCAGCAGATACCAAATATTTCAGTACCTTTTCTTCGTCACCAAAAATCTCAAGGTCGGTTACACTTGGTTTCCCTTTAGTAATTGTTCCCGTTTTATCAAGAACAATAGCATTGATTTTGTGTGTAGCTTCTAAGTGCTCTCCACCTTTAAAAAGAATCCCATTTTCTGCGCCTTTTCCTGTTCCGACCATGATGGAAGTTGGGGTTGCGAGACCAAGGGCGCAAGGGCAGGCAATAACAAGCACGGCAATAGCTGTTTCGAGAGCTGACGCAAAGTCGCCAGGTGTGATGACAAAGTACCAGACAAGGAAAGTAACGATTGCTATTGCGACAACAATCGGAACGAAAATCCCGGATATCTGATCTGCCACACGCTGGATTGGCGCCTTGCTTCCTTGCGCGTCCTCAACCACTTTAATAATTCCTGCAAGCGCCGTATCTTTGCCAACTTTTGTCGCAGTCATCGTCAAAGTGCCATTCTTATTGATTGTAGCACCGATCAAAGAATCGCCAGCTGATTTCTCAACTGGGATTGATTCCCCGGTGATCATCGCTTCATCAACAGCTGATTGGCCAGATACGACCTTGCCATCGACCGGAATCTTCTCTCCTGGTTTAACGATGATGGTATCATTTACTTTAACTTCTTCAATCGGGATTCTAATCTCCTCACCATCCCGAATGACAGTCGCTTCTTTTGCCTGAAGGCTGAGAAGCTTGGAGATTGCTTCAGTTGTACGTCCTTTGGCGAGTGCCTCAAACAATTTCCCAACAAGGATCAAAGTAATCAGGACAGTACTTGTTTCAAAATATAAATGCGGCATATAATTTGGATTGCCAATTGTTTTAATAGCTTCTGCCAGACTATAGAAATACGCGGCCGATGTACCAAGAGCTACCAGGACATCCATATTCGCACTCTTGTTCTTTAGCGACTTATAGGCACCTACATAAAATTGCCCGCCGATCCAGAATTGTACCGGTGTGGCCAATAAAAGCTGGAACCACGGATTCATCAACAAATGCGGCATCGGCAGTCCCGTATCCCATGGAGCGTGGCCTATCATTGTATATAGAAGCGGAAGGGATAAAAGGATTGATATAAATAACTTCCGTTTCTTTGCATTGATTTCTTCTTCTTTTTGCTGAGCCTTTGCTTCCCGCTGTACTTTTTCTTTGCCATCATAACCCAGATCCTGGATTTTCGAGATGATTTTATCGGCTGAAAGGACAGCACTATTAAACTCAACTGAAGCAGACTCTGTTGCAAGGTTCACGGTTGCTGAAACCATTCCGTCCATTTTATTTAGAACCTTTTCAATCCTTGTTGAACAGGCTGCACACGTCATGCCGAAAACATCTAAATCCATCTTTTCGTTTCTGACACCGTACCCCAGGTCATTAATTTTATTGAATATATCGTCAGGTTTAATTTTTTCTGATTCATATGTGACTGAGGCATTTTCCATTGCCAGGTTCACGGTTGCTTCGACGCCTTCCATCTTATTGAGGACTTTCTCAATCCTTGTAGAACAGGAGGCACAAGTCATTCCCGTGATATCGACAGTCATTTGTTCTTTCATTTTTTACACCCCGTTTCAATCGAAGTTTTCATTCCCTCTACACCAATTACTATACCCATGTATAGTATATTTTGCAACCGTAAAGTTGTGTATATTTTTTTATTGTACCCTTAATTGTGAATACCGCAGTTAAAAATGTCACATTTATTGCTTACTGAATTTTTGTGAGGCAGGATAGTAAGATTATTTACAAAAAGCCTGGCATCTGACAGCCAGGCTTCTCCTATATTTTCTTCACGTTCTCAAAGTACTCTTCCAGTGTCCATTCGTTTTCGTAAATTTCAGTTGCAGCCTTGATGCCCACATACCTGAAATGCCATGGTTCATACATATAGCCTGTTATACCTTCTTTACCCCTGGGGTATCTGAGGATAAACCCGTATTTATGGGCATTGTGGGCAAGCCACACCCCCTCTTTCGTTGAACCGAATTGTTCATTGAGATTAAAATTGTTTGTCTTGCTCGAGATGTCCATTGTCAATCCTGTTTGATGTTCACTGCTTCCAGGTCTGGCAACTGCCTGAAGTGCTTTTTCTTCGCCAACTTTGTTCACTTCAGCATTGAAAAGAGTTTCCTGGCGTCCATATGATCGGTAACCGGAAACAGCAGCGAGTTCAATTCCATCGTTCCTGGCACCGACAAACATTTTTTCCAGAGCTTCTGCAGCTTCTGCCCTCATCAGGCTCTTTTCAAGTTTCGCATCTCCAAAAGAGAAGGGAACATTCGGGCGAACTAGATCTGCTGGAATATAGTTATCTGGCAGCCCGAAAATTTTGTTAACAAGTGACATCGTGTTCTGCGGATTCTGGATGACATTCTTTCCGTCTGCATCCTGGATGACATTGAAATAGGCTGCTTCAAGTGTCAATTCGTCGTCTGCTGGCTTGTCCTCAACCTGAGCAGGGTTTTCCGAATTTTGTTTAGATTCTTCAACCTCAGCCGGCTGATCTTCCTGCTCATCTTGTCCAACTAATTTATCTCCCAAATATGGGATTTTCTCAAGATACGGCTCTACCTGTGAGCATCCTGTCAATAATATCGGCAATGCGATTATCAGCAATAGTTTTTTCATTTAGTCCACCAATCTTCAACATTTTAAGACAATAAGACCATTCTAACATTTTTCGGCAAACTTTCGAATGGCCTTTTTTCCCATTATTCTTGTTAATCATTATGCCTGTTTTGTGAACATGCAAACTCATCAGAATTGGTTCTTAGACATTTGGGCTTCTCTTTGCGCTTGAAATGTCCATTAAACACTGGTTCTTGGACATTTTGACTTCTCTCTGGGCTTAAAATGTCCATTAAGCACTGGTTCTTAGACATTTTGGCCTCTCTCTGGGCTTGAATTGTCCATTAAGCACTGGTTCTTAGGCATTTTGGCTTTCCACTGCCTTCAAAATGTCCATTATCTCCATGTAAAAACCCTTTCCTCAAAGGAAAGGGTTTTCAATACTTATTCTTTGATCGCTGCTTCCAGTGCAACTTCAATCATGTCGTTGAATGTAGTTTGGCGCTCCTCTGAAGTAGTTTCTTCTCCAGTCAGGATATGGTCGCTGACCGTAAGGATTGAAAGGGCTTTGCGATCGTATTTTGCAGCAAGAGTATAGAGAGCTGTTGTTTCCATTTCGACCGCCAGAATCTGGTACTTTGCCCATTTTTCCAATTCTGCATTATCGTTGTAGAACTGGTCTGCAGTGAATACGTTACCAACTTTAAGGTTCAAACCTTTTTCAAGGCCTGAATTATACGCCTTATACAATAAGTCAAAGTTCGCTGTTGGAGCAAAGTCCACTCCGCCGAATGTAAGTCGGTTCATTTGAGAGTCAGTTGAAGAAGTCATTGCCAGGATCACGTCACGGACTTTAACGTCCTTCTGGATTGCTCCGCAAGTACCAACACGAATCAAGTTTTGGACATTATAGCTATTCATCAATTCATTAATATAAATTGAAATGGACGGTACACCCATTCCTGTTCCCTGAACAGAAATTCTTTTGCCTTTATATGTGCCTGTGTAGCCAAACATATTTCGGACTTCATTATATAACTTTGCATCCTCCAGGAATGTTTCTGCAATGTATTTTGCTCTTAATGGATCCCCAGGAAGCAATACCGTTTCTGCGATTTCATTTTCTTTAGCACCAATATGTACACTCATTCAATAATCCTCCATCCTATAGGTTGCTACCTCAAAACTATACCACAATATAGTTAAGCAGGAAAATCTTCAGTTTCATGACAATTTTATAAACGGGCAAGCTAAAAATAGCTTTACCAAAGCTGAAAGAAAAAATCCCGTTCCCCTGTTATATAAAAAACGAAAGAGAAGGTGATGAAGCAATGGGCAAGAAACACCGCAACCGAATCAATTCACCAAAGAAAAACAATCATATACCTCCTGAAGCAATCGTTGCAGAACAGGAAGCTCACGGCAAAGAATTTTCAGCGACAGGTAGAAAGAAACAAGGATAATAAAAGACTTTTATCGTAAAGATTGTTGTTAAATTCCTAAAACCGATTTTTTACGTAATAAAAGGCCATTTTGTAGGTCGTATTCAGTTTGCATGCTCTTTTCTCCCAAAAACAGTCAACTTTGCGAAGAAAAGCAGTTCAATTGCAACAAAGTTTGAGAAAAGAGCACAAAAAGACGATGAAGCAGTGTGCTTCATCGTCTTTCCGTGCTTATTAGCAATAACTTTCGATTGTGTTTTGTAACTTCTGCTTCAATGACGGAAGGTCGGAAGCATGGATGTTCAATCTTACGTATGTTTCATCGGTACCCATCGCTTCCGACAAGAAACCTCCAAGTCCCCTGGCCCTGCGGTCAACTTGCATCAAGACCTCAATTTCGTTCTCGCTGTTCGGATAGAAGATTACCTCTAGTTCGTCCAGTCGTCCTCTAAATGAACCTGATGCCGGGACGAATTCAAACTCCTGGACAAACGGCATATTTCTCCGGAGATGTCTTGGCGCTTGCTCACACTCAGCTTCCCTCAGCCGGAAACCAAGGTCACTGATTGCGTTAAATACTCCATGCATCAACTGGTTGGGCACTACTGTCAAATAATCCTTATCGCTTGGATCAACGGCGTTTTTGATATCAAGCCCTGTTGACACCCAAACCTTCGTCCTGCCCATCGATAATGGCATTTCTAATGGAAGCCTGAAAGTGAATGGAATTTCCTTCGTTTCATTCTCTTTGATTAAGAATGACTGTGTAAGTTTGAAACGATCAATTTGGGCGGTGGCAGTATACTTTTTATCATCTGCTTCTCTTATATACGTTGTATGTATACTCAAATAGATGTCATCGATATTCTGCTCTGTGCTCCCCCCGCGAATTTCCACAATCCCACGCACTTCTTCTCCTGGCATCACTCTGTCTTTTTCCAGCTTCGTATCAACCTTAGCTGCACCTATCCCCACACTGGCAAAAACCTTATTAAAAAATGACATACCCTTTGCCTCCCTGTTTTTACATATTTATTTCTAATAAATGTATACGATTATAAGCTGAGAGAGTTTCACGGAAATGAAGTTTTTTTAAAAAGAAGGCTCTGTCAAACTTGGCTGTTGATTTTCGTTCCAGGCGCTTCGCTTTCCGCGGGGAAGAATTATGAAAAATCCCTAATGCCGGATTTTTCAAAGATCAAATTCTTCCTTGCAGTCCGGAAGCCTCCTCGGCGCTTCAAGCGCCTGCGGGGTCTCCCGTTGACTTGCTCATCGCGCAGGAGTCTTCGCGCCTTCCACTACAATCAACAGGATGTAAAAACAACATTTAGCTTTAACAGAGCCAAAAAGAAAAATATAAAAAGGCAGATTCATCAGAACCTGCCACTGCAAAGTGTAACTTACCTAGTCTATATCCTCTTCCTCATCGATAATACATTTTTCGATCAGATATTCAAATGTGATATCCGCCATCTCTTCAAGTTCTTCCTCTGTGGGAACGTATCCCCTTTTTACAAGTTCATGAAAGAAAAATTCAGCAATTTCTTCTGTATCGATAACAACCTCAATCTCTTTCACAGATTCGCCCCCCTTTATTCCAAATGTATGTGAAGCACCGATGTTTAATGCCAAGCTAAACCAATTTTCTGAAAATTGTTCTATTGTTTTTGGACAAGCATAGAATGGAATAAATCAAATTAGGAGTGATCTGGTATGCAGAGACTTGGTATTCTTGCCGAAATGTTTGTTGAGGATGTGAACAAAGAAGATAGTATGGTCGTTGAATTGTTTGGCTCCATAGTGAACTTCCTATTTAAAGTTATCCAATTCGCTGGAATTCCTTTTCTTGTTTATGTGCTGCTTGAATTTGCAGGGTTATTTTAAACGTGGCTTTTTCCATCATTATTAACAAGCATTGAAAGTTTGCGAAGAATGACTCTCATGACATGCGCGTACTCTTCATCTTGGAACCATTTATATAAAATTCGGTAATCATTATATAAATCGAGAAGATTATCAATCGTCATTCTCTTCTGATGAATTTTCCGCAACTCTTCTTTTTCACCGGCTCTTGGCTGATGAGACTTTTTCTCAAGGTTGACGGATGGCTTTACTTCTTTATTCGCCGAAAACAAAAGACCCAGTTTCTGGATAAATGTATCTGCACTGTCCGAGTCGGCAACAAGTGTCAGTTCTTCTTCCCCCGCTTCAAGCCATTCTCCATCTTTAATCCTGGACAGTTCATAAATAACATCCTCCCAGGCATCTTCCTTATATCTCCAGATTTCTGTACGAAAACCAACAACCTTAAATAAATCTGAACCATATCCCTTTACCTGCACTAAGTCTCCGAAAAAATATTTGTATTCGATGTCGATTTGCTCCTTTTCAAGCAGCTTCCCATCGTATTCAGAGAGCATCTGCAAACTTGTTTCCAAATACAAGCCCTCGCTCTTATTTATCTCGTATACATGAAGGCCGTCAAGCCATTTTATATTTGTTACTTTCCCCACAGTCCCATAAATAGTGATCACGACTGTATCACCGATGTTAAACTTAGGTTTTTTCCTTTTTTCCATTTCCTCCATCCTCTCAACGATGAGTCGTGAATTGTGATTACAACAGTATATGCACTTTTCTGAAAATCGCTACGCCTAGATGGAGAATGAAAGAAGCTTTTATCTCTTGTAGCGAGTGAGTACAAATAATACCGTCCTGTAAAAAATGCATAAAAAAGACTCCCGCGGGTAAGCCGCAAGAGCTAATTAACTTTCTGCTATTAAATATTCCTCCCAGGCTTCGTCAAAGACAGCCATACTTTCTGGATAATGTCCGTTCAATTCCAGGTAAGAACTTATTTCATCGTAATCCTCCGAATTTTTAGGGAACGATAGGTCATCATATGCGAAATTGGCAAACCTGCTGATTGCATCCATCGGTTTGGTGGTCCGGTATTTCATGAGAAAGTGGTAAAAGCTTTTATACATATATGAACGCCTGCCTATTGTTAAAATTAGTTTGTCCATACTATAACGGATTAGTTTAGTCCACGTCTACTTTAATGCCAAAAAAAGAGCACCTTCCAATTTAGGGAAGGTGCATTTTCCAACTTAATAAGGCAGCATAAACTTATTCCATCTTGGATTAGTGTTTCGCTCCAGTGCCGAGTCAGTTTTCATCCAATAAAATGCTTCCTCGAGTATCTTGCGGGAAACGTTAGCTTTGAACACCTCGAGACGCTCCAGGACTGTGCAAGGCGCTTGCGCTTTTCTTATTGCCATCTGGCTGATTTAGCCATCTCCAGCAGCGCCCATATGATATTGAACATTAAGATTGCTACGGTGATTGGTACGGCATGGAGCCAGTTCATTCCGAATTTCTCAATGATCAGCCTTACATAATATCCGCAAAAGAATAGGACAACCATTGCCGCTACCAGCATGATTGATAAAGCAATAGACATTTTCTCTCCCCATTTCCAAAATAAATACTCCCCACTCTATTATAAAGAGGAGGGAGTAACTGGATAAAAAGGAAGTGTGAAACTTTTGTGAACAGCATTCTAATTTAGGTTATTTATATCACACTAAATTTTAAGATGAAAAATCAAAGTAATTTCGCTTCAACAATCTTGGCTGTGCCATCAGTTCCTCAAAGGTAACTTCCTTGCCGAGTTTTTTCGTATCTATTAAAAATAATTGATCTTCGATTTCCTTTGTAATCAACTCGGACTGGTATGTCATTTGGCAGTCCAGGCAATGAATGGCAGGAGTTTCATTGATTTGGATTGCTTTTGTGCCGTCCGGCAGTTCCCAGTAAACTTTGTCTGTTACAGCTTTGGTTTTTTCGCTGCTGCACCACTCGCAATTCCCCATCAGTCAACCCCCTTAGTCGAAGGGATCGCTCCCTGGCCATCAGCTGCTTCAGTAGTCGTTTTTTTCTGTTGAGCCATAAATTTCTTTTCCTTCAGCTCATCTCGTTTTTCACGCTTATCCTTCAGGGATGCATGTGCAGGATCTTCCTCATATTTTTCCCTGCGGTCGATTCGGCCAAGTCCTTCAGGGATCAGGTTGAATTCACTGTCGTTCATAATAGCTGCGATTCCAGCGTTCGATTTTTTCTTTTCATAGTCTGGGTACACTTGTTTGAAGTAACCTTCCGCCCTGCCTGGAACATAATTTTCAGGCTCTGGGTAAGAGGTGATTACACCCTCAAAGTTGCGGAGGACGACTTTTTCCGGACTCTGGGATATCAGGTAATTTGGCTGCAAAGAGATTTTCCCGCCTCCGCCAGGCGCATCAACCACGAAGGTAGGAACAGCGTAGCCTGACGTATGCCCCCTTAAGCCTTCAATAATTTCGAGCCCCTTTGTAACCGGAGCACGGAAATGGCCGATACCTTCAGACAAGTCACATTGGTAAATATAATATGGACGCACACGGATTTTCACGAGGTCGTGCATGAGCTTCTTCATGATCGGCACACTGTCATTGATCCCAGCAAGTATGACGGATTGGTTTCCAACAGGAACCCCTGCGTTGGCAAGCATTTCACAGGCACGCTTTGAGTCTTCCGTGATTTCGATTGATGTATTGAAGTGTGTATTCAGCCAGATTGGATGATATTTTTTTAGGATTGCACAAAGATTCTCTGTAATTCGCTGCGGGAAAACAACTGGTGCCCGGGTTCCAATCCTGATGATTTCAACATGGTCGATTTCTCTCAGGTTTTTTAGAATATATTCGAGAATATTATCATTGATCAGAAGACCATCTCCGCCCGATATCAATACATCGCGGACTTCAGGAGTATTACTGATGTAGTTAATTGCGGCATCAAGCTGTTTCTTTGCAACTCCCATACCGATTTGTCCGGAGAATCTCCTCCTTGTGCAATAGCGGCAATACATCGAGCATTGGTTGGTCACGAGGAAAAGCACCCTGTCAGGATATCTATGCGTCAAACCAGGTACAGGTGAATCTTCATCTTCATGAAGTGGATCTTCAAGATCATATTTTGTTTTGTGAATTTCCTTGGAGATTGGCACTGATTGCATCCTGATTGGGCATCGCGGGTCGTCCGGATTCATTAATGAAGCGTAGTATGGTGTTATATTCAGCGGGATTGTTTTCGTCGAGATCCCGACCCCATCTTCTTCTTCAGGTGTAAGATTAATGACCTTCTTCAAATCATCCAGTGTCCTGATTGTATTTGTAAGCTGCCATAGCCAGTCATTCCATTGTTCCTCCGTAACGTCCTTCCAAAGCTCAATATCCTTCCAATGTCTCGAAGGCTTATATAATGTCTGTTTCATCCCGTTTCCCCCTAGCTATTTTTATAGCTATTTATAATGCAAGTTCCATGCCAAAAGTGACGGATTATTCTGAATTTAATCAATTCAGCTTCCTGCAAGGGGTTAAGAAGGATGGTTGATGCAGAATCCTGTTAAAAGAAAATAACCTGCTGAAAATTCGGCAGATTAGATAATTTATATATTTAACTTTTTTATTTTATATTGAAGTGTTTGTCTTGGGATATCAAGCAGAACGGCTGCTTTCTGGACATTGCCTCCAGAGGCATTCAGCGCATCATTGATCAATTGGATTTCAAGCTCCTTTAGATTCTCTCTCAAAACAAAGGAAGTACGTGTTTCTTCACCAGAATCCGGATGGATGTTTTTCATCATCATTGGAAGGTCTTGGCCAGTCAGTACACTGCCTTCACACACGTTCATCATGTATTCAATTGTATGCTTCAGTTCCCTGACATTTCCTGGCCATTGGTGTTTAAGAAAAATGGCTTTTACTTGATCATCCAGGCCAGAAACATGCTTCCTCAGCTGCTTGTTATATTGTCTTATGAAGATATCGGACAGATAGAGGATGTCTTCTTTCCTATGTCTTAATGGCATCAGTTCAAATGTCAATACATTCAGGCGGTAAAACAGATCTGTCCGGAGCTGGTTCGCTTCCATTGCCACCGTAGGGTATACATTCATTGCAGAAATCACCCTGACGTTTACAGAAGTGACATTCGAACCGCCGATTCTTCTGACGGAACCATCCTCAATGACCCGAAGAAGCTTTGCCTGAAGGTCGAACGGCATCGAATTCAGCTCATCAAGGAAAAGTGTCCCACCGTTTGCGAGCTCGAACAACCCAGGCCTGTCCACTGCTCCTGTATAGCTTCCTTTTGATGTTCCAAACAGGATGCTTTCAAGCAGGTTTTCCGGAATAGCCGCACAGTTTTGCGCAATGAAAGGTCCGGCTGCCCGACTGGAGGCATTATGGATGGATTGGACGAAAAGCTCCTTACCGGTTCCGCTTTCCCCATATACAAGAATCGGAGAATCAGATTTCGCCAGTTTCTCTGCCTTCTTTTTAACCGTCATGAAATGCTTATTGTTTGTAATCAGGTCGCTGAACGAATAGCCGGCTTGCTGTTTAACGGCTTTCCCGCCACGATTTTTATGACTCTTCTGAACTTCGACCAGACGTTCAGAAAGCTGTTTGATTTGGGAATAATCCTTGGCAATTTCAACTGCGCCAATCAATTCCCCCTGCACAAAGATTGGCAGGGTCGTGTTGACCGTGTCGATTTTCCTTCCATGCAAATTGACGAATGACTGGGTTTCATTATAGATCGGCTTCTTCGTTTCAATTACCTTCAAGAGAGTGCTGGACTGATAGTTCAGTGAAGGGAATACATTAAGGAGGGGCTTCCCAACTACTTCGCTGATTCCCAGTCCATCATGCTTGGCAGCAACTTCATTATAAAATATGGTAATGCCTTCTGTATTGACGACATGGATCGCCTCGTCGATGCACTTCAATATTGCGCTCAAGATTTCTTCCGTCACATTGGATACCGAATTCATCTCATCACACTCCCATATTGAGTATATGACAGAGTGCCGAAAAACTGTCTTATCACTGCCCAAAATTTGGCGATTTTGCCAAATCCTTTACCCAAACATTCATGTTCTCAATTTTATCATAGATAAATACATTGTTCACCAGCCTGCCACGATATGCATAACTCAACTGGTGCAAGGCTGCGTTCATCCCGAATGATAAAGCCCTGGCGATGGAGTATGAGCAATAAATGCCATTTTCAATTAGTTCCTCCTCAAGGCGGGCAAGCAGCACCTTCATCAGTCCATGCTTCCTGTGCTCTTTTAAAGTCGCGCAATCAGTCATTTCAGCATTTTTATAAAAAGAGTTCACTTCTGCCGAAGCCGCGCTTACGATTTGACCATCATGGACAAATCCGAAATACATACTTCCTTCTTCCATTGTTTTAACGATATACTCTGGATCATTCAAGGGTGTGGGGTAAATTTGGAAAACCGCTTTGTATAAATCAGATAGTCCAGCTGCATCTGTTTCGGTCATTTTTTTTAAAACATAATCCTTTGGAGGACTGATTTTCTGTGCCGGTTCCGCCAAATGGTAAACACTTTTGATGATTCCATCCTCTTGAACCCAATGTAGGGAATTCCGCCTCTCGTCGCTGAAAAACTTCGAAAAGAACACACAGTCAGAGCCCAGGAAAAATCCGTCAATACTTGCCTCATAACTAAAACCTCGTTCAAGGAGCAGCTTAAAATGTTCTCTTCTTCCCTTGATGATCAGTTTGTCGGCCTTTTCTCTCTCTACAAGCTCTTCAGCTCGATCCAATACGTTTGATAAGCTCCCTAAATAGTCTTCTACTCTGACCCGCTTATTCTGTTTATCAAGATAAACGGTCATGGTATACTCCTTTTCCGACATAAGCACTGTTTTCCCTAAATGCATTTTCATGCCCCCCTTAAAAATTCCCATCGTATGAAAAGCCTGGCTTTAGGCCAGGCTGACAGTTCAATCTAGTTTGATTGAAACAAGCTTCAGTTCGGTCATTTCTTCTAAAGCGTATTTAATCCCTTCTCTGCCGGTTCCGCTCATTTTGACGCCGCCATATGGCATATGGTCTACTCGGAAGGTCGGTATGTCATTGATCATCACACCGCCAACATGAAGGTTTTTTGCCGCTTTCATCGCTTTTTGAAGATCATTCGTATAGACTCCTGCCTGCAGCCCGAACTTTGAGTCATTGACCTGATCAATTGCATCATCGAATTCCTTGAAGGTGTTGATATGGACAACAGGTGCGAAAACTTCCTCACAGGAAATTTTATCAGTAGGCTGCACATTCAGCAGCACAGTTGGCTTCAGAATTTGTCTTTCACTCTCTCCGCCATATACCAGCTCTGCTCCATTCTCCACCGCGTCCTGGATCCAGGCCTTTGCTCTTGTCACATCATTTCTGCTGATCATTGCAGCTAAATCTGTTTGCTCATCCAGTGGATCTCCCACTTTCAGTTTACCAGCTTCTTCAACAAACAATGATACAAATTCATCAGATATCTTTTCGTGCACGAAAATTCTCTGGATAGAAATGCAAACCTGCCCCTGATTTGAAAAGGCTCCAGTAACGACTCTTGGCATCACCTTTTTTAGATCGGTTCCTTCATCAACAATCAATGCTGAGTTGGATCCTAGTTCAAGTGTTACTCGTTTTAATCCTGCATGTTCGCGAATTTGCTTCCCGACCTCAGGGCTGCCGGTAAACGTGACCATTTTTACACGCTCATCGTCAATCAGCACATCACCAACATTTTTCCCGCTTCCAGTTACTACATTTAGAGCACCAGCAGGGAGTCCTGCCTGATCGAAATAGGAGGCGATTTTATAGGCGGATAACGGCGTCTGGCTGGCTGGCTTAAGGACGACCGTATTTCCGGCAGCGATTGCCGGACCGACCTTATGGGCGACAAGGTTCATCGGAAAGTTGAAAGGTGTTATTGCAGCAACTACTCCCAGCGGCTCCCTTACAGTATAGGCTACTCTTCCCTCGCCTCCAGGAGCTGCATCCATCGGAATTGTTTCACCATGGAGCCTCCTGGCCTCTTCTGATGCAAATGTATAGGTCATGATCGTACGGTCTACTTCACCGCGGGCAGCCTTTAAAGGTTTGGAGGATTCCTCCGCGATCAGACGGGCACACTCTTCCCTGTCTTCCTGAATTAATTCAGCTACCCTCCGAAGAATATCTGAACGCTTATGGGCATCCATCCCTGCCATCTTCATTGCAGCTCCAGCAGCTGAATCGATTGCTCTTATCACATCTTCCTTGCTTGCTTCTGCTACTTCGGCAATATTCTGTCCATTAAAAGGATTTGAAAGCGGACGATATTTATCTGTTTCCACATTCTCTCCGTTAATCCATAAACTCTGTTTCATCGATATCTCCTCCTATCACTGGCAGCATTCAGTAATAACTGATTCAAGTACATTGAAGCCTTCCTCAATTTGAGCATTTGTTATTACAAGAGGAGCTAGAAGCCTGATTACATTTCCATAAAGCCCTGCACTCATTAAAATTAATCCTCGCTGATGTGCTTTTGCCAGTATTTCCCGAACGATTTGTCCGTTTGGTTGATCATTATCATTGAAAAATTCGATCGCACACATTGCTCCCAAGGAACGTATATCACCAATCTCAGGGAAACGATCTGTCAGCTTGCCGAATCTTTCCTGAAACTTCTCGCCGAAAAAATTCGCTCTATCAAGAAGTTTTTGCTCTTCTATCATTTTAACGACTTCTATTGCCGCTACACAACCGAGAGGGCTTCCGCCAAAGGTTCCGCCAATTTCCCCTATGCCTGCAGAATCCATAATTTCAGCCTTTCCTGTGACCGCACTGATTGGCAGCCCGGCAGCAATCGATTTAGACATTGTCATCAAATCAGGAATGACATCGTAATGCTCCATCGCAAACATCTTCCCTGTCCTGCCAAAACCTGTTTGGATTTCATCTGCAATAAAGAGAATGCCATACTGGTCACAGATCCTCTTGACACCTTGAACAAAGCTTTTGGATGGAATATTAAAACCGCCTTCACCCTGAATCGGTTCCATAATGACCGCGGCAATTTCAGTGCCAGGCACCTCGCTAAGGAAAAAGGTCTCAAACCTTTTCAGCATAAATGCATCAAGTTCATCAGGTGCCATGCCTTTTTCCTGAGAATACACAGGGTATGGCCATTTATAGGTTTCTGGTGCGAATGGCCCGAATTGGTACTTGTAGGGTTTCACTTTACTGGTCAGGGACATTGCCATATAGGTCCTGCCATGGAAGCCTCGTTCAAATGAAATGATTCCTTTTCGTCCTGAATACTTCCTTGCTATTTTAATCGCATTTTCTACCGCTTCAGCTCCGCTGCTAAGGAAAAAAGTTTTTTTATCATGAGTCCCTGGTGTGATTTTATTGAGCAGCTCCGACAGTTCAATATAAGGTTCATACATCATCACATGGAAGCAAGGGTGAAGGTAACGGTCGATCTGCTCATGAAGTGCGTTCACAACTTCAGGTGGACAGTGACCAACATTCAATGTCCCGATTGCACCCGCAAAATCGATGAATGTGTTTCCGTCGACATCCGTCAATAATGCACCTTCGCCTCTTTCCGCAAACGACTTGATTGTGTTGAAAGGTCCAACAGGAACATTCTTTTCTTTTCTTTCCAGTAATTTCATTGCCTTTGGACCAGGAATGGCCGTCCTTATCTTAATATCTCCCACCTTTTGACTCCCCCTCTTCCTGATTCGCATATTCAGGTCCGCATTTGGGTATTCAGTGCTCTTTGAAGAATGGACTTAAAAACCCGGAATCTGTTTTTTTTAATCTGCAAAAATAGCTTACTCGCTGATTTCACACCACTTAAGCAGTGCCAGTGCAATGATTTCCGCCGCTTCAAATATATCTTCAAGCTGGATATATTCATTCGCCTGATGGGCTGCTTCCGTTACCCCTGGTCCAAAAACCACTACTGGCACTCCGCCGACCTTGGAAAGGATACCGCCGTCTGTAGCCCATGGAGATGCTTCAATTAATGGAGACTGTTCCTTAACCACCTTATAGCTTTCAGTAAGGACATGAATCAGTTCGTGTTCAGGATCCAGGTCACCTGGCAGCCAGCTTGCACCAAACCATTCAAGTTCGGGATTATTTTCAGTTAACCATGGGTCATCGTTACAAACACCGACAATGGCTTCATACATTTCTCGTTTTGCCTCTTCCTGTGTTTCATTTGGGGCGACCCCCATTCTGCCCTCAATTACCGCTAAATCAGGTACAGATGATGGCCAGTCACCAGAATGGATTTTTCCGATATTGATAGGAATAGGAATGGGAATACTTTCGAAAAACGGATCTGTGATTCTTTCATTTCTCTGCGACTCCAAGCTTCTAAGTCTATCAATTACCAGCATCGCCTTTTCAATCGCATTGACACCTTCATACCTCGTTCCGCCATGCGCCCCTTTTCCTTTTACAGAAATCCTGAACCACATTGACCCTTGCTGCTTTGGAAAAAGCTTCATATTGGTAGGTTCAGGGATGATTGCAGCATCCGCTTTATAACCCCGCAGGACTGTTGCAAGTGTGCCCGCTCCACCACTTTCTTCTTCAATTACACTTTGAAAAATGACATCTCCCTTTAACTTTATTCCCGAATTTTTTATTGCCTCCATTGCCATGAGCAGTGAAGTTGTGCCGCCCTTCATATCCGTCGAACCTCTGCCAAACAGCTTGCCGCATTCAATGTGCCCGCTAAACGCATTCTTATCCCAATCTTTTGGGTCGCCTGCAGGAACAACGTCGATATGACCATTAAGAATCATCGACCTGCCTCCACCAGTTCCCCTCATGATTCCTACAGCATTCGGATTTCCATTGAAATCTTTACGATCGGAACAAAACGCCGGGTGTACAGTCAATCCACTATCCCCAATTTCCCAAATATCCATTTCCAGTCCCAGCTCACGGCATTTTTCAATAATGACCGCCTGTGCACCACTTTCATTACCTCTCGTACTTGGTTCCTGGACTAATTTTTGCAAAAGCCGTGTCCCTCTTATTCTGCTTTCCTTAATGTAATTCCTCACC
This sequence comes from Bacillus sp. ISL-55, assembly GCF_018613155.1. Taxonomy (GTDB): domain Bacteria; phylum Bacillota; class Bacilli; order Bacillales; family Cytobacillaceae; genus Mesobacillus. Next base: position 30,648 of record NZ_JAGGQU010000041.1, on the reverse strand, counting down.
TTTTGCTCAGCAGATTTCACGATATCAGCCCCTTTAATATTCAATAATCCGGAGATCCTCGACGATTGAAAAATCGCACGCGGTCTTAGCAGTAACTTCAGTGATCGTATGCGGCGCAAAAAGTTCAGACAGAATCAACGAACCTTCATGTATATTAAAAACTGCAAGATCTGTGATAATAATGTCGACACAGTTTTCGGCGGTCAGAGGCAATGTGCACGATTCCACTATTTTAGGTACACCATTTTTATCTGTATGGTTCATCAATACTGCTACTTTTCCTGCTTTTTGTGCCAGTTCCATCGCTCCACCCATACCTGGAACCTTTTTGCCGGGAACAATCCAGTTCGCCAGGTCTCCTTTTTGGCTAACCTGCAAGGAACCGAGAATGGTAAGGTCTACCCTCCCTCTCCTAATCATTCCGAACGCTACTGCACTATCACAATAAGAGGAGCCTTCCATGACCGTAACCGGGAATCCACCAGCATTACACAGGTTTTCATCCTCCAGCCCCTTTTCAGGCGACTTCCCCATCCCAACAATCCCATTTTCGGCATGAAACATCACTCTCGTTTCTTTCGGAAGATGGTTAGGTACTAGAGAAGGGATCCCAATGCCCAGGTTGACAACCATACCCGGAGCGATTTCTTCGGCTGCTCGTCTGGCCATTCTATTCCTGACATCTATTCCCATGCCCATTGCCAATTCACCCCTCCAGAAGGTATTACCATATCAACGAAAACACCGGGCGTGATGATTTCTTCTGGATCCAGGCTGCCAAGAGGAACGATTTCCTCAGCCTCCGCTATCGTGAAATTCCCAGCCATCGCCACGAGCGGGTTTGTATTCCTCGCACTTTTATCGAAGACAAGGTTTCCATAGGGGTCTGCCTTTTTGGCGTACACAATTGATACCTCTGCAGTCAAAGCTGTCTCTATCAAATAATCTTTGCCGTTCAAGTTCATTCTTTTTTTGCCTTTTGCAACGAATTCGTGATCCACGCCTACATCTGTCAAAATTGCTCCAAGTCCCATTCCTCCAGCCCGGATGCGTTCCGTCAGAGTTCCCTGCGGAGAGAACTCGACCTCCATTTCGCCCCGGGTCATCAGTTCGCCGGCTACCGGATTCGACCCAATATGGGAGGCGATGACTTTTCTGGCCTTTCCCCGACTGACTATTTTCCCGATGCCGATTTCAGGGAAACCAGTATCATTTCCAATCAGCACTAAATTTTTTATTTCTTTTTTAAGAATGCCGTCAATCAGATCAGGAGGAGATCCTACTCCGCCAAAACCGCCAAACATCAGGGTCATACCGTCATAAAAATGCTCCATTGCCTGCTGTAGCGTCGCTATTTTTCCGAATGGATTTTCCATCTATCCTTCAACTCCGTTTTCATAAGGAAATCCCAGTATTCTATATACTTCAATGAATGTTGCCTTCAGCAAGTTTATTAACTCGTCAATCTCACGCTTGGTGATGGTCAGCGGCGGGGAAATAATCACTGCGTCCCCTGACATTCCATCCATGCCGGCGCCTGCAGGATACAGCAAGATTCCTTGATACCTGCCCGCTTTTACAACTAGCTCAGTTAATTTCATACTTCGTTCAAACGGGATCTTCGCAGCTGGCAGTCTGACAAATTCAAGACCTAGGAGCAAACCTTTTCCCCTTACATCTCCTATAAAATCAAACTGATTTTTTAACTTATCAAGTTTATTTTTCAGGTAAACCGACTTTGATTCCACAGCCTCTAAAATGCCATTGTTCTCAAGGTATTCCAATACCGCCAGTGCAGCGGCACATGATTGTGGATTCGCGCTAAGTGTGTGGCCGCTCATGATCGATTTAGACCCTTGCAGGATAGGCTCCATGACGTGATCACTGATGACTGTCGCGGCAATTGGTGCGTATCCAGCACCCATTCCCTTGCCGAGCGCGACAATATCGGGAATGATATTCCAGTGTTCAGACGCGAGCATCGGCCCTGTTCGGCCAAAGCCCGTCATCACCTCATCTGCAATGAATAATATATTGTTTTCATCACAAATCTTTTTAATAGTTTCGTAGTAACCTTCTGGGGGAGTGATCGCCCCTCCAGCAGCGCCAATCACCGGTTCTGCAATAAACCCGGCAATATGATCAGAACCAATCCGCTTGATCGCTCCATCAAGCTCCATCGCGCATAAAAATCCGCACTCAGGTGCCGTGCTTTGATATGGACAGCGATAGCAATATGGAGGTGAAATCGATGGGAATTCTTCAAGCAAGGGTACAAACCTTGCTCTTCTCCCTGGATGTCCCGACATTGAAAGAGCACCAAGAGTGATACCATGGTAGCTGATCCATCTTGATAAGATTTTTGTTTTTGACTTGATTCCTTTCTCTTGCCAGTACTGAATCGCAATTTTCAGCGCCGTTTCGGTTGCCTCGGAACCACTATTCACAAAGAAACTCCAATTTAAGTCACCCGGTAAAGCGTCAGCAAGTTTTTCTGCCAGCTTTTCTGCTGCCTCACTGGTGAATTGGGAGCGATAGACAAAAGACACCCGTTTGGACTGTTCATGCATTGCCAAAATAATTTCTGGAACTCCGTGTCCAATATTTGCCGTAACAGCCCCAGATGCAGCATCAAGGTATTTCTTGCCATCTTTATCAAAAAGAAAGACACCTTTTCCATAGTCAATCTCTGGATAGCTTTCATCCAGGGCAGGTTTAATCAAGTAGGACGGCTTCATAAATTCACTCCATTCACCGCAATTAAAATCAAATGGACATTCTGTAAATTGTATGAATAGAAAAGGCGAATCTTTCGTGAAGTTGTAAAAAATAAGTAGTACAGGTATGGGGATTTTGGGAACGATGGATGGTAAATCATATTCTTGATTGAGGACTGCATGCCTACCTTGGACAAATTCTGCACTGCTTCGTCAAAACCTCAATAATTAAGATAGGTTTGAGGTTGTCAGAGGAAAAGCTGTCACGATTCGGACGTTTTTTTGACAGCTTTACGAGCTTCGGGGTAAAAGCTGTCACGATTCTGGCGTTATTTTGACAGCTTTGCGAGCTTCGGGTTAAAAGCTGTCACGATTCGAACGTTTTCTTGACAGCTTTGAGGGATTCGGGGTAAAAGCTGTCACGATTCCGACGTTTTTTTGACAGCTTTACGTGCTTCAGGCTAAAAGCTGTCACGATTCCGGCGTTTTCTTGACAGCTTTGAGGGATTCGGGTTAAAAGCTGTCACGATTCTGGCGTTATTTTGACAGCTTTACGAGCTTCGGGGTAAAAGCTGTCACGATTCTGGCGTTTTCTTGACAGCTTTTCGAGCATCAGGCTAATAGCTGTCACGATTCTGGCGTTTTCTTGACAGCTTTGAGGGATTCGGGGTAAAAGCTGTCACGATTCCGACGTTTTTTTGACAGCTTTACGGGCTTCAGGCGAAAAGCTGTCAAAATTCGAACGTTTTTTTGACAGCTTTACGAGCTTCGGGTTAAAAGCTGTCAAGATTCTTCCACAAGCTGTTTTGCCAAATCAAAAAACCGCATTCTCACAAAAAAAGACACCCATAAAAGGTGTCATACATTTAAAAACCCTATTCTTTTTGTTCAATAAATATTTCAGTTTGCCCATCCAATGCTTTTACTGTCGCGATTGCCCCGATTGGCAGCGTTGCAAATGGCTGAACATGACCGAAGTTGACATTTGCGATGATTGGTATTTTGCTCAGTTCTTCCTTACTGGAAATAATCTTTCTTAATGCCTCTTCCGTAATATTGGAGTTCTTTTGGAAACGGCCTATCAAAAGAGCTTTTATTGATTCAGCATCTGGAAGGTGCAGCAAAGATTGCAGGTCCCTGTCAAAGCTCCTGGAATGGCTTTCCTCGTCATCCTCGATGAACAGGATGCTATCCTTCAGGGAAGGCATGAATTTTGTACCCTGTAGCAGGTTCATCGTACAAAGGTTTCCGCCGATCAGTCTTCCTTCGGCTTCACCTTCCTGAAGGATCAGATAGCTGCTTTGTTCATGAAATGTCCGATTTTCCTGGTCGAGATACCAGGCATCATCAGACCACGTTTCAGATGGAACAACCTCATATGGGGCATCATTTGTGACTGACTGCAGAAACGATTCCATAGTATATTCAAGTCCATGCTTCACGCCGAAGCTCGAGAAATGAGGCCCTGAATAGGTCACGAGACCAGTTTTCTGATAGATTGCCAGCTGCAGTGCAGTAATGTCACTGTATCCGCAAAAAATCTTCGGATTTGCAGCAATTAAATCGAAGTCTATATATTTTAGCAGCTGATTAGAATTATAGCCGCCAATCGCAGTAAGGATCCCTTTTACATTCGGATCTGCAAAAGCGTCATGCAAGTCCTCGATTCTTTCTTCAATAGAAGAACTAAAAAACTCATCATGGACATCTGCGTTCTTCCCGAATGTCACCTTGAAGCCCAGATTATTCAATCTTTCAACAGCCAAATCGATCTGTGCTTCTTTTAAAATGATCATGCTCGTCGCTGGTGCGATGACTCTTATTTCGTCCCCTGGCACTAGTTTAGGTGCAAACATACTCTCCCCGCCCTTGTCTGTATTTAGGTTTATTTTATCAAAGAAATGGAAGAGTGTAAGCATCTTTAAACGAGTGCAGGCTCCGGTTTCCGGCCGGTCCTCGATTTTTCGATTATGTCGGTCGCAATCCATACTCCGCATGCGCTTGCCTGTGCCAGTCCTCTCGTGATTCCGGCACCATCCCCTCCAACATACAAGCCGCTAATTTCAGTCTCAAACTTGTCATTCAGCTTTGGCCTTGCGGAATAGAATTTCGCTTCTACTCCATAGAACAAAGTATGATCTGAAGCCAGGCCAGGAGTAACCTGGTTGAGCGCTTCCGTCATTTCGATCAAACTCTTAAGCGTGTTATACGGAAGCACGAGTCCTAGATCTCCAGGAACAGCTTCCTTCATAGTCGGTTCTAGAAATCCTTCTTTAATTCTTTTTTCCGTGGACCTTCGTCCTTTTAAAATATCACCGTATTTCTGCACGATCAGCCCGCCATTGGAAAGGCTGTTCGCCAGCCTCGAGATTTCATGTGCATATTCATTCGGCTTATCGAATGGCTCAGAAAATGTATGTGAAACAAGCAAGGCAAAGTTTGTATTGCCGCTTCCCAGATTAGGATCTTTGTAGGCATGACCATTAGCCAGCATGATTCCAGAATGGTTCTCGACTACAACATGTCCAGATGGATTGCTGCAGAATGTTCTCACACTGGTTCCCACAGAAGTATTGAAAATGAATTTACCTTCATATAAATGTTCGTTTATTTCCTCCATGACGACATTGGAAGTTTCGACACGAACACCAATATCGACCTGGTTATTGATCATCTTAAGCCTTCTTTTTTTCATAAGCTGTGTCAGCCACTTAGAGCCATCACGGCCAGGCGCAACTACAACTTTCTCTGCAAAAATATTCTCGCCGTTCTTAAGCTCAATACCTTTGACTCTATGGCCTTCTGGCGTCTTTTCTGTAATCAAATCCTCGATTTCTGTCTTGAACGCCATTTCCACCTTTTCTTTTAAGTACTCAAAAATGTTTTTTAAAATCTCGAGGTTCTGTTCAGTGCCAAGATGGCGCACTTGTGCTCTAAGCAGCTTCAATCCTGCAGCATAGCCTCTTCTCTCAATTTCGCGGACCTTATCTGTCATTGGATCGGTAATGCTTTCAGTTGCGCCATGCTTGAGATTGATTTCATCTACATATTTTATTAATTCGACAACTTTTGAGTCAGGAAGATAATCCGTCATCCATCCGCCGAATTCACTTGTAATATTAAACTTCCCATCAGAATAGGCACCGGCACCGCCAAACCCATTTGTAATCGAACATGCCGGCAGGCACCCTGCAAAATCCTTCTTCCCTGCTGCTGGCGGACATTTTTCAATCTTCTTTTGTAAAATCGGGCAGTTCCTCCGATAGATATCGTGGCCTTTATCAACAAGCAAGACTTTTGCTTCAGGCATTTTCAACGATAATTCATAACAAGTAAAAATACCTGCCGGACCTGCTCCAACGACAATCACATCATAGTTTGTATTCATTCAGCATCCCCCGCCAATCAGTTTTTTGCTTAACCATTGGTAAATATAACAAATGAAAGCAGGAGAGTCAACCAAAATAACGAACTATATTTTGATACACACAATATAATGTTCGTATTTTTAAAAATAAAATAAGAGGCTGCCTCTGTCAGGCAACCTCTCTAATTATTTAATATCCGTGTTTGTTTTTACCAGTTGTAGCTGCAGCAAGCACCAATGATGATTAACAAGATGAACAATACAACGATCAATGCAAAACCGCCGTATCCGTAACCAGCACCTGCCACTCCTGCATAAGGATAACCTCCGCCACAGAAAGTACCTTGAACACCTTGAACTCCTTGAACAGGCATAGGGGCATTATCATATCCGTACATTCAAAATCACTCCTCGTTTGTTTTTGAATTGCTTTCCCTTTACGGTATGATATGGGTACTTGACCCGTTTGTGCATTTGCCTATTTTTTGAAATTTCCCGATTTTTTAAAAACTCTCTATGATCGCCGATGTGGAATTCAGCTAAAGTCCTAATCATATCGCAAGAAAGAAAATTTTATTTAATATTTCAGATAAAGCATCTAAAATGGAAATAATGACCTTATTTTCCGGAGGGATATCAACAAGAATGAAATTCAGCGCTAAAAAAATTTACAGTATAGTCTTCATTATTGCCGCCGTTATTTATTTTTTGGCGATACAGACAGAACATTACCTTTCGAAGGATTTAACAGTTTATGAAAAAATCGCCTCTGGTTCATCGTTTAATTATTTGATAATCGGAGACAGCATTGGCCGGGGTGCTGGAGCAGAAAATAAGGATATGCGCTGGTACAGCCAGCTAGAGATGCTTCTTAAGGATTTCAGCGGATCCCGGGCAAGAAGAAATATGCTCGTACAGAGTGGAGCAACCTCTTTTGAAGGAATTTACAAACTGCAAAAGTCGCCGAGATTCGGGGACAGTGATCTCATCTTTATTGTTTTTGGAGAAAATGACCGTAAATACATGGATTCTGAACAGTTTACTTTTTTTTACGAAAAATTGATCCGAGATGCAAAGGAGCGTTACCCTGGCTCAGAAATCATCACTATCATTGAAAGTCCTTTAAAACAAGAACCATTTGCTGATGCGATTAAAAGACTTTCCACCCATTATGGAGCAAAAACACTGGACATGCGCATTCCCTTCAGGCAATCTGGAATGCTCACAGAACAGCTAACGACTGATATGGTACACCCAAATGGCAAGGGGTATCAATTGTACGCTGCTTCTATACTTGAACTGATCAAGAAGAATATCGAAATAGATGCCGAGATTGCCAGTCTGCCAAAACCCTTAATCCGGCAACAAAATTTATACTTTTATGAAAAAAAGCTAGTAACTGCACGAAAAGGATTCAATAGTGAAAATGGAATAAATATAAGCACAATACCCGAAGATTATCTAGAGTATGAATTCGAAGGCCCCATCCTTGGGGTAAATGCCATTCGAAGTCCGGATGGAGGTACAATGAAGGTATATATTGACGGGGAATATGTCAGGACACTTTCCGCATGGTGGCCTTTTACTCGTGAAAGGTATCTTTATATCGCAAGCGGTCTGGAAAAAGGCCGGCACACTGTCCGATTTGAAACAGCAAAAAACTCGTCTCTAACTAATACCAGCGAAAAGTCAGTCATCCAGATTTCATCGATAATCGTCGCCAAGGTTAAGAAAAATTAGTCATAGAAAAATCCGGTTAAAAAGTGTATGATACTTCCATATGTTTTGAATAAGGAGTTTACTATGAAAAGTGTACTGAAGAATTTCATTAATGGGATCCTGACAATAGTCCCGATCATTCTCGTTATCTATGTCATTTATAAAACATTCATGTTTTTGGACAGCCTTCTTGGTAATGTTCTGAAGCCATATTTGCAAGAAAGGTACATTCCTGGTATCGGCCTTCTGACGACCCTTGTCCTTATCACCATTCTGGGCTGGTTGTCCACCCGATTCATAGTCGGAAGTATCATCAAGTTAATTGACAGGTTATTGGAAAAAACTCCTTTTGTAAAGACGGTTTATTCAGTTATAAAGGATACGGTCCATTCCTTTCTTGGCGAGAAAAAGTCGTTTTCCAAGGTCGCTTTGGTTACGATTCCTGGCACAAATATGAAGAGCCTCGGATTCATTACTACAGAAAATCTGCAGGCATTCCATGAGCCATTGTCAGAGCATGTTGCTGTCTACGTGCCTCAAACTTTCCAGGTAGCCGGGTTCACTTTCCTGATCCCAAAAACTGAGGTAGAAATCATTGATGTCAAGCCAGAAGATGCGATGAAATTCATCCTCTCTGGCGGAATGACTTCGTCTGCTGGACAAAAGTCTGTTAATTAAAGATTGTTTTCCTAACAATTGTTGTTAAAATCCTAAAGACGATTTCAACGTAATCTATACAGATTTTGCAGGTCGGCAGTAATTTGCAAGCTCTTTTTTTCGTAAGAAGCTGCACCATTACGAAGGAATATAGGTCATTCAATTTATTTTTGTATTCAATAGCAACAAAGTTTGAGAAAAACAGCCTAATGAAAACAGCCGCTGAATCAGCGGCTGTTTTCATTTTGGCTTTTACGGTTGTTTTCGGGTGACTTCTTTCTGCCGAGCATCCCGATAAAAAGTATTTCCGCTATTCGAAAGTAACCTCAAGGATTGGTGTCGCACCCTTTTCGACTTTGCCTTCTGTTAAAACCTTCAGTGAAGCAGCTTGATCTGTGTTAGTGATAATGACTGGTGTTACCTTACTTTTTGCCTTTTCACTGATGATTCCCATATCAAAGGTCACTAGCTTGTCCCCAGCCTTCACTGTATCACCTTGCTTGACATGCGTCTCGAAGCCTTCTCCCTTGAGGGAAACAGTCTCCAATCCAATATGGATCAAGATCTCTGCTCCGTTTTTCGCCCTGATTCCGACAGCGTGCTTAGTTGGGAACACCTGCATGATTTCACCATCAACCGGTGATACAACAATGCCCTCTGATGGCTCAATTGCCAATCCGTCCCCCATCATCTTTTCAGAAAAAACAGGATCCGGAACTGCACTTAAGTTTACTGCATTCCCGGTAATTGGTGCTAACAGCTGAATTGTTTGAACCGGTTCTTCTTTTTTCCCGAATAGCTTTTTAAACATCGTAATCATCCCTTCCATTCTAAGAGCTATTGATTAATCCCGAAACAGCTTGAGGTAATCTCCATACCCTTCCTCTTCCATTTTTTCTTTCGGAACAAATCTCAATGCAGCGGAATTAATGCAATATCGCAAACCATTCTCTCCCGGGCCATCATCAAACACGTGACCCAAATGAGAATCTGCTGTCTTGCTCCGCACTTCAGTTCTGACCATAAAATGGCTCATATCTTGTTTTTCAATGATTTCTTCATCCATGATCGGCTTAGTGAAGCTTGGCCAGCCGCATCCGGCATCATATTTATCCCTGGAACTGAATAGTGCCTTCCCTGAGACGACATCGACATATATTCCCTCTCTTAGATCATTCCAATATTCATTCCTGAAAGGTGGTTCTGTGCCATTATTTTGCGTAACCTCATACTGCATGGGTGTCAGTTTTTTCTTTAACTCCGCTTGATCTTTTTTCATCATTGCTTTTCCCCCCAATGATTCTTAATAAAAGCTGAACGTCCTGAACCAACATGATAAGCATTATATCTCTCTGGGTTTTTCTTATAATAATGCTGATGGTATGTCTCGGCAGGATAAAATGGTTTTGCTGGCAAAATCGGAGTCACGATTGGCTTCTTAAAGACCCCGCTTTCCCCAAGCATTTTTTTCGATTCTTCCGCTAATAGCCTTTGCCCTTCATTATGATAAAAAATCGCGGTTTGGTACGATTGTCCTCTGTCGTAAAACTGGCCTCCGGCATCGGTCGGATCTATTTGCTGCCAATATAACTCCAGCAGCTTTTCATAAGGAAAGATATCTGGATTGAATGTGATCTGAACTGCTTCATAATGACCGGTTGTCTCGCTGCAAACCTGCTCATATGTAGGATTCTCTGTCGTGCCTCCCGTATAGCCGGAAACAACGCTGACAATCCCTGGCTGCTCATCGAACGGCTTGACCATGCACCAGAAACAGCCTCCGGCAAATGTCGCCACCTCATGATTGCTTTTTTCCATAGTGACACCTCTTCTTTCATGCTTTGAATAACTCAATGAACACTCTTCTCAAATACTTATTCCCTATTGTATAACTTTTAAAGCAAAAAACACATTGAGAACTCTTAAACAGTAACAGCCCCTTCCGGAAAGAAGAGGCTGTTCATTATTTACGCTTGTACTTTGCATTGTGGCGGGCTTCTTTACTGATGTTTTTCCAGTGTTTCTTTTCATCAGCCTGCGCCTTTTTATCCAGCTTCCTGTCAATAAAAGCAAGTTCTTTTTGCAGCTTTTTATAGCTCAAAAGCCTGTTTTCATCAAGAAGTCCATTGCTGATCGCTGACCTAACTGCACAGCCTGGTTCATTCTTATGACTGCAATCACGAAACTTGCATCCATCCGCATATTGCTCAATATCAGCAAAGCTCTCGATGATTCCTTCCTCACTTGACCAAAGCTGAATTTCCCTCATTCCCGGTGTGTCAATTAGTATCGCTCCACCAGGAAGCAGAACCATTTCCCGATGAGTCGTAGTATGCTTACCCTTATCATCGGTTTCCCTAATCTCCTGGACCAGCTGCTTTTCAAATCCTGTGAAGTAATTGACAAGACTAGACTTGCCGACTCCTGACGATCCTATTAAGGCCACTGTTTTACCTGGTGCAAGATAGGGTTGAAGTTCCGCGGTCCCCGTTCCCTCTAGAACGCTTACTGCAATTACAGGTATCCCGATGGCCACTGATGAAACTTGATCCATCTTCGCTTTTAAATCTGTCACTAAATCGGCTTTGCTCAAAATGATGACAGGGTTTGAACCACTTTCCCAGGCAAGCAGCAGATATCGCTCAATTCTTCTCAGATTCAAATCATCATTGAGTGAATTTACGATGAACACTGTATCAACGTTCGCTGCGACAATCTGCTCCTCGGTAACCTGCCCAGCAGCCTTTCTGGAAAACTTGCTTTTGCGCGGCAAGACTCCCTTGATTATTCCCCGCATTTCCCCTGGGGAAGTTTGTACGGCAACCCAGTCACCAACTGCCGGCAGGTCCTCACGACTTATTGCTTCAAATGTTAATTTTCCAGCTAAAGTGCACAGGTATTCCCCATCTTCCAGCCATACCCTGTAACTATGCTTATGCTCTAAAGCTACCCTTCCGAGCTTGAATCCATTAGGATAATATTCATTAAAATGGCTGTTCACTTCAGCCGTCATTCCGATATTTTCAAAGTTATTCAATTGAGTTTTCCTCCAAATGCTTATTAGTAAATAAAAAAACCACAGGCACGCACAGCCCGTGGTTCATAAGCATGGAGAAAAAAGACTAAATAGTCGTTTGATCCGCTTAGGTTAAGGGGCCGTGCAACAAGTAATCGACATCATCAATACATTTAACATTCTGCTCATTGCACTCCACCTGCCTCTCGTTAAGTTATTTATAGTATATGGAAAAACATTCCTCATGTAAAGCTTTATTTTTTGGGCTCTGTTAAACTGGACTGCTGATTTTTCGTTCCAGGCGCTTCGCTTTCCGCGGGAAGAATATGAAAAAGACCAACTACCGTCTTTTTCATGATCAATTCTTCCTCGGGGCTGGCGATGAGCCTCCTCGTCGCTTCGCTCCTGCGGGGTCTCATCTGACCAGCTAATCCCGCAGGAGTCTACGCGCCTTCCACTACAATCAACAGGGCTATAAAACAACATTGGGCTTTAACAGTGCCATTTTTTATATAACTACTGACGCCATCTCGCACCTATTGCGCCCAATTTGCATATTTTACATTTGAGCATTCAATAAAATTAGGAGTGAGGGGTATGTCCACTAGGAACCAGAATGATTACCTGCATAAAGCGGCCATGTATGATTTATTGGCTAATTATTATAAATACCTTGACCCAAATAGGCACGTCATGTATTACCACAAGCACCTGCGTAATATAAATAAGGCAGTCCAGTTAATGCGCTCTTATACTGTACCGACCAGTCAATCGAACACATTAACATCCATGGTGCGTTTTTTGCATGCTTCGCCTGAGGTGGAGGACGTCGATATTTATATAAACGGCAGCAGAGTGCTCCGCGACTTCAGCTATAAAACGAACAGCAGCCATATGCAGCTGGCCCCAGGGAAATACCAGGTCGACATATATCCTGCCGGAGATAGCGTTTCTACAGTTATCAGCAAAAAGATTACGGTCGAACCTGGGCGAATTTATACAGCTGCCATTGCCGGGCCAGCCAATAAGTTAAAGCTGCTAATATTTGAAGACAACCCGCAAACACCGGTAGGAGAAACTAAAGCCAGGTTTATCCACCTTTCTCCGGACGCTCCTGCAGTAGATATCACAGGAAAAAATGGAGATGTAATATTCCCGAACGTATCTTATAAACAGGCAACAACTTATTTAGCCCTGACACCAATGACCGTTACATTAGAGGCAAAAGTTGCCGGTACTAAGAATACGGTTCTTACAATTCCTGATGTGAAATTGGAGCCAAACAATGCTTACACAATCGTCGCTGTGGGCACTGCAAAAGGAGAACCGCCAATTGAAGTAATTTTATTGCAAGGGTAATAAGGCCGGTTGCCCGGCCTGACTTTTTTTCTGCTAATTGGTCATTTAAAGCTCCTAATCTATCCTTTTCAAAAAATAGATTTTGAATTCCTATTTTGTATTCAATAGCAACAAAGTTTGAGAAAAGAGCAAATAAAAAGAAGGCACCCTAAAGAGTGACTTCTTAATCTGCTGGAACAAGCAGGGTAAATTTAATATTGTCCTTTTTCAAATCAAATTCATTAACACGGACCTTGGTATCACTTTTCAACTTCAGCTTCTGCATAGAAACATATACTCTCTCTTCCTTTGGCTGTATAATTACAGCATCCGGCAAATCGTAGCTGTCACGGACAAATTTAAGAACAGTTGATACAGGAAGATTGAGTTTCCCCACTGAAATGGATCTCTGGTTTAAAATTAAATCACCATTCTTCAATGCCTGGGGTTCAAAGGTCAGCTTCAACCCCAGCTCCTGACTGAAGAGCGGCAGCGTCCCATATAATTCTACCTCATCTGTCAGCAAAACCTGATAATCCATCTGACTATTTTTTGCTTCTTCTTCTAAGTAATGATTGATGACCCTGTTTAAATCACGTTTGTTTGTCGATACATTAAAAGCAACATCATCTGTTCCAGTGCCATCTGTCCCTGGCTTTACTTTTGTTTCCTCTACTGGTGAGGCTATGAGGATCCAAATTATCAGGATGGCCGCTGCCATGATACCCAACAGAATAAAGAATCCGATTTTCCATTTGTTTTTTATCATTAATCTTTGTAACTCCTCTTCCGAATCTTATGTCTTAGTTAGACATCGAGTCAATGACCTGTTCATCAAGGATATCATAAATCCGATCAGCAATTAATTGGTACCCCCGGTCATTTGGGTGAAAATAATCAGTATATAACAGGTTTTCTTCATTATTAAGGAAAATATCATGAATGTCGACAAAATATGCATTCCCGTCCTGCTCGACTATTGAAAGGCTTTGACCGTTCCACTCATCCACTATTAAATTCATTTCCTTAACATCAGCAAACCAATTGTAAAATGGATTGTAGAGGCCGACTAAAACGATCGGAGCTTCTTGGTTTTGGTTTCGAATGGCCAAGAAAATTTCCTGCAGGTGCATAGCGAACAATTTTTGTTCTACTTGGAAATGATTTAGCTTAAGACTTGAAAAATTCTCTTTGACAACCTTCATTAAATCATTCCCGCCTATCGTTAATATGATCAGGTCGGCTTCTTCAATAGACGATTGGACATTTTTGTTTTTCAGTCTTTTCAGTAGCTGGTCGGTCCTATTTCCTCTCACACCAAAGTTTTCGAAATTCGCATTTTTAATTGTTTTTTCATTCTCCAGTTGCTGTGCAAGGTATGGGATATATCCGCCTGTATTCGTACTGTCCCCAACACCCTGTGTGAGTGAGTCCCCCGCAGCAACAATATGCAAATCCTTTGGAAAAAATGAAGGCGGCAACGCTTCCTTAAATTCCAATCCTGTTTCCTTGACCTTATTGAAGTTCCCTTTTTGCAAATTTTCAAACTGACTGCAGGATCCTAATATCATGATCATTGTCAGTGCTACATAAAGAAAGGTGAATTTCTTCAACAATATAGATCACCTGCCTTTAAAAGTATAATCATTATAACATTTAATGCTTTTTCTAGGGTGATTCACGCATTACTTTCCTTCAAGCCGTGTCGGCTTTCTCCAGATTGTAAATTTAATTTGTTCAAACTGGTGACACTTATTCCCCGACCGAACAAGAAGCGGAAGCTCCTTGTTCTGCCCCGACAACTGCTGCTCTCGCCTATTACGCCACAACCAGTGGCTGGCGGGTCTATTACAATTTCCTTAAAGACGAAAAAAACAGGCCACAAATTGCGGCCTATTGAAGTGTTTTAATATCTTCAATTATTCGATCAAAAGGGACTTCCTGCAATCCGGTGTAATATTTCCTCATGTCCCCGTTTTGATCGACAAGATAAAAATCAGTACCATGAATGACCTGATCCCCGGTCTCTGGCTTCTTTACTAAAGCCTTGAAGCTTTCAAGCGCGAATTTTTCTATTTCCTCTTGTGTATAACCTGTAAGGAACGACCAGTTCTTGAAATCAACATTGAACTTCTTGCCATACTCCTTAAGCACCTCAGGATTATCCACAGCAGGATCTACACTGAAAGAAACAATCTCCACGTCTTTAAGCCCTTCTTCTTTGATCATGTCTTGAAGCTTCGCCATATTGGCCGTCATTGGCGGGCAAACATCAGCACAGTTCGTGAATATAAAGCTCGCCATCCAGACTTTTCCTTCTAAATCCGCTTTACTTACTGATTCACCATCTTGATTCGTGAAAGTAAAATCCTCGATCGGATAGTTCTTCGCATCCTTTAGGCCGCTGTTTCCACACCCCGCAGCGAAAATGATTACTGCTGCAAGCATGAGAAGCGTAAAAACCTTTTTCAAAATCATCACCTGCAATCTTTCGAATAATGTCCATAGACAATTCTAGCAGACGCATTTGAGAGAAGAAAGAAAAAGGTATGAAAGAAGTGTGAAATTATCATCATTTACCCTGTACCATTGTGGACCTGTGAATTTTTCATCGTAATGAAGAAATCTTTAATGAACTCGGTATAACTGAAGTTTACAGCTATTTTATGAACTGGATATGATGCTTTTTCAATTGAATTCCTGAAATCTCCGATGCTCTGTCCAAATGCCTCACCTTTATTCACGATAATTTTAACCGGAATTTCTCGGTAGACCACATGGGCTTCCTTCACCAACGCCCATAATGCAAGAACATCGTGTAGAGGGGCACCCGTCAATTCAGGATTTCGCTCCTTATAAAATTTGTAGTAATAATCGAACATTGGCTTCACCAGCTTTCCTACTTCACTACCAATAGTATGGTAATGCGCATCTAACTCATCCATCAATGCCGGTGTTACGATCGCTCCACTTGTCACATCAAGTGGAATGATTTTCACCGGCAGTTTCGCTTGTGTCAACACAATATTCGCTGCATATGGATCTCCATAAAAATTCGCTTCAGCCACCGGAGTAACATTTCCAGGTTCGTTGAATGCACCGCCCATAATGTAAAAGTCCTTTACTTTTTTCATGGTTCCGGGATAGAGAATGAAAGCAGCCGCAAGCGATGACAGCCTGCCTACATTCACTATAATAATTTCGCCCGGATTTTTTTCGATGATTTCCTGGATGCCATGGAAGTTTTCAAGAGTGTAATCCACATCAATATCAGGGATGATTGGCCCGAGTCCTTCAATGCCGTGGACGTCAGGCACATATTCTGGCGGATCTCCTGTCAATGGCAGTTCTGCACCTGCAAAAGCTGGAACATCAGGTCTCCCTGTAAGCTTTTGTAAATAAGCGGCATTACGTATTGCATCTTGTTTTGAAACATTGCCATAATCGGCAACTACACCGACCAAATCTATTTCTTTGTTAAAAAACGCATATAATACAGCAATATTGTCATCTATCCCAAAATCACTAAAGAAAAGTATTTTTTTAGCCATATCCGGGCACCCCCTTTTAAAATTATATTGTGGGCTTTGAAAATAATCGCAAAAAAATAAAAAGCCCTGAATATTACTCAGGGCTTTCTGTAAATATTGGGACCATTATCTCAAAGGTAGTGCCTTCACCTTTTTTGCTTGATACCTTTATCTGTCCTTTCATCCTTTCAACTATCTGGTAGCAAACCATCAGTCCCATGCCTGTTCCGCGTTCCTTCAACGAATAAAAAGCCGTTCCAAGTCTTGAAAGCTCCTCCGCGGTCATTCCGATGCCCGTATCCTTGATGACAAATATACCGAAATCTCCTTGCTTCTCAAGTGTCATGCTAAGTTTTCCGCCATCCCCCATCGCCTCAATGCCATTTTTCAAGATATTGATGAGTACTTGTTTTAATTCACTTTTATTGCCCCTTATTTTCACTTGATCCTTGATTTCAGTGTGCAAAGAAATGTTTTTTGACATCATGGCGTAAGAACTCATTAAATCCATTACCTGCTCCGTCATCTCTCTGCCATCGATGATTACAAGGTTTCCTACATCCGGCTTGGCTAGACTCAAGTAGTCATTTATTATTGTCTCCGCCCTGTTCAATTCTTCGATCATAAGTTTTAAATACATATGATCTTCTTCAGACATATCTTTTGAAAGGAAAATTTGCAGAAAACCTTTCACAACAGTCATAGGATTTCTGATCTCATGGGCAACAGAAGCAGCCAGCTGGCCTATCGCGTTCATTTTCTCGGCACGTTGAAGCTCGTGCTGAAGTTTTGTACGCTGAAATATATCCTCCATTGTGTTGATTGCTTCCTCTAATAAAAGCGACTCCTTATCCTCCAGGGATGTTTGGCCCAGTTGCTTTGATGCGGCTGATACCCTCTCGAATAGCTGGGAGAGCTGGGAAGCCATCTCATTGAATTTTTCGCTCAACAAACTTAATTCTGATTGATCATGGACTGGCAGCTTAACGGTGAAATTGCCAGAACTGATTTCCTTTATGCCAAAAAACAAGTCATCTACTGGTTTCATGACCTTCCTAAGGCCCCAATGCAGAATTACATATACAACAGCCAGGATGGCCGCCATCTCCATTAATAACAGCAAGAGTATTTCCATCTGATTTTCCTTGATAATGGATGCCTTTGCATCTATCCCAAGTATAGCTACCACATTTCCACTGCTATCTGTAATTGGGGCGAAGGATGAAATCCAAGACCCGTATTGATCAGTGAATATATCTGTACTCGTTATAGTCTTATTTTCCCTTGTATTCCGAAATGCACTTATAAATTCTTCACCTGCATCATAATACATCAGGGAATCGAATGAATAATCCCTATAAATATCAGATGCTGAAAGGATGTAAACTTTCTGATTTGAATATTCTTCAGGCAGGATAACATAAGCCCCAAGGAATGACGCACTTTTGTCTCCCACCATAGTCAAAAGCTTTTCAAGGCGCCTGATTGAAGGGTTTGACTCATCCCGGTATTCATCAGCCTTTCTAATATCCTCAGGGTCAAGTGTAGAAGACCAAATTCCTGCGACTCCTTCAACCTTGTCAGCCATTTGAGTTTTCAATTGTCTTGACTGCAGGTGGAAGCTCGTAGCCATTATCGATACGACTACGACCGTTGTGATCATAAATGAGAACATTAATACCTTTTTGAATAATGGCAGGTTCTTTACATTTAGCTTCATATTTTAATTGTCACATTCCGTTCTATGCTAAAGTGAATATTTGAAAATATTCGACATAAGCCTTTAAATATCCTGTGTTTTTAAAAAACTTTGGTTAGTTAAAAAGAACGAAAAAAGTCCTGAAATTTTAAATTCAGGACTTGAACGATATTTCATATTAAGCTATTTAAAGTAATACATGAACCCGATAGCGCCCGGCCCAGTGTGGGTACTTACAATTGGAGTCGTATCTTCGATAGTAAAGTCATCGTATCCGGAAATTTCAATGACGGCTTCCTTTATTTTCTCAGCAAGACCTTTTCCCTCTGCATGGGTAAGACCTATCCCTTTTATCGTTTTGCCCTCTGTATCTGCAGCAAATTGCTTTCTTAGGTACTTTACGACTTGAGAATGACTTCTCGCTTTAGAGACAGGAGTATATTCTCCACCTTCGAGAGATGCGATCGGTTTTATATTCAATAATGAGCCGATCATCGCTTTTCCTTTGCCAATCCGGCCTCCCTTGACAAGGTTCTCAAGGGTATCTACGACGACAAAAAGGCGAGTCTGTTCTCTTATCTCATCTAGCCTTTTTATTATTTCATCAGATGATTTACCGTCAGCAGCCATTTGGGCAGCCTCAAGAACCTGGAACGCCAACCCCTTCGAAATAAAGCGGGAATCAACCACGTTCACCTTTGCACTTGTCATCTGGGCGGCACTTTCAGCAGATCGCACTGTACCGCTCATACCACCTGTCATATGTATTGATATGACTTCATAACCGTCTGCAGCCAGCTCGTCATATACCTTCAGGAATTCCCCAGCAGGCGGCTGCGAGCTCTTTGGCAATTCTGGAGAAGCTTTCATTTTTTCCATGAACTCTTTTGGACTGATATCCACTCTATCTAAATAATTTTCACCATTAACAGAAATAGATAATGGGACAACGGTAATTCCCCATTTTTCAATGAGCTCATTATTCAAATCACAAGTAGAATCAGTTACAATTTTAATTTTAGCCATAAATTCACATCCCTATCAAAACACTAGATTATGACTATTATACCTATTCTGAAATGCAATTAAAAATATTTTCATCCATCCTTGTAATTTGTCTTAGAATGCTAGACAGTAAAGATAAAATAGCTCTCGATTGGTTAGGCTAAAAACCAACTGTGTAAAAAGAACAAAAGCGCCTTTGACAGGCGCTTCAAAAATGAATCATCAGGCGTTATTTTTCAATTCAACCGATTTGAATAACTGCTCATAATCCGGCCACTTCATAACTCTTTTTAAGTACTCTTTAAAAGAATAAAACTTTCTTGCGTTTCTTTCCTGATAGATCGCTGTTATAAAAGTTTGCAAACGGACTTGGATCATAAAATAATAGGTGCTCTCTTCTTCCAACACAGGAATATCCACGACTTTAACCTTCTGTCCAACAACATTTTTGAACTCTAGGCTTTTGAATAACAAAATATCAATCCTCTTTTATACCCGTTTGAATATATTATACCCTAAACCCTGGTCGAAATGTGTCTGATTACGGAGATAATAAAATTTTTTTATGATTTTTTTGATTCCTGATAATGAAATACCGTTGGTGATTTTCAAATTTCCCATTAAGAAATGATTCTGGTTTGATTAGAAAAGCGCAAGCGCCTTGTTCAGCCCCGACAAGCGTTGGAGGACCTGACAGTGAAGTCGCTCTTTGACTTCATTGGCAGGGCCGAAACGTCTTGAGGGGCTAGGAGCTGGAGCTAGACACTAATCTAAGTGGAAAATTTATACTTTCTTATACAGGTACAAAAAAACGCGTGGAAATTCCACACGTTTGAATGACTGTTGATACTCGTATTGATCTTGATACATATCTTATTCTACAACGATGATCCCTCTTCGCTATCCTCGTCCATATCCCCATATTGCTCTTGCCATTCTTTTTCCTTCTTAAGCTTCCGTTTGTAAACAAATTTGGACAAGTTTACGCTGATTTCATACAAAACCAGAAGCGGAATCGTAACCAGGATATCTGACATGAAATCAGGCGGTGATATGACGACTGAAATCACAATCAATATAAAGTAAGCATACTTTCTGACCTTAACCAGGACGTAAGGATTAATGACTCCCAGCGAAGTCAAAAACATGACGACAACCGGCAATTCGAACAATACTCCAAACGGGAGAGTCATATTCATGATGAACTTGAAATACTTTTCCGCCGTAAAGTTCGTTACGAGCATATCCCCGCTAAGTTCCACGAGGAAATTCAGAACCGTCGGGAATATCACAAAGTAGCCAAAAGCAAGACCAACGATGAATAGTATGAATAACGCCGGGATATACGAAAGTGATATTTTCCTTTCAATCGGCCTGAGTGCTGGTTTGACAAAAAGCCAAATCTGCGCGGCAAATACAGGAATCGTACCAGCAATCGCGATGATGGTGGCAAGCATGAAGTAAATCCATACGATATCACTTGGACCTAATACTATTAACTTTACGTCCAAATCCCGGACAAAAAAGTTATATATATCTTTAACATAGAAAAAACCTACGCCAAAGAAAATAATGAATGCGACAGCCGAGATGATCAGCCTGTTCCGCAGCTCATCGAGATGATCCACCAGATTTAATTCTTTATCGTCCATATAACAATCCCCTGCCAATTCCGTTTGGTGCATTTCTTGAATAAAGCCTGTCATTTACAAGCCTTTTAAGAAAAAAGGTGTAAGACAAAAGCATCTTACACCTTATTTAGTAACTTTCGTAATTTCCTTCTTTTCTTCTTCGAAATCTTCCATGACGTCGCTTGTCAATTCGCGAGTTGACTTCTTGAATTCACGAAGCGTCTGTCCAAATGCACGTCCGATCTCTGGAAGCTTTTTTGGTCCAAAGATAATTAGGGCCAAGACAAGGATTAAGATTAATCCAGGAACTCCGATGTTTGATAACATATCAACATCTCCTTTTTCATATTGTAAATCTACTATGATTATAGTACTTTTACTCCCCTAAGTGGAGGAATCCCGTGAAAGTTCATAAGAAATTCACAAAGGTCTACGTAATCTACCTAGGTGTGACATTTCTTATTTTATAACATCTATCCTTAATTATCTATTATTAATATTATACCAGTAAATTAAACAACTGATTGTCCTTATTCAATTCCATGAAGTCGAAACCCTTATTCTCCATACTGGCGATCAGTCTCTGGTAATCATGTTTACTCTTTAATTCAATTCCGACAAGAGCCGGACCGCTTTCTTTATTATTTTTCTTTGTGTACTCAAATCTGGTGATGTCATCCCCAGGCCCTAGTACATAATCAAGGAACTCACGCAACGCGCCTGCACGCTGTGGAAAATTAACAATAAAGTAATGCAGCAATCCTTCATGGAGCAGCGACCTTTCCTTAATCTCCTGCATCCTGCTGATATCATTGTTGCCTCCGCTTACAACACATACAACAGACTTTCCTTTTATCTCATCACCGAGAAGGTCAAGAGCAGCAATTGGCAAAGCCCCTGCCGGCTCAGTTACAATTGCATGCTCATTATATAGTTCAAGAATGGATGAACACACCTTCCCTTCTGGAACTGCAACTAGTCTATCGACATTTTCCTTGCAAATTTCATATGTCTTACTGCCAACACATTTTACAGCTGCTCCATCTACGAATGTATCGATCTCCTTCAGGGGAATAACACTATTTTGGTCAAAAGCAGCCCTCATGGAGGCTGCACCGCTAGGTTCAACTCCAACTAGCCTGGTGGTAGGTGATACGCTTTTTATATATGTACCCAATCCTGCCATCAAGCCACCGCCACCAATACTTGCGATGATATAGTCAACAGAATCCTGACAATCATTCAAGATCTCCACCGCAACGGTTCCCTGTCCGGCAATAACTTTTTCATCATCGAATGGGTGGATGAATTCCCGTCCTTCTTTTTCAGCGCACTCCCGAGCCTCCCGGTACGAATCATCGAAGGTATCGCCGACCAGGATGATATCGACGAACTCTCTACCGAACATTTCGACCTGGCTGATTTTTTGGCCAGGCGTTGTCGCCGGCATATAAATTTTTCCGTTCACTCCAAGCTGCCGGCAAGCATATGCTACACCTTGAGCATGATTGCCGGCACTAGCGCAAACCACTCCATTATCAAGCCCTTCTTCCCACAACAACTTCATTGAATAGTAAGCGCCCCTCAGCTTGAAAGAGCGGACATGCTGCAGGTCCTCACGCTTCAAATAAATATCAGCTTCATATTTTTCAGATAATCGCTGGTTCAATTGCAATGGCGTGTGGGCAACAACCTCTTTAAGATGCCGATAAGCAATGAGGATATCCTCTACACTCACCCATTTTTTCTTCACTGTTTTTTGTTCCATTTTTGTCACCCTCACTTTGCAAAATATTAATTTTTCCATTATAACATGAAATATCATTATGTATTGAATTTTTTAAATATTTAAAATTTTAGGCTTTCCTGTTGAATAAAATGGTAGTAAAATAACATATAATAACGAAAATACGCTGGAGGGAACGAAATGGAATTTTCATTAAACAGTTATGACGGAGCTTTACCCGTAGAGGTCACACTTGATGAGGATAACGGCCGCTACATGATTCGCAAAAGTGATACAAGCGGAGAGTACTTCAATAGTCCGCTGGAAATGGTAAAGTGGATTCGCGACAACTTTAAACCAGATGATTTTTGCATACCCGCAGAATTCACCCAAATGATGAAAAGCCTGGCACAATTCGAATAACAACTCCATAACCTCATCCAGCCATTTTCTAAAGATGAACAGCCCCTGCGGCAAGCAGGGGCTGTTGACATTTATATGAAGCTGTTTTCGTTGTTAAAATTCTACAGTTGATCTTTTCTCATAAGAAGCGTCAACTTTATAAATATATAGATAATTCAATCCCATTTTGAATGCAATAGCAACAAAGTTTTAGAAAAGTACCTTTAAGGATGATTATGAGGCAATCCTTTTTTCATTACGAGATTGAAGAATCGTATCCCTTATTTCTTCCGCCAGCGAAATCAGCCCTTTGTCCTTATATTGCCGGCTGTATACTGGAGGACTTATGATCACTTTTATTTTTGCAGGTTTGACGAGACGGCCATTTTTTTCAAATACATCAGCCGTGCCCTGGATTGAAATCGGTACAATCGGAACACCAGAATCTTTCGCAAGACGGAAGCCTCCTGCTTTAAAAAGACCTACAGGACCACCTTTACTTCTCGTTCCTTCCGGAAAAATCACCAGTGAATTTCCCTTCTTTAAAAGTTCCACTCCTGACATAATTGAGCCAGCAGCTTTGTCACGATTCTTCCGGTCAATAAAGACGCAATCAATGGCTTCCATCCAGGAAGATAAAACCGGGACCTTCTTCACTTCAATTTTCGAAATGAAGCCGAATGGTTTTTCAATGGCGCCTATAAGTACAGGTATGTCAAAGTTACCCTCATGGTTACTGGCAAACAGTACCGGACCTTCAGGTATATGATGAAGTCCTTCTACCTCTACCTGTGAACCTGTCAGTGCCATGAATGTTTTAGCCCACTTTTTTGGTGTATCATGAATCAGTTGCTTTTTAATATCTGGTTTCAAATCTTCAGGCAATCTTTTTATTCTTGATAGTCTTGGTATGGTGTAAACAAGATAGCCACCCATGTACAAAAAACACGCAATCAATCGAAGCATTGGATCCTCCTAATGTTATTCTGTTGTCATTATAATGGATTAGATCGCTCAAGACTATATACTTCAATTAATTTCTTAAGGACTTCTGATAATTTATTGATTACATGGATCGAAGGCTCGAAGTCAACAAATGTTAGAAAAAAACAAAAAAGCAGCCCAAAATTCTGGGCCACTTAGACATTACTTCCGCTTATAAATCAAAAACTCATATTCATAGGGGTTTTTTTCATTCTTCAGACCAATTCCCCTCGACTCAAGCTCCCATTTATCAATGTCGAACACCGGAAAAAACGTATCTCCTTCAAACTGGTGATGGATCATCGTAAGGTAAAGCTTGTCTGAATGCTGAAGGACTTCTTTGAATATTTCCGCACCGCCAATGACGAAAATCTCTTCAGATTTGTTCTCAGCGGCATAGGCTAACATCTCACCAATTGAATGCATTACTGTACAGCCCTCAGGATCGTAATTTTCATCACGGGTAATGATGATATTTTCTCTGCCTGGGAGCGGCTTTCCAATCGATTCATATGTTTTCCTTCCCATAGCTATGGGATGTCCCATCGTCATACGCTTAAAGAACTTCAGGTCCTCCGGAAGCCTCCAGGGAAGCTGGTTATGGTATCCGATGACCCGGTTTTCATCCATTGCCCAAATTAGTGATATCATACACTGACAGCCCCTTTGATATGCGGATGCGCTTCATAATTTACCAACTCGAAGTCTTCATATTTAAAATCAAATATTGATTTGACTTCAGGTTTGATTTTCATCTGCGGCAATGGCTTAGGATCCCGGGTAAGCTGCAGTTTAACCTGCTCCACGTGGTTCGAGTAAATATGAGTATCCCCGAAAGTATGAACGAACTCACCAGGCTCAAGATCGCAGACATGAGCGACCATCAAGGTCAGCAGCGCATAGGAAGCGATGTTAAATGGCACGCCCAGGAACACATCTGCCGATCTTTGGTACAGCTGGCAGGAAAGCTTGCCATCAGCTACATAAAACTGAAACATGCAATGACATGGAGGCAGGGCCATTTTATCGATTTCAGCCACATTCCAGGCATTGACAATCATCCTTCTCGAATCAGGATTAGTTTTAATTGTATGAATCAATTCTGAAATCTGGTCTACCGTTTCTCCATTTGCACCTGTCCATGAACGCCATTGGCTGCCATAGACAGGTCCCAATTCTCCGTTTTCATCTGCCCATTCATTCCAGATGCGCACCCCATTTTCCTGCAGGTATTTCACGTTCGTATCGCCATTCAGGAACCACAGAAGTTCATGAATGATTGATCTTAAGTGGAGTTTTTTCGTTGTTAGCAGCGGAAATCCATCCTGGAGGTTAAAGCGCATTTGATAGCCAAAAGTACTGATGGTGCCAGTACCTGTCCGATCCTCTTTTTTTACACCAGTATTCAAGACATGTTCGCAAAGTTCTAGATATTGTTTCATGAATTTCCCTGCCCTTCAAAACGTTCGATTTCTTTTTCTTATTTTAGCAAATAAATCAACAATGGTGGAAGGATATACCCTTATTTGGAATTCTCTTATAACTTTGCTACGGGATTCCGTTTTTCCTGCCACGATACACTAGAATATAATAAAAGGCCTACTTAAGGCCTTCGATATAATGATAGGTTTGCGGTGCAGCTTCCTTCAGCAGTTTTGCCGGCAGTCCGCCAATATAGAACATCGCAAAGCTTTCGGCAAAATATTCCTCAGGGTAATCAAGGAAATAAGCACGGCCCGGGAAGAGCAGCCTGCTTTCATGCTTCCAGATTTTCAAAAATCTTTCTTCATGCCTGATTCCGTCATAAACATGGCGGTCAAGAGAATGTGCGAGTTCATGCAATTCCAGGTTTACAGATCCGTGGCCCTTCCCTTTCTCACTGCTACCAATTTTCACAAGAACGGTCCTTGAACCTCCAATCCCCGGGACCTGATCCCAGGTCTTTTCAGATGTATAGCCTCGCGGAACAATCCCCTTCAAGTGGCTGGCACTTGGATTATCCGTCAATCTGCCTTCAAATAACTTCACTTTAATATTGCTGTTTACCGCTTTAAGGATCATGCTTTCAGGAAGGAGCATAAGCCTGTTAATAATCTGCGCTGCTTCCCCTTGATCAAATTCATTTTCCGGCAGAACAATCAGCTTACCGGCAAGAGGGACGTTTTCCGGCTCCAGAGATTCATATAGTAGGGATTGTTTAGGATATTCATATAGAAAAATGCCATCCATATTGGCATTGGAACTGCCAAGCAGTGATAAGGAAAGTGAGATAACAACGAATATTTGAAAAACCTTACGCATTGTATATCCCCTTTCCTGAAGTGTATTTCTGAAGATGTGTGGTTGAGTTGTAATTTAGAGGATTTTCTCTATAGTAATCTACTAAAATTATAACATATGACTGCTTGCCTGCTGACTGAGAATTTTAGGAAGACCCTTGAAAATGCAAATCAAAAAAACTCACCCAAATCAGGAGTTGGATGAGTTTTTTATTGATTGAGCATTTATCGGCGAGGACTATTCTTATAGTTTTCCATTAACTGTTTCAAGCGCTGCTGCCCCTCTTTACGGATCAGCTTGTTTTCTTCCTCAATGGTTTTAGTTTCCTTCATTCCCTTAATGATGATATGAAAGCATTCTTCTAACGTCTCAAGCTTGATGCCTGGTGTACCTGATAGCCGGGCAATATCAACACTTTGACCGGCTATACTACGGGCATTCCTGATCATCACTTCATTCGTACGCCGGTCAAGCTCTTTCAGTGATTCTGCCACCAGCTTTTGTCTCTTTGCTGCAACAGCCTGTATTAAGCCATTTTTAAAAATTGGAATGGTCGTGACAAATGCCGAGTTTATTTTGCCAATCAGCTTGGCATTTCCTCGCTGAAGCAGCTTTATTTGCGGTGCAGTCTGAAGTGCGACCACTTTAGCCATTCCAAGGTCATAGATCCTCTGTTCAAGAAGCTCAACTGCATTCCTAAGTGAATCTAGTTCCAATACTGACATTGGTTCTCCACTCATAGCATTTTGTTCAAGTTGCCGAAGCTTTGTTGTTTTCAATTCATTTAATTTCAGCTCTGCAGCCACCACATATTTTTCAAGCGTCAGGTAATATTGATGGTTCTCTTCATACATACGTTCAAGCATGGATGTCATTTCTGTCATCTCACTCTGGTATTTGGAGATTTTCACATATACCTGTTCTATTTCCATCCCCATAGTCTGGTATTTGCTATAAAGCCTATTAAGCATCTTTTCGCTTCTCTTGAATAACCTGCTAATCAGTCCACCGGAGGCTTTTTCAAAATCCTTTTTGTCAAAACGGTCCATGATCTTTCCCAGATGCTTGAGTAACTGTCCTGAATCCTCTAGATTGTTTGTCCGCATAACGCTAAGGATTTGATCGGAGAAGCGGGAAACTTCAACAGCTGGTTCCTTTCCGTATTCGAGAATTTTGATGATATCGTGTTCATCAATGCTTCGTGCCAGACTCTGCACCTCAGGTTCATTCCTTAATGCCAACTTTATATCGGAAACCTTTGCTTTACTCAACTGTTCCTTTAAATTTTCAATTGAGAGGTTGGCATTCTGACCAGGAATAGGATTCATCAACTTAATCTCTCCTTAGGATTTTTAAGATGCCTTGAAAAATCACTTTTTTAAGTGCGGAAGGTTCCTTTAGCTCTTGTTCAAATACAACATCCTCCAGCCAGTGGGATACGAATGCGCCTTTATCGATGTATTTTTCTATGTCATTGTGACCTGCTGGGTTATAAATCACCAAATCAACACCTAATTGATTTAATAACAGCAGCAGCGCAGCATCTGGCCTCGTCAGCGATCCATTAAGTTGATTATTAAAAACGATCAGCTTAGGCACGTTCTCGGAGTAATCAAATTTCTGCAGTATTTTCAAAATGAATTCTGGAATCTGCATCGCCTGGTTGAACAAATATACCTTTACATCGTCCTCTTTCTCACTATTTCGAGGCTTCAGTTTCGGAGCAGCACATATATTTCTGATGGCTGAAGCTAGGCCTTTCTGCAGGCCAGAAGGCAAGTGGTTATACTTCCAATAATGGGCCCCTGTCATCTTTTCCGGATTGAGCAGCCCATCGTGGTCTAAAGACTTACGAAAATGAAATCGGAAGTCATTGTTCGTACCTGGAGAAAATGGCAAACTTTTAACGAGATAGGTATTTTCCTGCAAAATTAATCCATGGAGGCGGTTCCAATACTCGCGACGATTACTTGTGACACCATTAATTTTTGCAAACAATGAAGGAATCTTAACCGTTCTGTTCTCCACTTCAAAATATGGTCTGATCATCGCCTTTTCCCTGGAAACTATAAACAATTCGTCATATGTTGTCTTCAAGGTAATGGCTTTAGGTACGTAATCTCTCAACTGCCAAGGTTTATAAAAGACAGTTCCTTCATAGTTTAGGATATTTTCAATTTCCTTAGATGCCCGGTATGCCACTGTGGTGGTCTGCATACTCTTTTCAATTGGAAATGGCTTTGGAATGCCTGTCTCCGGAAAAATATGAACAAATGGTTTCTCCCAATCCAGCGAGGTTATGGCTAATACGTCATTTCCCGCCGGTGTGAAAGTAACCAGATCACACCCAAGTTCAATCAGAAAGTATAACAGATACTGATGGCTTTTCCTGTAGTTTCCATACCATAGAAAGGCAGGCATACCTTCCTCAGGATTCGCTTTCTTTAAATGGTGATTCAAATGATGGAAGGTCCACCATATAACATCGTTAAGAATAGAGATGAACTCCTTGCTCACCAGCCCATCTTTCTCATTTCTTAAATTCAGTTCAATCATTTTAATCAATGCTTCCTTTATCTGTCTATTTATCAGGAAGTTTTCTGACGTAGGGAGTAAGTTTTCTTGAACCAGGAGTTCCACAAATTGTTTTATTGACAACTGTTGTTCACCGTAAATTTCGGTTATTTTCTGGTTTGATTTTATTTGAGCGAAATCCATTGAATTATTCAGCAGTAGATCATTTAATAAGATTAGTCCATTTGAGTGAACATAGGCATACAATTGGTTATAATACTCAACTTCATCATGCGGAATGCCAATAAAAACAGCTTTTACTTGGCCGATATGCATGAGCCCACCATCTTTTTTGTAAAATGGTCTCTCACTTGCCGGAGTAGTTAACAGTTCCAGCCAGTTGTCAGATGTAACAGGCAATGGATGGATTATTAATTGGTTCATTGGCGAATACATAGGATCACTTCCCGCTGAGGACGAAAATCTAAAATTAACGTTAAATTGTCTGATTATACTAATTATCATAACATATTTAATGAAACATCTTTAAGGTTCATAATAGCAGTACGGACTACATTATCAAAAGTTTCATGAAAGTTTATAAACCCTGAATTTCACCTTTATCCCTGTCCATGCATATAGATGAATACTTAAACCAGGAAGGTGAAATCACATGCGATTTATTTTTAAAAGAGAACCTATTGAGGATTTGCGGATGGAGTTGCGGAAGGTCATCCAGGCAATGTGTTCAGGCCATCTTGTTTTAGTTGATCTAATATTCTATTCACTTATTTTCACCGTCTTAATCATTCCGGCAGCTTCTTCTTTACTCCTCTTCACAGTCATCTTTTTACTCATTTATGTATCATTTGCCTGCATATTCTTGTTTATCAGGAGATCTGTAGGTGAAATCACCGATTATCATGAGCAGTAGAATTTATGTTTGATCAGGAAAAAAAAAAGGAACAGACCTGTATCTAATCCGTTCCTTGGTTCCTTTATTGGACATTTTTTTGCTTCTCACTTGCTTCAGCTTTTTTCTTGTTCAAGTAGTGGAATACAAACGTTGCCGTAAAAGTAATCAGCAACAGAATAAAGAAATGGGCATGTTCTATATGGATGCCAAAGACGCCAGCCAACATTTTTGCGGATATGATAAAAATCAGGATATAGGCAGTCGTCTCCAGTTCAGGGATCTTTTCAATCAATCTAAGGAATATTCCTGCAACACCTCGCATCATCAGAACTCCCAGCATACCGCCAAGAAGCAGGACCCACACTTCCTCGCTGATGCCCAAAGCCGCAAGGACACTGTCCACTGAAAACGCAATATCCATTAATTCCACTGCGGCAACCGTACCCCAGAATGTACCAAACAACCGGATCAGCAGACCGCTTTGATTGATTCCTGCGACTTCTCCGCTATCCTGCCTTTCGCCTTTTTTCTTTTCGATAAAGTATTTAACCGCCAGCCAGGCCAGATAACCAGCACCTAGTACCTTCACCCACCAGAACTCAATTAAATAAACACCTATCCCAATTGCGATGAACCTGAACGCATATGCGCCCAGTAGTCCATAGAACAACGCTTTTTTCCTTTGTTTATCCGGCAAGTGCTTTACCATCACAGCCAGCACCAGGGCGTTATCAGCAGATAAAAGCCCTTCGAGGATGACGAGCGTTCCGATTAGCCCCCAACTCACAGGATCCGTTAAAACCTCGACCCACATATCCCAATTGAAAAACTGGACATAAGTATCAACAAACCCTTGTAGTATGTCTGCCATTCTAGATGTTCCTCCCATTTTTTGGTTCTTAGGAATTGTATAGAAAAACCCAGCATAAGCCGGGCTTCTATAAAAACTTATTTCGTTTTTCTCAATTTAGTCCTAAATCTGCCAAAATAAATGAGATTCATGCTTATTTTTCTCTTCAACACTGCGCTTTTCTAGAGGTAATCCTCAACTTCTCCACTTAGGCGGAGTATTTTTCGCCCAGAAAATTCTCCCGAGCTCATAATGTGTCTGGAAGTTATCATGATAACTTGACTCTTGCATTTTTTA
>NZ_JAGGQU010000040.1 GCF_018613155.1 Bacillus sp. ISL-55 | reverse complement strand
CGCTATCCGGGGTATAGTTCATTAATTCAGGCTGCTTTCTTATTTTCTTCTGATCAAGCACAAAGGCTTAGATAAAAGTAAATGGATCTGTCCCTATTTCAGAAGGAATGAACTTTACATCATACCCTTTTTCCTTGCATAGTCCTTCCATCACCGTGGCGACTCCCTTTTTCATGACCTTCTCGACATTATGTCCCGGGTCAATCATATTCAATCCGGCCATCAGCGCGTCGTGTGCTGTGTGATAGTAAATATCACCGGTAACGTAAACATCTGCTCCACGGAATTTCGCCTGCGAGTAATACTTATTTCCGTCACCGCCAAGGACAGCTACCTTTCTCACCTTAGCATTCAAGTCTCCGACAACACGGATTTTATCCACTCCCAAAGCTTCCTTTATTACTTTGGCAAATGCAGACAGGGTCGTTTCTTCGACTTGCCCGATTCTTCCAAGTCCAAGTTGTTCTCCGGTATTTTCAAGTCGATATATATCATAGGCGATCTCCTCATAAGGATGGGCTTTGATCATAGCCTGGATGACCTTTTTTTCAATGCTTTGAGGAAAAACAGTTTCTACACGCACTTCATTTACCACTTCAAGCTTTCCTTGTTCGCCAATATGTGGATTCGTATTTTCCCCCGGCAGGAAACGTCCTTCACCCGCCCCGGAGAACGAACAATGGCTATAGTTTCCGATTGCACCTGCTCCTGCACGGCCTAATGCCTCACGGAGAGTCTCAGCAGCCTCCTCCGGTACGAAAACGACGAGTTTCTTCAAATGATCCTCATAAGTTGGCACCAGCACTTGAGGGTTCTTTAAACCGAGTGCAGCAGCCAGCAGATCATTTACGCCTCCTTTTGCCACATCCAGGTTCGTGTGCGCTGCATAAACAGCAATGTCATGTTTGATCAGCCTGGCAATCATACGTCCTGCAGGAGTGTCGGTCGCGATCTTTTTCAATGGCCGGAAGATTGGCGGATGGTGAGCAATGATTAATTGAACATTCTTGGCGATTGCCTCCTCCACCACTTCTTCGGTTACATCAAGAGCAATCAGAACGTTTTCGACTGATTGGTTCAATGCACCTATTTGCAAGCCAACCTTATCGCCTTCCATCGCAAACGCCTTAGGCGAAAATTGTTCAAAAAGCTGAACAACTTCATGTCCATTCACTTTTTTCACCGTAACGCCTCCTCTGCCATCATTAGTTTCGTTTTCAGTTCCTGTCTCTTGCTTTCTGTATCATCATTCTGCACAGCCTCATCGAGCTGCTTTAAGATTCGCTCCCAATTTCGTTTTTCAGCATTCCACTTTTCTGTAAACACTTCTGACTTTTCCTTCAGCAAAAATGGACCAAATAGTATCCCAATTTCAAAGTTGATATGCTGATACGGCTTCATTGGTTCGCCCTTCTCAGCGACAAGGATTTCGTATATTTTACGATCTTCTTCCAAAATTTCTTCTTTGACCAATTCCCAGCCGTTATCAATCAACCACTTTCGTACCGCAAAGCTGCCCACATTCGGCTGAAGGACAAGCCTGCTGACTCCTTCAAGTTTCGATTTCCCTTGTTCCAGAATCGTTGAAATCAATGTACCGCCCATACCAGCGATGGTAATGCAATCAACCTCTCCAGGTTGAATCACTTCAAGTCCATCACCTTTTCTGACTGATATTTTATCTGTGAGGCTTTCCTCCCGAACCTGGTCAAGGGCAGATTGGAATGGTCCTTCGGCGACCTCGCCTGCAATTGCCATTGGAACAGTTCCCTTCTTTACCACATTACAAGGAAGGTAGGCATGGTCAGAACCAATATCGGCTAGTCTTGCGCCTTCAGGAATATTATTTGCAACGGCTTCAAGCCGGTCTGATAGTTTTTCTGCATTCATACAAGTCACCTACTAAATCTTATTTTGCTTTTATAAGTATATGAAAACGGCGAGCCTCTTGTCCAATTATGCAGGGTAAAAAGTAAAGGCCCTTTGCAAAAGTAAAGGCCCTTTGCAAAAGCAAAGAGCCTTTAAAGATTACTTCAATTCATTGACAATCCATTCTGCCATTTCTGCTTCCTTGCCAGCAGCCATTCCTGGTGGCATGTTGCCTTTACCATTAACTAAAATGTCCTGAATTTCTTCTTTGGAATACTTGCTGCCAACACCTTTTAACGCTGGACCAGATACACCTTCATACTGGTTGCCGTGGCAAGCTGCGCATGATTGCTGGTAGAAATCCTCCGGGTTTACTTCAGCTGTTTCTTCGGTTTTTTCGCCGCCTTCTTTTTCCTTTGCAAGATCCTTGGAATCTCCTACACCCTTGAAAGAAAGCAGGAACATCAAGCCGATCCCCATCACCATGATCAACACGAACGGGATAATTGGATTACGATTCATCATATACCCTCCTTTATGTACAACATCAAATCTTAAATAATGATTTCACACAGATATTATTTTACTTGAAAAACGTTTACAGGGAAAGTAAAAAAGCAAACTTTGTCACACTTGTTCACAATTTAGACAAAAAACTCCATCGTTAGATGAAGTTTTTTTGTACAAGGCATATTTAGGATACCCTTTTAGCAGCCAATTAATCTGGCAATCACCATTCTTTGTACTTCTGAAGTGCCTTCACCAATCTCCAGCAGCTTCGCATCCCTCATGTATCTTTCTACTTCGTACTCTCGCATATAGCCATAGCCGCCATGGATCTGAACAGCCTGATCAGCCACTTCCATCGCGATCTCTGAAGCATAAAGCTTGCACATCGAAGCTTCTTTGGAGAAGGGGCGCCCTTGATCCTTCAGCCAGGCAGCCTTATAGACCATATTGCGTGCAAGTTCAATCTTCATTGCCATGTCAGCAAGCTTGAACTGAATAGCCTGAAACTGTGATATCGGTCTGCCGAACTGCTGTCTTTCTTTAGCATACTGCAAGGCTTTTTCATATGCAGCCTGAGCCACTCCGACAGCCATAGCGCCTATACCGATCCTGCCGCCATCCAGCGTCACAAGGAATTGCTTGAACCCTTCCCCTTTCTTGCCAAGCAGGTTTTCAACCGGAACATGGACATCCTCCATCACTAGCTGAGTAGTATTCGATGCATTTAATCCCATCTTTTCATAATTATCAATGACAGAGAACCCTGGGGCATCAGTTGGAACGATAATGGCGCTGATTTCCTTTTTTCCATCCACATTACCTGTGATTGCCGTCATTGCAAGATGTTTGGCATAGCTTGCATTCGTGATAAAGTTCTTGCTGCCGTTGATAATATATTCCCCATCAACCTCTTTGGCCGTCGTCTGAGTACCTCCAGCATCCGAGCCTGCATTAGGTTCGGTCAGTCCGAAAGCTCCCAGCGATTCGCCTGTACAGATTGGAGCAAGGTATTTTTGTTTCTGTTCCTCTGTACCAAATAGATTGATAGGAGCGCCACCAAGAGATATGTGGGCAGAATATGTGATCCCAGTTGAGGCGCAAGCCCTGCTCAATTCCTCGGTGACAATCGCAAAACTAACTGTATCAGCTCCTGCTCCGCCATATTCCTCGGGGAACGGCAAGCCCAGCATTCCTAATTCTCCTAGTTTTTTGAAGATTTCAGTCGGGAATTGTTTTGTTTTATCTCTTTCAATCGCTCCTGGAGCAACTTCTTCCTCCGCAAACTCTCTAATTGTCCTTTTAATCATTGCCTGTTCTGATGTTAAATCAAAATTCATTTCCATCCCCCTTAAAACATTGAATGCGTTTACATTCTTCATTATAAAGGGGAAGAAACAATTTTCTCAACATTTAAAAACTTTTAAATTGTTAAAAATTATATAAATATAGTAATTAACAAAACGATTACCCCTATGACTCCTGATAGTTTAAAGCTCACCAACTTCCACTTCATCCCAACTGTTATCCATAACAAGCAGTTCAGGCCGGCTACGATGTAAAGAATGACTGGATGGTCTGGGAATATTATTTCAGCTGCCTGAACAGATGTGATTAGTAAAAGAAGTGCAGCAGTAAGTAATGGGATCAAATCAAAAAAAGATTTTCTAAACATATAAAAGGCTGCTGAAAGAGTAGTCATGCCAAAAAAAATGATAAGGGCAGTTTGCAAAAAGAGCGACAATTCAGTAAAATAAAATAAAAATACTGAAAGCGATAACAATCCAATTAGTATTAAACCTAAAAATCCCTTAGTCCTGTTCGGCATTTTTCTTCGGGCCGAGTCAGCTTCCAAGCTACCCTCTGTATACAGGTTCAAGAGGAAATCGCAATAGTGCTCAGGAAGCATCCTGTTTTGTTTCCAGTACTTAATCTCATTGGTGATGATTTTCCTGCGATGGTCATCCATATGTAGGCACATCCTGTCTTAATGGTTATCCGAGCTCGAAGTCAGCCGGAAAGTAAGTAAAAAAAGGAATAATTTACTTTTATTTTAAAAAGTAAACTATTCCTTGGCAATCCTATTCTAAAAAGTCTTTCAATCGTTTGCTGCGACTTGGGTGTCTCAGCTTGCGAAGTGCCTTAGCTTCTATTTGTCGTATACGTTCGCGCGTAACGCCAAATACCTTGCCCACTTCTTCCAATGTGCGAGTGCGGCCATCATCAAGACCGAAACGGAGTCGAAGGACGTTCTCTTCACGGTCAGTAAGTGTATCAAGGACGTCCTCCAGCTGTTCCTTCAAAAGCTCATATGCAGCATGTTCAGAAGGAGAGGTAGCATCCTGGTCCTCAATGAAATCACCAAGGTGGGAATCATCTTCTTCACCGATTGGTGTTTCAAGGGATACTGGCTCTTGGGCAATCTTCAGGATCTCACGCACTTTTTCAGGGGACAGATCCATATCTTCACCGATTTCTTCAGGTGTAGGTTCGCGTCCTAAGTCTTGAAGGAGCTGTCTCTGTACACGGATCAATTTATTGATGGTTTCCACCATATGGACAGGGATTCTGATCGTCCTTGCCTGGTCAGCGATAGCACGAGTGATCGCCTGACGGATCCACCAGGTAGCATAGGTACTGAATTTAAAACCTTTGCGGTAATCGAACTTTTCAACCGCCTTGATCAAACCCATATTCCCTTCCTGAATGAGGTCAAGGAATAACATACCACGGCCAACATAGCGTTTCGCAATACTTACTACGAGTCGTAGGTTTGCTTCGGCAAGACGTCTTTTCGCTTCTTCATCGCCTTGCTCGATTCTTTCTGCCAGGTTGATCTCTTCTTCAGCTGAGAGCAAGTCAACTCGGCCAATCTCTTTTAAGTACATCCTTACAGGGTCGTTGATTTTGACTCCCGGCGGGACACTTAAGTCATTCAAGTCAAATTCTTCATCGTCTTTTGCAAGCTGTTTGATATCTGGGTCTTCAGCTTCATCACTTTCACCTACGAGTTCAATCCCTTGTTCACCGAGGAACTCATAGAATTCATCCATCTGGTCGGAATCAAGATCGAAGCTTGATAGCCTTTCCGCGATATCATCATAGGCAAGGACACCTGTTTTCTTGCCAATTGCCGTTAACTGGTCTTTCACTTGTTCCACTGTCACTTCATTTTCAGTGACTTCTTTAGAACGGGCTGACTTTTCAGCCATATGTCCCCCTCCTTCCAAAAATCAAAAACAATCAGCATTAGCTTTATAAGGTCTTG
The DNA here is from genome assembly GCF_018613155.1 of Bacillus sp. ISL-55. Taxonomy (GTDB): domain Bacteria; phylum Bacillota; class Bacilli; order Bacillales; family Cytobacillaceae; genus Mesobacillus. The sequence continues at coordinate 43,674 of NZ_JAGGQU010000040.1, read as the reverse complement.
CGCAGTTGGATAATTTCCGTTGCGATAGTCGCTGCGCGCAAGAAATCGTTTTGTCGTTCTGCCTGTTTTTGTTCTGCCATTTTTTCCTTTATTTTTAACATTTTTTGATAATTCAAGACCTGCTTGATATAATCAGATAATTCCTGGTCACTGATTTCCTCGTTAAGAGGCATCATTTCTATATCTGCAACGACCCTTTTTAGCTTATTATCCTGGAGATAATTTAAGAACGCGCTTGGGTCAGGATCATGTCCTTTTTCATAGTATGCAAATAAATAAGTAATAATAGCCTGATGTTCATCAATGTTCAATGTACTTCCTGCAAGCATTTCCTGTACCTTATATGCGACATCGGCGTCTTTCATCATATGAAAGATCATTCGCCTTTCCGCAGTGTGGTATGCCGGCTTCAGTTCTGATTTTCTGGCGTAGCTTACAGGTTTTGATTCCGCTCGCGGTTGATTTTGCCCCCTCTTTTGGCCCGAAGCCTGAACCAGCTGATTGAGCTGTTGGGCTAATGCGTCTAGTGAAAGCGAAAACTCATTCGCAAGCTGCCTCAAGTAAAGGTCTTTTTCTACTGCTTTATCGAGCGTACTGATTTCTTTAAGTACTTCTTCGATATATTGAAGGCGATCTCCTTCATTCTGAAGGTTTTTCCCTCGACGATAATATATTAATTTAAAAGCCATCAAGGTGGCGCTGGAGCCAATAATATCGTTCCTGAATTTCTCCTCGCCATGCACCTTTATGAAATCATCAGGATCCATGCCATCTGGCATTGTGGCAACCCTGACTGCGAATCCCGCTTTTGACAGCATGTTAGATGCCCTGAAAGCCGCTTCAATACCGGCTTTGTCCGAGTCGTAGCAAATCGTTACAGCTTGCACATTTCTTTTCAGCAAGGAGATATGTTCTTCAGTCAACGATGTCCCCATCGTGGCGACACCGTTTTCTACCCCTGCCCGGTTAGCCGAAATTACATCGGCAAATCCTTCGAAAAGTACAGCTTGCTGCTGCTTACGTATCACGCCGCGAGCAAGGTGGAAATTATATAGAATTTTACTTTTGTTGAAGATTTGCGTTTCGGGACTGTTTAGATATTTGGGTTCTTCGCCCCCTAGTGCCCGCCCAGAAAACGCAATCGTATTTCCCTGATGGTCGAGGATCGGAAACATAATCCTGTTCCTGAACCTGTCAAAGTATGTCCCATCGTTTTCCCGCTGAATGACAAGTCCCGCTTTCGAGATTAAATCCAGGGGAAATCCCCGCTTTTCAAGCAGTTTCACTGCAAAGTCCCATGAAGGCAGTGAATAGCCTATTTGGAATGTGTCAATGGACTCCTGTGTAAATCCCCTGTTCAGCAGATATTCCAGTGCCTCTTGACCTTCTTTTGTGTTTACAAGCAAATGATGATAAAATTTACGCAATAGTTCATGCGCTTCGATCATTTGCTTCGAGCCTTCAGGCAGTTGTGGGTTTTTGCCCGAAGCCGGTCCTTCCAGCTTCAGTTCGATGTTCGCACTTTCCGCGAGCTTCACTGCTGCTTCTTGAAACGACAGGCCATCAATATCCATCAGGAATGAAAAAACATTCCCGCCGGCACCACAACCAAAGCAGTGATAAATCTGCTTATCAGGTGAAACTGAAAATGATGGAGAGTTTTCCCCATGAAATGGACAAAGCCCAAAATAATTCCGGCCCTGTTTTTTCAATTGGACGTAATCACCAATGACATCGACTATTTCAACCGCCTGCCGGATTTCATTTACTTTTTCCTCGGCAATCCTCTCTGCCATAAGCATGACCTCTAATTAGTTGTGATTACTTGAACATTTCTAAAAATTCGACAAAAGCATGTTCAATTCCTTTATAAACTTTTCCCTGTCTTTTTCTGTAAAGGGTTTTGGTCCCTTTCCATAGGATCCCTGCCTTCTAGCCCTGGCAGAAAGATACCTTAAGTCAAGGGCAGTCTGAATGTCCTTTTCTTCAAATAAATTTCCCCTAGGAGAGATGGCATAAACCCCTTTCGCAATGAGGGTAGATGCAAGACCGATGTCCTGCGTCACCGCAAAATCACCTTTCTTAACGTGATTCATTAAATAAAGGTCTACAGCCTCCTTATGAGAATCGACAAATACCCAGTTCTGCCCTTGAAGATCGTTCTTCATATGGGCATAAGAAGCCACAAAAACAGCTTCGATGGAAAACTTCGAAGCAATTTCGACAATTTCCTTAATGACCGGGCAAGAGTCTGCATCAACAAAAAGGGTCTGACTGTTGATTTTACTAGTATTAATTCTACATCACTCCGCATATTCCTTCTTAAGGATTGTATTTTTTCAAGGGAATTTTGTCGAATTTTTTCGTGGTCAACATCTTGACAACTGATAGTAAATAGTTTATTCGTAATCTGTCCAGTCTAAACCTAAACAGATACATTTTTATCACAATTTTTTATTATAGTATAAGAAAGCCTATTTTTCCATTATTTTTTCTCTGCGATTGCATTAATTAGTTAAAGAACTGTCAAAAAGAAAAGCACATACAAAATATGTGCTAATCGTCCATTTTCTTATTTCGGACCATATTCAGAATGACATTTGCTGTTTCTTCCACCGCTTTGTTGGTTACATCGATGACTGGACATCCTATTTTTTCTACAATCCCATCAAAATATTCTATCTCTTCCTTGATTCTCTCGATATTGGCATAGATCGCCTGATCGTTCAATCCAAGTGAGATCAACCTCTCACGGCGGATTTGATTCAACTTGTCCGGAGTTATCCTGAGTCCAAAGCATTTTTCCTTGGGAACAAGGAATAATTCTTCTGGCGGATCTACTTCAGGAACTAGCGGTACATTCGCAACTTTATATCGCTTGTGGGCGAGGTATTGTGATAAAGGTGTCTTGGATGTTCTTGAGACCCCCACCAGGACGATATCCGCTTTCAGTATGCCTCTTGGATCGCGGCCATCATCATATTTTACTGCGAATTCGATTGCTTCAACTTTTTTGAAGTAATCTTCATCCAGTTTACGGACAAGTCCGGGTTCGTATAAAGGTGTTTCACCACTTAGTTGTTGAACCAGCTGCATGAGCGGCCCGATGATGTCACAAGCATAGATCCCCTCATTGGAAGCAGACTCTTGAAGATAGCTGCTTATATCTGGCTTGACCAATGTGTAGGCAATCATTCCGCCATCATGCTTAGCAAGTGAAATGACTTCATCAATATGTACCTTATCTTCTACGTAAGGAAACCTTTTAAGTGAAACATCCAAATTTTCGAATTGGCTGATAGCAGCCTTCGTAACGAGCTCTGCTGTCTCGCCGACAGAGTCAGAAACCACATAAATAATAGGTGTTTTAATCATCTTTTAACCAACCCCTTCTCTATTTGCTTCTTATTCCTCTGCCAAGGCCACAAAAGCCTTTGTAATGTTTGTCTTTGTCAATCTTCCCACTAACTCGTACCCATCATCTGCATCTCTGATGATTGGAAGGGCATCAATCTGTTTTTCAATTAATTCCTTGGCAGCATCAATGAGCAGGTCATCCCGACGGCATACGGTTATATTTGGCATCCTTGTCATGATGATATTAACTGGCAAGGCAGTCAGTTCCTGGTTTCCAATGCTTGCTCTCAATAAATCTTTGCGAGAAAGGACACCTACTAGCCTTGAAGCTTTATCGACCACAAATAAAGTGCCTACATCTTCAAGGAACATTGTAACGATCGCATCGTATACAGATACATTTTCTGGAACAACTACAGGAATGGACTGATAATCCCTGACAAGGATTTTTTTAAGATTCTCAGAAAGCAGCTGATTTCCAGATTTGCCTGTGTAGAAATAACCTACACGAGGTCTGGCATCCAAATAACCCGACATCGTCAGGATGGCAAGGTCAGGCCTAAGGGTAGCCCTTGTCAGATTTAATTTTTCAGCAATATGCTCACCAGTGATCGGTCCGTTATCTTTCACGATTTGCAGAATATGCTCCTGGCGTTTATTCAGTTCGATTGTCCTCACCACCCATCGGGAGATTTTTATAATAAACTGTTCTCGCATCGGATATTAAGTATAGGCTATTTATAAGTTTCGCTCTGTTAAACTAAACTGTTGAGTTTCGTTCCAGGCGCTTCGCTTTCCGCGGGAAGAATATGAAAAAGACCAACTACCGTCTTTTTCATGTTCAATTCTTCCTCGGGGCTGGCGATGAGCCTCCTCGTCGCTTCGCTCCTGCGGGGTCTCATCTGACCAGCTAAGCCCGCAGGAGTCTTCGCGCCTTCCACTACAATCAACAGAATTTATTATATACTACACAAGGTAATAAATAAGAATAAATAGTCTTTACTTAAGTCCATGAAGATTTATGCGAGCAGGCATCTGTACTGCCTTTCCTTACTTGCTGAAGTGCCTTCCTGTGGAGGAAGGCACTCAGATAAGGCATTTCTTGATAACGTTGCTTACTTTACGACGATATCATTTACTTTTGCAAGCTTCATGATCAAAGCTGCCAGTGCAGCCATCTGATTCAGGCGATTTTCTCGTACATCCTGTTGGTCAGACATGACCATTGTATGTTCGAAATAATCATTAATTTCAGGTTTAATGTCAACTAAAAGCTGATAGTATGAAGCAGCATCCATACCGTCCTCGGCCTTCCTTCCGAGATCAAGATACTTTTCATACAAACTTTGTTCATACTCGTTTTCGAATCGTTCTGGGTCAATATCGCCCTGCACGTCTTTCTTGCTAGCGATATTAAGAACCCGGCTCAATGCTTCCATGCTTTCTTTAAAGCCTTCCTCACTGCTGGCAGCCTGGAGTGCTTCTGCTTTTTCAACCAGTCCCGATACAATACCAATTTCTCCTCCGAGTACGGCATCAATTAAATCGTAGCGGATTCCTCGCTCCTGCAACAAATGCTTGACTCTCAATTTAAAGAATTGGATAAGGTCATGGTAAACTTCTTCGTCAGTGCGCTTTGTAATTCCTGCTTCTGAAACAAGATTAAGTGAAAGGCCGACTAGATTCTCAAGTGAGATGTTCCATTTCTTTTCAATCAGGGTTTGCACGATTCCAGTCGCCTGTCTCCTCAATGCATATGGATCCTGAGAACCGCTAGGAATAATGCCGAGCGAGAAGAACGCAACGATTGTATCGAGTTTATCGGCAATTGCAACCAACGCTCCCGCTGGTGAACCTGGAATTGAATCGTCTGCATTACGAGGCATATAATGCTCATTGATAGCCACTGCCACTTCTGGGCTTTCACCCTTTTGCAAGGCGTATTTTTCTCCCATTATTCCTTGTAATTCCGGAAACTCGTATACCATTTGTGAAACTAGATCGAATTTGCTGATTTGGGCCGCCCGATCCGCAAATTTTATAACATCTGGGGCGAATTCTAACCTTTCAGCAACCAAGCCCACAAGCTTGCGCACTCGTTCTGATTTTTCCGCAATTGTACCGATATCTTCGTGGTACACAACATTTGTCAATTTTTCCAATGCTGCGTCGATTGTCGTTTTTTGGTCTTCCTTATAGAAAAACGCTGCATCCGCCAGTCGAGCTCTTAGTACTTTCTCATTACCGCGTGCAACCTTCTCAATATGGAGGTGATCACCGTTCCTTACGGTAATGAAATGGGGCAGCAATTCCCCGCTGCTGGATTTCACAGGAAAGTACCTTTGGTGCTCCTTCATCGAAGTAATCAGGACTTCACTGGGAATTTCCAGAAACTCTTCCTCGAAACGGCCATATAACGCAGTTGGATATTCAACAAGGTTATTGACTTCTTCAAGCAAGTCTTCATCGACAGGGACTACCCAGCCGTTCTCCTCCTCGATTTTTTCAAGCTGAGAAGTAATGGCGTCCTTACGCTTTTGCGCGTCAGCAACAACATATTGCCCTAACAACGCTTCTTCATATTCCTGAGGATGAGTTAACTGGATTTCACTTTCTCCAAGGAATCGATGGCCTCTTGTTATGTTGCCAGTTTGGACACCAGCAATCTCAAATGGAATGATATCATTTCCGAACATGGCAACAAGCCATTTGATTGGCCGGACATAACGAATCTCTAGGTCAGCCCAGCGCATGTTTTTCGGGAATGTCAACCCAGAAATGATTGCTTTCAGTTCAACAAGCAGCTCAAAGGTATCCTTTCCTTTGATGAATTTCTTCACGTGAGCATATTCAACACCGTTGATCTCTTTAAAATATACATCCTCAACCGTCAGTCCCTGGCCGCGTGTAAAGCCAATAGCTGCTTTTGACCACTCTCCGTCCTCGGAGAGTGCAATTTTCTTAGCAGGACCTTTCGCTTCTTCCTCGCTGTCTTCCTGGCGCTCATCAACATTCAGGACTAGTAGCGCAAGCCTGCGCGGAGTGGAATAAAGCTGGATTGCTTCAAAACCAATATTATTCGATTTCAGCCAATTCTCCACCTTGGAAGCCAGCTGGTTCATGGAGTCAGTAATAAATCTTGCAGGCATTTCTTCCAAACCGATTTCAAGCAATAAATTACGTTTAGTCATTTTCCACCTGCTCCTTCCGTTTAATGATTGGAAAGCCTAACTTTTCTCGTTCTTCATAGAACGTTTTCGCAACTTTCTTGGCGAGGTTACGGATACGGGCAATATAACCTGTCCGTTCAGTAACGGAAATAGCTCCTCGTGCATCAAGAATGTTAAAAGTATGAGAACACTTCAGGACGTAGTCATATGCAGGGTGTACAAGCCCTTCATCCATCTGGCGATTTGCTTCTTTTTCATAAATATTGAAAAGGTTGAAAAGCATGTCTTTGTCAGATGTTTCGAAAGTATACTTTGAATGCTCGTATTCTGGCTGCCCAAAAATGTCCCTTACGGTAAAACCATTTGTCCACTCAAGATCAAAGACATTTTCTTTATCCTGAATATAGGACGCCAGTCGTTCAATTCCGTATGTAATTTCAACGGAAACTGGTTTGCAGTCGAGTCCGCCTACCTGTTGGAAATAGGTAAATTGCGTGATTTCCATGCCATCCAGCCAGACTTCCCACCCTAGTCCTGCACAGCCAAGGGATGGATTCTCCCAGTTGTCCTCCACGAAGCGAATGTCGTGCTCAAGTGGGTCGATTCCTAAGGCTTTTAAAGAATCCAGATAGAGTTCCTGGATATTGTCAGGAGAAGGCTTCATGATTACCTGGAATTGATGATGCTGATAAAGCCTGTTTGGATTCTCTCCGTAGCGGCCGTCAGCTGGGCGGCGTGATGGCTCTACATAAGCGACATTCCATGGTTCCGGGCCAATCGCCCGCAGGAATGTGTATGGACTCATTGTTCCTGCACCTTTTTCGGTGTCATAAGCCTGCATAAGGACACATCCTTGTTCAGACCAGTGTTGTTGCAGTGTTAAAATCATATTTTGGATATTCATCATTACACCTCCGAAAATTTTGAATCAGTTTTACTAAGATCATTTGTTGTTTCTTTTCAAACAGTAACATTAATTAGAACGCTGATAACCTGAATTTAAAAACAAAAAAACTCCCGCCTCCTATGCATCTTTTCATGCATAGGGACGAGAGATTACCCGCGGTTCCACCCTATTTGCTGCAAATGGCAGCCACTTTAAAAGTGATGTCGCTCCGGAACGCCTTCCTTAATTTCTGCAATCCGGCTCACACCATTTCCGGACTCGCTTATACAGAGGGTTTTAAGTACTCTTTTCCTTCACCGCAACATATGTAATTTTTGATCAACCTTTTCAGCGATGCGAATGCTTTCCGCATATCGGTTGAAAGCTACAAGCTTTTGATTTGAATAATAGCGAAAAGAAGCAGCAATGTCAATAGTTACAGTTGATCCCTAAATGAATCCATTTGATCAAGAAATTTTCTTGTTTTTAAATACAGTCCTGAGTACTCATCATAATAAGCGGAAATCACCTTTTTCAGTTCAAGCTTTGTCTCTGGCTTCACTGAAATATTGCCAAGTCGGCTTAGGTCTAGTAAATAAAATAATCGAAGCAGCCTGACCGTGCCTGGCGAGGTTTTGATCCTGTATGGATCCATTCCGAAGCATCGATGGCAGAGCAGCCCGCCCTCTCTGATCGAAAAGTTGAAATCCCCCTCTGTACTTCCGCAGTTTGCACACTTGTCCAAAACCGGGTACAACCCTTGGACATTCAGCATTTTCATTTCATAAATGAACGTAAGGATCTCCATATCGTAGCCTTCATTCAAAAGTTTTAGCGTCTGGAGAAGCAATTCGAACAAAAATGGATTGGACTTCTTGTCCTCTGTCACCTTATCCGTCAAATCAACAATATAGCTGGCATGTGCTGTAAGGAAGATATCCTCACGAATCGACCTCATCGATGAAATCATATCCCCCTGCTGAAGACCGCCGAGCCCAGAACTTGACTGGAAAAGGAACTGTCCATAAGTAAAAAGCTGGGTGACAGCAGCAAGCCTGCTATTAGGCTTTTTAGCACCTCTTGCCATCACACCAACTTTTCCGAATTCCCTGGTATATAAGGTAACAATTTTATTGTTTTCGCCATAATTCGTCGTTCTAATGACAATGCCTTCGCATTTCTGCAGCATCTTCTGTCACCATCCATTACTACAGACAAACCTATGAGATTGGAAAATCAATTCCTGCTAGTTCTTCCTCCTGATAACCGGGTATTTCTTGATCGTCTTTCTCTAATTCCTTAAAGAGAAGATATGTGTCAATGTTACCTGTCTGAGAAAACACCTTCCAGGTAAAATCCAACATCGAAAACCCCACCTTTCAATTTTTCACTAGCAATTTATTTATCCCAAATCCTTATGAATATCATAGCCTGTCAATCAGATTTTCATGTTACATAAAAATTGTTAATCCTGCTTATGAATAATATTTGCAACCCATTAATATGTTAATGAGGGAGCATTTGCCAAACAGGCTTAATACTCATCTTCCCTGAAACCAAAATCACGAAGCTGTGTGGCTTTGTTTCTCCAATCCTTCTGAACCTTTACCCATAATTCCAGAAACACTTTTGTACCGAGCAAATTTTCGATATCATGACGTGCCCTTTTGCCAATTTCCTTCAACATACCGCCCTGCTTGCCAATGATGATGCCCTTTTGCGAATCCCTCTCGACAATGATGGTAGCCATGACATGCACCATTTCTTTTTCAGGCTGGCGTTCCATTTTTTCAATTACAACAGCAAGTGAATGTGGAATTTCTTCCCTCGTCAGATGAAGCGCTTTTTCTCTGATTAGTTCGGAAACAATAAAACGTTCTGGATGGTCTGTTACCTGGTCAGCGGGATAAAACTGTGGCCCTTCCGGCATTTTCTCCTTGATTTGTTCCAGGAGCTTTTCGATATTGTTTCCTTCAAGAGCAGATATCGGCACAATTTCAGCGAAATTGAACTTTTCATTGTAGGACTGAATTAATTTCATCAACTGATCTGGGTGGATCAAATCGATTTTATTAATGACAAGGAAGACCGGTGTTTTTACATTTTGAAGTTTCTCAATGATAAATTCTTCCCCGCGTCCATATCCTTCCTGAGCATTGACCATAAACAGTACCAGATCGACTTCTTTTAATGTATTTTGCGCAACCTTCATCATGAAATCGCCAAGACGGTGCTTTGGTTTATGGATCCCTGGAGTGTCTATGAAAATTAGCTGCGAATCATCAAGTGTCAGGACACCCTGAACCTTATTCCGGGTCGTTTGCGGCTTATCACTCATAATCGCAATCTTTTGCCCGATTACCCTGTTAAGAAAGGTTGACTTTCCTACATTAGGCCTTCCAATGATTGAGATGAATCCAGATTTGTGAGATTCGTTGTTATTGCCTTGATTATTAAAGTTCATACTGTATTTCCCTTCTCCACTATATTTTAACTTATTTTCAGTGTGATTTCACCGTTTGTAGCAAAAATGAAATATAAAATTTTAAATTTTCTAAAAACATACAAGCACTGTTTATACACTGTGATGATATTTTACTTAAGTTTTCCCTTGTTTTCAAATTGGTGCAAACATAAGGAACAAAACTGCGGATTTTCTTAAAAGATTAATCTGTTTCGATGGACTAATCATAACAAAAAAGTTGCCCTGAAACGGACAACTAATTAAACAAAGCTAATATTCTCGGCAGAAAAATGATTATTCCTATCATGACACTGGCTATCGCAAACACCAGGACGGCACCGGCCGCAATATCTTTTGCCTGTTTTGCAAGCGGGTGATATTCTTTTGTGTACATATCAACTGTTCTTTCAATTGCCGTATTCATCATTTCCATCGAGATCATTCCTCCAATGGATAGGATGATTGCAATCCACTCGTACTTATTAATCGAAAAAATAAATCCTGATAAAATGACGATAAGGGATATAGCCAGATGGATTTGTACATTCCGTTCCTTTGCTGCCGCTGCCGCAATTCCCTCGAAGCCAAATTTGAAGGAGGAAGCCAATGGATGCTTCCTCTGTTTATCAGCGGCCAAGCCCATATCCATCCAGAATTTCTTTTTGTCTGTCAAACATTTGTTTTTCATCCTGCTCATTCATATGATCATAGCCTAATAAATGCAGTAGACCGTGTACAGCAAGGAAACCAAGTTCCCGCATGAAAGAATGGTTATATTCTTCAGCCTGCTCCCTTGCTTTTGGAATGGAAATGATGATATCGCCCAGTATCCTCGGTATCCCTTCCCCGACTATTTCCAGTTCCCCTTCGCCCATCTCTTCAAGTGCGAAAGAAATGACGTCTGTCGGACGATCCTTGTCTCGATATTCGCGGTTTATCTCCTGGATCCTCTCATTCGACACGAAGGTTACGGATAGTTCGCTCCCCTCCTGGACATTTTCTTTCTCTGCCGTATAGTTCAACAGTTTTTCTATTTCACTTATCTCTTCCTGATTAAGTTCTTTTATTTCATCCAAAAAATCGATCTCTATACTCATGCCTGCTTCACCTTCTGCTTATTCATTTCTGGATATTCTATTCTTGAGTGAAAGATTCCCTTTAACGTTTCACAAAGTGTATCAGCGACGGTATCCAGCTCTTTCAGCGTAATATCACACTCACTTAGCTGTCCATCCTGAAGCCGATCCCCGATTATATTGTGTACCAAATTTTCAATTTGTTCATGGGTAGGATGTTGCATCGAACGCACAGCAGCTTCAACACTATCCGCAATTCCAATGACCGCAGACTCTTTCGTTTGCGGCTTCGGTCCAGGATAGCGGAAATCCTCCTCTTTTACCTCGTGACCGCTTTGCTTCTCTTTATGGTAGAAGAATTTTAACAACGTAGTTCCATGGTGCTGTTCTGCAATATCAATGATTTCTTTTGGCATCCGATGCTTGCGCAGCATCTCCGCTCCGTCAGTCGCATGGGCGATGATGATATTTTTACTTGTCAATGCCGGCAATTTATCATGCGGATTATCCATGTTAATCTGATTTTCAATAAAGAACTGCGGACGTTTTGTCTTTCCGATGTCATGGTAATAGCACCCGACCCTGGCAAGAAGCCCGTTAGCACCTATCGCCTCACATGCCGCTTCTGATAGATTAGCTACCATGACACTATGATGGTATGTTCCAGGAGCTTCTGTAAGGATTTTCCTTAAAAGCGGGTGATTTGGATTGGACAGTTCGATCAACCTTAAAGTTGAAAGGATGCCAAATCCCGCTTCAAAAAATGGCAGCAAACCAATCGTCAAGACTGCTGAAACAATCCCTGACACGAACGCTGCAATAAAATAAAAACCGTATTCCAGTCCTGAATACTGGCTGTTCCTTAAAAACAAAATCGAAAGAATCACAACCAGGTTAACCACCGACACAAACATCCCCGCCTGGAGGATTTTCGAACGTCGATTCTGTTTCTGAAGGAACAAAATTGCCGCCAGACCGCTGATTAAAATATATAAGCCTATCGTAACATTCAGGGTTCCTGTAATACCTTCATTAAAGATGATCGATCCTGTAACGGCCAGGATTGCCATCTGAAACAATGCCAGTCTTTCATTAATCAGCATCTTGATTAGCATTGCTCCCATTGCAGCAGGGAAAAGATAGCCAATCTCCGAGTATTCGAATTCTTCGAATAAACTAACGAGCTTCATCAACAATATGGAGGTAATAAATATGATGCTGAATATCAAAAGGTTCTTCTGCTTTTTATCACCGTTTTCCATTTCGTTGAAAATGACATACAAGGAAAAAAGGATCAATGCCACAAGCATAGCAAGCCCGACAAAAGGCTTATAGGAGTTTTCACTCTCTAACAGGCCTACAAGCTGAAGCTTTTTATATACATCCCGGCTGATAAGCTGTCCTTCATCCACAAGAATTTGCCCTTCAAGGATCCTTACGGGTTCAACACTGTCCATGGCCTGCTGGCGCTGATCTTCCGTTGCTTCTGGATCGTAAAACTCATTTTGGACGACTGCATAGCGGCCGAGTTCAATAACAGCTTTCTTTAAACTGCTGCTTAAACTCGTATACTTCAATTCTTCCTCTACATTTAACTTTGCATTCTCCACTTCATCCGCGGGAACACTATGCTTCATCGTATTATTAATAGCCGTAACCGTTAGGTCCTTGGCAACCAGCAGCTCTTCATTCGGCGCTTGAAGTAAAGCAATGAACACTTCGTCAGATAAGCTTTTCGTTTCACTCTCGGTCAACTTTGTTTTTAACATTGCCAGCTTTTCTTCCTTCGAAGGACCTTCAGGATCAGGAGCATCCTCCACACCTGACTCTTCTGCTGTTTTTCTCTTCTGGTCGATCTCTTTCTGCACTTCATTATTCACTTCTGAAACCGAACTAAAAATGGAAGTGACTAAATCAACCCTGTTCTGTGCATATTCCCTCTTGACCCTGTATACATCATTGACACGCTCGAGCGCTTCCCTGCGGTTCGCTTCCGTGCTCTCCTTATCCTCAACTGTAACAGGGGAACGGATGGTTTTTTCCGCCAAAGAGTGTAACTCCAAATTGAGCTTTTCAGGTTTTACATTGCTGTACATCGCTGAATACATCACAACGCCTATCAGCAAAAATAATAAAACCCGGAATATCTTTATATTCAACAAGTTCAAAATGGCAGTTAATTGGACCTGCAGCTTATCCATTTACAACCCTCCTATTTGAAAAGCGCAAGCGCCTTGACCAGCCCCGACAAGCGCTGGAGGGCCTGACAGTGAAGTCGTTCTTTGACTTCATTGGCAGGACCGAAGCGTCTCGAGGGGCTAGGCGCTGGAGCTAGACACTAATCTAAGTTCAAAAAAATATATTCATTTAGAACGAAAAGCGCAAGCGCCTTGAGCAGCCCCGACAAGCGTTGCCCGCCTATAACGCCACATCGTGTGGCTGGCGGGTTGGCACGTCGTGTGCCTCAGAGGGCCGACCATTGAAGTCGCTCTTTGACTTCATGGGGCGGACCGAAACGGTCGAGGGGCTAGGCGCTGGAGCTAGACACTAATCTAATTTCAAAAGAATATATTTATTTAGAATGAAAAGCGCAAGCGCTTTGACACAAATATTTATTAAACAAATAGAGCCAGTTTGAGAATAACTGGGAAATATACCTAACTTTATGTACCATCATATCAGTTTTTCTCTAAACTTTCATCCCTATTTAATATTAGCCCCACCTGCTGGGCAAGCCAAGGGAGGAAGCAAAGGTTTTAAGCCTCCTTTTATTGCTTTCATACCCCTTCGGAAGCAAAAGTCCGCTCTCGTTTACCAAGAGCGGACTAAGATGTTTATTCATTTTTACCATATGCTTCTATGATCCGTCCGACAAGCGGATGCCGAACAACATCAGCTTGTTCAAGGTGCACGAAAGAGACTCCGGAGACATCCTTTATGACTCTTTCTGCTTCAACCAATCCTGATTTTGCTCCCTTTGGCAGATCAATCTGTGATGTATCCCCAGTAATGATCATTTTAGACCCAAATCCGAGGCGAGTCAGAAACATCTTCATCTGTGCATGAGTCGTATTCTGCGCCTCATCCAGGATCACAAAGGCATCATCGAGTGTCCTTCCCCTCATATAGGCAAGAGGCGCAATTTCAATTGTCCCTCTCTCAATCAAGCGCAAAGTATGTTCAGTACCAAGGATATCGTGCAGGGCATCATATAATGGACGGAGATAAGGGTCTACCTTTTCCTTCAAGTCCCCTGGAAGGAAGCCAAGGCTTTCTCCTGCCTCTACTGCTGGTCTGGTTAAAATAATTTTGGACACAGCACCATTCTTTAGTGCCGTGACTGCCATAACGACCGCAAGATACGTTTTACCAGTACCAGCAGGTCCTATGCCAAAAACAAGATCGCGGTTTTTGATGGCATTAACATAGTGTCTTTGACCAAGAGTCTTGACCCTGATTGATTTACCCTTAACGTTTTTACTGATTTCTTCATCATATAAATCCTTGAAATATTCCAAGGTACCCTTTTGGGCCATTTGAATTGCGTAAACTGCTTCTCTCTGGCTTATGCTGATTCCTTTCCGGATAACGGCAAGCAGATTGTCCAAAACAGCCTGGGCTAACTCAACCTTGTCCTCAGGTCCTGAGATTCCTACTGCTTCTCCCCGGGTCACGATCGAGACACCCAGCTCCTGTTCAATCAGCTTAAGGTTCATATCTGCATTGCCGAATAATGAAATGGCTTCAGTTGGGTTCGCTAGTTGTATTTCCATCGTTTTTAAGTCTTCTGTCATTCTCAGTCTCCTTGATAATTGGTTGTCCTTCTGCTATATCTTCAATGATTGTAAAATGTGTGGTTAGCTTTACTTTATCATTCTCAATTGACTGATGTAAAATTTTTTCCCCTTTAATGATAGCATTTTCAGGAAGGTAGTTTTTTATATCCTTTCTTGCTAATTCTTTTGCACTTTCTATTGCTTCCTTCCTTGAATAGATCCGCGTCACCTGTTCCCGCTCCCTGATGGTCTTCTTTTCAACTTTAACAGGAAGTTCCCATTTGAAAAATCTCACAGGCTGTTCGGTCACTTCGATTTCATATTCACTGAAATCAGACTTTCCGAATCCCCAGACGGTTAAAGCTTTACCGGCCAACATGAGAGAATATTTCTTTTTCTCATTGCCATTGAAGACCTGGAACGTACTCTTTAAAGGCAACTCCACATTTGTTGAATACCAAGTCTCGCCAAGGACTTCACCTTCAGCCGCCACAACCTTCAGATCATCTTCTTTTCCGTACAGACCGGACACTAGAAGCTGCCCTGGCATAACATAGTCATTCACCTCAACAACCGGTTCCCCTTTTTCCACAAAGATCTTGACGATGGCTGCTTTCCTTTTTGCTACCAGGTTCCTCGGCCCAATTACTTCTGCTTTTTCCGGCTCACTCTTTTCAACAGCCTGAAAATGATAGGTCGTCCCTTTCAGCTCCACACCTATCCAGGTCAGGGCTCCAACTTTATCTGTCAGTTCCTTTTGGATACTCTCCACACTATCTATAGAAAATTGCAATTTCCCGACGCCAATCCCCATCCTGTCCAGTTCCTTGCGAATCTGGTGTTCGGTCGCCGGGCTCGCCCCTTTTATTTCAATACCCCAAACCATGTTTGAAAGAAGCATCATTAATGCGAAAAATAAAAATGCACCCGCCAAAAATCCACTGTTTGTCCATAATTTCCTTAAAAAGAAAGGGCCGCCTGCCCTCTCTAAAAACCTGATTTTGCAGTTGCTCTCCCTTGCTGGAATTCTCAGCTTTTTTACATTCTGAGGATTAACATAAAAGGTGACGGCTTCGGATCCATGTTTTCTCACGTTCCATATTGAAACACCACTGCGTGTCAACTGATTTAAAAATCTTTCTATACCCTTTCCAGTCAATTTCACTTTTACTGTGCCAGAAAAAGTGTGAATCCATTGGTTTTTCATTCGTCTCCCCCTCAATCAATCATTTATATAAATAACCTGATCTATTTTTCCTTCGAGCAAGATTTCTTCAGGCAATATTGTCTTGATCACAAATGCTTTTCCCTTAACAAGAAGCTGCCCCCCTTTAATCATCAATCGCACTTCTCCATCGGAAAAAGCAAGCAGACCTCTGTGATTCTCTATATAAATATGGACATGCCCAATCATCGTGATTCTAGGGAGATCCATCATGACATCTTGAGGAAGATCCATTTTTTGCGTCATCCATTTACGTACATACTGGCCCCATTTTTTTGCCATAAAAAAAAGAACCCCCTTTCATCTCATATGTATGAGAAAAAAGGAGGTTCTAGCACCATTTTTAACTTTATGGATACGCATTCTTCCAAAACGAGGGCGAATTATTATACCTAATATCTTCTGAGCGGGTTGTATGGCCTTTTAGCCCTCGGTTTACCAAGGACTTCAGCCCAAATCAACCCCTCTATTAGGGTGTCCCTGTCTGGCTGGAAGACAACTTCTGGTTCTTTTTGTTCCCTTTTTTGCATTAATCGTCCTGATGATTCACCAGCAGACATGCGACCTTTACTTGAGCTCTGTTTGTTCATCTGCTCTTCAGACTGAAGCTTTCTTTCCAGATAAACCTTCTGGAGATCATTAATGATTTCCACACCAGTATCACCAGAGAACTTCTTTTCTGAATTCCGGGTTCTCTCTGATTCTCTGCGATTACCTTTTTCAATTTCAGATTGAGGCTCAACCCTTGCCTCCGCCGGCTGTCTCCTGGCAGGCGCAGGACGAGGCTGCCTTGCTGGTCCAGGCTGTTGTATCGGTCCTGGGGGCCTGACCGGACGGCGCTGCGGCTGCTGGCCGTCCTGCTTCTTTTTATTGAAAAGACTTGAGATGACCCCGATCAGAATAAACAGGGCTATAGGGTTACTGAACAATTCAAATAAAATTTCCATGAGTAGCCCCCCTTTCTTTTAACGGGTTCTCGCATCAGTTATTATTTTTATCATCTTTTTTATTGTTTGAAAGGTTGCCAATCGACCCTCTCATATCTGTGTCCGCTTCGATATTCTGGATATTCATATAATCCATCACACCAATATTGCCTTCACGCAGCGCTTCCGCCATTGCCAATGGTACAGTTGCTTCGGCCTCGACGACCTTCGCTCTCATTTCCTCGACGCGCGCTTTCATTTCCTGTTCCTGAGCTACGGCCATAGCGCGACGCTCCTCGGCTTTTGCCTGGGCAATCTTCTTGTCCGCTTCCGCCTGCTCTGTCTGAAGCTCTGCACCGATATTCTTGCCGATATCAACGTCCGCAATATCAATCGATAGAATTTCAAAAGCTGTACCTGCATCCAGTCCTTTTGAAAGAACCGTTTGTGAAATCATATCCGGATTCTCTAACACTTTTTTATGATTACCGGAAGAACCAATTGTCGATACAATCCCTTCACCAACACGGGCAACGATCGTTTCTTCACCAGCACCCCCGACAAGTCTGTCGATGTTTGCTCTTACGGTAATCCTTGCTTTAGCTTTTACTTCAATCCCATCCATAGCCACACCAGCGATGAATGGTGTTTCAATTACCTTTGGATTTACACTCATTTGTACCGCTTCTAATACATCACGGCCGGCAAGGTCAATCGCTGCCGCTCTTTCGAATGAAAGTTCAATATTCGCACGGTGTGCTGCAATCAGGGCATTTACAACCCTATCTACATTACCTCCAGCAAGATAATGGCTTTCAAGCTGGTTTGTTGTAACATTTAACCCTGCTTTATGAGCCTTGATCATCGGATTGATGACCCTGCTTGGGATAACCCTTCTTAACCTCATCCCAATCAGCGTGAAAATACTGACCCTGACACCTGCTGCTAATGCTGAAATCCATAGCATTACCGGCACAAATGTCAGCAAAACACCAAGGAAAATAATCCCAAGTGCAATCGCTACTAAAACAAAAGCTGTACTTGCGTCCATATGAACTGCCTCCTAAAAAATATTATTCCATGTTCTTTGAATCTTCTTTATTTTACCAAATAAGCTCAAAGACCATTGGTATTTATCTCTACTTGTTACTTCATCGACTCGTCGGGCAAGAATACCTCAACGAACAATACAATGAAAGAACAAATTAGATCTCTGGAACCTCTCTAACCACAATTCTCGAGCCTTCCGTTTTTACAATCCTAACTTTCTTATTCTTTGCAATAAATCCACCCTCACTGACAGCATCAATGCGTTCATCGTCAACAACGATTGTTCCTGATGGTCTGAGGGGAGTCAATGTGATTCCTTCTACGCCAATCAGTTCAAGGCGGTTTTTATTGGATACATATCCCTTTTCAGTGCTTGTTGAATCTGTCAGTATGATTCTTCTGAAAAATTTCATCTTTTTTCCAAACACCCTTATCATTAAAATAGATAATACGATGGACGCAGTCAAGGCGATCAGTAACGAAATACCCATATGCACCACATTATCAGATGCCATAAAAAAGCTTGCAAAGATAGCTAATAAACCAATAACTCCAGCTATTCCTCCTGGAATGAATAACTCAAGCAATATAAGTCCAACGCCAAGCGCGAACAAGATCAGCGTTTCAAAGCCAGCGAGTCCAGCTACCATATGTCCGTAGAAGAATAATAGCAGTGCCGATAATCCCGCTATACCCGGCAGTCCAAACCCAGGAGAATAAAGTTCCAGCACCAAACCAAGGCTTCCGACTGTCATCAGAATCGGAATCACAACTGGATGCGTTATGAATCTCGCCAGCTTTTCAGCGAAAGTTTCATTCACATTCCTGATCTCCGCATTCTCTAAACCGATTTTTTCCAATACCTCATTGAGGTTTTTTACCGTTCCTTCTGAATAGCCCACTTCAAGGGCCTGATTTGCCGTAAGAGTCAGCAGCTTACCCTTGCCTGCCCCTAATTCCGGAAGATCTATGCTGTCATCAGCCATCGCCTGGGCATAAATCGGATCTCTTCCACTCTCAACGGCAGCCGCTTTCATGGCAGCAAACCAGTATGACTCCGCTTTCTTTCCAGCAGTATTGCCCTGTTGGTCTATGATCGCAGCCGATCCCATCGTAGCTCCGGGAACCATATAAATCTCATCTGTATTCAGTGAAATATATGCACCCGCGGATAACGCTTTTTTGTTGACAAAGGCAACTGTCTTCAAGTCAGTGCCTGTCAAAAGTTTCCCTATCCCATCAGCGGCATCAACGACTCCACCGGGTGTATGCACGTCAAAAATGATTGCTTCAGCACCAGCCTCTTCAGCCTCCTCCACCGCTCTTTCCAGGAAAGCAAGCAATCCCTTTTCGACTGTTTCTTCAATCGGCACCACGTAGACAACCTTTTCATCCGCAGCTGCAGAGAATGGATTGATCAGACTGGCCAGTGACAAGAGGATAATGATGCTCGCAATCACTGATTTGATTTTCAATTCGGCACCTCCATTCTATAAAATAAGGCCATATTGGTAATACGCATTCGCACAGTAAAAGGTTTCATTGATTTTTAACAGATTTAAAAAAAGAATCCAGCTGCAGTGTAAAGATTATGTATTTAAGTTCAATGAAACACAAAATACTATTTGAAGACACTTCTTATTATACGCTAAAAAGGCCGCAAGAATATCCCGCGGCCTTCGAGCTTTTTATGAAAGGTGTTGTTGTACAAGTTTATTAACGAGAGATCCGTCTGCTTTACCTTTTACTTTAGGCATAAGGACAGCCATTACTCTACCCATATCGGCTTTCGATGCCGCACCGGTCTCCGCGATAGCTTCTTTGACAATTTCAGTCACTTCTTCTTCGCTAAGCTGCTGTGGCATGTAAATTTCGACATGCTTTAATTCATTTTGTATCTTTTCAACGAGGTCTTGTCGACCTGCCTTTTCAAATTCCTGGAGGGAATCTTTGCGTTGCTTCACTTCACGAGAAAGTACAGTTAACTCTTCTTCTTCGGATAATTCCTGCTTGCCGAACTTGATTGCTTCGTTCTGCAGAGATGCTTTGACCATCCGAATCGTCGTGAGTCTGTCCTTTTCTTTGTTCTTCATCGCTTGTTTCATATCATTATTTAAACGCTCGAGTAGACTCAATTAGATTCCACCCTCTCTTAGAACTTGCGTTTTCTAGCAGCTTCAGACTTTTTCTTACGCTTTACACTAGGTTTTTCGTAGAATTCGCGCTTTCTAGCTTCTTGGATAGTACCTGATTTAGATACAGTACGTTTGAAGCGTCGAAGAGCATCTTCAAGCGATTCGTTTTTACGAACGACAGTTTTAGACATTCTCTTTCCCTCCCTCCGAGCACAACACACTAACACCAAAACACATGGAAACCATGTACCTTGCAATTATAATATAACACTGGCATGAGGTCAACTGTAATTAGCCCTTGTTTTTACATTATGTACTTTTGCAGGATAACATACAGGCAACAAATTTTGTTAGCATGTCCTGTCCTCCTTTTCATACATTTAAATTGGAGGGGGAGTCCAATGGTCTATCTATTATTTTTCCTATTATTTCTCGCTGTTTTCATCGGCGGCATGACATTGCTTCGAAAAGGCTTGTTCGAGCTTTCTGCCACCAGATTGAAAAACTGGCTGACCGTCATGACCGATTCACCACTAAAAGGGTTGATTGCAGGAATGGTAGTGACCGCACTCTTGCACAGCAGTTCCGCTGTCATGGTCATCACGATTGGATTGATTTCAGCAGGCCTGCTGAAATTCTCGCAATCAATCGGAATCATTCTTGGATCAAATATAGGGACAACCTTCACTCTTGAAATCATTACTTTCAACATCGATGCTTTTATCGTTCCGTTTGCTGTTATAGGTGCAATTTTAATGGTATCAAGAAACAGAACATGGCAAAACATCGGGGCGATTGCCTTTGGGATGGCTGCTGTTTTTGCTGCCATGCGCGGTTTCACTTTCCTCGCCGACCCTGTGACCAGCCTGCCAATTGTGGAGCTAGCACTTACCAACCTGAACAACAGCCATTTAATCAGCATTTTCACAGGCACAGTTGTGACCGCTATGATCCAATCAAGTACCGCGATGACTGGGATCATCATGGGATTTCTATCAGAAGGAACTTTAAGCATGGATTCAGCAATAGCTGCGATGCTTGGTGCCAATATAGGTACTTGCATTACCGCCATGCTAGCATCCATTGGTGCCGGCAAAGAAGCCAGGCTCACAGCGTTTGCTCACGTATGGCTGAATATCACAGGCGCGGCAATCTTCTATCCTTTCATTGAACAAATAGCTGCACTGGCTCCAATGACAGCCATAAGACCAGAAGTCCAGCTGGCACATGTCAGTGTTGTTTACAACGTAATCGCTTCGATACTCGTTCTCCCAGTTGCCGAGAAATTCGGTAAAATGATTGAACTCATTCATGGGCGCAGTTAGTGGTTGAAAATCTCATTTGGACGAAGAAACAGGAAATGTGGTCGATATCTAACTAAATCGACCATTAGATTAGAAAAGCGCAAGCGCCTTGTTCAGCACCGACAAGCTTTGGAGGGCCTGACAGTGAAGTCGCTCTTTGACTTCATTGGCAGGGCCGAAACGTCTCGAGGGGCTAGGCGCTGGAGCTAGACACTAATCTAAGTGAAAAATTTATACTTTCTTATACAGGAACAAAAAGCGCAAGCGCCTCGTTCAGCCCCGACAAGCGCTGGAGGGCCGCCCAATGAAGTCGTTCTTTGACTTCAATGGACGGATCGAAGCGACTCGAGGGGCTAGGCGCTGGAGCTGGATTAAGAAAACTACATGCAGTTATCCACACCTAAATAATTTTATAATTTCCTTAACTATAAAAAGAGAGCTGGCAATATGCCAGCTCTTTCACATTTAACTACATAACAGCTTGTTCAGCTGCAATTTCATCCTCAAGCACTCGGACAAATTGCCCTTCATTGTAAGGATAGCCTGCTTTTACAATCTTGACCTTCACAATTTTACCGATCATTTCTTCAGAAGCAGGGAAAACAACTTTCAAATAGTTGTCTGTATAACCTACATAAAGTCCGCTATCTGGCTCTTCCTTGTAGACTTCTTCAGGAATCACTTCAAGCACTTCATTTTCAAACTGAGAAGCATATTCTTTTGCAAGCTGGTTGGAAAGCTCAATCAATCTGTGAACGCGTTCGTTCTTCACGTCCTCGTCCACCTGGTCTTCCATTCTCGCAGCAGGAGTGCCTGTCCGTTTTGAATAAGGGAAGACGTGCAGCTCTGAGAATTGATGTTTCTTGATGAAATTAAAAGTTTCCATGAATTCTTCTTCCGTTTCACCAGGGAAACCGACAATGATATCAGATGTAACAGCAAGACCTGGCAATACTTCCTTCAGTCTGTCAAGGCGCTCTCCGAAAAACTCCATCGTATATTTGCGGCGCATGCGCTTCAACACTGTGTCAGAACCAGATTGCAGCGGGATGTGCAAGTGGCGGACGATAATATTGGATTGATCAATAACCTCGATTACTTCGTCCGTAATCTGGCTGGCTTCAATAGAAGAAATGCGCAGGCGCTTTATGCCCTTAACTTGTGCCTCTAGATCTCTAAGCAGTGAAGCAAGGTTGTAGTCTTTCATATCTTCTCCGTAGCCGCCGGTATGGATGCCTGTAAGAACGATTTCCTTATACCCTGCATCGACAAGCTGCTGAGCCTGGCGGATGACTTCCTGCGGGTCACGGGATCTCATCAAACCGCGTGCCCAAGGGATGATACAGAAAGTGCAAAAATTATTGCAGCCTTCCTGTATTTTCAATGAAGCCCTTGTACGGTCTGTAAATGCAGGTACATCAAGCTCTTCATAGACACGGTTCTTCATGATATTGCCAACAGCATTGATTGGCTGCCGCTCTTGCTTGAACTGTTCGATATACTGTAGCATTTTCACGCGGTCCTGTGTCCCGACAACAATATCAACGCCAGGAATCGCCATGATTTCTGCTGGCGAAGTTTGCGCGTAGCAGCCTGTAACACAAATAACAGCGTCCGGATTCTTACGGACAGCCCGGCGGATGACCTGGCGGCTCTTCTTGTCCCCTGTATTGGTTACTGTACATGTGTTGATGACATAAACATCTGAAGTAGATTCAAACTCTACTCTCTCGTATCCTTGTTCCTTAAATAACTGCCAAATGGCTTCTGTTTCGTAATGGTTAACCTTGCAACCTAATGTATGAAAAGCAACTGTAGGCATTATCTTCACCCCAATAATTCAAAATGATAGGAAACAGCAGACAAAGCATATAGCGGTGCTGTTTCTGTACGCAAGATGCGCGGCCCGAGACCACAAGATAAAAATCCGTTCTTATTAAAAAGGTCAACTTCCTCCGAGGTAAGTCCTCCCTCGGGACCAAATACAATCAGGAGGCTGTCGCCTTTCCCCAATTTCGCGAGAGTAGAAGAAAGGACCGAAGCTTCGCCTTCCCTCGCTTCCTCCTCATAGGCAACCAGCTTATAAGTATACTCATCGCTTGCCTTGATCAGTTCTTTAAGACTGA
This sequence comes from Bacillus sp. ISL-55, assembly GCF_018613155.1. Classification (GTDB taxonomy): domain Bacteria; phylum Bacillota; class Bacilli; order Bacillales; family Cytobacillaceae; genus Mesobacillus. The sequence continues at coordinate 20,179 of NZ_JAGGQU010000040.1, read as the reverse complement.
CAGGTTCTTTCACTTCTGGAACATAGCTGCGATGGGACTGCTCGGCAGCTTCCTTGGCAATCTTCTGCCAGCGTTCAACCTTTTTGGCAGCTTTTTTGCCGTCCCATTTAACGATTGAGCGGGATGCGGTAAAAGGGACAAATTCATAGGCACCGAGTTCAGTACCCTTCTGGATAATCAATTCGAGCTTATCCCCTTTGGGCAGACCGCTCGCTATCACGACATGGACCGGAAGCTCAGTAGTCCCTTCCTCCCATTTTACAACGTTTGCCACAACGATTTCATCGGTAATTTCTTCAATCTGGCAAACAGCACTTTTGCCCGCGAGCGTGACACAGATGATTTCGTCCCCGGCCTTCATCCTCATAACACGTACAATGTGATGATAATCATCGCCGCTGATATTGAATTGTTCCATATTATCTTGTTCATCAATAAAATACCGCTGCACCACAGCACCTGCTTTCTGAAAAGCGCAAGCCCTTGGTCATCCCTGACAAGCGCTGGAGCTAGTTTCTCAGATTTAAGACATATGATTAAAAAAAGACAGAAAAAAGGGGTTAAGCTTTTCCCCTTTTTTCCACATTATTTCTTTTTACTGATGATTGCAACCCAGTCTTCCATAGAAATAATCTCTTCTATTTCAAAACCTGCATTGATCATTGCATCCTTGACGACTTCTTTCTTCTGCTGAATGATTCCAGATGTAATGAAATACCCGCCATTTTTCACGACCTTGCCTGCATCGTCAGCAAAACGCAAGATAACTTCTGCCAGGATATTCGCAACCACAATATCCGCTCCTTCTGCAACACCATCCAGAAGGTTGTTTTGTGAAATGGTTGCAACATCGTGGACTTTGTTCAGTTTGAGGTTTAGTTTTGCAACCTGAACTGCTACATCATCCAGATCCATCGCTTCCACTTTTCCGGCACCCAGCTTAGCCGCTGCAATACTGAGTACACCTGAACCTGTTCCAACATCCACGACGCGATCGCCCGGCTTGACTGTTCTTTCCAGCGCCTGGATACACATTACCGTTGTTGGGTGAGTTCCTGTACCGAATGCCATACCAGGGTCAAGCTCAATGATCAATTCATCCGTGTTGACTGGAGTGTAATCCTCCCAGGTTGGCACGATCGTGAATTTCTCGGAAATTTTAACAGGATTATAGTACTTTTTCCAGGCAGTTGCCCACTCTTCCTCATTCACTTCACTGATCGATACTTTATTCAACCCGATATCAATATTGTAGATCATCAGGTTATTGATCGCTTCTTTTATTTCATCTACCGTCTCTCCAAGGAAGCTATTTACCGGCAGATAAGCTTTTACAATGACTCCTTCTTCCGGATAATCGTCTGGATTAAGCTGGTATATCTCTCCGAACTGGTCCTCTCTCTCCTTTTCAAGCTCCAGCGGATCTTCGATAACAACTCCGCTCGCGCCTGCTTCGTGCAGAATATTGGAAATCGGCTCAACCGCTTCATTTGTAGTTAAAATGCTGATTTCAGACCATTTCATTTATACCAACTCCATTCGATTAATCACCTTTAAAGGCACGTTTTACTTTTGAAAAAAAGCTTTCCTCCTGTTCTCCAATAGGAGACTGTCCGCTTACTTCGGCAAACTCGCGCAATAGCTGCTTTTGCTTTTCAGAAAGCTTTGTCGGAGTAACGATTCGAACCAGAACATGCTGGTCTCCGGTACCATATCCGCGGACATTTGGTACACCTTTGCCCTTAAGTCGGAATTTTGTACCTGTCTGTGTTCCAGCAGGAACTTTTAATTTTACTTTGCCATGCAGTGTAGGGACTTCCACTTCATCACCAATCGCTGCCTGAACAAATGTGATTGGCATTTCACAATAAATATCATCGCCGTCACGCTCAAAGAATTCATGCGACCTGATATGGAAGACAATATAAAGGTCACCTGCAGGGCCGCCATTGGTACCGGCTTCCCCTTTACCTGCTACTCTCAGCTGCTGGCCATCATCGACACCAGCCGGGATTTTAACATGAATCTTGTTCCTTCTGGTAACCTTCCCAGAACCTGAGCATGTTTTACATCTTTCCTTGATTTCCTTACCAGTCCCATTACAGTAATGACACACACGGCGGTTCACAATACGTCCAAAAGGTGTATTTTGTTCTACACTTATCTGGCCGCTGCCGTGACAATGTTTACATGTATCCACTTTAGTACCTGGTTTTGCACCGGTTCCGTCACAAGTATCGCATTCTTCTTCTCGAGGAATCTCGATATCTGTTTCCTTTCCGAATACAGCTTCCTCGAACTTCAAGGTCATTGTGTACTGAAGGTCTGCACCCTGTCTTGGTGCGTTTGGATCACGGCGTCTGCCGCCTCCGCCGCCGAAGAAGGAATTGAAAATATCTTCAAAACCGCCAAAACCGCCGCCGAAATCGCCTCCGCCGCCAAATCCCTGATTAGGATCGACATGGCCGAACTGGTCGTAATGAGAGCGTTTTTGATCGTCACTCAATACCTCATACGCTTCTTTTACTTCTTTGAACTTTTCATCTGCTCCCGGCTCTTTGTTGATGTCCGGATGGAATTGTTTAGAAAGCTTGCGGTAAGCCTTCTTTAATTCATCCTTCGTAGCCGATTTACTGACTCCGAGGACTTCATAGTAATCCCGTTTACTCATGATTACCACTCCCGAATCTTTTCACATAAAGATAATTCTAACATTCCCGTACATTCATACGCAATATTTAAAATATCTGGATATGCGTTATTTTGTCTCTCTTTTTAATTCATTTGTAAAATAATTATATATAACTATTGTTTTGAAATAACTTCTAAAACTACACCCTCTGAACAGCCAGGCTGTCGATGGGCGTTTGGGTCATACAGACAAAAAGCCAAAGCCAAGTATGACCTGACTTTGACTTTTTGGTGTTATGATTGTTTATTTATCGTCATTCACTTCTTCGAATTCTGCGTCTACGACATTGTCGTCTTTCTTCGTTCCTTCTTGACCTTCTGCGCCTTGCTGTGCCTGCTGTTGCTTGGCAGCTTCTTCGTAAAGCTTGACGCTAAGGTTTGTAACGATTTCTTGAAGAGCATCCTTCTTGGTGCGGATTTCTTCAATTTCACCTTTTTCGATTGCAGCTTTCAGCTCGTCTTTAGCTTCGTTTGCTTTCTTGACTTCTTCTTCATCTACCTTGCCTTCAAGGTCCTTCAAAGTCTTTTCAGCAGTGAATACTAACTGATCAGCTTCGTTGCGAAGTTCTACTTCTTCTTTGAGTTTTTTGTCGGCTTCAGAGTTCTCTTCCGCTTCTCTTACCATGCGGTCGATTTCTTCATCAGATAATCCTGTAGAAGACTTGATTGTGATCTGCTGTTCTTTGTTTGTGCCAAGGTCTTTCGCACGTACGTTTACGATACCGTTTTTATCAATATCGAATGTTACTTCTACCTGAGGTACTCCACGTGGAGCTGGTGGAATATCAGTCAATTGGAACCGTCCCAGCGTCTTATTGGCAGATGCCATTGAACGCTCCCCTTGAAGCACGTGAATATCAACAGCAGTCTGGTTGTCAGCAGCAGTTGAGAATACCTGTGACTTTGAGGTAGGGATTGTTGTATTGCGATCGATCAGTTTTGTGAATACGCCGCCCATTGTTTCGATACCAAGTGAAAGCGGAGTAACGTCAAGAAGAACGACATCCTTTACATCACCAGAGATAACGCCACCTTGGATCGCTGCGCCCATTGCTACCACTTCATCAGGGTTTACGCCTCTGTGAGGGTCTTTTCCAGTTTCCTTTTTGATAGCTTCTTGTACAGCCGGGATACGTGTAGATCCACCGACTAGGATTACTTTATCAAGTTCTGATGGGCTTAAGCCTGCATCTTTAAGCGCCTGGCGAGTTGGTCCCATTGTACGCTCTACTAAATCTGCAGAAAGCTCTTCAAATTTAGCGCGAGTAAGGTTCACTTCAAGGTGAAGAGGACCAGCTTCTCCAGCAGTGATGAACGGAAGGGAAATCTGTGTAGAAGTTACACCAGAAAGATCCTTCTTTGCTTTTTCAGCAGCATCTTTTAAACGCTGAAGAGCCATCTTATCTTTTGAAAGGTCAATGCCATTTTCTTTTTTGAATTGTTCTACCAAGTAGTCGATGATGACCTGGTCGAAGTCGTCACCGCCAAGACGGTTGTCACCTGCAGTTGATTTAACTTCGAATACACCATCGCCAAGTTCAAGGATGGAAACGTCGAAAGTACCGCCGCCAAGGTCATAAACAAGGATCGTCTGGTCTTCATCCATTTTATCAAGGCCGTAAGCAAGTGCTGCAGCTGTTGGCTCGTTGATGATACGCTCAACTTCAAGACCTGCGATTCTTCCAGCATCCTTAGTTGCCTGACGTTCTGCATCGTTGAAATAAGCAGGTACAGTGATAACTGCTTTTGTTACAGGCTCACCAAGATAGTCTTCAGCATAAGACTTCAAGTATTGAAGAATGACTGCTGATAATTCCTGCGGTGAAAATTCTTTGCCTTCCGCTTCAACTTTATGGTCTGTACCCATATGACGCTTAATAGAGATGATTGTGTTAGGGTTAGTGATTGCCTGGCGTTTTGCCACCTCACCTACCTGGCGCTCGCCATTTTTGAACGCGATAACAGAAGGAGTCGTTCTGTTTCCTTCTGGATTTGGGATTACCTTTGGTTCGCCGCCTTCTAGTACGGCAACACAAGAGTTAGTTGTTCCTAAGTCAATACCGATGATTTTACTCATTTTCAAATACCTCCTGGTTCAATTATGTAGGCTCTTTTCCGTAAACTTTGCTGCTTGCTCAAAGCACATCTAAATCTTTATTCAATAGTCTCCTTGAAAAGAGTCCTGATTCCATTATTACTGGTTCACTTTCACCATTGCTGGACGAATGATGCGGTCTTTCAGCATATAGCCTTTTTGGAACTCTTCAACAACAATGTTGGGACCGAAATTTTCATCTTCAGCCTGCATTACGGCCTGGTGAAGATGTGGGTCAAATTCCTTGCCAACAGCTTCAATCACTTCAACGCCTTCATTTTTAAGGGCGTCAAGCAAGCTGCGGTACACCATTTCCACTCCCTGTTTAAGGGAATTAGCCTGTTCATTATCCACATCCATCTTCAAAGCACGCTCGAAGTTATCGATTGCTGGTAGCAAATCGGAAATAATGCTTTGGGCTCTATATTTAGCGCTCGCCTCAAGTTCAATTCTTGAACGGCGGCGGAAGTTGTCAAAATCAGCCTGAAGGCGCAAGTAACGGTTGTCGGCTTCCTCAAGCTTCCCTTCTAGTTCAGCCACCTTTTGCTCCATTGGATCTTGAGCTGGCATCTCTTCAGTATTTTCAGAAGCTTCATTTTCAGCAAAAACTTCCTCAACCGTTTCTTCTTCCGTCTGGCTGTTTAATTCTTGCTCAGTATTTCTCTCTTCTGTCACGTTAACTCACCTCCCTCAAAGTAACGCGGCAACTAATGCCACAATGTTCCAAAATTCCTGGATTGGTTTTATATTTCAACGAAGCAAACATGCTTCAGTAGAAAACACATAACGATTGAGGATGGAACAGGCTGCTCCACCCTTAATCAATATTTCCATGCCTATTTATTTTGATACAGGTCAGTCAGCACCTTGGACAAATCTGTGCTGATCAATTGCAGCAAGCTGATGACACGTGAATACTCCATACGGGTTGGACCTAAAACCGCAATTGTTCCCAATTTCTCTTCGCCAATTGCATAGGTTGCAGTGATCAGACTGCAATTTTCCATCGCTGAATTATCATTCTCCGTGCCGATCCTTACGTTAATCCCTGCCGGATTTTGTTTGAGCAGTTGATATAGACCGTCCTCATGCTCAATCATGTTCATAAGGCTGCGGATTTTCTCAACATCGTTGAATTCTGGCTGGCTAAGGATATTGGTCTTGCCGCCAAAAAATACTTTTTCATGCGAAGGCAGATTGAGCGTGTCCGCAATCGAGTGCAGGAGAGTATCATAACTGCTTATATGCTGGCGCAACAGCATGGCTATCTCCTTGTAAATCTTAGAGTTAAGGCTTGTAAGCGGGACTCCTGCCAAGCGTTCGTTCAGGATATTGACCATTTTCTCAACATCAGAAGGATCGACACTTGTAGGGAAATTGAACATCCTGTTTTCTACATGCCCAGTGTCCGTCACGATAATGGCAATCGCAGTGTCCTTTGTCAACGGAACGATCTGAAGCTTCTTCAATCTGTTGTCCTTAACAGCCGGACCTAGCACAATCGAAGTATAATTCGTCATTTCAGACAGGATTTTCGCTGATTTCTGCACGATTTTTTCCAGCTCGTATATCCGTTCGGCGAAAATCGATTTCACCGCCGCCATATCTGAATGATTCACTTTTTGAGGCAGCAGAAGGTTATCCACATAAAACCGATATCCCTTTTCGGACGGAATCCTTCCAGAGGATGTATGGGTTTTTTCAATGAATCCCATATCCTCCAAATCCGCCATTTCATTTCGGATTGTAGCCGAACTGAAATTAATTTCTTCCTTTTTCGACAAGCTCCTCGAACCTATCGGCTGAGCTGAACGAATAAAGTCATCAACAATCACCTGCAAAATGAGCACCTGACGATCTGTTAACAACATCATCACCTCTGTTAGCACTCTATAAGAACGAGTGCTAATTCTAAAAATAATTTATCAATAATCGTTGAGGATGTCAATGATTTGATACCCCGATGAATGATTGAAAAACTTCATTGCCGAGAAGGCGGCCGTGTCTTGTTAGTGAGATTTTATCTCCATCACTTTTCAGAAGGCCTTTCGCAGACCACTCCTTGATTTGACCCGCAAATAATTCGAGCGGATTCCGGCCAAATTTTTCCTCAAAGTGTCGAATTGAGACACCTTCAGTTTTTCGCAGTCCGAGGAACATTTCCTCTTCCATTTTTTCCTCAAGGGTCACTCTATGCGCATCCATGATCGGAAGTTCCCCTTTGGATAGAGGTTCCATATATTTTTTTAGCGGTCCGAAATTGGACTGCCTGATGCCATCGACATACCCATGAGCCCCGGCACCAAACCCGTAATACTCTTCGTTGTTCCAATAGGTAAGATTGTGTCTGCTTTCGAATCCCGGGACAGCGAAATTGCTGATCTCATATTGCCTAAGACCACCGTTTTCGATTTGCTCCATTAGGGTTTCATACATTTCTGCTTCTGCATCCTCACCTGGGAGTGGGAGCTTGCCCTTTTGCAGTAAGTTGTAGAACACTGTTTTCGGTTCAATGATTAACGAATACCCTGAATAATGGACGAGTCCTAATCCGAGGGCTGTTTGGATTGATTGTATGAAATCCTGCTTCGTCTGGCCAGGAAGGCTGTATATCAAGTCGATGCTGATATTATCGAAACCAGCTGTTTTCGCATTTTCAATTGATTCAAATACATCCTTTGCCCGATGGCTGCGCCCGATTTTTTTCAAAAGTTCATCATTGAAAGTCTGCACTCCAAAACTTAGACGATTGACACCAGCATTCTTGAGGATCGCAAGTTTTTCTTTCGAAAGGTCGCCAGGGTTCGCTTCAAAGGTATATTCCGTATTGTTGTCTATATTTAGCTGTCTGTTGATCGCTGAAACAAGCTTATCCAATTGTTTTTCATTTAAGGCCGTAGGTGTGCCGCCACCGACAAATACCGTTTGCATTACTTCTTTGTTTACCGGCAAGCTCATTTCCTTTTCAAGTGCCTCCAGGTATTCATCAACCGGCTGACCCTTCATAAATACCTTATTGAAATCACAGTAATGGCAAATATGGTGGCAGAAAGGAATATGGATGTATGCTGCTTTCATTTTTTCACTTCCTAAAGTGGTTTTTCAGGCCAGAATTTAGATCCATTTTCATGAATTTATTGAAAAAAGAGGCCAGAATCGCTTGCTTTAACAAGCACATCCAGCCTCCCCTGCTATTTTATTTCTTCGTATTGTTGTCGTCCATTTTCAGGACTGCCATGAAGGCTTCCTGCGGAACTTCTACAGATCCGACTTGCTTCATGCGCTTTTTACCTTCTTTTTGCTTCTCAAGGAGCTTACGTTTACGGGAGATATCCCCACCGTAACACTTCGCCAATACGTTTTTGCGCATCGCCTTGATTGTCGAGCGCGCAACAATTTTCTGGCCGATGGCTGCCTGGATTGGCACCTCGAATTGCTGACGAGGGATTAGGTCCTTCAATTTTTCAACGATGACCTTTCCTCTTTCATAGGCAAAATCATTATGAACGATGAAGCTCAAAGCATCCACTTTTTCAGCGTTCAGCAAGATATCCATCTTCACAAGCTTGGAAGTCTTGTACCCGATCAGTTCATAATCGAAGGACGCATAGCCTTTCGTGCTTGATTTTAGCTGATCGAAGAAATCATAAACGATTTCCGACAGCGGAATTTCATACACGATGCTGACACGAGTTTCGTCCATATATTGCATATCAATGAAGATGCCGCGCTTTTCCTGACAAAGCTCCATGATTGCCCCAACATAGTCATTCGGCGCCATCATCGTTGCTTTTACATAAGGCTCTTCAACACGGTCAATTTTTTGAGGATCAGGCATGTTAGAAGGATTGTCTACCTTCAATTCAGTACCATCAGTCATGATAACATCATAGATTACACTTGGCGCTGTCGTAATCAAATCAATCTTGAATTCACGTTCAATTCGCTCCTGGATGATTTCCATATGAAGAAGTCCAAGGAATCCACAGCGGAAACCGAAGCCAAGTGCCTGCGAAGTTTCAGGCTCGAATTGCAGAGCTGAATCGTTCAGCTCCAATTTTTCAAGAGCTTCCCTCAGGTCGTTGAACTTAGCTGAGTCAATTGGATATAGTCCGCAATATACCATTGGGTTTAGGCGGCGATAACCTGGAAGCGGTTCGGATGCGCCGTTTTTCGCATTGGTAATTGTATCACCTACACGTGTGTCGCCAACGTTTTTGATTGCCGCAGTAAGGAAACCTACATCCCCGACTGTCAATTCACCTGCAGGAGTAGCTTTTGGAGTGAATACTCCAACTTCCGTTACTTCAAATTCTTTGCCTGTTGCCATCATCTTGACCTTGTCGCCAACTTTTACGGTGCCATCGACGACACGGATATAAGCGACTACGCCGCGGTATGCGTCGTACAAGGAGTCGAAGATCAATGCTTTCAAAGGAGCTTCAGGGTCCCCTTGTGGAGCAGGAACTTTCTCGACGATTTGTTCCAGGATATCTTCAATTCCGATTCCCGCTTTAGCAGAAGCAAGAACAGCTTCAGAAGCATCCAGACCGATCACTTCTTCAATTTCATTTCTGACACGTTCAGGATCCGCACTTGGCAAATCGATTTTATTGATGACCGGCACGATTTCCAGGTCATTATCGATTGCGAGGTAAACGTTCGCCAAGGTCTGTGCCTCGATTCCCTGTGCCGCATCGACAACAAGGACGGCACCTTCACATGCTGCCAGGCTTCGGGAAACTTCATAGGTGAAGTCTACGTGTCCTGGAGTATCGATAAGGTGGAAAGTATAGATTTCTCCATCTTTCGCCTTGTACTTCAATTGTACTGAGTTCAGTTTTATCGTGATTCCACGCTCACGTTCAAGGTCCATCGAATCCAAAAGCTGATCCTTCATCTCACGTGCAGTCAACGCATTCGTCTTTTCAAGGATACGGTCAGCCAGCGTCGACTTACCATGGTCAATATGGGCGATAATCGAAAAATTTCGTATTTTGCTTTGTCTATTCAGTCTTTCTTCTCTGCTCATTGCGTTCACTCCTACTATACTCGCGCATGTACACTATTGTTGATTATATCAGCAGGAATATCAAGATTCAATAAATAATAGTGGAAGATTGGCATTGGAGGGGTGTCTGCCAAGCATAAAGGTACCCTTATAGGTGGATTTCTTACCTCATAAGGGCTCCTTTCTTCGGTAAAGAGACCCTTATGAGGGGGATTCCTTTCGCATAAGGGCTCCTTTCATGGTTAAAGAGACCCTTATGAGTGGGGTTCTTACCGCATAAGGGCTCCTTTCATGGTTATAGACACCCTTATGAGTGGGGTTCTTGCCGCATAAGGGCTCCTTTCAGGGATAAAGAGACCCTTATGAGTGGGGTTCTTACCGCATAAGGGCTCCTTTCATGGTTAAAGAGACCCTTATGAGTGGGGTTCTTACCGCATAAGGGCTCCTTTCATGATTATAGACACCCTTATGAGTGGGGTTCTTGCCGCATAAGGGCTTCTTTCAGGGATAAAGAGACCCTTATGAGCGTGGTTCTTTACGTATAAGGGCTCCTTTCTTCGGTAAAGAGGCCCTTATGGGTGGGGGCTTTTCGCATAAGGGCACCTTTCAGGGATAAAGAGACCCTTATGAGTGGGGTTCTTACCGCATAAGGGCACCTTTCATGGTTAAAGAGACCCTTATGAGTGGGTTTCTTTCCCCATAAGGGTCTCTTTCTGCTGCTAAATCAATCTCATAATTGCAATGCAAATAAATCTTTAAGCTAAAAACAGCGGGCCTAAGCCCGCTGCTCTACTTACTTCCCAGTTATTAATTCAACAGTTTTCTCGACGATCGTGGAGACTCCATCGGCCAGGTTTTTTCCTATAGATGAAAAGAGGTTATATGCTTTCATTTCTTCTAGTTTTTTCCGCTTTTGTTCCAAGTCATGGCTGGAGACGTCATTTCCTAATATGGCTGTTTCGAAGGTCCCGTTTTCCTTTTCTTCAATGTTGAACGCACTTTTGAATTCAGGGTCTTCATAGCCTTTCATTTTAAGGATGCCTTCATTTGCCTGTTGCATGCCGAACAATACGGATATGAACATTAAAGAAGCTAGCATAAAGCTTTTAAGCATGAACATTTTCATTTCAATCACCTAACCGAATTTTTATTGTTTGTCAGGAGGCTGCTGAGCTGGCGCTCCTACTTTTTCTGCCTGCCAGTAGAATTCGCTGAAAACATCTGCAAGTGCATCGGCAGACCTGTTTAGTTCTTCAAATGTGTTGTCAACGCCGCCAAACTCTATTAGCAGTGCGTTTCCGGACAAGTCCTGATTGAATTTGCCATTTGTTGAGGCGCCCTTTTTCTCGATGATGCCCCTGCTTAATCCCTTGCCGTATTTTTTATCGAGGAGGTTATGCAGTTCTCGTGCGAGAGCAAGGTTTTTTTCATAATTGGCATTTTCCCCTCCAATGACAAATGCGAGTTTGGCATAAGGCTTGCCATTTATCTGGATCGTCGTTTTATCTTTGCGATATCCGTCTCGATGGATATCAATAAAGTATTGTAGGTTCCGGTCCCCAGCCATCGCGGCTTCTACAACTGGCCGTGATTCCTGATAGGCTTTACCAAACCCAAGCCCTTTCTTGCTGAGATTGGCCATTACGTCGGTTTTATCTACCGTTGTTCCCACGCCACGCTGTTCAAGACTCTTTTTCAGCTGGTCACCTATCTTCGTGACATTCACTTGTGAGTGATAGGCCTTATTCGGATCGGTCACACCCTTGAGATAAGGGAGATAGGATTCCCTTGTGTGTGTAAAATAAATATAGACGGCTTTACGGTCTCCAGTGGATAGCGGAGGTGCTGCCGTATCTTCAGAATTACCCGTATCTAAACCTTCTGTGTTTTGGAGCGCCGCCTCCTGCTCTGCTTTCAATACATCGACAGGGGGAGCTGATTCCATTGGCATGTTCGTATAATTCGTTCCTTCACCAGCAACAAGTATCTTCCCGTCAAAAAGCGAGAAACCCGGAAGCTCCCTGCCTAGTAAGCTCCGAGGATCATCCAGATTGATATTGGTAGAAAGCTTGAACATGACATTCGTTAGCTTCGGTGTCTCATATTCCTCTGGGAGCGCCTGAAGGAATTGATGGTTTTCCCAACCCATTAAACTGAAAAGCAGCTGGCCATTCAGATTGTTTGCGGCCTGATTAACGGAATCCGAGGTGATTCTGTATTCTGGCTTTAGCGAAGTCATCACTCCACTTATGGAAAAAATCCCAATGAGAAAGAACACAAATGCTAATGCGGCTTTTACTACTTGAGTCCCTTGGACGGCTACAATTATTCCAGATCGTTTATTAAATCTCATTGTTCCACCTCTCTAATGCAAGTCTAGTAAATGTTATGACTTTGCTAGAGAAGATAGAACTCCGAATCCTTCCGTAACGAATTTGAAATAAATTCAATAGAATATCTTAATGTGTATACATGCCTGTATTGTCCTGGTCAACATTCGTATGCAGAGCAGAATTAAGGCCGCTGGCAATCAGGTTGGCCATATCATCTATGAATACATCGACTTCTTTTGGCGTCACCATCAGGTTATGGCCTAAAGGTGATAAAACCTCATAAATAAGCTTACGCTTCTCTTCGTCTTCAAGCGTTCCGATCATTCCAAGGAAGGTTTGACGATGTTCAGCTTCTGGCAGGTCTTCTTCTGTCAGCTTTTTTCTTTTGCCAAAACTCATTCCGGCCGGGACAAGTGACCTCGAAGGCTTATCCCCTTCTCTCATTTCCTTGCCAAAATGTTTTAAAATGAAATCAATCGTATCACTTGTAATCGAAACCGCATCAACCACTGTTGGAACTCCAATCGCTATCACTGGAATGCCTAATGTTTCTTTGCTTATTTCCTTCCTTTTATTACCTACGCCTGATCCAGGATGGATACCTGTGTCCGAAATCTGAATCGTCGAATTGACTCTTTCAATAGAACGCGAAGCAAGTGCATCGATTGCAATGACGAAATCTGGCTTCGTTTTCTCGACGACGCCAAAAATAATATCAGAGGTCTCTATCCCAGTTAGTCCCATGACTCCCGGAGAAAGCGCGCTAACAGAACGATACCCTTCTTCGACACTTTCAGGCTGGAGATCGAAAAGATGCTTGGTAACAAGCAGGTTTTCACAGACGAGAGGCCCTAAAGCATCGGGTGTAACATTCCAGTTTCCCAGACCAACAACAAGGCAGGATGCATTTTCCTGGATGCCGGATTGTTTGATAAAATGGGCAAATTCATTTGCAAATACTTTTTCTACTTTTCCCTGCAGCTCGGTATCCTGCTGGCGAATACCGACCACTTCGATTGTCAAATATTGCCCCTGTTTTTTGCCAATGCTCTTTTCACCCTCCGCTGTTACCTCTACTAGAGAAATCTTTATATCATTTTCTTCTTTTTCTTTTATAATGACGCCTTCAATATGGGAGAGATTTTCCTGGGTATGGACAGTTGCTGCCTGATCTGCCAGCACCATCTCCCTCGCTTCCACAGCCAGGTCAGTCCTGATTGAATACATGCTCAAGTCTACTGGTTCCTTCATTTTCGCATTCCTCCCAATAACAGTTTGGCTGCACTACAGCATACTATTGCCTATCTTTTCCTTTTACATAAAAAAACATTCACGATACACTAGACTTAAGTTTAAGGAGAGTATTGCATTATTAACCCCTGTTTGATAAAATATCATTTGTTCTTAATAAAATAAGAAATGTACTGGAAATGTCGAGTTCCATAAAATCTCGATGCTTTTTTAGGAGGTGAACGGAATGCCAAACATTAAATCTGCAATCAAACGCGTAAAAACTAGTGAAGCGAGCAAAGCTCAAAACATTACTGTGAAATCTTCTATGCGTACAGCAGTTAAAAAAGCAGAAGCAGCAATCGTGAACAACGATACTGAAGCAAAAGTTTCTTTCGCTGAAGCAGCTAGCAAGCTTGACAAAGCAGCAGCTAAAGGTCTTATCCACAAAAACGCAGCTTCCCGCAAAAAAGCCCGTTTAATGAAAAAATTAAACGCTAATGGCTAATGCTAAATGCAAATAAAAAAACGACCTTCCTGAAGGTCGTTTTTTTATTTTGCTCTCTATTTATTTCCTTCCATTTATCTGAAAAAGGATCATTTCAATCAGCATTTCTTTTTTCATGCCGCCTGTTTTCATTTGATAATCCGCATCCGCGAGAAGCTTCATGATCCTAGTCAATTCCTCATCTGAAAACGCTCCTGCCTGCCCCGCTGCCAATTTCACCCTGAATGGATGGACTTTCAAGGTCCCAGCAATCTGCTGCTGTCCATACCCTTTTCGAGCAAGCTCCTTCACCTGGTATATCAGCCTAAATTGACCTGTAATCACGGCAAGAATCTTAATCGGTTCTTCGTTCTGCTTTAATAAATCATAATAAATCCTTAAAGCTGACTCAACATTTCGATGGACAACCTTGTCGACCAGAGAAAAAATATTCTGTTCCAACGACCTTGCAGTCAGTCGGTCGACAATCTCCCTGCTGATTGGCTCGTTTTCTCCCGCATAAAGCGCAAGTTTATCGATTTCTGAAGTCAGCATGAACAAATTCGTACCCGCAAGCGTCAATAGAAGCTCGATTGCATCATTATCAATAATCGCTCCGTTTACCTGAGCGCGTTCTTTTACCCAGACTTTGGTTTCTTGTTCACTCAGCTTCTTGGCTTCGATGACCGTAGCTTTCCGCTTTAACTCCTTAGTCACTTTCTTCCGTTCGTCCAGTTTCTCGTAAGGTGCAGAAAAGACAACGATTGAGTAAGGCGCAGGCTGTGAAAGATATTCCTCCAGTTTCGCTAAATTATGCTCCACCTTTCCTTTTGACTTTTCCGATGTCAAAAATACGGGATTCTGGAGGATGACCAATCGTTTTTCTCCCATGAACGGGAAAGTTTCTGCATCTTCCAGCGCTGCTTCGATTGGCACTTCTTCTAAGTCATAAACCGAATAATTGAAATCTTTCTCTTCGTCATCCAAAACATGATCCACCAGAAGCTGTTTTGTTTCATTTATTAGAAAGGTTTCTGTTCCATACATTAAATAAACAGGATCCACCTGTTTTTTGCTTATTTTTTTCCAAATGTCCAATACCACTTTTTTCCGCTCCGTTCAATCCATTTTTGCCATATATCTATCGTAAAGAAGCTTGGACATTTTGACAAGCATTCTAAGGGAATTGGCCCCCTATCCGGACCAATTCCCCTATTTATATTGAACGCTGAAATATAAGGCCTAGGATACTTATATATCAACGGTGCATCATGGTAAGATTATTTTAGCCGCAGACGGGAAAAGTATTTGTGACAACTCTTGGTACATTGACACACATAAAGGAAGACAGCAAACTTCGGTTTAATTTTTCAAATACAATGCTGCGCAGAGAACACTGGATTTTTTAATTTGAATCGCTTATACTATTATAGAATTATTAGGGGGGATTGACTGTGAATCAATTCGAAGAAAATGTCCAAAGTAATCGCAATGACGCTGTTGACTCAGGTGTTGGATTCATCGTTTCTTTTGGATTCTTTGCAACAATGTTCATTATTGCGACAGTCGTGCAGTTAATCGGAAGTTAATCACGGCTACATAGGATAAACTTTTGGAGACTGCATTTAACAAAATGCAGTCTCTTATCATGTTCTTGTGATTTTTGGGGGAGAGAACTATTTGTTCTTGCTATATACTATGGAAGTTGTGTCATAAACGTTCCTGAATTGTCTTTAAACCTGTAAATGATTGCACCATTTTCATCGGTCCTGAAAATCTGCGTGCCACGTTCTTCTAACCTTTTGATGACTTCTTCGCCAGGATGGCCATACCGGTTATTCTCTCCTACAGAAATGACTGCAAAATCTGGATTCGTTCTTTCCAGAAAAAGTTCTGAACTGGAGTTTTTGCTGCCATGATGTCCGATCTTTAAAACACCTATGTCAATGTCCTTCATTTTCCTCGCCATTAAATTTTCTCCTTCAATCCCCAGATCCCCTGTAAAAAGCCACTTTTTTCCGCCAATAGCGGCATGCAGCACAATTGACTGGTCGTTTCGCTCCCCAACAGTTTCGCTTGGATTGAGTATCCTAAAATCTCCCTCAGCCGTTGTCCATCCAGTGCCTAAACCAGCTACATAAATATCTGCTCCCTTGTCATTGGCGATTTCCATGATGTCCAACTCCAATTCTGACCTCTCTTCTGCACGCGGTACTAGCAGCTGTTTTACGCGTATTTCCTCCAACAAAGCAACAGCTCCACCTATATGATCCGTGTCTCCGTGGGTCAAAATTAATTTATCAATAGTCCTGACCCCTGCACTTTTTAAATATGGAACGACGATTTTCTTGCCGGGATCATAGGTGCTGCCTCTCTGCTGCCATTTTTCTTTTTCAAAAGGCATGACACCGCCTGTATCTATAAGATAATTGCCCTGATTATACGGCATTCTGATGAAGATGCTGTCACCTTGCCCGACATCCAGGAAGGTAATCTGCCCATATGGATTCAGATACGGCAAAAATACTTGCAGTAATAGAGGAAGTAACGGCAAGGTAAAAAGCCATAGAGGAGGATTTAACTTTTTAACAATACAACCTTCCCATCTGAAAAAAAATAGTGGAATCAAAATGATTTGCACAATAAGTAAAAATGGCTCAAGTTTACCAATAATGATCATTGACATCGGGAGCTCAGACAGTTTCATGGCCAAAAGATTTACATGGTGTACAAGGTTCTCGAGAAAGTGCAAATAAAAGGACGGCAACGCTCCCAGAAACAACAAAATCACATAGGATACCAACAAAAGCGGAAGCAATAAGAAAGAGAAAAGCGGCACGAAGAGGAGATTGGCGAAAATCGATATGGCAGAGACTTCATAGAATGCAGCAAGGATGACAGGAAGGCTTGAGAGCTGAGCTATAAAAGAGACTGCAGCTGTCTGCTTTACAAACGAAGTAAGACTTTTAAGAATAACCGGTGCTGAAATGACCAGGGAGAAGCTGACGGTGAAAGAGAGTTGGAACCCTATATCAAAGATGATACTCGGCTGGATAAGTGCCATGAGCATAAAGGCTGCTGAAACTGCGTCAATGGGCGTCATGCGGAGCGATATTCGCCGCGAGCCAATCAATATGACCAGCATCGCCGCTGCCCTGACAACCGGAGGAGCCAGCCCGGTCATAACTGCGTAAACAGGCAGGAAGACCATTAACAATATTTCAGTTTTTTCCTTAGTCATCCCTATCCTGATACAAATAAAGTAAATCATACCTGTAAGCAACCCAACATGCAGGCCTGAAATAGCCAGCAAATGAACAATGCCTATTTTCTGGTAAGAACGTTCTGTTTCGGGATTGAAGAGACTTCTTTCCCCAAAAACCAGCGCTGCAGCAAGGGCGGAGGTTTCTTCTGGCAAAGTGTCTTTTATCCTGGCAATTTCGTTGTGCCTTGTTGCTTTTAATGCGGTTAAAATTCCATCGGATTGTTGATAACAAGTTTCCAGAGACAGTTTGTCGGCCTCAAAGATCCAGAAGATATCGTTCAGCTGAAGATAATCTTTGTAATCGAATGCATTGGGATTTCGGGCAGGAGATGGACGATTGAGGATTCCGGACGCAGCACATGCCATTTCAGGAGTAAGAAGTGTTTGAATAATTTGTTGTTCGGTATTTGACTTGATCCTGTATGTGACAACCAGTTTTTCATTAGCAGGCAATGCTTTCCCGTATGCAAAAAGCAAGTCACCGTCCAGTTTGATTTCATCGTCAAATAAGATCAGGAAGTTTTTTTCAGTGCCAGTTAAAATTGTTGCAGAATGTGACTCCGAATATCCCGCGGCCATAAAAATGAGGTAGCAGCCCGCCATAAGCACAAGTGTGGAAGCAGGGAGTTTTTTCAGCTTTTTTAACAGAATCATGGTAAGCAGGAACAGTCCCCCGTATATGAACTTGTTTTCGGTAATGGTCAGAAGACCCAGCAAGGAGACAGCTGCAAGGTAAAACAGCTGCCCTTTAATAGGCCAAAATCGATTTGGCAACATATTCTATTTTCCTTTATTAAGTTATTTTGATAAGTGGACAACCTCGACATCCCTTAGGAACAGTTCATTATACTTGTTAGGGTAGGCGCTGCGGTATACGATTCTGGTAATCCCTGACTGTGCGAGTGTCTTTGAACATTTTTCGCAAGGCTCGTGGGTAACAAAGGCTGTCGCTCCCTTTAAAAGCCCTCTGTCGGCATGGAGGACGGCATTCTCTTCAGCATGAAGGGTCCTTATGCATCTTCCCTGTTCGTTAATCAGGCATCCGACATCCTCACAGTGGTCATGGCCATGTATGGAGCCGTTGTAACCAGTTGATACAATATGCTTGTCCTTTACAATGACACAGCCTACATGCAGCCTGGGGCAGGTAGAGCGTGTCCCAACTTCTTCAGCGATATCCAAAAAGTATTCATCCCAACTCTTTCGTTCCATGCTGTAATCCCCCTTTTAAAAGCTCAAAAAATGTACATGTATTTTAATTTCCATATCTCTAATTTTAATACTTATCATCAAAGAGTCAATTTCAATGCAGCTATTTCACCGAAATCAAGTCCTTCAATTTTTCGAACGTTTTATCACCAATTCCGCTGATTTCTTTTAAATCCTCGATTGATTTGTACGGACCGTTCGTTTCGCGGTATTCAATAATTGCCTCTGCTTTGGCAGGCCCTATCCCCGGCAAAGTCTGGAGCTCACTGGACCCGGCAGAGTTCAAGTTCACTGTCCCATTTGTTTCAGTCTCTCCCACTTGTACAGGTACGACAGCATTAACATTCTCGCCGATTCGCGGCACATATATGGCCATTTCATCCTCTACATATAACGCGAAATTGATGGCAGCCGGATCGGCGTCCTCAGCAAGCCCTCCTGCCAGTTCAATTAGGTCAACCACCCTTCCTCCCTCATTGATTTCGTAAACGCCAGGGTTTACGACTGCGCCTTTGATGTCAGCCATCATGACCATTATTTTTTCATCGGCATTTGATTCATCTTTTTCATCACTGTTAGCTTCGACATCTGCAACCATTGCTAAAGTTGCTTCATTCATTTCAGTCAGTTCATCTTCTTTATCAAAGGATGAATAAAATAAAAATAATACAGCCGCTATTCCTGCAATAACATAGATTTTGTTTTCTTTGATCCAGTCCACAAACGTTCAACACCTTTCTATATGTCATAAACTAAAACTTGAAATCATATGGATATAGGAGAATAAATGTACGAAGGAGGGAAGGGTTATGAAAATAGGGATTATAGGCACAGGGAATATGGGGAGAATTCTCGCCGAAGCTCTCATTGATGGGAATGCCGTTTCCCCTTCTTCAATGATGATCACAAATAGGACATTATCAAAAGCTTTAGAGATTCAAAAAATATATCCTGGCTTATCAGTTGGCAAGAACGCGATAGAAGTTGCTGAAAACGCTGATGCTATTTTCGTATGCGTTAAGCCCCATCATGTTTTAGGAGTCCTTGAGACCATTAATCCTGTGCTCACAAAGGATAAATGTGTAATTTCGATAACAAGCCCTATTAGTGTAGGGCAAATAGAAAGCAAAGTAGATTGTTCTGTCATGAGAATCATTCCAAGCATTACAAACAGAGCGCTTGCTGGTATTTCACTTTTCTCGTTTGGAACTCGATGCACGACGGAATGGAGGGAAGCATTATTTAGCCTTTTTAAAAAGGTATCTGTTCCACTGGAAATCGAGGAGAATATCACAAGAGTTGCATCAGATATTGTCAGCTGCGGTCCAGCTTTCTTCAGTCATCTTGTCCAGAGTTTTATCAATGGAGCGGTCAAGGAAACGGAAATTGATCAGGAAACTGCCACCAAACTATCAAGTGAGATGCTAATTGGTTTAGGAGAATTGTTGAGTCAAAATCATTATACTTTACAGACTTTACAGGAAAAGGTTTGCGTTAAAGGCGGCATAACAGGAGAAGGAATCAAGGTGCTTGAAAGTGAAACGGGAGATATGTTTGAAAAGATATTTCAGGCTACACATAAAAAATTTGCAGAAGAACTGGAAAAAACGAAGGAACAATTCGGTCCCTAAAAGATTTCGCTATTGGCCTTTATAATCCTTCTATATAAATGTGACAAATTTAGAACAAAAAGCGCAAGCGCCTCGTTCAGCCCCGACAAGCGCTGCCCGCCTGAAACGCCACTTCGTGTGGCTGGCGGGTCTAGCACGTCCTGTGCCTCGGAGGGCCGACCGATGAAGTCGTTCTTTGACTTCATTGGGCGGACCGAAATTGAAATGTATAGCCGACTGCCCAGAAA
>NZ_JAGGQU010000039.1 GCF_018613155.1 Bacillus sp. ISL-55 | reverse complement strand
CAAATTCATGAGACGGAGCCAGCCTTTTGGCCGAACCTGGTGCGACTTCGGACAAATTCTTGAGATGGAGCTGGCCTTTTGTCCGAACCTAGTGCGACTTCGGACAAATTCATGAAATAATAAACTCTAACACAAAACAATAAAAAAAGACTGCGATGTCGCAATCTTTTTAAGTTATTTTAAATGGCGTTTTACAAATCCAATAAATATTTCGCATAATGAGACATCCTGTCCTGTGTCCATTTTGGTGCTGAGACCATTTTGATATCAATATGCTCGAGGTTACCCATCTGGCCAGCCAGGTGTTTGCGGGCTGAGAGGGCAATGTAATCAGCAAGCATGCAATCTTCGTTCCTTGTAGTCATAACGATTTCTACATCTTTATCGTCCTTGACACAGACTTCATAGACGAGGCCAAGGTTCACAATATCGACTCCAAGCATGGGTTCTTCTATTTCTTCAAGCATTTTATAAATTTCTTTTTTATCCATATTGAGTACCTCCTCCCGGCATTAGTCAGGTCAATTGTCTTGCTTACTTATATCATAAGAGATGCTGTCAAAATATTGGAGTGACCCACTTCACATTTCATATTTTTGTCATTATTAGAAGGATAATTTGTGTCAGTTTACGGATAGGAGTTTAATTCATTAAAAAAACAGGCTGCGTGTTATTCAGCCTGCTTATCCTTCATCCAATTACCTTTTCCTTGTTCTGTAGTTTTTTTAAATATAACAGTGTTTCTATATCCGACGATGTAGGAATTTCATACCTTGACTGATATTCCTCAGGGCCTTTGCCAGTGATCAGGATCCATTCCCCTCTCCTGGCATTTTCCCAAGCCTCTCTGATCGCCAGGGTCCTGTCTGTTATGACTCTTCCTTTGTTCATGCCATATCGTTCGTTCAGTTCCTTTAATTCATTGGCCATCTCTTCTTCGGATATTCCGTTCAGGTCATCGAAGGTCAGGGTGAATTCATCACTCATTGCTGCCGAGGCTTTGATCATATGCTCTCTTTTCGTCTTGTCCCGCTCTCCTCGAAAGCCAAAGATATGCTTTACCTTAACTGCCTCATGTTCTTGTGCTGCCTGCAGACAGTATTCAATCGCGTCCTTAGTATGCGCATAATCAACGATGAAGGTAGCACCCTCTGGATGAGAGATCATCTCGAATCTCCCAGGCACGCCTGGGAAAGATTTTAACGCTTCAGAAATTACATCAGGACTGATCCCAATTTTTACGGCTGTCAAGAAGGCCATGGCAGCATTATAGACATTGTGCAGACCAGGTGATGGAAAAGTCAAAGGGTAGGTGATTCCTCCCATTTGGATGTCAAATCTGCTTTCTCCGTTCAATTTAATGTCCCCAATTTTCAAATCGTGGATGTCATCATAGCCAATTGAATATACCGGAATTTCTTTAGCTTTTAAAATACTGTCCAGCCTGTCACCCCACTCGCCCAACCTGCTGACAATAGCCGAACCCTCTTTTTTCATGTAGTTATACATCATTGTTTTAGCCTCGAAGTAATCTTCAATTGTCGGATGATAATCGAGGTGGTCGTGGGATAAATTCGTGAACAGCCCATAATCCAGTTCAAGCCCTTCAATTCTGTATTGCTTCAGGGCATGTGACGACACCTCCAGCACAACAAATTCATCTTTGCTTTTCGAAATCAATTCCTGAATTTGCAAAGCATCCGGAGTGGTATTGGAAGGCTTGTACACTTCATTATTTATAATATAAGACACAGTCCCCAGAAGAGAACAGCTTTTTCCCGCATGCTCCAGGATGTGCTTTAAAATGTAAGAAACGGTTGTCTTCCCATTTGTACCTGTGATGCCAATCACCGTATGCTTCCTCGACGGGTGCTGATAAAATGCGCTAGCTGCCCTTCCCAGTGCAAGCCTGCTGTCGAATACCTGAATATAAGGTACAGAAAGTTCAAGCTCATTTTCGCCTATGACTGCTGCAGCACCATTGTCTATCGCTTCATTAATAAACTTGTGTCCATCAATCTGGAAACCTGTTATCGCAACAAATAAATCTCCTGGCTTCACTTTACGTGAATCCATCTGGATTCCAGATAAATCAGGGTCTGCATCATTGCTGTATTTTTTTAAACTGCTGCCGAGTCCTTCAAGCACCTTAGTTAATCTCATTTCCAAAACTCCCTTTTTAACATGCCTATAAATTCCACAGCCGGAATTAGAAATGTATATAATATGTCTCTTTTTATATTCCCCCAAAACTTAAAACTATGCCCTGTAAATGATACAAGATCTTCTTTTTAAAAAAATGAGTAATAGGAAATAGAAAAAAAGACCGGCAAATTAGCCAGTCTTTTACTATTCTTACCTATTTCACTTGGAAAACTGGGACAAGTACTTAAAATTCAGCCTGCTATGCTGCTGGAGCATAAAGGCAGTGGTAGTGGAACCTGTTTTCCGAAGTGTATTCAG
Organism: Bacillus sp. ISL-55; assembly: GCF_018613155.1. Taxonomy (GTDB): domain Bacteria; phylum Bacillota; class Bacilli; order Bacillales; family Cytobacillaceae; genus Mesobacillus. Next base: position 6,153 of record NZ_JAGGQU010000039.1, on the reverse strand, counting down.
AGCTTTGATCATTTCCTCGGCTGTGCCTATTCCAATGCCATGTCCATAATATAATCCATTTCCAAGGACTACAGCATTTTCTCCTCGCCAAATTGGTTTATCAAAATCAGGATTCATGAAATACACCACATCGCCAGGTATAAACTCATTTCCTTCTAACGTAATGATGGCCAAATCAGGGTCATAATTCCAATTCCAAACAAGCAGCCCTCTGAATAAATAATTGAAATCCGACAACCTTATTGAATCCAGAACGGCTTTGTAAAAAATGATAACCATTGCTGTTGAGCATTCGAATGCGTATTCCTGACCATTTTCATAAATATCATTAATCGCAGCAGAAGGCAGAATATTCGGATTCAACAAATAGCCACTCGGTCCTTTTGTCCAATAAACTGGGTTGAAGCTTGAATATTTGAAGGAGGTAAAAGCTACAGAAGCATCCTTAAGCTTTAATGCCGCTTCAATGATATTCTCGCGTAGTTTTATTTCAAAAAGAAGCTGAAAGGTGGTGTCGTATTCGAACATTGTCAGGCTATTGTCTAGTTGGTCGTATATTTCCTTCTGTTTCCCAGACAGATTCTTCAGCAATTGGCTGCTTGCACCATCTGGAAACCGGATGATTATCATCACACTCCCCCTCCATATTCCGTTGTTTAAACATCCATTCTAACTATATGAAGGTGAATGACTGAAAAGACATTGAATAGAATCTTGAAAAAAAAGGACTCGCTCCTATTACTTAGGAAGCTGTTTGGCATTTTCCCATCTTCGACCTTTTAGTTAATCTCACCAATGAGTAAATGTTGTTTGTTTCAATTCCCTAAAAAAGGGTATTTTTATTATAATCACAGCGATAAGGAGGCTTTTGTCATGACAGAAATAAATAAAAATAATAACGACGGTTCTGTAGAACAGGAGAAGAAACAGGAACACAACAAGGATATCGAGCCTCAAAGGGACCCTGTAAAACCTCAGGAAGAACCGAATAGCAATAAATAAGTCATGTCCAAATGAAAATAAAGCAAGATTCAGCTTTTTAAAATAAAGAGAGGTGAGCATTGTGGGAAAGGAAAAGAAAAAGAACATTCCAGTTGATAATACCCAAAACATGGACAACCCTGAGCAATATGAAACCAAGACAGAAAGTCTTCATGACAAATTCAAAAGTGAATTGACAGTGGACCCAATCCCGATGGAGGATCTTAACCTGGAAAAACATGAAGAAAAGGATGGGCATCACTCAAAGGACTCATCCTCAAGCGAAAAGAAATACAATGTAGATATCGACAACGAATTATAATAACCGCCCTGGGAATCCCAGGGCTTTTTTGGTTTATGAAGCTTTATAAAGAGAATATTAATAACAGGAACTAAAAAAGGAGGAATTCATATGGAAAGTAAAGACTTAAAAGAAAAAATCACTCAGGTTCTTGGTGAATCGAAGGTTGGCACGCTGGCGACCGTAGTCGGGAATAAACCCCACTCACGATACATGACCTTTTTTAACGATGAATTGACATTATACACACCAACAAGCAAAGAAACGTACAAAGCGGAAGAGATTAAAAAGAATCCGAATGTCCATATCCTGCTCGGATATGAAGGCGAAGGAATGGGTGATGCCTATATCGAGGTACAGGGAACAGCTACGATCCGTGAAGAAGAGTCACTTAAGGAAAAGTTCTGGAATGAGAAAATGGAGAAATGGATTGAGAACCCTCATGACCCCGATTACATTATTCTTGAAATAAAACCAGATACCATTCGTTTGATGAACGATAATGGAGAACCAGAAACACTCAATTTATGATCACCGCCAGGAGATGGAGCTATTCCATCTCCTCCTTTTTTGGATGTTTTGTCAAACTTTTGTTGAATTTAAATCGTAAATACGTATTGATATAAAAATAGTAATATCGTAATCTATTGGTAGATAGTATTTGTGAATTTTTTCACAAATCAATCCTTATAAACTACCAGGGACTTTATATTTTTTTTACTAAAACATGTGAATCTCTTTACAATAAACAACCAGAAAGAAGGAATAACGATGCAAACTCCAAAAGTAGTCATTTTAGGTGCGGGATATGGTGGTCTCATAACTAGCCGCCAGCTTGAAAAAACGTTACGGAACGGTGAAGCTCAAGTTACTTTGATCAATAAACATGATTATCACTATATCTCTACTCAACTTCATAAGACAGGTGCGGGCACTGCTTCGGACGAAAAAATCACCTTACATATACCTGACCTTCTAAAGACAGATAAAATCCAATTCAAAAAAGGAACAATTCAAGGAATTGACTTTACTTCTAAGAAAGTACAGCTCGAGACTGGTGAATTTATCGATTATGATTACCTGATGATTGGCCTTGGTTTCGATGTAAGTACGTTCGGCATACCCGGAATTGAAGAAAATGCATTTAAGATCAAAAGCTTCAGGAGTACGAAGGCTATATACAATCATATATTGAGACAGTTCGCGGCGTATAAAGAGGACCTTGACCCTTCAAGACTGACTTTTGCTGTTGCCGGTGCGGGCTTTACCGGAATAGAAATGATTGGTGAACTTATAGAAGCAATGCCAAAGCTTTGTCTCAAATATGATATACCTGTATCAGCGACAAGAATTATCAATATAGAAGCGTCTGCTTCCGTTCTGCCAGGATTCGATAAAGAGGCAATAGATTTTACAGAAAGCTATTTTAAAAAGAATGGTGTAGAGCTGATGACCTCTTCGAAGATCCTTGAATGTTCTCCGACTTCCATAACATTGGACAACGGCGAAGAACTTCCTTCAAGGACATTGATTTGGTCGGGAGGTGTCCGGGGCAACACCCTCCTCGAAAAACTGGATTTGCCTATTTCAAAGGGCCGCATCATCATTGATAAGTTTTTACGGGTAAAAGGAATGGAAAATGTTTTTTGTGTTGGAGACGCTGCTTTATTCGTAAAAGAGGATGGGACAACCCTCCCACCGACTGCTCAGGTTGCCATTCAACAGGCAGAAGTTTGTGGACCAAATTTAATTGCCAGCTTGAGAGGTGAACAACTCAAAGCATTCGAATACCACCACAAAGGTACAGTCGCTTCCATCGGCAACAAAGCAGCAGTCGGAAAAGTCTTTGGTTTGAAGATCAGCGGTTTATTCGCTGCTTTAATGAAGCAGGTGATCGAAGCTCGTTACCTTTTCGTACTTGGTGGACCTGGACTGGTCATCAAACAATTCTTTAAGGTAGGAAAGCCACATTCAGAGTTGGCTATTTCCAAACAAAAGTGATCATTCAGCAATGTATTCATCTTGATTAACCTTAAAAAAGCATCGGAGCCTCAAAGCCCCGATGCTTAATTTTGTGATGCAGTCAACGCATCTTCCGGAGGACGTTTCCCCCGCTTCAAGTCATTTATTGTCAGGCCGAACCGCATTTCGAAATGGGGATAATCCTTAAAGTGATTCCAGTCTCCTCCCCATGTAAATCCAAGCTCCTTGGCAATGCCTACTACTTCCATCCAATCCGATTTTCCATTGCCATTTCCGTCATAAGCAGTGTCCCATATGGCGTTTCCTTGTTTATTCAATAATGCAAAGTCGATTGCCAGACCAAAATTATGGTATGACTCCCCGCCTTTAGCATGTGTGACTATTTGGCCTTCTTTAGTTCTTCCCTTTTCATATAACTGATCCTGTTCTTCAAACCCCCGAAAACCATCAGTTACCAAAACCCTTATGCCTCTCTCTGCTGCCTTCTGGACCAGCATATCCTTATTCTCCTGGACAACTGGATGAAGTTCCTGCGGCAAAGGTACATCTTCATTAATTTCAGGCTGGGTGAGGAATTGATAATATAAAAGGAGCGCAGCAAAAATCAGCAAAAAAGTGATGGATGCCTTCCCCAAAAATTTCTTTTTCACGTTAAAATTCCTTTCAGCTATTCTTTTATTCTATTATATAACGAATTTCCTCCTTGCTTGGTTTCATGGAAATTTTTTCAGTTTAAAAAACCTGGCATTAGATTTTGCCAGGAGATTTAGCCTTTCGGAAATTCTATTCAAATCTGAATTCATCTAAAATGCGGTCAGTGATAAGTTTGTATCCTTTATCATTCAAATGAAGCGAATCACTGAAATATTGTTGTTTAGCTTTTCCTTTAAACAAATCATTGGTTGGAATGTAAATGACCTGTTTTTCTGTTTTCGCTGCTTGGATTATTTCTTTATTCCAATCATTAATTACCGCTTCGATTGCTGAGCTGTCCGGGTAGGGGTTATAGAGGCCCAGCAGGAGAATCGGCGCTATCTCGTTTTTATCAGTCAAAATATTGAGGATCGCCTCCAGATTTTGCAAATACTCTTGCTGCCCTTTCTCTATTTCTCCATGCTTTAGATTCTCTAAATTTCCGCCATTGCTATTGATTAAATCATTGGTACCGATAAAAAGGATGAAATAGTCTGCTTCATCAAGCTTTCCTCTTATACTCACATCAGATAGCTGGGTAAGGATACCAGAAGATTCAAGACCATAAATCGCTTCATTATCAAAGTTATAGTTCTTTTTAGTTCCGTTGTCCAGCCTGGTTTGCAGTGTATCAATATAACCCGATCCCTTCTCATCACCATATCCATAGGTGAGAGAGTCTCCGAATGCAACTACCAGCCTGTCCCCTTCCCCTTTTTGAGGGTTGACTATACTGAATGCAGCCAGTGAGACGAAAATAATAATTATAAGAGATGAAATCAGTAATGTTTTTTTCTTCATGATGTGCCCCTTCTCTATTTCTTTTTGATTTTTTACCCTGTACGTGTAGAACATGAAACGTGAAGTATCCTTGATAAAATTTCCTATTGCTAATGCTTGATCAACGTGTTATATTTATCAAGCGATGAGCTGAATTGTGTAAGCCGACAGACGCTCCTTTATGGAAATGCACGATGTGGCGTGCAGTCAGTCGCCTCAATACGCAGAAAAGACGCCCTTTGGGCGTCTTTTCTTATTTTACAGGATGTTTATCTTTTCTCGTAACCGTCACGGTACATACCTGAAGGATTATTCAAACCGTCACGATCCAGGTCAGTTGAATTCTTAAGTGAATCACGGTTGCGGTCAAGATCTGCTTCATTGACCACACGATCGTCGCCAGCTTCAAGATGTGCTTCCTCATGCTTTACACTTTCGACGACTTGTTCCGTATCTTTCACTTCTCGCTTACCAATGACAAGTTCTTCTGAAACAACCGGCTTCTTAGTAACCTCTACCTTCTCTTCCATAATAGGGACACGGATCGTTTCATCGTCATCAAGTACAGCATCTGTTCCGGAAACAGCCTCATTCACATCACGTCTTTCCACGTAAACCTCCTCACGCGTGACCGGGATGTTTACTTTCTGCTGCTCTTCTACTACTTCCTTGTGAATTTCTACTTCACCTGCCTGTACTCTATCCTTCGAAACATCAAGCTGCTCTTCTCTTAACCTTAAAGTCTGCTCATCAGTGTTATCATAAGTTCCTGTCACTGATGTATCAGTATTATCATAGGCTCCTGTTACTGATGTATCGGTTACATATCCTGATTCTTCAGTATCAAGGCCAGATGCAGCCGTTTCTGCTAATAGGATGATGCGTCCATTTCGGACATCTTCTTCGTATTCACTTGCCGCGTCATCTGTTAAGCCCACACTGACCAGACGATCGGAAATAGAAGGCTCATTGCCGCCCAAATTTCGATCTGCGTCAAATGCTGTCATCAAGCTTTGCCAGAAACCGCCTTCCCGATGGTCGTCAGTATCTGTTCCAATATTTTCAGTCGTTACTCCTGTTCTGCTTTCAAGTGCAGTGGTCACATCATTTGTATCACCGATGATTGAGAAATCCTGAACAGCATAGCCTTTGTTTTTATGTTCTTCAATTGCTTCAATTAGTTCTGTTTGATTATCATATACTCCAACTACTTTTTTAGCCATTTTAAATTCCTCCATTTCAATTTATGATTCATCCGGTTGCCCCGGTAGTGTATTCTTACCCGGCATGGACAGGAACTCAAACTATTTAGGACTTGCCAAAATTAGCCACGTCCTTTTTAAACCAAGGCTCTGTTAGACTTGTCTGTTGATTTTCGTTCCAGGCGCTTCGCTTTGGTAGTGTCAAAAGTTCTA
>NZ_JAGGQU010000003.1 GCF_018613155.1 Bacillus sp. ISL-55 | reverse complement strand
CGCTATCCGGGGTATAGTTCACTAAGCAGGAAGCCTCTCTCTTGTAGGACGATTATTTAGTTTCAACCTCAACGATGACTTCATCAGTCACAGTTTCAGCCTTCTCATCAGTCGACTTTTCAAAAACAGCAAGTACTGCAGAAATAATAGCAGCAAACTTCTTAGCAACTTCACTTGCATATAAGCTAGCTTTAGATGCAGCTTTATTGTCAGCAGAAGGGTTTACTGTTTCTTCTTCAACAGCAGTATCATCTGCAGCAACTTCCTCAGTCACTTCTTCAGTAGCAGTTTCGTCAGTAGCAACTTCCTCAGTTACCTCTTCAGAATCAGTTTCGTCAGTAGCAACTTCCTCAGTCACTTCTTCAGAAGCAGTTTCGTCAGTTGCAGCTTCGTCAGTTGCAGCTTCGTCAGTTACCTCTTCAGCCGCAGTCTCGTCAGTTACAACTTCCTCAGTTACCTTTTCAGTAGCAGTTTCCTCAGTTGCAGCTTCTTCAGTAGCGGTTTCTTCTGTTGCAGCTTCTTCAGTCACTTCAACAGACAAAGCAACAGCTGAGTTTTTGTTAGCTTTTTCTTTTGCAACATTGCTAGCGTTGATAGCATTAGAGTTCATTTTGTTGGCAATTGAAGGAGATACTTCTGTTTTTTCTTCAATAACCTCTTCTTCAGTCAAATCTTCAGAAGCAGTTTCGTCAGCAGCAACTTCCTCAGTCACTTCTTCAGAAGCAGTTTCGTCAGTAGCAACTTCCTCAGTTACCTCTTCAGAAGCAGTTTCGTCAGTAGCAACTTCCTCAGTTACCTCTTCAGAAGCAGTTTCGTCAGTAGCAACTTCCTCAGTTACCTCTTCAGAAGCAGTTTCGTCAGTTACAACTTCCTCAGGTACTTCTTCAGAAGCAGTTTCGTCAGTTGCAACTTCCTCAGTCACTTCAACAGACAATGCAACCGCTGAATTTTCGTTAGCATTCTCTTTAGCAACATCGCTAGCATTGAAAGCACTTGACTTCATTTTGTTGGCAACAGAAGGAGATACTTTTGCGTCTTCATCAGTAACGTCTTCATCAGTAACGTCTTCATCAGTAACGTTTTCTTCAGTAGCGTCTTCTTCAGTAACATCTTCTTCAGTTACCTCTTCTTCAGTCACTTCAACAGACAAAGCAACAGCAGAGTTTTCGTTAGCTTTCTCCTTAGCCGTTTCACTTGCGTTGAAAGCTTTGGAATTAGCCTTGTTTAATGCAGAAGTGTTAACTTTTTCTTCAGTGTCGTCCTCTTCTGTATCTTCTTCGTCTTCTTCCTCAGTTTTCACTGTTGCATCTGTATCAAGATTGATGTCTTCAGAATCAGAGTCATTTTCGTCTTCTTTTTCTTCAGTTTTTACAGTTGCATCTGCATCAAGGTCGATGTCTTCAGAATCCTCATCAGATTCTTCTTCATCTTCCTTTTTCATTTCAGTGTCAGCGTCAAGCTCAGCTTCTTCTTCATCTTCTTGTTTTGTTGCTGTATTTTCTTCAAGCTCAACAGTTTCTTCTGATTCAGTATCTTTCTCTGTTTCATCAGTAACAACTGGCTCTGCTTCAATAACCTCTTCGACAACCTCTTCAACAACTGGCTCCTGAGTAACAACTTCTTCAGTTGGAACTTCCTCAGCTGGTGCTTGTTGAATAGTTGAGTGAACAGCTGCGTTTGGTGCTGCGTGCTTTTTAGCTGTTTCACTTGCATGAGTGCTGGCCTGTGATTTCGCTGCTCTTTCCTTAGCTTCCGCTTTTGGCGCTTTTACTTGAGGCTTGGCAGCAGGCTTTGCTGGAACAGCCGGTTTTGCTTTTACATCAGCCTTTTTAGCAGTTTGAGCCTTTGCTGGTTTCACTGCGTGAGATTGTTCAACCTTAACTTTTTCAGGTCCTGCAGCTTGAGTGAATTGTCCTCCAGTCAGTACCCCAATTGACAATACTCCAGCTAACATAAAAGACTTCACAACTTTTGTTCCATTAATATAGTTATTCATTTTAATAATTCGCTCCCTTTTTAATTAACGTTATCCGTGGCTATTGCGTCGGTATACGGTAAAAAAGCAGGAGCTTTGAGCGGTGGCGGTGATGGCGGGGCATTGACACACTGGCTTTGAAAAACAGCAACTCGCGATGTATAAGGCTGTAGGAGATTTGAATTAAATGATTCTTCCCAAACAAACCATTTATCGTTAATGAAGGTGCTCGGGTTTCCATAACTTGTCCTGTCACTTGACGGCCCCCCTGAAGCCTTCGTGCGTGAAGGAGGATTAGGCATGTTGTCACCTTTAGGATACCTCTCGTTTTTGGATGAATCCTTTTCATCATTTTTTGCTGGAGGTGTCTTTCTGCTTGCCGTATTTGCAGTAACTTTAGCAAATGACGATGTCATTAATGACTCCATGGATGGCTCAACCTTTTCCTTTAACCCAGGTGATCTACGCTTTGTTTCTTTTACGTAATTTCCCTTATTATGTATGAATTTTAAAGCATCTTTATTGCTAGAATTGCTGTGCTTGGTTTTATGTTTTACCTGTTTTGACTTCTCGTTGATCAATGCCTTAGCCTTTTGAGGGAGGGCCGCTTTCTCATTTTTCTTGAATGATGGAGCTTTCCCATTTGATTTCACTTCATCTGCAGGCTTCTCTTTCGGTTTTGCCTGGGCTGGTTTTTGAACGACTGGCTTCTGCACCGGATGGTTTTTGACAGCAGGTTCTGCTGTAGTTTTTTCAGAAGTCTTAGCATTCTCAGCCTTATCTGGCAGAGTAACTTGTTCAGCTGCCACAGGCTTTTGAGGATTTCCGGCATTTGACCCTTTTTCAGCAAAAGCGATGTCAGGTACCAACATAGCTGCACCAGCAATAAAGCCAGTAATGATCAGTTGTCGGAAGTGCATTCTTTCACCTCCTTTCAAAGCGGTAATCTATCTTTCCGAAATAGCATTCTGGTTTTTAAACCTCTTTTTGTCGGTTTTTGAAGAACTTTATAACAAACCGTTCTTTTAACCTACCAGGCTATTTAAAAAGATGTGTAAAGACCCGCTACGATTTACCTTTCTTTTTGGTACATATTAATTGGAGTGGAAAATTAATGGAATTATTCTTACTTGCCCTTTTATAAAAAAGGAGTAGAATGTTAGTTATGCTTTAACCGTTTAAATGAAAGAAGGAAACAACATGAAAAATCTTCAAATCTATCTAATCCTTACAGGGGTCATGTTTTTGTGGGGAATGAATGTAACGGCCCTTAAAATCATTGTAGGGAATTTCCCGCCAATCACCATCACCTCGCTCCGCGTCTTCACGGCTGGAGTCTCGGTGTTTATCATTCTATTTTTCTTGAAAAAAGTACGGCTGCCATCCAGGCAGGAGTGGAAATATATATTAGGCGGCTCGATCCTGAATGTGACTGGCCACCATTTATTCCTCGGCATTGGATTAAAAGTGACTTCGGCTGTCAACGGAGGACTGATTCTCGGTATGGGACCATTGCTGACTGCTTTGATGGCGATTTTATTTCTTGGTAAACGGCTGACATTTGTACGGACTCTTGGTTTTATCTTCGGAGGGATCGGCGTCTCATTGACTGTGATGGCAGGAAGTGCTGGAGTTTCAGGCATGTCGATTGGCGACTTTTATGTATTTCTATCCATTCTCTCACAGGCGATCAGCTTCATCATTATCTCCAAAGCAGCGAAAACTCTCGATCCACGTCTGTTAACGGGATATATGCTGATCTTCGGTTCAATCCTGATGTTTTTCATCGGACTGTGGAAGGAGCCAAGTGGATTAACAAGCTTAGGAAGTGCTTCGATCGGGGTATGGAGCGTGTTTTTCGCATCAGCGATCTTCGCCACCGCAGTAGGGCATATGCTTTACAATTACGCAATCGGCAAGGCCGGACCGGCGGAAGCATCCATATTCCTGAACTTGAATACATTCCTGTCAATCTTGTTCGCAGCCATCTTCCTCGGGGAGCATATTACTTCTTCTCATCTGCTGGGATTGATTTTCATCGTTTCAGGTGTCATATTCGGCTCAGGAGCGCTTGAGGAACTGGTACTGAGAAACAAGATGAAACGGAACGCAGCTTAATATTGAAATTAGATGCAGGGCTTATGCTCTGCATTTTTTTTGCTTAAAGAAACCCTATTTAATAAAATCCAACGGGGATAAAACTCAATCCAACGAGGATACACTCAACCCTAAGGGTATAAACTTTCAATCAAATGAAAAATTCCACATGACTCAGGTTGGCTGGGCGGAGGTTTCCAAGTGTCCATTTTTCCATGAAACTGTCCTGATACTGGACACTTCTATCGCATAATCTCTTGATATTCATGCTAAACAGACCTGGCACGATTCTTGCTTTATATAAAACTAACAATTTTATAAAAGTGGAGGTCAAACAAAATGAAAATGAGTGAAGCAAGAGCGATTGTTACAGGCGGAGCGTCTGGGTTGGGGGAAGCGACTGTCAGAAGGATTGTAGAGCAAGGGGGAAAGGCTGCGATACTCGATTTGTCAGTGGAACGAGGTGATGCTCTCGTCAAAGAACTTGGGGAACAAACAGTTTTTATCAAAACTGACGTAACGAGTGAGGAAGAAGTATCGAATGCTATTAGTAAAGCGATTGAATCATTCGGATCAATCAACACGGTTGTTAACTGTGCCGGGATTGGGGTAGCGGGCAAGCTGTTATCACGAAAAGGTGTTCATTCCCTGGACATGTTTTCAAAAGTAATCTCCATCAACCTAATTGGAACCTTCAATGTCATCAGGCTTGCTTCGGAGCAGATGTCGAAAAACGAAGCGAATGAACTTGGTGAGCGGGGCGTCATCATTAATACAGCATCCGTTGCAGCATTTGACGGCCAGATCGGGCAGGCTGCCTACAGTGCTTCAAAGGGCGGTGTTGTTGGAATGACGCTGCCAATTGCAAGGGAGCTTGCTGCTTTTGGTATCCGTGTCATGACAATTGCACCAGGACTTTTCCATACACCGATGTTCGATTCGCTGCCTGAAGAAGCAAGGGACTCGCTTGGTAAAATGGTGCCATTCCCGCAGCGGCTTGGCTATCCCGAGGAATATGCCCAGCTTGCTGAAAGCATTTTGACAAATCCAATGCTGAATGGAGAAACAATCCGTCTGGATGGCGCCATCCGCATGCAGCCGAAATAAGTTATTCGACAAATACTTGAATTTTGATGGAACTATTATTCAACTCAGAGCCTGCTCCTCATTTGGGAGCAGGTTTTTTTAGGTCCAAAGTGTACCTTTGTCTAATGGTGCTTTATAATTAAAGTTATAATATTCAGAAATCTATCAGGTGAAGGAGGGAAATGATTGATTGAATTCAAGGATATTGTGACTCCTGTCGACTGCGACGTCACGGATGAAACAACATTGCAAGAAGCGCTTGAAATTTTTAAAAAGAAGAAGTGGAATCTGCTGCCGGTGACAGATGCACAACAGAATTTGCAAGGTGTTTTTACCAGGAGCGGGCTTTATCAGATGGTCCTCGATGGCAGTTCGCTGGATGCACCAATCCAGCCATACATAAAGAAGGAAGCAAGGTCAATCCGGATTGATACTCCTTACCGGGAGATCGAGCAAATTGTAAAAACAAGCAAGGTTGGCACAGGAGTTGTGCTGGATGAGCAAAACAAGGTCACCGGTTTACTGACCAAGACCGAGATGGTGGGCGCTCTCTTGAAATCTGCGAATACACTCAAGGACCAGCTGGAAACCATCCTGCAGCACTCCAATATCGGGGTGCTCATGACTGACGGCGGTATGCACGTAGTTTATGCAAATGAAGCTTTTGCCAAAATCAGCGGGAGGTCTATTGAATCACTAATGTCCAGGGCGCTTGACGAGATTTTTCCAGGTTTGCTGAACGAAGGTAATACGCCCCATCATTATGAAAAATTCAAATCGATTCTTCATATCTCTTCCTATGAAACTGTCAATCATGAAGAAGGAAAAATTTTATTGTTTCAGGATATTTCCGAATTTGAAAAAATGGCAGAAGAACTGGAGACAGTCAAAAAACTGAAGCTGACAATCGAGACGACGCTCGAGAATGCGTATGATGGAATCCTCATGACTGACGAAAAGAAAATGATTACTATGGTCAGCCCGCCGCTGCTCGAACTGTTCAGTCTGGAAAAAACGGAAGTTTTATATAAACCTGTTGATCAAGTACTTCCGCAGTTGAAGCTTGGAAATGTATTTAGTTCGGAAATGGCGGAAGTCAGCGATTTTCACGAAATGAACGGAATAAGATATATTGTCCATCGAATTCCAATCAAGAAGGATGGCAAGGTAATCGGAGCGATTGGGAAAGTGATGTTCCGCCAGTTGAATGAGGTCAGCGAGCTGTTCAAGAGACTTCAAAAAGCCGAGAACAAGGCAAGCTTTTACCACCAGCAGCTGCAGAAATCAGAGTCGGCCAGATTTACCTGGGATCATATATTCAGCAAAGATCCTTATATGGAAAAATTAAAGAAAAGCGCGGCAAAAGCAGCGAAAGGAAGGTCCACAGTACTGGTCAGGGGAGAAAGTGGGACAGGGAAGGAATTGTTCGCACATGCGATCCATAATAGCAGTGCCCGGAGCGATGGCAAGTTTGTTGTCGTCAATTGTGCCGCTATCCCTGAAGACCTGCTTGAATCGGAGTTTTTTGGATATGAAGAAGGTGCCTTTACAGGAGCAAAGCAGCGCGGTAAAATCGGCAAGTTTGATCTGGCGAATGGCGGGACGCTTTTCCTCGATGAAATTGGGGATATGTCACTGTCCCTCCAGGCAAAACTGCTGAGAGTCCTGCAGGAGCGGGAGTTTTACAGGGTAGGCGGAAATGTCCGGGTTAAGGTCGATGTCCGTATTATCGCCGCGACAAACCGCAACCTGGAAGAGATGGTGAAGCAGGGGGAATTCAGGGAGGACCTATACTATCGCCTGAATGTCATATCGCTGAATATTCCGCCGCTAAGAGAACGTGTGCAAGATGTCGAGTATTTGATCACTGGTTTAATGAAAGAATTGAACACCATGCTGGGCACGAGCATCACTGGTATCTCATCACAGGCAATGATGGCACTCCTGCGCTACGGGTGGCCAGGCAATGTACGGGAACTGAGGAATGTCCTTGAGAGGGCAATGACCTTTGCCGAGCACGGGAAGATTCAGGCTGAGGATTTGCCTGATTACTTAATGTCGCAGCTATCCGGTCCGCTCGCAGCACAAATCAGCCTTGCAGAAGATGCCGAGCTCGGAGCCATCAGAAAAGCCCTTGCGCAGGCGAACGGAAACAAAGCAAAGGCAGCAAGACTACTGGGCATCAGCCGCTCAGGCCTTTATGAAAAAATAAAGAAGTACCAGCTGAGCGTGTAGGTTCGAACTGGAAAAAACACGTGGTTTTTTCCAGTTCGCCAATAAATCCTGAAAATCGCCAATAAAATTAAATTATCGCCAATAAAGTTGTGAACTCCGCCAATAAAATTTGAAAATCGCCAATAAAGTTGTGAACTCCGCCAATAAAGATAGAGCTAGTCATTAATGTGGTGCATAACACCGCAATAATTAAGAAAATCGCCAATAAAAATAGACCATTTCCCTGAATGTTGTGTACAACAACAATTAAATTTTGGATATCTTCTATAAAAACAGAACTTCATTCAATGAATTTTTTCAACATCCTCTAATAAAAACTAGATATGAGCCATTCTCCTTTCAACATCCCGGATCTTAATCGAGTAATCGATGTCAAAGTGTCCAAACAGGGTGTCCAATTTCCGGACACTTCGGTGAACACAATCAATGATTCGTCCTTGGTTTTACTGTGTTTCATCGTTTTCGGAAAATTGGCATAATTATTGCATGTAAAAAGATGAATGCGTTTTCAGATTTAACCAAGGGGGAATTTGTGTATGGATATCGGTTCATATTTAGCGCAAAATGCGAGGAAAACACCGGAGAAGCTTGCGATTGTTTGTGAAGGAAGAAGTTATACGTACCGGCAGTTCAATGAGGAAGTGAACAAGCTTGCTCACGGATTGCTCAGTCTAGGCATTCACAAAGGCGATAGAATGGCGTTAATGATGAAGAACTCTGATCAGTTTGTGTTTGCTTTTTTTGCAGGAGCTAAAGTCGGGGCGGTCATCGTGCCGGTGAATTTCCGCCTGACAGCATCCGAGGTCCATTACATACTGGAACAATCCGGCACTGTGCTGGCAATTTGTGATGATGAGTTCGAGGATATCATTACTTCAGCACGTGAAGGAACAAATGCAGCGCATGTCATCACGACTGGAACCCCTAAAGCAGTTGGACATCATTCCTTCGAAAATGTCCTATCCGAAAATTCTGCTGAACCACAAATTGAAGTCAGAGATGACGATGACCTTGAAATCCTGTACACGTCAGGGACGACCGGCAGGCCAAAAGGTGCCCTGTTTGACCATAAACGAGTGTTCAATGTCGGCTTGACGATGATGATCAGCATGGGCATCAACCAGGAGGAACGAATCCTCCATATCGCCCCGCTGTTCCACTCAGCACAGCTTAATCTATTCCTGGTTTCGGGCGTCGTCCTTGGGGCCACTCATATCATCCATCGGGACTTTCATCCGGTTACAACACTTCAAGCGATCCAGGAAAATAAAATCACCCACTTTTTTGGAGTACCGGCGATGTACAACTTTATGCTGCAGGTGCCGAATGCATCTGACTACGACCTTACCTCGATCAAAAGATGCGGATATGGCGCTGCGCCAATGGCTCCGGAACTGGTCCGCAAGAGCATGGAGCTGTTCAAGACTGACCAATTTTATAATCTGTGCGGCCTGACCGAAGCTGGCCCTGGCGGCATCCTGCTTGGTCCAGAAGGACATAAACACCATCTTGGAAAGGGTGGGAAAGCAGCTTTCCTGACCGAAGCCAGGGTTGTAGATGAAGAAGGGAAGGATATCAAGCCTGGTGCAGTCGGTGAGTTCATCATCAAAGGCGAGTCCATTATGAAAGAATACTATAAGAAGCCTGAAGAAACGGCTAAAACAATCAAAAACGGCTGGCTGTATACCGGTGACCTGGCAACGGTCGATGAAAACGGATATATCACACTTGTCGACCGAAAAAAAGACATGATCATTTCCGGCGGGGAAAATGTCTATTCCATTGAAGTAGAGGAAGTTCTTTATGAACATCCCGCTGTGCTGGAGGCAGCAATCATCGGTCTTCCTGATGAAGTCTGGGGAGAAGCTGTCTGCGCAGTCATCGTACCAAAGCAGGATGCAATTGTTGATGAACAGGAACTTAAGACTTTTTGCCGTCAAAAATTAGCCGGCTACAAAGTTCCGAGGAAAATATTTATCGAAGAGGCATTGCCAAGGAATGCTTCAGGTAAAATCCTGAAATACCAGCTTCGCCAGAAACTGAATGAAGTGAAGCTTTAATAGTTTGAGAGAAAAGGGGAGATACAAAAATGAAACACCCTTATTTAACGGATGACCATGAAATTTTTCGTAGATCGCTTAGGAAGTTTTTAGAAAAGGAAGCATATCCTTTCTACGACCAGTGGGAGGAAGAGCGGATGATCCCGCGATCCTTTTGGGAGAAAATGGGCGAGCAGGGTTATCTTTGCCCTGATATCGATGAAGAATACGGCGGAAGCGAAGTCGACTGGGGTTTCGCAGTTGTTATCAACGAAGAGCTCGAGCGGGTTGGATCAGGCCTGGTGGGTGTCGGGCTGCATAATGACATTGTGGTTCCTTATATCACTACCTATGGGACAGAGGAGCAGAAAAAACGCTGGCTGCCAAAATGTGCGACAGGTGAAATCATCAGTGCAATTGCGATGACAGAGCCTGGGACGGGTTCGGATCTGGCGAATATCCAAACGACAGCAATTCTTGATCGCGACCATTATATTTTAAATGGGCAAAAAACGTTCATCACTAACGGCATCCAATCTGATTTGATTGTCGTTGCCTGTAAAACCGACCCTAAGGCGAACCCGAAGCATAAAGGAGTCAGCCTGCTTGTCGTAGAGCGCGATACACCAGGTTTTTCACGAGGCAGGAAATTGAATAAGGTGGGGCTGCACTGTCAGGATACGGCGGAACTCATTTTCGAGGATTGCCGTGTGCCAAAAGAGAATTTGCTTGGAGAAGAAGGGAAGGGCTTCCTTTACTTAATGGAAAAGCTCCAGCAGGAACGCCTCTTGGTTGCGATTGCGGCACAGACAGCGTCTGAGGTGATGCTGAAGCAGACGATCGAGTATGTAAAAAGCCGTGAAGCCTTTGGCAAGCCGGTGAGCAAGTTCCAGAATACACAATTCAAGATTGTCGAGATGGCAACAGAAATAGAGATGAGCAGGGCTTTCCTTGACCAGCTGATTGCCGAGCATATCGAAGGCAAGGATGTTGTCACAAAGGTATCGATGGCAAAGTGGAAGATGACAGACAGCGCGAAAAAAATTGCGGCCGAATGTATGCAGCTGCATGGCGGCTATGGATATATGGAAGAATACGAGATTGCCAGAAGGTTCCGTGACATCCCGGTTGCCAGCATTTATGCCGGAACGAATGAAATCATGAAAACCATCATTGCCAAAAACCTGGGATTGTAGAGAAAAAGATTTTCAGAAAGGAAGATGAACATGCGTGAAGTGGTAATCGTCGAAGCTGTCAGGACTCCTGTTGGCAGAAGAAAAGGTTTATTGAAGGATATCAGGCCAGATGAGCTGGCTGCAGAAGTTCTCAAAGAGGTTGTGAAGCGAGCTGGAATCGATGCAGGGCTTGTTGAAGATGTCATTCTCGGCTGTGTGACACAATCAGGTGAACAGGCAGGGGATATTGCCAGGGTTGCGGCTTTGACTGCCGGTTTCCCGATTGAAGTACCAGGAACGACCATTGACCGCCAGTGCGGGTCAAGCCAGCAGGCAGTCCATTTTGCTGCCCAGGCAATTCTGGCAGGGGATATGGACGTCGTCATTGCCGGCGGCGTCGAGAATATGACACGGACTCCCATGGGCTCCAATTACCAGGAAGCTAACCCTTTTAGTCCTAAATTACGAGAACAACACGAGATGATCCATCAAGGACTATCTGCAGAACGGATCGCGGAGAAATACGGTTTTACCCGCCAGGAGCTTGATGAATTTTCAGCCGAAAGCCATCGCCGTGCTTTGAAGGCGCAGGCTGAAGGTTATTTTAAAAAAGAAATCATGCCGCTTGAGGTCACCCTTGAAAATGGCGAAACAACTTTGATGACCGAAGATTCAGGACCTCGTGAAGGAACGACGCCTGAGGTTCTGGCTGGTTTGAAAACGGTCTTCAAAGAGGATGGTGTCATCCATGCTGGAAACTCGAGCCAGATCAGTGATGGTGCCGGAGTCCTGCTTTTGATGAGTCGTGAAAAAGCCGAGGAGCTGGGCTTGAAACCGCGCTTCAAGGTCCACACCAGAGTAGTGGTAGGTTCAGATCCCACGTTGATGCTGACAGGACCGATTCCCGCAACGGAAAAAGTCCTCAAAAAAGCCGGCCTGAAGCTTGAGGAAATTGATGTATTCGAAGTGAATGAAGCATTCGCACCTGTTCCAATGGCATGGCTGAAGGAAACAGGCGCAGACCCTGCGAAGCTGAATCCGAATGGAGGGGCAATCGCGCTCGGACACCCACTTGGAGCAAGCGGCGCCCGCCTGATGATCTCGATGATGCATGAGCTTGAACGGACAGGGGGCCGATACGGTCTGCAAACAATGTGCGAAGGACACGGCATGGCGAACGCCACCATCATTGAACGCCTGGATTGAATGTGACCAAACACGCATTGGCGCCCATAAGCAGCAGAAAAGAAGAAAATAGGTCACCAATGTGGTCTATTGGTGCCCATAAGCTGCAGAAAAGAGAAAAACAGGTCACCAATAAGGACTATTGGTGACCAAAAGCAGCAGAAAAGAGAAAAACAGGTCACCAATGGACCTCCGTCAAGAAAACG
>NZ_JAGGQU010000038.1 GCF_018613155.1 Bacillus sp. ISL-55 | reverse complement strand
TATTATAAATGGCTGAAGCGAACACCTTCCATGCGTGAACGCCAGAATGAAGAGCTTGTAGAAGCAATGAAGGCTCTCCATGAGGAAGTTAAAGGAATCTACGGCTACCGTAGGATTACGATGACTTTGAATCGAAAGCTGGGCAAGAGTTTCAATCATAAGCGAATCTATAGGCTGATGAAGATTGTCGGCATTCAAAGCGTTATTCGGAAAAAGAAGAAACGTTACAAAAAGTCAACCCCACAACACGTAGCAGAAAACGTGTTAAACCGTAAATTCCAAGCCGAAAGTCCAAATGAGAAGTGGGTTACGGATGTGACTGAATTCAAGTATGGAGAAGCGAAAAAGGCTTATTTGAGCGCGATTAAAGACTTACATGATGGAACCATTGTCAGCTACGTATTTGGACATTCCAACAACAATAAACTGGTGTTTGAGACGCTGGATCAGGCTACAGCCCTTTTGAACGGCGACCATCCACTTATACATAGCGACCGAGGATTCCAGTATACACATCTTGGATTTAAACAAAGAATAGATCAAGCACAGATGACTCAGAGTATGTCCCGAGTCGGAAGGTGTATAGACAATGGACCAATGGAATCCTTTTGGGGATCACTAAAAAGCGAGAAGTATTACCTGGAGAAATATAATACCTTTGAAGAACTTTCTGCGGCGATTGATGAGTACATATACTTTTATAATCACGACCGTTACCAAAAAAGATTAAACGGCCTTAGCCCATTAGAATATAGGGTTAAAGCCGCTTAGATTGTTTTTATTATTTCCACTGTCTACTTGACGGGGAGCAGTTCAAAACCTCGTAATCGTGACAGCTTTGAAGGAAAAGCAGGAAAAGCTGTCAAGAAAACCCCAGAATCGTGACAGGTTTGAAGGGAAAGCAGGAAAAGCTGTCAAGAAAAACCCGGAATCGTGACAGGTTTGAAGGGAAAGCGGGAAAAGCTGTCAAGATAAGCCCGGAATCGTGACAGGTTTTAAGGGAAAGCAGGAAAAGCTGTCAAGAAAACCTCGGAATCGTGACAGGTTTGAAGGCGGAACAAGAAATGCTGTCAAATTCGTCCTGGAATCACGTCAGCTTATGACACCAAAAAACAAAATCGATTCGCAATGCAGTCTAATACTGTCCCCTTATCCACATTATCACTATAAAAAAAGAAGTAAAAATATTTAGAAATAACTATCTAGGAAAAAAGGTCTATTTTAGCTAAATATGGTACAATTAATAAAAAGTTCTAGTCATCTTCTGAGAGGATTGAAACCTATGGCCCGCCGTGTTACTAGCATATTAGACAACCTGCTTGGTTGGGGAAAAATAATGTTGCCGCATTCTACAATATGTTATTATCCTCCACAGTTCATTTTGCGGAACCCTGTCGTTTCTGGGGTAAAGAAAGCTTTTAACAGTGGCTTTGAAGTTGCTGTTATTGCATACACGATCAAGAATCACCAGGAGCTTGCTTCACAGCTTGGTGAGGAGAGCTGGAAGTTTCATAAGGCTTTGAAACGTCATTTCAAAAGCGTGATTGAAAAAGAAATCGACAAAGAGGACATGATTGTCCTTCATGATTATTATAGCGACAGCCTGAGCCTGTTCATGCGGATTGACCATAACAGGTACTGTATCTCTGAAATTGATGTGAAAATGAAGAAAATCCTCAGGGAAGCGGAGAGCAGGATTTTTCAAGAGTATCCTACTGTTCAGCCTATTTTTGATACTGGGTTTATTTTTATCGATAAATCGGTGGATTCCGTTCACGGAGCAGTCTTAAAGGCACATCAGCAAGCATTTGCGATGGCTGAGAAACGAATCCAAACTGAATTCAATGAAATGGTTTATGAAATGAAAAGAATAATCGCACAGCAAAATATCAAGCTTTTAGCACAGCCTATCATTGACGTTGCGACAAAGGAAATCCGGGCGTGGGAAATGCTGACGAGAGGACCGGAGGGAACTGCGCTTGAGAGTCCATTGCAGCTTTTCTCAGTTGCACGGCAGACAAATACGCTCTATGACCTGGAAATGATCGTGTTGAGAAAAACGCTTGATCAAATCACTTCGACTGGCTGTCGGGATGATATCTTTATCAATTTCACGCCGATTACCCTCGGAAATTCCCGATTCGTCCGGGACCTGAAAAACATGATGCAATCATATGACACTATCCAGCCAAATCAGATCACTTTAGAAATTACCGAGAGGGACTCGATTGAGGGAATCGAGAATTTTATCTATAATATAAAAGTGTTAAGAGGAATGGGAATCAAAATAGCGGTTGATGATACTGGGGCAGGGTATGCCAGCTTGAATACCATCAGTGAAATCATGCCGGATGTCATTAAGATCGACCGTTCCGTCATTGAAAATATTGATAAGAACTCTGTGAAGGAGTCCATGCTGAAAGGGCTGCTGCTTGTTGCGCGGGAAGCGGGATCCACCGTCATTGCGGAAGGGATCGAGAATGAGCATGAAGCATCGGTTCTCTCACGGAACAAGGTTGAACTGGCACAAGGTTATTTTTATGCCCGTCCTGGATTACTGAAAACCGTCTAGCATCTTTATGAGGTGATAATGAATGTACTTTGTCGACAGAGATCAAATTGAAGAAACATTGCTGTTTTTAGAGAGACAGATCGAATTTTTTGAAAGCAATGGACCATGGGAATCGCCAATGGAAAAATCAGCACTCGAGCGTGCGGCGCATACAATGGTAGAAGCCGTACTTGATGTGGGCAACGCGATGATCGATGGTTTCATCATGCGTGACCCGGGAAGCTATGAAGACATCATTGATATTCTCGATGATGAAAAAGTGGTTACTCAGGATATGAGCGCAGGGTTGAAAAAAATCGTCCTCTTCAGAAAGATGCTTGTCCAGCAGTATACTGCCGTGGATCATGCCGGCCTGATCGAAACCTTTAAGTCCGAGCTTCCTCATCTCAAGCTTTTTTCAGTAAAAGTGAGAGAGTACTTAACGAATGAATTAGGGCCAGTATCCGCTTTTAAAAAGTAAACCATGACAAAGGAGACCGTTAAACTGCGGTCTCTTTTTCTGTTCTTATCCAGGAAGTAGGGGGTGAACAAGGCGCTTGCGCTTTTTGGTATTGAATAAGAAAGTATAAATTTATCCACTTAGATTAGTGTCCAGCTCCAGCGCCTAGCCCATCGAGTCGCTTGTCTAGTTGCGGCTCCTAACTCCTCGAGACGTTTCGGTCCTGCCATTGAAGTCAAAGAGCGACTTCACTGGCAGGCCCTCCAACGCTTGTCGGAGTTGGGCAGTCGCCTTCACTTTTCGAGTTCGGTCCGCCCGATGAAGTCAAAGAACGACTTCATCAGTCGGCCCTCCAACGCTTGTCGGGGCTGCCCAAGGCGCTTGCGCTTTTATTATTGTGAGCTTTGTCCTTTGCACTCTTTGCCTGGCTTATATAAAATGGGAGTATTCGTTTTTTAACGACATGGGAACGATATAGTTAGGAGTGATCAATATGAAAAAATATAAAGGGTATTTAATTGATTTGGATGGGACGATGTACCGGGGATCAGAACGGATCGAAGCGGCTTCTGATTTTATAAAAAGGCTGATTGAAGCGGAAATCCCATATTTATTCGTTACGAATAATTCTTCGCGCACACCTGCACAAGTGGCGGAAAAGCTCCGCGGCTTTGATATTCCAACGACTGAGGAGCAGGTTTTTACAACGAGCCAGGCAACAGCGAACTATATTTATGAGCAAAAACAGGATGCAACTGTATATGTGATTGGCGAAGAGGGAATTCAGAAAGCGATCGAGGAAAAAGGCCTGAAATTTGCCGGGGAAGACGCTGATTTCATTGTTTCAGGAATCGATCGCGGCATTACATATGAAAAGCTGGCTGTCGGCTGCCTTGCGGTCAGGAATGGAGCGACCTTCATTTCGACAAATGGGGACATCGCCATCCCGACTGAACGGGGCCTGCTGCCGGGCAATGGTTCGTTGACTTCCGTGATTGCTGTATCTACACAAACAGATCCGATTTTTATCGGGAAGCCGGAATCTGTGATTATGGAACAGGCCTTAAAGGTACTTGGGACAGAAAAAGCGGAAACCCTTATGGTCGGGGACTATTATGATACTGACATCCTCGCGGGGATGAGAGCAGGGATGGACACACTTCTCGTCCACACTGGTGTAACTACCAGGGAACTGCTGAAAGGGTACGAAGAAATGCCAACGTATACAGTGGACTCGCTGGACGATTGGGAAGTTTAAGCAGATAATCTGAAAAGGGACTTGAGCCGTTGAAGGCATCAAGTCCCTTTTTTCCTTTTACAGCAGCGCTTGTCGGAGTTGGACAGTCGCCTGTGCTTTTTCTTTTAATCTTCTATATTGGCCGCTCTATGTGCAAGGCGGCTTGATGCTGCAGCAGCGACTGCTCCGACAATATCATCAAGGAAAGTATGGCACTTGCCGGTGGCTTCCTTATCATTAAGCTTCTCAAGAATACCTGGTTTCTGTTTATCAATAAAACCATAATTGGTAAAACCGATCGACCCATATATATTTACAATTGAAAATGCGAGGATTTCATCGACACCGTACAGACTTTCGTCTGTTTCAATAATTGATTGCAGCGGTTCTCCAAGCTTTTTTTGCTCTGCGAGGATATCCAGCTGGATTCCTGTCAAAATCGCATTCTGAACCTCACGTTTGGAGAGAACTCGTTCTACGTTTTCGATACAATCATCCATCTGCAGGTCTGGGTGGTACTTCTCCTGCAGGAAAAAAACGAGTTTTGCGATATCTTCTATTTCAACCCCACGTTCATGGAGCCACTTCCGGGCAGTTTCCTCTGTCATATGGATGGCGCGTTTCTTTTCTAACATCTGCATCACCTTTCTGTTTTTGATTGCAGCATAATCATTTTCATACTCTTTATCCTATTTAACCTAAAATATTCCGCTTAACCCGTTTTAGTGAAAGAATTCATTCCTTTAAATCATTTCCCTAATGAAGCCGCTTATTCATTGTAATGTTCATTCAAGTTTTACAATCCAATACATATATTTGTAAAAGAGTGGCTTGGAAATGAGGTGCTAATATGTTTCAAAAGATGTTAAAAGAAGTATATGGGATTTCAGCAGATTCAGAAGTATCTCTTGGAAGATATCATGGATATAAGTATAATGAAGGGCTTTATTTAATTATGGACGCTGATGGTGTAAAAGAGCAAGAGATAAGCGAGCTGGCGAGGATTGCAGACCATTTGCAAACAGCTGGGGACCGGAATGTCTCGAGGCTGCTGGCGGATCAGGAAGGAAAGCAAATTTGCGAGTGGGAGGGGAGGAAGTACTGCGTGTTGATGAACCGCGCATCCCCTATGCCTGAAAAAATAAGAACAGGCAGGAAACTGGCCAAATTCCATGCTCGGGGCCGGCAAATCCCCTTTAAAGTTGAAAGCATGAACCGGGTTGGACAATGGAAACAGCTCTGGGAAAAACGGCTCGACCAGATGGAGAAGGTATGGAGCGGAAAGCTTTATACTGAGCCGGAGAATGATTTTGAGAAGATGTTCATGGAATCCTTTCCGTATTACATGGGATTATCCGAGAATGCGATCCAGTATCTCGCTGATACCGAAATTGATGATAAACCGACAAGGATTGATCATGGCACGGTTTGCCATGAGCGTTTCACGAATAATGTTTGGAGAGGAACGTATTTTGTCAAAAATCCTTTCGAGTGGGTATTTGATCATGGCAGCCGGGACCTCGCAGAATGGGTCAGGGATCGTTATTTTGCGAACATCCAGACGAGCCAGCCGGAAATCAAAAATTTCCTGGCAGAATACCAATCAATGACGGTGCTGTCTTCGTTCTCATGGAGGCTGCTTTACTCAAGGTTGTTGTTCCCCCTACACTACTATGAGACTGTTGAAAACTACTATATAACTCAGTCAGAACAGACGAAGCGCCAGCTTGAAGACCGATTGCGGAAGTATTTGAATCAAAGCAGTGATCATGAGCGGTTTTTGAGCCATTTTTACCATCTTAGCGAAGCGCCGGTAAAAGCAGCGAAACTTCCGGCAGTCGATTGGTTATTACGATAGTCGAAACTTTTTCGCTAAGGAAAGTGTGACTTTGTGGTAGAATGAAATTATTCTACTATATTAAACGCTTTCAAAGGAGTTAGACTATGAAACCATATGTTTATATCACCAGGAAGTTACCTGAAGAAACAATTGTGGATCTCACCGAGCTTTTTGAAGTAAAAATGTGGGATCAGGAAGATATCCCCGCACCAAGGGAAGTTATTTTAGAGGAAGCCAAAAAAGCCAGCGCTTTAATCACAATGCTCTCTGACAAAGTCGACGAGGAAGTTTTGTCAGCAGGCGAGAGCCTTAAAGTGGTCGCAAATCTGGCGGTCGGCTTTGATAACATTGACCTGGGAGCAGCAACAAAGCGTGGCATCATCGTTACGAACACACCTGATGTGCTGACAGAGACGACAGCAGACCTTACCTTTTCTTTGCTGATGGCATCCGCAAGACGTATAGTCGAAGCGGCAGAATATATAAAGGCTGGCAAGTGGGGAGGCTGGAGTCCGTACCTGCTTGCTGGGCATGATGTGTTTGGGAAGACAATCGGGATTGTCGGCATGGGTAAAATTGGCGAAGCGGTCGCACGCAGGGCCAAAGGGTTCGGCATGGAGATCCTTTACCATAACCGTTCCCGAAAACATGAAGCTGAAAAAGAACTGGGTGCTGTTTACAGCTCTTTTGAGGATCTTGTCGCGAAATCTGACTTTGTAGTGTCGCTGGCACCGCTAACGCCGGAAACGAGAAACCTTTTTACCGCGGATGTCTTTGCGAAAATGAAAAAAAGTGCGATTTTCGTCAATGCAGGCCGCGGCCCGGTTGTGGACGAGCAGGCTTTATACGATGCTCTTAAAAATGGTGAGATTGCAGCCGCAGGACTCGATGTCTTTGAAAAAGAGCCAATTTCCGCTGACCATCCGCTGCTGGAACTGCCAAACGTAACTGCGATCCCGCACATTGGCAGTGCAAGCACCGAAACCCGGACAACCATGATCAAGCTTTGCGGCGCAAATGTTAAAGCTGTCCTCACAGGTGACAGCCCAAAGACAATCGTTAACAAAGAAGTGCTCCAATAATCTGCAAATCCTTCCCTTATCAACGGGAAGGATTTTTTTTAGACTTTTATTATAATCAAAATTTTAAAATTTTTTACACTTACAGCCCCATATGATTAAGCGTTTACACAGGAAATGCTCCCTAAATATTCCTTGTAAAAGCTGTTTCTGGTATTTATAATGTCTACTATACAAAAACAAATGTACATTTGTAATAGACACGAGAGAGGGGAAAAGAAAATGCAGGCAATCTCGGTTGGACTTCTAGGTTTGGGAACAGTAGGGTCAGGTGTAGTCAGGATTATTGAAAACCATCAGGATAAATTGATGCACCAGGTTGGGTGCCCTATTAAAGTGAAGAAAATCCTCGTCCAGGATGTTGATAAAGAGAGGTCGGTAAAAGTGGACCCATCTCTCCTGACGGTGAATCCAGCAGATATTATGGAAGACCCGGAGATTGAAGTGGTAATCGAGGTTATGGGCGGGATTGAAGATACTCGAGAACACCTGCTTCAGGCATTAAGGAGCAAAAAGAATATTGTGACGGCAAACAAGGATTTGATGGCCGTCCACGGTTCCGAGCTTTTAACAGTGGCCAATGAAAATGGCTGCGACCTCTTTTTTGAAGCGAGTGTCGCCGGAGGAATCCCGATCCTGCGCAGTCTGGTGGATGGTCTTGCGTCTGACAGAATCACAAAGATGATGGGGATTGTGAACGGCACTACAAACTACATTTTAACGAAAATGAGCCAGGAGGGACTGGCGTACGATAGCGTGTTGAAGGAAGCGCAGCAGCTCGGGTATGCTGAGGCAAACCCTGCATCTGATGTAGACGGACTGGATGCGGCTCGAAAAATGGCGATCATGGCCACTTTAGGGTTTTCAATGAAGATTGACCTGGATGATGTCAAAGTGAAAGGCATCACTTCTGTAACCGAAGAAGACCTGCAGTATGCGAAACAGCTGGGCTATACGATGAAACTGCTCGGCATCGCCGTTCGTGAAGGTGATAAGGTCGAGGTTTGCGTCGAGCCGGCATTGCTGCCATCATCGCACCCGCTTTCGTCTGTCAATAATGAGTACAATGCGGTGTATGTGTATGGAGAAGCAGTCGGAGAGACAATGTTTTACGGACCTGGTGCCGGAAGCTTGCCAACTGCAACAGCAGTAGTTTCCGATCTGGTCGGTGTCGTCAAAAACATGCGCCTTGGGGTAAACGGCACTTCTTTTGTCACTCCGCAGTATGAGAAACAGCTTAAGAATGATGGAGAAGTGAATTCAAAGCACTTCTTGCGTTTCCACGTCCATGACGAAGTTGGTGTATTCTCGAAAATCACCTCCCTTTTCGCAAGCCATAACGTCAGCTTTGAGAAAATCCTCCAGCTGCCTTTGAAGGAAAAGGAGCTTGCGGAGATTGTGGTCGTAACGCATCAAGCCTCCCTGAAGGATTACCAGGATATTTTAATGGAGCTGCGCGACCTAAAGTTTGTGAAAGATGTCAAAAGCTCATACAGGGTGGAAGGAAGTGCCGGAGCATGAGATGGCGGGGGCTGTTAAGCGAATACCGTGAACACCTGCCAGTCAATGCCGAGACACCATTGCTCACCCTCCATGAAGGAAATACCCCGCTGATCAGGCTTGACCAGCTTTCAGAGGAGTGGGGAGTAGATTTATATGTAAAAGTAGAAGGAGTAAATCCTACAGGTTCTTTTAAAGACAGAGGCATGGTCATGGCAGTCGCTAAAGCTAAGGAGGCAGGCAGTGACACTGTGATCTGCGCCTCAACAGGCAATACTTCCGCCTCTGCGGCTGCTTATGCAGCAAGGGCAGGTTTAAGATGCATCGTCGTCATTCCTGAAGGGAAAATCGCGATGGGAAAACTGGCGCAGGCTGTGATGTATGGAGCAAGCATCGTGTCGATTGAAGGGAACTTTGATGAAGCGTTAAAAATGGTCAGGGCAATCAGTGAAACAGAACCGGTAACCCTCGTGAATTCAGTCAATCCTTACCGGCTTGAAGGACAAAAAACCGCTGCGTTTGAAATTTGTGACCAGCTGGGCGGAGCACCTGACATTCTGGCAATCCCGGTGGGGAATGCCGGCAATATCAGCGCATATTGGAAAGGGTTCAAAGAATACGATTCAAGTAAGCGCACTGGTTTGCCGCGGATGTTTGGTTTTGAGGCAGAAGGGGCGGCTGCGATTGTCAAGGGGCAGCCGATCGAACAGCCAGAGACAATCGCAACGGCGATCCGCATTGGAAACCCGGCAAGCTGGGATCTTGCAGTATCAGCCCGTGACGAATCAGAAGGAAAAATCGATTTCGTCTCAGATGATGAGATTTTACAAGCCTACAGCAAGCTGGCGAGCACCGAAGGGATTTTCGCTGAGCCAGGATCCTGCGCATCGCTTGCGGGAATCCATAAACTTTTACAAAGAGGAGAAATTCCTTCTGGATCCAGAATAGTTGCCGTATTGACGGGAAATGGATTGAAGGATCCTTCAACCGCGATTGACATCAGCACGATTTCACCAGTGCTGCTTCCAAATGACGAGAGTATCGTCAGCGACTATATCAGGGGAGTTGTCCGGCAATGAAGGGGGTCGAGGAACCTTTAGCCGCAGCTGGGGTAGCGAGAGGGAAAGTCCTTTCAGTAAAAGTTCCGGCCAGCTCAGCGAACCTGGGCCCAGGTTTTGATTCGCTAGGCGTCGCCCTGAACCTCTACATGGAAGTCCAGGCAGAACAAAGCGACAAATGGAAGGTTACACCTTTAACTCATTCTTTAACAGGCTTTCCTGGTGATGAAAAAAATTTCATTTGCCAAATTGCGATGAAAACAGCTGAAATGTACAAGCAGGAAATGCCCTCACTCCATGTCTATGTAAAAAGCGAAATCCCGCTTGCGAGAGGGCTTGGTTCCAGTGCAGCAGCGATTGTCGCGGGAGTGGAATTGGCTAATGAATTCTGTGGCTTGCAATTGACACGTTCTGAAAAACTGGCAGCTGCTACCCTGTTCGAAGGCCATCCTGATAATGCCGGTGCGAGTCTGTTCGGAGGCGTTGTAGTTGGCAGTCAAATCGGAGATGAGGTCGATTTAACCGTTCTTGACCAGATTCAGTTTGACCCGATTCTGGTAGTACCCAATCAGGAGTTGCTGACAGAAACGTCACGTGATGTCCTGCCGGATGTGATGGATTTTCAGAGAAGTGTCCATGCAAGTGCAGTAGCTAATCAGCTGCTTGCCGCCCTGATGACACAGAATTGGCTCCTCGCGGGTAAAATGATGAGAGCTGATTTGTTCCACCAGCCGTATAGGAAAGCACTTGTGCCTTTTTTTGAGAATGTAGAGGAAAAGGCCATTCAATCAGGAGCATTCGGAGTTGCATTGAGCGGAGCGGGACCATCCATTATGTGCCTGGCTGAACCCGGTAAAGGGGAAACAGTAGCGGAAAAATTGAGGCAGCATCTTGTGGGGCTTGAAGTCATCAGTTTGCAGATTGATCAGGAAGGATGCAGGTCATCAGTTAGGTGATGAATCGGTTTCCGCATAAAAAAAGCGGTTTTGCCTTAATTGGCAAAACCGCTTTATTATTGGTTAATTAGAATACCTGTTCAACCTCAACGACACCAGGTACTTCTTCTAAAAGTGCGCGTTCAATTCCAGCTTTAAGTGTGATTGTGGAGCTCGGGCAGCTACCGCATGCACCCAGCAGGCGAAGTTTAACAATGCCATCCTCAATATCAACTAGTTCGCAGTCTCCACCATCGCGAAGAAGGAATGGACGCAATTTATCTAATACTTCCTGTACTTGCTCAAACATTTGCTGTTCAGTCATGCAAATCGACTCCTTTCATAATACTTATTATAATCTTATCGGCCGGAAAAATCTATCCAATAAAACCGAAAAACCAGTGAACACAGTTTTTTCCTTATGCATCTTTTTCATCGTATAGTAAAATAAAAGAAAATAACAGGGGGTAATTGATAATGGAACGTAAAGAGGTAGAAATTGTCGTGTACGGTGCAGAAGTATTATGCCCAAGCTGTGTGAACCTGCCATCCTCAAAAGAAACATACGAATGGCTCGAAGCTGCGATCAGCCGCAAATACGCAGACCAAACATTCAGAATTGTTTATGTCGATATCAATAATCCTCCAGCAGAGGAAGATAAACAGGAATTCGCCCAAAAAGTAATCGAAGAAGATATGTTCTACCCTGTCGTCCTGCTCGAAGGCAAGATTGTCGGCGAAGGAAACCCGAAATTGAAAACAATTTATGCGGAATTAGAGAAATATGGGTACGTTCCAGCTTAAAGCATTCCAATTTGGAGTGCTTTTTCTATTTTGTTGGCGATTAATTGATGAATTAGTGGAGAGTTTTCCGTAGCAGGTCATTAGTGAATAGCGGAGATTTGGTTTATTGGCGGAGTTCACAACTTTATTGGCGATTTTTTTGATTTATTGGCGATTTTTAAATTTTATTGGCGAAAATTCATTTTTATTGGCGATTTTCACAACTTTATTGGCGAACTGGAAATTTTCAATGATTTTTACCAGTTCTGAAATTATCACCATATCTTTTCAATTATGTAAAAACAAAAAACGCACCTGTTTTCGAAAAATAAAAAACCGGGCATCGCCCGGTTTTCACCACATCACCCATTATGATACTTGTACATCCACAAAATCCCAGATTTCAGCAGGCGTGCGACGCGGCCGGTAATCGGGCGTTCGGCGACTAGTCCGAAGCCGTGCTTTTTGCCGAGTGAGCCAATGACGCCTTTCAGCTTGATCGGTGGGAATGATTCAGGCGGTTCTTCGCCTTTCCAGCGTTTTTGCAAAACCTGGACGATTTGTTCTGCCTGACCTTCTGCAAGCTGTGCACTTGGTGCGTGCGGAAGGCTGGCACAATCTCCGACTATATAAACCTTTTCGTAGCCTGGCAGATTATGCTGCGGAGTTACCACTGCGCGGCCCATGCTGTCTTTCTCAACGTCCATCTCGCGGACAAGTCGATTCGCCTGGATGCCGGCTGTCCACACAATCGCATCACACACGATCGGCTCATCGTGATTATAAAGAACATTGTTCTGGACTTCCGTAATATTCGCGTTGTTGATGATTTCAACATTGTGATTGTCGAACCAGTTCTCCACATACGTGCTCAGGCGTTCAGAGAAGGCAGAAAGGATATGATTGCCACGGTCAAATAGATTTATTTTCAAATCTTTGCGGCTTTCAGCCAATTCACTAGCAAGTTCAACACCACTTAACCCTGCACCAACGATTGAAACGGTTGAACCTGCTGGCAAATTATTAAGTGCCTGGTAGGTCGCGCGGGACTTTTCAATTGATTGGATGCTGTAGGTGAACTTGTCAGCTCCCGGGACATTGTGATATTTATCTTCACAGCCGAGACCGATAATAAGGTCATCATATTGAACAAACTCATCACCCTGGAGTTCAACCTTCTGATCCTCAAGATTGATGACTGTTACTTCAGCATATTTTACCTGAAGGCGGGGATGCTCTGGAAATGCCACCCGGATATGCTGGTCAGAAATCGTACCTGCAGCCAGGGCATAGTATTCTGTTTTTAAACAGTGGTATGGAACACGGTCAATCAGTGTAATTGATACATCTTCTGGCAGTTCATTTGGCAGCAGTTTTTGAAGCACACGCATGCCGCCATAGCCGCCTCCAAGGATAACGAGATTTTTCATGTGAATTTCCCCTTTTTAACTCTTCGCAAACAGTTAATGAAGTTTTTCCAGCTCGTTCTACAAATTCAGTAAACGGATACATTTTTCGAAATTATTTCGCAATATTTTTATGCTCAATAAATCACCATAAAAAGTATAACGAAATTGTGACAAAATAACAACAATTTTATGGATGCCCTAAGCCTGGGAAATTGACGATTTACTAGAAAAAGGTTACGATTGAAAATTAGTAGAGAGGTGAAACAAATGATTAAGCCAATCATTGAATTTTGCATCAGCAATCTAGCAAGCGGTGCCCAAAAAGCAAGGGCGGAGCTGGAGCGTGACCCTGATCTTGATGTGATTGAATACGGCTGCCTTGGTTACTGCGGGAAATGCGCACAGTCCATGTTTGCCCTGGTGAACGGGGACCCAGTTGTGGGAGATACACCCGAAGAACTAGTAGAAAATATCTATCAATATTTGGACGATAATCCGATGTTTTAATATAGAAAGGGCTGGCATGGTAGAATCCCATTGCCAGCCCTATTTATTTTTCCCTGTATTACTTCCCAACTGTTTGTTCTTCTCGCATTTCCTGCCAGCGATCTTTTGCCAGCTGGATGATTTGCGGTTCAACTGACTGCCTCTGCTTCTCGATTACTTTTGAGAAAAAGCGGACCGCGTCCTGCGTTTGGCCAAGCCTTCTTGAGAGGTCGCCAATCAGATACATCAACCGCAGCTCTGAGACTTGAGTTCCTCTATAGTCTCCGGTACTGTACGACTCAGTATATTCCTTCAGGGCAAGGTTTAAAAAACGCATTTCCTGTTCGTGGTTATCTATAGATCGATAGAGCCAGGCAAGTCTTATGTACAATCCGGCTGAAATAATATGTTTCTCTTTTTTCAGGGTCGAGCTATAAGCTGCGAGTTTGAAGGTGTTCATAGCTTCCTGGATTGTTCGCTTATCTCCATAGTTATGATGAGCCCATTGATTGCATATTTTATCCTGGATGAGCTGTTTACCGCCCGGCGGAAAATAAGTGCTGAAATCATCGGTAAAAGAGTAGCCGCAATTTGGGCAGACATTAACATAATAAATATTAGGGTTTTCGAAACCATCGGCATAAATAGGGGCGAAATCAGTATCAAAACGGAGGACTTTCACAAAGCGGGAACGCACTTTTTTTGTCGTAAAAGAATGTTCGCACATTTCACAGTGATATTTTTTATCATAGAGCGGTTCTATTTGAGTCATTTTTCGTCACCAGCCTTTTTCCCTATATGTATATAGGTATATTATACCAAGTTAATTGGATGTTCGGTGGGAAAATATGAATATAATTCTTTTTCGGATTGATTGGTTGAGGATTGGAAAAATGCTGTATATACTATAAGAAAAGCGAAAGCGCCTTGGTCAGCCCCGACAAGCGGTGGAGGGCCGACCGGTGAAGTCGTTCTTTGACTTCATTGGGCGGACCGAAGCGACTCGAGGGGCTAGGCGCTGAAGCTGGACAAAAAGGGATCAAGGAGGTTTTATCATGGATAACATTGTGATTCTAACTGAAGAAGCTGCATTGCAGGTTAAAGATATGATGAAACAAAACGAGACGGAAGACGCTTATCTTCGCGTTTCTGTAAAAGGCGGCGGCTGCAGCGGCCTATCTTACGGAATGGGTTTTGCCCATGAAGTGGAGGAAGGCGACACTGAGCTGGAGCAGCACGGTATAAAAATCCTTGTTGATAAGGACAGTGCTCCAGTGCTGAATGGCACAACAATCAGCTATAAGCAGTCTTTGATGGGCGGAGGCTTCACGATCGACAACCCGAACGCGATCGCATCTTGCGGCTGCGGTTCTAGTTTCAAGACAGCGACACGCGAAGGAACACCTGAAGAGTGTTAAACAAAAAGCAAGGTCCGCGGACCTTGCTTTTTCTTATTTGAACATTGATGAACTATGAAGCGGCTGTGTCTTCGCTTTTGGATCCATATAGGATTTTGCGTTGTTGACAGCTGTTGGAGCTTCACCGAATCCTGTCGCGATCAGCTTGACTTTGCCTTCGTATGTGCAGATATCGCCTGCAGCATAAACGCCCGGGATATTCGTTTCCATTTTTGAGTTGACGACGATTGAGTTCTTTTCGATTTCAAGACCCCATTCCTTGATTGGTCCAAGAGATGAAACGAAACCGAAGTTGCAGATGACCGCGTCAACGTCGACGGCTACAGTATCTTCGCCATTCGCGTCCTTAAGAACGATCTGGCTGATTTTTTCCCCATCACCAACAAGTTCAGTCGGCACAAAAGGAGTCTTGATATCAACCTTTGAGTTTTGCAGGTTTTCAACACTATGCTCATGCGCGCGGAACTTATCGCGTCTGTGAACGATCGTCACTTGTTCAGCGATTGGCTCAAGCATCAATGCCCAGTCAACAGCTGAATCGCCTCCGCCTAATACCGCAACCTTTTGGCCAGCGAACTGGTTCAGGTCATCGATAAAATAGTGCAGGTTTTTGCCCTCATATTGGGCAGCGCTTTCAAGTTCTAGCCTGCGCGGCTGGAACGCACCGTTTCCGGCAGTGATGATGACTGTTTTTGTATAATGAACTTCTTTATCAGTAGTCAGCTTGATATTTCCGTCTTCCAGCTTCTCCAGCTTTTCAACAGATTGCTCAAGAGCAGTAGCAGGCTCGAATTTCGCCATTTGCTCTTTCAGGTTGTTGATCAGCTCCTGGGCACGGACTTTTGGAAAGCCGGCAACATCATATATGTACTTTTCAGGATAAAGTGCTGATAATTGCCCGCCTAACTGTGGCAAACTTTCAATAATCTTAACTGATGCTTGTCTCATTCCGCCGTAGAAAGCAGTGAACAGACCAGCTGGCCCCCCACCGATAATCGTGATGTCATAAACTTTTTGATCTTCTTTCACTCCATATCCCCCTCACTATGTAGTAAAATGCTCCAATTGTTATAATACCATAAATTGAAAAAATAAACTCCTAATCATAATAGAAGAATGCTTGTGGAACAATATATTTCATAGAAAATCCCCTTTACAAAACGGGAAAATAGTGAAATCATCCTATTTTCTGAATATTTCTAAGTTAAATGAATCGCTTGAAAATGCGGAGCAAAAAGAATAAGATGGATTGTAAGCAAGAATGTTAAGATTTTGTGACATTTTCAGGACATTTTTTTGAACATTTTAGTGAATAATATCACAAACTTATCCGGAATGATGGCGTCAAAGAGAGAGAAGCCAGTCGACCAAAAATATTTTAAAAAGGTGGAAGTGATCACTTTGAGAAAGCCAAAGATCGTAATTTTAGGAGCAGGATACGGGGGATTAATGACAGCTACCCGTTTACAAAAAGCTGTTGGAGTAAACGAGGCTGACATTGTCCTTGTCAACAAAAATGATTACCACTATGAAACTACATGGCTGCACGAAGCATCTGCAGGAACTTTGCACCATGATAGAGTCCGTTATGATGTTCGTGATGTAATCGATCGCCATAAGGTTGAATTCGTCCAGGGTTCTGTTGAAGAGATCAAGATGGATGAGAAACGTGTAATCCTTGAGAACGGTGACATCGTCTATGATTATCTGGTCATCGGCTTGGGTGCTGAACCTGAAACTTTCGGTATTAAAGGCTTGAAAGAGTATGCTTTCTCTATCGTCAATGTCAACTCAGCCAGACAAATCCGTGAGCATATCGAATATCAATTCGCAACATATAATACTGAAGCCGAGAGGAAAGATGAGCGCCTGACAATCGTTGTTGGCGGTGCAGGCTTCACAGGAATCGAGTTCCTTGGTGAACTGACAAACCGGGTTCCTGAACTTTGCCGTGAATATGATGTAGATTACCATAAAGTGAAAATCGTTTGTGTCGAAGCGGCACCAATGGTTCTGCCTGGTTTCGACCCAGAGCTTGTCAACTATGCAGTTGCTACGCTTGAGAAAAAAGGCGTGGAATTCCGCATCGGCACAGCAATCAAAGAAGCGACTCCAGAAGGCATCATCGTTGCTAAAGGTGAAGAAGAAGTGGAAGAAATCAAAGCTGGCACAGTTGTCTGGGCAGCAGGTGTCCGCGGAAACTCTGTTAT
This sequence comes from Bacillus sp. ISL-55, assembly GCF_018613155.1. Lineage (GTDB taxonomy): Bacteria > Bacillota > Bacilli > Bacillales > Cytobacillaceae > Mesobacillus. The sequence goes on along the minus strand of NZ_JAGGQU010000038.1, from coordinate 140,904 downwards.
CGAGAAATCAGGTATCGAAGCAATGCGCGGCCGCGTAAAAGTGCAGCCAGACCTTCGCCTTCCAGGTTCAGAAGATGTATTCATTGTCGGCGACTGCTCATTGATCATCAATGAAGAGATCAATCGCCCATACCCTCCGACTGCACAGATCGCTATGCAGCAGGGTGAGGTTTGCGCAAGGAACATTGCGGCTCTAGTTCGTGGTAAATCTGAACTTGAGACATTCACTCCTGATATCAAAGGAACAGTATGTTCACTTGGTGAAGATGACGCGATCGGAGTTGCATTCGGCAAGAAAATGGTCGGCACGAAAGCTTCCTTCATGAAAAAAATGATCGACAACCGTGCGCTGTACATGATTGGCGGACCTTCAATGGTGCTTAAAAAAGGTAAATTCAACATTCTGTAATAGAAATATCGAACAGACTCCTGCTGGGGTCTGTTTTTAATTTCGGGAAATCACTAAGAGAATTATTTAGCTTAAGCGCTTGCCGGGTCTGAACAAGGTGCTTGAGCTTTTCTTACAACCAGGAGGACGGCTGCAATGACGATTTCAAATCCTATAGGTTACAATAGTAGTACAAACTAGCTATTGGATGGGGAAATGAATGGGGAAACGTGAAAATGTCTGGCTTGGTGTCGCGGGTGTGGTTATTTCAGAGGATGGGCGCTGGCTGGTCGTCAAAAAGCGCTATGGAGGTCTGAAAGGAAGCTGGTCGCTGCCGGCAGGCTTCGTGGATGAAGGGGAAACGGCAGATCAGGCGGTGCTCCGGGAAGTGAAAGAAGAGACAGGTGTGGTCTGTACAATTAGGGGGCTGCTGGGTTTGCGAACTGGTGTGATCCGGGAGTCCATCAGTGATAATATGCTCGTATTTCTATTGGCGCCATTAGCAGATCAGAGGGTGACGGTTGAGGAAAGTGAGCTCTATGATGCGAAATTCATCTCACCTGAAGAATTAAAAGCAGATCCTGATACCTCAATGCTGCTGCACTTCCTTTTGGATAAACCAATTGGTCAAGTTGTGACTGGAGCGGAGGGATTGGATCCAGGCAAGCAGTTTCATTATAGTGCATATAGATTATTTTTATAATTTTCTGAAATTTTGAGAAAGTGACAGATAATGAAAGAAAATATATGATGTATCCGTTTTCAATAGGGTTTTTTGGTCAAATTTGAACCTTTTCAAAAACAATGAATGTCTGATATATTATCAGAAAATTCAAATATAAAAGGAGAGGTTCACAAATGACAATGCATACACATAATTCAAAAGAATGCCCATACTGCTCTGGTAAAGGCTATTTCCAACTGTTGCTTGGCGGTTCAGAAACGTGCACATGCTGCAGCGGATCCGGCAAATCAAATAAATAAGACAATGCTTCTTTGACCTTCGCACAATGCGGGGTTTTTCTTTTGCCCAAAAAGCAAAGTCACACCATTTCATTGACTAGAAAACGGACAAACAGTAAACTAGAAATGATGTTTAATGGGGGGATATAGACATGATGACGGTTGTCACACTGATCATTTCGATGTTATTGTTTTTTGTCCTGTTTTTCGGGATTGGGTTTTTACTGAATATGCTGTTGAGGATGTCATGGATCATGGCTATTGTGTATCCATTGATTGCAATTTTCATTATTGATAAGTATCCGTTTATTGACTATTTCAGGAATAGCGGTGAAGCCTTCAATGATCTTGGACAGCGGCTATCACAATTGGCAATGGCAGACATTCTGATTTTAAGCAGCGGTCTGGCAGGCGCTATTTTAGCGGGTATAGTCATCAGGCTTTTGCGAAAAAAAGGATATCAAATGTTCTAATACAAGAAACCTTCAATATTTGGAGGTTTTTTTTGTGCATAAAATCGAGTGTTTGTTGGATACTATAAGTAACATTTTACTTTTAATGGAAGTGTAAATAGGTATTTTGGCACTTTTTTGCTCCTTTTGGAATATTTCTTGTTACGTAGGGAAATTAATAGTTTTGGGAGGAGTGAAAAATTATATGAATATTTTAAAAATGTGGGCCAGACGCTCAGTGATGGCAGTTTTATTTTTTGCTGCTATAACTTCTACGTTTCATTCTATTTCGGGAGTTGAAGCTTCTACTGTATCTACATACGTATTTGATAGCGCAGGAACTCAACAAGAAGAAAGTTCAAGCATAGACCATAAAAAGAAATCGATAGGACTTGCTTTTAAGTTTTTGAAAAAAGTATCCGACTTTACTACAAAGATTTCTTCAAGTGAAAAGGTTGCAGGGAAGCAGCCTACCCTTGAGGAATCACTAAATTGGTCACAATACCCGACGAAGAAAATCATAGCTACAGGGTATACAGCCGGTATTGAATCGACGGGCAAAAATCCTGGGCATCCGGGGTATGGAATCACTTATTCTGGTGTAAAAGTTAAACGTGACTTATATTCAACTGTCGCGGCTGATTTAAATGTATTCCCGATTGGGACAATCCTTTTCATCCCGGGGTATGGTTTTGGTGTAGTCGCTGATAAAGGTGGCGCAATCAAAGGGAATAAGGTCGACCTTTACTATGATACGGTCAAGGATGTATACGAACAATGGGGCAAAAAGACATTGGATGTATATGTAATCGAAATGGGCAATGGCAAGCTGACAGAAGAAGACTTAAAAGCCCTTAATGAGAATGAATCGATGCAAGTTTTCCGCCAGCAATATACAGACGGCAAAAAATCATAAAAGTAAGTTTAGGCACCTTCCTTGAATGGAAAGTGCCTTTTTTGAGGTTAGTCATGGATCAGGTGATAAAGTTTTTCCAGGCCATCAAGGAGCCGGGGGGACGGACGGCAGTACAGTTCCTCCTCGAGAATCAGAATCCGGTCGTTTTTGACAGCATCAAGTTCTTCCCAGCCAGGCCTGTTTATAATCAATTGCTTCTTCACTTTTTCCTTCCTGACACCGACCCAGGCGACGCATATATAATCCGGATTTCGTGATTTCACATCATCCCAGTCCGTTTGCACGCTTGCGAGCTCGACGTCTTTAAAAACATTCTCACCACCCGCAGCTTCGGATACCTCTGTCAGCCAGTTAATGCTGCCTGGGGTGAAAACTGGCTTGGGCCACCATTCCCAGTAAAGCTTTGGGCGCCAATTGGCACGGGCACCTTTTTGCTTGATGTTCTCAAGCCTGCTCCTGAACAGGTTCGCTGCTTCCTTACCGCGTTCAGGCATGTTCAGGGTATTGGCCGTTATCATCAAATCATTCTCAATATCCACCAATGATTGCGGATTCAAGACGATATGTGGGATGTTGCGTGCTGCCAAACCCTCAATATTCTTCTCCATCCCCGGAACGCTTAAAGACGCAAGGACAAGATCCGGCTTCAATCCCTCGACCAGGTCCAGGTCAATCGATAGATCGGGACCAAGCTTTGGCAGTGATTTTACCGATTCTGGCCAGTCTGAAAAATCATCGACTCCAACAAGGAGATCAGTCACTCCTAAGTATTCCAAGATTTCAGTATTGCTGGGACATAAAGAAATGACTCTCATGTGTTTCACCTGCTTTTAAAGTAAATAGTGCAGCAGCAGGGTCAGTAAGACACCTGTCAATCCGCCAAAAAATACTTCAATCGGTTTGTGGCCGAGCAATTCTTTCAATTCTTTTTGTTTGTCTTTTTCAGGCTTATCCTGCCAGCCTTTTGCCTCCTGGGCGAATCGGCCGAAATCAGCAACAAGCTGATTCAAAACGATGGCCTGCTCGCCTGCCTGCCTGCGGACACCTGATGCATCAAACATCGTGATAATCGCAAAAACAGCGGCGACCGCAAAAACAGCTGAATCCAAACCAGTTTCGAGCGCCACACCGGTAGCCAATGCTGTGACTGCAGCAGAGTGGGAACTTGGCATACCTCCTGTGCTTGTCAACAGCGACCAATCGATTTTCCTCGTCGCAATATATTGAATCGGGACCTTGACGAATTGCGCGAAAAAGATCGCAGCAAGCGAAGCCCATAATGGGAAATTCGTTAATAATTCCATGGCTGTTCCCCCTATGTATAAAAAAGTACCTTTATAATTAATACCCAAGTTTAATTATAACATTACATATGATTTGTAAGGTTTGATAAAATAGCTCTAATACTTCAGGAATGAGGTGAGGGATTTGACTGACTACCCTGATGAATATTACGAGTTCTTTATAAAATTCAACGAAGGGGATTATTATACCTGCCATGACTTGCTTGAAGATATGTGGATGACCGATAAAGGGAATCTGTTTTTAAAAGGCCTACTGCAAATGAGTGTTGCCATTTACCATTACAGCTACGGAAATGTGAAGGGAGCCAGGCTGATGATGCAGGCGGCACATGACTATTTGCAATCATACCGCCCTATCCACTGGGGTCTTGATTTAGAGAAAATTTACCCCTTCATCGAAGAGTGCCTGACGAAATTCCCTCCGAATCTGGACCGTGTGCCATTTGAAGAAGTTACGATGCTGCCTGAACTGCCAGTTTTATATTTGTACCTGGAGGATTGAAGCGTTCTAGGCAAGAAAGAAAGTGCCTGCAAGATTAGGAAGTCGAAATATTATAAGAGTTTCGATATAATGAACATATAAAATTTGTAGGGGTGAATGCTTTGTTTAAAGTGAATGATCAATTTAATTTTTCAAACAGCCATGAGTGCCTTGTGATTGGCTTGTTCAACAAACCGTCTGGCCTTGAAGGTTTCTTGGGAGAAGCCGATGAACTTTTTGACGGACAGCTAACGGAACTTGTTAAAAGCGGGGACATCTCAACTAAGAAAAAAGCAGTTTCCAAAATACATACTTTCAATAAAATTGGCGCAAAAAAGGTTTATTTTGTCGGCCTTGGCCATGAAAAGGAATATAACTTCGAAACACTAAGGGACGCATTAGGGCGCCTGTTCAAGACAGCCAAAAAAGAGAAATGGACGGAAGCAGCTGTACTTTTAGATACTTTTACAAGTGAGAAGGTTGAGCTTAATGATGCAGCGCATGCATTAGGTGAAGCCTTGCCGATGTCTACCTATGAGTTCGAAGGCTACAAGCAAAAGTCAAACGAGCCTGAAAAGAGAATCGAAAGCCTGACAGTTTACAGCGCGGACGAAGAGGGCGAAGTGGAAGCGGCAGTTGAAGTTGGCTATGTTTTCGGCAAGGGAACGAATTCGGCTCGTACACTCGTGAATACGCCGGGCAACCTTTTGACTGCTACGGACATGGCTGAATATGCGATGAAGCTGGCGGAGAAATATGAATTCGAAGCAGAAATTTTAGAAAAAGAAGAAATGGAAAAGCTCGGTATGGGCGCGCTTCTTGCGGTCAACCAGGGATCTTCACAGCCGCCTAAAATGATCGTCCTGAAGTATCAGGGCAAGGAAGAGTGGAAGGATGTAATCGGCCTGGTCGGCAAGGGCATCACGTTTGACACAGGCGGTTATTCAATCAAAACAAAGGCTGGCATCGTCGGCATGAAGTCCGATATGGGCGGGGCGGCAGCGGTGCTTGGTGCTATGGAAATCATCGGTGAACTGAAGCCAGAGCAAAACGTCGTAGCGGTTATACCTTCAACAGACAACATGATCTCGGGCACAGCCTTCAAACCAGACGATGTCATCACGTCTATGAGCGGCAAAACGATCGAAGTATTGAACACAGATGCAGAGGGACGCCTCGTGCTTGCTGACGCAATGACTTACGCGAAGCATCATGGTGCGAACTATCTAGTGGACATCGCAACCCTGACAGGCGGCGTCATTACTGCGTTAGGTCTGCATACATCCGGAGCATTGACGAACAACGAAGAGTTCTTTGAACAAGTGCTGGAGGCTTCATATGAATCTGGAGAGCCAATCTGGCGCCTGCCATTGTTCGAGCGCGACATAGAACGTGTCCGCGGCAGCAAAATCGCAGACCTGAATAATTCCCCAGGCGCAGAAGGCCATGCAATCATGGGCGGAGCATTTGTCGGCGAATTTGCAGAAGGCACTCCGTGGGTCCACCTAGACATCGCCGGCACAGCGACAACAAGCAAAGAATACGACCTTGGCCCATCAGGCGCAACCGGCGTCATGGCCCGCACACTGGCATTGCTAGTTGAAAGATTTGAAACAGGAAATAAAGAATAGATTGAGTTTGATAACCCCAAAGCCGCCTAGGCTTTGGGGTTTATTGTTTTCGGGGAATGCATTCAAAAAAAATGGACTCGTTTGGATAATTCCGCTCGGATCAAGGGGGATTGTCCGAAGGTGCCTTGGGTTGGGTTCTGCCAAATCACACTCGGTACAACAGGAATTTGTCCGAAGAGGCATTAGGTTCGGACAAATCAAGCTCGGTGCAACAGAAATTTGTCCGAAGATGCCCTGAGTTCCGCCAAATCAAGCTCGGTGCAACAGAAATTTGTCCGAAGATGCCCTGGGTTCGGACAAAACACGCTCGGTATGACAGGAATTTGTCCAAAGGTGCCCTGAGTTCGGACAAAACACGCTCGGTGCAACAGGAATTTGTCCGAAGGTACCTCGTGTTCGGACAATTGCCGGTTGGTTCAAGGTAAATTTGTCCGAAGATGCCCTAGGTTCGGACAAAACACGCTCGGTGCAACAGGAATTTGTCCGAAGGTACCTCGTGTTCGGACAATTCCCGGTCAGTACAAGGGAGATTTGTCCGAAGGTGCCCTGGGTTCGGACAATTCCCGGTCAGTACAAGGTAAATTTGTCCGAAGATGCACTAGGTTCGGACAATTCCGGTCAGTTCAAGTGAAATTTGTCCGAAGGTGCTCTGGGTTCGGACAACTCACACTCAGTACAACAGGAATTTGTCCGAAGATACCTCGTGTTCGGACAATTGCCGGTTGGTTCAAGGGAGATTTGTCCGAAGGTATCTCGTGTTCGGACAATTCATGGCCAGTTCAAAGAAGTTTTGTCCGAATCCGCAGTGTCTTTTCACTGGCCGCCAGCAGTACTCCCCTGAAAACAAAGGGGTCATTTCCCTTCTTCCTACATATAACCCAACCACAATCCAAAAACTATCAGCAAACCCATTGACAGAAAAAACAATTCTATGATATTTTAATACTTGTCATTTTAATTCTCTACCAATTTACCATACTAAAGTAAAATAAGAGAAACAAAAATATTAAACCACTGAGAGGAGTACTCATCATGAATGCAGTTGTTATAGCTGTCCTGGCGATGCTGATCCTGAGCTTGCTTCGCGTCAATGTTGTGTTGGCATTGATTGCTGGAGCGCTGATTGGCGGGCTGACAGGCGGCTTGAGTATAGAGAAGACGATTGAAGTTTTTTCAGGAGGGCTTGGCGGCAGTGCCGAGGTTGCGCTAAGTTACGCGCTGCTTGGAGGATTTGCTGTTGCTATTTCCAAGACTGGGTTGCCCAATCTGATGGTTGACTGGATGATCGGAATGATTGGCAAAAACGGAGAATCGAAAGCTAAGACGTACTCCAAAGCGATTATTGTCATCCTGATTTTAATGATGGCGATATTTTCACAAAACTTGATTCCGATCCACATCGCGTTTATACCGATTTTGATTCCGCCATTGTTGATTGTCTTCAACGAGCTGAAAATAGATCGTCGCTTAATTGCTTCCGTATTGACATTTGGTCTTACCGCGCCTTATATTTTGCTTCCTGTTGGATTCGGCGGGATTTTCCACGACATCCTGGCTACGAACATGGCTGACAGCGGAATGGAAATCGATATGGGGGATATCCCTACAGCGATGCTTCTGCCTGTAGCAGGACTTGTTGTTGGTTTGTTGATCGCGATTTTCGTATCTTACCGAAAGCCTAGAACCTACGAGGATTATCAAGTGGTTCAAGTTGAGAAAAGTGATTACTCGAAAAAGGGCATCATTTTCTCAATCATTGCCATTGTTGCAGCACTTGCTGCCCAGCTTTATTTCGGTTCAATGATCATCGGTGCCCTGGCAGGAATTCTGGTCGTATACGTGAGCGGAGCGATCAAGTGGCGTGAAGCTGATAATCTTTTAACAGAAGGCATGAAGATGATGGCATTCATCGGATTCGTCATGCTGGCTGCTTTCGGTTTCGCAGACGTGCTTAAAGAAACTGGAGACGTTGAATCGCTTGTAGCACAGGCAGCAGATGCAATTGGCAATAATAAAGCCCTTGGCGCGTTGGCAATGCTTGTTGTAGGACTTTTGGTTACGATGGGAATCGGTTCTTCATTCTCGACGATTCCGATCATCGCGACAATTTTTGTACCGCTGAGCCTTCAGCTTGGCTTTAGCCCGATGGCGACGATTGCGATTGTGGGGACGGCTGCTGCGCTAGGTGATGCAGGTTCACCTGCATCTGACAGCACACTTGGGCCGACTGCCGGTTTGAATGCTGATACGCAGCACAACCACATCTGGGACACGGTAGTTCCGACATTTGTTCACTATAATATTCCGTTAATCATTTTCGGCTGGATCGCCGCGATGGTTTTATAATTCCAGAAAAACTATAGCCGTCTTGCACTTTGGGCAGGGCGGCTTTGTTTATTTTAAAATAGAATTTCGGTAGGATAATAAAAAGGGGTGATTCATATGTATTTCGGAAAAGCGCGTAAAAAGGGCCCATCGGACAGAGTCCCGCCGAACCAAAATGTCACGACCTCTTTTCCTGTCCTGCATTATGGCAATGTGCCATATTATAAGAATCTCGATGATTGGACCTTGAAAATTTTTGGTCAAGTAGAAAAGGAAGTTGTCTTACGATATAAGGAGTTAATGGCTTTGCCGCAAACGACCTCTGGCAATGACATACATTGTGTGACAGGGTGGTCAAAGCTGGACAATGTCTGGAAAGGGATATCCACTCAGGAGATAGCCAGGCTGACCGGACCGACAGAAGGCGCTAAATATGTCATTATCCATGCTGAGGAAAATTGGAAGACAAACCTGCCGATTGAGGATTTTCTTAAGAAGACAAGTCTGCTAGCTCATTCCCATAATGGGGAGGAGCTTACCCCGGAACATGGCTATCCATTGAGAGCTGTCATTCCTCACCTATACTTCTGGAAGAGCGCGAAGTGGGTCAGAGGGATTGAATTCGCATCTGAAAATCGGCCTGGTTTCTGGGAAGAGAATGGCTACCATATGTATGGAGATCCATGGAAGGAACAACGGATGACCTGGGACTAGGCTTTTTTTCTAGTCTAGTGGACAAACGCCCATTCAACACTCTCCCTGTTTGCATATGTAGTAATATAGGCAAATATATGAGGGAGGTAGCTTGATGTATAGAAGACCATTCTATGGTGGCAGACGCCGATTTGGTTTTGGCTTTGGAGGTCCGTTTGTTGGAGGAGTACTCGGAGGCCTTTTAGGCAGCGCACTATTATATCCACGTCCATATGGCTATGGTTACGGAGGTTTCCCGCCTTACGGCTATGGATACGGATATGGCTATCCGTTTTATTACTAAATTTAGAAATCAATCACATTGCCGCTGTTCAGTGAACAGCGGCTTTTCTTACACCCATCTCAGCTGTGTGATGATATGGCAGCATTCTTTTTCCCCTGCATAATCCACGAAATTCATGGTGATTCCATCTGGGTTATACGTGATTTTTGGCTTTTTCTTAATGCCTGTTGATTGGATCATTCTTTCAACTTTCTTTTGGTCGGATTGTTGGGCGGCAGTCATTAATTCGCTGGAAAAAGAATCCGAGGAAGTTATTTTGGACATCACAAGGTTAGCGTCTTCCATCAGGGAAATTGCTTTTTCAGCTGAAGTTCTAAATAGAGTTGCGTTCACTTCTGGATACGGACGATCTGGGTGAGTTTCGATCCAATCCCCCAGCCTATTATTATGAAAAAATAAACAATGCATAAGTAGCTACCCCTTCCTAACGGGTAAGTTTTAGACCTTTTTCAATGTATGAACATAAACCATTAAGTATGAAGGTGGGATAAGCTGAAAGCTCATCCAAAGGAAAAAAAGAGGTGAAATAAGGTATAAGGGAGAATTGTTATACATATTAACTTCTATTGTGAAATAGAATCGGACCAAGATGGGATGAAAGGGGGAAACTCATGGATCTGGAGCTGGTCATTAATATAATTGAAGATAATGGCTATTTGGGTTTATTTTTATGGTTATGGTTCGGGGTTTTCGTCATTCCTGTACCGAATGAGGTTATTCTGATGACTGTAGGTCTCGCTTCGTCCAAAGGAGCTTTAAACCCTATTCTTGCCTTTTTGGTTACATACATGGGCATCTCTGCGGCTTTTAGCTCCAGCTACCTGCTGGGGAGGGTAATAGGGACAAGGCTGCTTCGGATGTTAGAGAAAAAGAAGCGTTTTGCGAACTCAATTGAATCTGCCATGAAACTGATGGAGAAATACCATGCATTTTCATTGTCATTGAGCTGTTTTGCTCCTGGAGTCCGATACTTGGTGCCATTGCTATACGGTTTCAGCAGACTCCCGTTTAAAACCTTTGCTCTTTTTGCTTATAGTGGTGCGTTCGTATGGGTCTCGATCGTTTTTGTGCTAGGCTATCTATTTGGAGATAAGATGGACATAGTCATGAAGTACAATAAAGAATTTTGGCTGGTTTTACTCGCATTCGTGATGATCAGCATCATAGTCGTGTACCGCCGGAGAAAAATAAGGGCTGCGGCTGTTTCTGAAGAAGTAATTCTTCAGGAAGGGCAGCAAAAATAGCCCTTCCTTTTAGAAACACTCTATTACTGCGAAATGCTAGGGTTAGACTGTCTGGCTAAAATTCATTCCGGTGTTCGACCAAATCGATGGCCCCAAGGACAATATGGGCCAATCCGAAACCGAATAATGTGTTTGAAACCATTTTATCAATTTTGCGATTTTGTTTCATAGCGTAACCAGCTGCTGTAACAGCAGTTCCTAACACCGCAGGAATCATGCCTTCGCGAATTCGGTTCATATGGATCACCTCATTTGATTGATGCGTCCTTTTGATAAGGACAATAATAGTTTTCCTTGATTTCACGATAATTTGTTTGCCAAATATAAGGAGGTAATAAGATTGGAACTTAACAACACATTGCTTGGCTCACTGGGAATAGAAATAGCAGAACTGGAAAAAGGAAAGGTTGTGGCTACAATGCCTGTCGATGACCGTACAAGACAGCCATTTGGCTTGCTGCATGGAGGGGCATCTGTAGCCCTGGCAGAAACGGTCGCCAGCGTTGGAGCATTCGAACTGGTCGACAAGGAAAACGAAGTGGTGGTCGGCCTTGAAATCAACGCCAACCATATACGGGCAAAAAAGGACGGGCTGGTCACCGCAGTCGGCACTGTCCTCCACCAGGGAAGAACAACCATGGTTTGGGATATAAAAATCACCGATGAAGAAGATAAACTTGTATGTGTCTCAAGATGTACGATAGCCGTCATCAAACGCAGAAAATGAACCAGCCTTTGAGCTGGTTTTTTCTTTTGGATGGGCTTGGACGGTGAAGACGCCTTGTGATTGTGACAAGTTTGGAGTGAGAAGGCGAAAAGCTGTCAAGAAAGAGACGTTATTGTGACAGGTTTGGGGTGAGAAGGCGAAAAGCTGTCAAGAAAGAGGCGTTATTTTGACAGGTTTGGGGTGAGAAGGCGAAAAGCTGTCAAGAAAGAGGCGTTATTTTGACAGCTTTCGGGTGAGAAGGCGAAAAGCTGTCAAGAAAGACGCGTTATTTTGACAGGTTTGAGGTGGGAAAGTGAAAAGCTGTCCGAAGTAGCCTCAAGTTCAGACAGCTTTCACAGGAAACAAGGAAAAGCTGTCCGAAATCAGCACAAGTTCAGACAGCTTTCACAGGAAACAAGGAAAAGCTGTCCGAAATCAGCTCAAGTTCAGACAGCTTTCACAGGAAACAAGGAAAAGCTGTCCGAAATCAGCTCAAGTTCAGACAGCTTTCACAGGAAACAAGGAAAAGCTGTCCGAAGTCAGCACAAGTTCAGACAGCTTTCACAGAAAATCAAGAAAAGGTGTTAAAAGTCATCCCCGTCACAACGCATCCATATCTTCTTCAATCTCTACTACCTTCCTCAGTTTCTCATTATGGTATGAAGAGGGTGTCATCTGAAGAAGTTTGTTGCGGATTGAGCAAAGCACAGGGAAATCAATCCGTGCTGCCAACCCGTATATTTTCATTTCATCTTTCACTACCTTCATACGTTCCTGTCTGTGTGTTTCATACTTGGAAAATACCTTATCAATTGTTTCTTCGCTGCTGATCCATTTAGCCAGGTAAACGGCATCTTCAGCAGCCTGTGATGCTCCCTGGCCTATATTGGGCATGGAGGCGTGTGCTGAATCACCGAGTAGCAGGATATTCCCGGATTGGAGCGGTGTTAAAGGTCTCAACTCATAAAGGTTGTCGTAAATGATATGGTGTGGTGAGGTGTTTTCAAGTAAGTCCTGGATTGGTTCATGGTAATAGAAAAAGTTGAACAGTAAATCGATAGAGGACCACTCGCTCAAGTCGCTGTTTACTGTAGGAGATTTCTTCATGGCATACCAAAATACCTGATTATCTGTTAACGGTGCAATCCCGAATCGCCCCCTTGGTCCCCAGGTTTCGGTGTATGAAGGGACTTTAATAGGCGGGTCTTCGATCAGGCCTCTCCAGCAGGAGAACCCTAAATATGTCAGTCTGCTATTAGGAAACAACTTTGTGCGAATTGGTGAAGCGGCACCGTCGCAGCTTATAAGATAATCTGATTCTATTCTGGTACCGTCTTTGAAAAATAATGATATTGTATTGTCGTGTTTGAAATCGATCATATGCTTATCTAAATGGAGAGAACCAGGGAGGAGCGCATCTGTCAAAATTCTTTGAAGTTTAGAACGGTGGATGAACAGGTAATTCGGGATGTGAGATGGCGAATGGTAGTCGAATTCAGCAATGATTTTTCCAGAATCGGATTTAAGCAGACAGCCATCAGAATCCAATCCATTTGCGCGCAATTGTGGTCCTAACCCCATAATGTAAAATGCTCTTATGGCATTACCACTTAAGATGATTCCAGTATCTTGTTCATGTATACTTTTTTCTTTTTCATAGACATTCGCAGGAATTCCTTTTTTCTGCAGGGCAATTGCTGTGCATAATCCGCTGATTCCGCCGCCGATGATTGAGATTCTTGCATCGTCCATATCCATGACCTCCATTCCGCAAAACAGGAATCACGATTCTGTTTACCTTAACTATACTCGACAGCTCCCGGGGTTGGTATGGATAAAAATTGAATTTTTCATGGACAAAAAAAGCCATCAGGTTAATTATAACCTGACGGCTGTTCATCACATTTTTATTTCAGATGTCCTTCAGCTTTCATCTTTTTCCGTGTTTTTGCGAGGTCATCCTGGACAGTACGGTCCGAAAGCTTAACACCGCTGTTATAGGCTGCTCTCGCAATCAAATGTGCTGCAACCGGAGAAGTGAGGAAGATGAACAGAACTCCCAGCAATAAACGGGAATTGAAATGATGTTCAATCAACCAAAAATATAGGAAGGTGCCAAGCAAGACAAGCATGACCCCCATTGTTGCACTTTTCGATGCTGCATGGTTCCTTGTATAAACATCTGGAAGCCTGATCAGTCCAAAGGCAGTTACAAGGCTAAGAAATGCTCCGAGCAAAATGAACAATCCTGCAAAAAATTTAACGATTTCCATTTCTGTCATATTCCATAATTACTCCCTTCTCAAGGAATTTTGAAAAGGCAACTGTTCCGATGAATGTCAGGATACCGATCAATAAGATGATATCAAGAAAAGCACTAGTTTCCAGAACAATTGATACTAAAGCAATCACAGAAACAAGGCTGATGCCGATAGCGTCAAGGGCAACTACCCGATCTGCTACGGTAGGCCCCTTGATTACCCTGTAAATCAGGCCGATCATCGCAAGTGATATGAAGGTAACTGATATCCATAAAACCGCTTCAAACATTATCGGCTCACCTCCATAATCGCTTTTTCGAACGTATTTTTGATACTCTGGATTGCTTCATCCGCATCAGTGATGTCCATCGCATGCACATAAAGTATCTTGTTGTCCGGTGAAACGTCAACGACAAGGGTACCGGGAGTCAAAGTAATCAGGTTTGCGAGCATCGTAATCTCCCAGTCTTCTGTCAATTCTGTAGGGAATGCGAAGATGCCCGGCTTGATATTAAGCTTTGGCCTTAGTACTGCCTTTAAAACTGCTATATTCGACAGAATCAGTTCCAGAGAAAAAATATAAATCAAGTTCAGCACGGCCACTACCCTCAGCAAATAGAAGCGGGAAGTGAAGAAACGCCTGAAAATATAAATGATGAGCAGGCCGAAGAAATACCCGACAAAAAAAGAGGCCGGGGAGTAGGATGTCTTAAGGAACATCCAGACAAAGGCCAGTATAAAATTCAGCAAGATTTGAAAAGCCATAGCTCATCACTCCTTCAAAACAGCATTGATGTAGATTTCCGGATTGGCAAGCGTTTCGGCGGCTGTTGAAATAACCGGATAAATAGCCTCAGTTCCGAAGCCGTATAGCACAGCGAATACAGTCAGAATCGCAGGTGCAATGAGCAGCCATTTTACAGGTGCTCTTTCCTCATTCTTATAGGCCCGTGGCGTTCCCCAGAAGCCTTTGATGAAAATCCTCATGACTGAAAACAGGACAAGCAAGCTCGACATCAGTACAACAAAAGCACCAATATAGTTTTCAGTTTCAAATCCAGAGCGCACAACCATCAATTTGCCTGCGAAACCGCTGAGCGGCGGAATGCCGGCAAGTGCGGCTGTAGCAATGAAGAACGTCCACCCGAGTGCAGGATATCCGTTGATCAGACCGCTGATTTTCTTAAGGTCGCTCGTTCCGGTAATCATGATGATAATCCCAATCAACAGGAACAGCGTCGCCTTGATGTTCATGTCATGGATCAGGTAAAAGATCGATCCAGTGAGAGATTCAGGTGTCAGGACAGATACCCCGAATAAAATGACACCGACTGCAACGATGATGTTATAGATAATGATTTTTTTGATATCGGAATAAGCCAGTGCCCCGATAACCCCTGCTATGATCGTCATGATAGCGAGGATTTGCAGCAATTGATGCGTATAGCCGACATCATGGTAAAAGAACAATGTGTATGTCCTGGTGATTGAGTATACGCCAACCTTGGTCAGCAGTGCTCCAAACAGTGCCATTACTGGTGCTGGCGGTGCGTAATACGATCCTGGCAGCCAGAAATAAAGCGGGAAAATTGCGCCTTTCAATCCGAATACAATCAAGAACAATACAGCAATCACCGTAATGATCCCGGCACTCCCGATTTCGCTGAGTCTCACTGAGATATGCGCCATATTCAGCGTCCCCACCACTGAATACAAATAGGCGACAGCGATAACGAATAAGGCGGATGAAATAACGTTCACGAGTATGTATTTAATCGATTCACGGAGCTGGATTTTCGTCCCGCCCAACACAATCAATACATATGATGACATCAGCATCACTTCAAAAAATACAAACAAGTTGAAAATATCGCCCGTCGTAAAGGCTCCGTTAACCCCGACAATCAAGAAGTTGACGACTGGGTAATAAAAGAATCTTTCGCGAGCTTCTCCTATGGATTTGAAGGAGTAAAACAACGCGGCAAAAGCGATGATACTTGTCGTCAATACAAGAAGGGCGGAAAGCATATCCGATACAAGCGTGATGCCGTATGGTGCTTCCCAGTTACTGAGATCCATCGTCTGGATGCCATTCCGATAAACCTGGTTTGCCAGCATGAAGGAAGCAATAATCGTGAGCAGTGCGCTTATCGCCGAAATCCATCGCTGGGCCATGATGTTTTTAGTGAAAAAAATAAGTACAACCCCTGTAATCAGAGGAATCAAGATGGGTAATATGATTAGATTATTCATGTCCTTCCTTTCCTCTCAAGCGATCCATATTATCGGTTCCAAGCTCCTGGTAGGCGCGGTAGGCCACAACCAGGAAGAATGCCGTAACACCAAAGCTGATGACAATCGCTGTCAGGATCAGTGCCTGTGGCAGCGGATCGGCATAGGATGGAGCATGTTCTCCCAGGAGCGGGGCCGCACCTCTTTTTAAGCCTCCCATTGTCAGCAGGAGAAGGTGGGCACCGTGACTTAACAGCCCTGTCCCAATAATGATCCTGAGCAAGCTTTTTGAAAGCATGAGATAAGTGGCTGTCATAAATAAAATTCCAATTAGAAAAGCCATTAAGATTTCCATTATTCGCTCTCTCCAATCGTTTGAATAATGGTCATTGTCACACCAATGACGACAAGGAAGACCCCTGTATCAAACAATACCGCTGTATGCAAAGATGTCTTGCCAAGGAGCGGCAAATAAGCATAAGTATAGGCATGGGTCAAGAACGGCATATTGAAAAATAAAGCACCGGCTCCTGTTCCAATCGCAATGAGCAGCCCGACAGCGACAACTTTAATATAATCAAACGGCAAAATCATTTTAACTGTCTTAATATCGAATGCTAGTAAAAGCAATACAATCGCTCCAGAGGTCATCAATCCGCCGATGAATCCACCGCCCGGATAGTAGTGGCCTGCAAAAAACAGATGAATCGAAAACAGGATGATGACGAACAGGACGAACTTTGTAACTGTCTGGAGGATAACATCATTTGTTTTCATCCAATTCTGTCCCCCTTGTCAGCCGAAGCTTGATCATCGCAAAAATACCAAGGGCAGCAATGCCAAGAACGGCAATTTCAAACATTGTATCAAAGCCGCGGAAATCAACGAGGATAACGTTGACCATATTTTCGCCGCCAGCTTTTTTATAAGTATTTTCAACATAATACTCCGATATGGAGCCGAACGTTTTGTTGCTATGGGCAGATAAGGCGATCATTGTCACTATTGCCCCTACTCCAATAGAAATCAGCGCGTTTGTAGCCTTGAAGCGGATTCTCTCCTCATTTCTCCTAATCTGCGGCAAGTGGTAAAACGCAAGCAGGCACAGGGCAACAGATACGGTTTCAATAACCAGCTGTGTCAGCGCCAGGTCAGGTGCCCTGAAAAGGACGAAAAACAATGCTACTGTATAGCCAACAGCGCCAAGCAGGATGATGGAAGTCAGCCTTGATTTGGCAAACAAGATAGTAATCGCAGATACGGCCATGATCAACACGAGCACAACTTCAAAAAAGCGGATAGGTGCAACATCGCTCAAATCAAGTTTGAATGCATTCTTGAAAAAGAGTGTCGAAGCAAGAGCCAAAATAAAGAATGAAAAGATATAAACGAGATAACTCCGGATGAAACCGGTCATGTAAGACTTTGTAATATTTTTAGACGTTAGCTCTAGGAGTTCCAGTCCGCGGTCATAGAAACGGTTGAATGACATGCGTGAAGGAAGCTTGTTATAAATCCCTGCCCATTTAGGCATGAACTTGTAGAGCAGTAATCCCGATGTAATAACACCGATTGTCATGAACAATTCAGCGGTTGGCCCGTGCCAATGAGAGATATGGACATCGAATCCTTCACCGTTTTCGAGCAGTGATGGAAGGATCGCCCCCATGGCAGGTGAAATGATGTTATGTGACAGTACATTCGGGAATATACCGAAAATGATGACAAGTGATGCAAGGATAACTGGTGAAATCAGCATTCCTATTGGTGCCTCATGTGGTTTCTTTTCCAATTTCTCAGGCTGGTACTTGCCCATAAATGTCTTGAATACATACATCATGCTGTACAGGAATGTGAAAACACTGGCTGTCCAGGCAATGATCGGGAACAGGATGCCCCATGTATCCATATTGAAAATATCCATTTCCGCTACACGAAGCATGCCAGTAAAGAACATTTCCTTACTCAGGAATCCGTTGAACGGGGGAATTCCTGCCATTGAGAATGTTCCGATGGTCGCTAGCGTAAACGTGATTGGCATGAAGTTCATCAAACCGCCAAGCTTGCGAATATCCCTTGTCCCCGTTTCATGGTCAATGATCCCCGTCACCATGAACAAACTTCCTTTGAATGTGGCATGGTTGATTAAGTGGAAGACTGCGGCAGTGACGGCGACAATATAATATCCGTTTTCAATCGTGCCGTAATGAAGTGCTGCAGCACCTGCCCCAAGAAGTGACATGATCATCCCAAGCTGGCTGACAGTCGAGAAAGCGAGGATTGCTTTCAAATCGGTTTGTTTTACAGCGGAGAATGAACCCCAGAATAGCGTGAGTACTCCAACTCCGGCCACGAGCCAGACCCAAGTGCCTGAATGTGCAAACACTGGTGTCATACGGGCAACAAGATAGATACCGGCTTTGACCATCGTCGCCGAGTGCAGGTACGCACTGACCGGCGTAGGTGCTTCCATCGCGTCAGGAAGCCAGATGTGGAATGGGAACTGGGCAGATTTTGTAAAAGCCCCCAGCAAGAACAGAATCAGTGTCGCCGTGAATAAAGGATGGTTGACGACTTCATTGGACATTTGGATTGTTTCAGTAATGCTGAAGGTCCCTGTGATGATATAGAGCATCAGGATCCCTCCGAGCATGGATAATCCCCCGAAAACCGTGATCAGCATTGACTTTTGGGCACCATATCGGGAACGCTCGCGATGGTTCCAATACCCGATCAGCAAGAAGGAAGAAAAGCTGGTCAACTCCCAGAATGTATAAAGAACAATCAGGTTGTCGGATAAAACGACTCCGAGCATCGCACCCATGAACAACAGCAGGTAGACATAGAAAGTATTCAGTTTTTCCTTGTCCGGATTTAAATAATAAATCGAATACAGCACAACCAATGCGCCGATTCCGGTGATCAGCAGGGCGAACAGCAGCCCAAGGCCGTCAACTTTTAACGTGAAATCAATTCCTAGCGAGGAAATCCATGGTACGGTCTCCATAACCGTACCGCCATGGCCTGTTGTGCTGATGAACTGCAGAAAATACGCAAACAGCACGGCCGGAAGCGGCAACAGGAACCAGCCTGTATGGATACTCTTGAAATACTTATGTAGGAATGGAATTAAGATCGCGAGTATAAGCGGTGACAAAACTGCAAGATGAAGTAAAGACAAGTGATAATACCTCCTTATTTAATTCCAAATACATGGCTTAACATTATATTTTTTGCCAATTTAATCAAGTTCATGCCCCAAACTCACTGATGTGAAAATTATATCGCAAAAAAGTTGCAGATGCATGTCATCGACCTTGATGAATCAAGGTTTTGTCAATTCAGCTCCAGCGCCTAGCCCCTCGAGTTGCTTTAGTCCGCTCAAAGAACGACCTTATTGGGCAGACTTCCTCGCTTGCCGGGGCTGAACGGGGCGCTTACGCTTTTTATACATCCATGAATAAAAATGTCTTTCTTTTTGCATACTAACAGGGAATAGGGGGGATAAGCCATGGCCCGAAAGCTGACAGTATGCATTGGGATATTCCTTAGTTTATTTTCGGGGTTCATGTTTCTTGATAACAGGGATGACAAAGGGTTGTCAAAGCAAGGACCTGGACTGCTGAAAGTCCAGCAATCAGAGTTGGACGAGGTTGAAACTGCCACATATGTACCATTCGGTTCAAGAGAATATGTCCGGATTGTGCCACAATAACGCCAACCTCTTCATACGGACGAGGTGCTAAAAAGGTTTCAAAAAAATTAAAGTTCCTGCAAAGGAGCTTTTTTTCTTTGCTATTCCAGCTTCAGTCCCTTGCCGCTCGAGTAGGGTCCGCCCACCACCACTACTTCCCGGATCTGACAAGGCGCTTGCATTTTTTATTGTTGCCGGCCTTTATGATTTCTTTCATAATACTTAGTATGAAATGAAAGAATTGAGTGAAGTGTCATATGAAAAACCCTTACTTAACAAGCTACTTTCCGCTGCTTTCCATTATTTTGTTCAGTTTAGCCTTATCTCTGCGCACGGAAATGGAGTTGATCTCCATCCTGAAAAATGCTGGGATTTACGATGGAATGCTTGAGTTTTTTACTGATACCGGGATTAAATTATCACTGCTGGCTTTACTGATGGTGGTGTATTTTATGGTGTTTGCAGCTATGAAGCTGATTGCAGATACCATAAATGAGGTCAGCCTCTTGTTTTTCTCGAAGGATCATGAAGGGGAAAGCCTGTATCTGATTCGCCATGGCGCAACGATTTATTTTGTGGGAAGCATAGTATCCTTGCTCAGCTTCTACAGTTTTATCGGAATAATGGCTATTTTCGCTGTTGCAACAATGGTCTATTTCATTTATTTTGTCTATAAAATCAGCCCCAAGCTCACAATGGCTGGTTTGATCGGAATCGTGTTCTTCCAGGTCATTCTCTGGAGTACACTTGTCCTTGGCATCATTTATCTTGCGGTAAAAGTATATAACAGCATACTCGCCAGCTTGCCGATTTAAGTGTGAATGATGACGGACAGAAATGGGAGAGAAGAAGGAAAAAGTGTCCGTCATAATGGTGATGACGGACAAAATAGAACGAGAAGAAGGAAAAAGTGTCCATCATAATGGTGATGACGGAGAAAATAGTACGAGAAGAAATAAAAAGTGTCCGTCACAGTGGTGATGACGGTAAAAATAATGATTTAACCAGAGCCGGGCGGAATTTCTGCCCGGTCTATTTTTTGGCGATATCACGCCAAATCAAAAGATGTGGCGACTGATGATTGATCTTTTCCATGCTCTCTGGCTGGTCTTTGCCGACCCATACGCCTGCAGTCAGCGGCCCGTTGAAGCCGATGAACCAAAAATCTTTAAAATTATTTGTTGTTCCGGTCTTCCCGCCAGCTTCAGGGCCGGCACCCGCCACTTTTCTTGCAGTTCCTGAAGTTACGGTCTTCTGCATGAGGCTTCGGACTTTTTCGGCTGTGCTAGGATTCCAAACCTGGACAGATTCCTCATTCCATTTATAAAGTACTTCTCCGTTAAAACCTGTTACCTTTGAGATTGCTCTTGGCTTCAGGAAAAGCCCTTTATTGCTGAAGACCGTATAAGCTGATGTCATTTCTAGCGGGCTCATTCCAGTTGTGAACCCGCCGACTGCTGCTGCCAGCACATGGTCTTGTTCTGTGACTTTTCCAAAATCAAATGCTTTAAGGTCTCCGAACGCTTCATCTACGCCAACCTGCTGGAAGATTCTCACTGCAGGTGTGTTGTAGGAGTTAGTGAACGCCTTTTCAAGTGAAACCATTCCATAAGTGGAACCTCCGTAGTTCTTGGGACAATATCCTTTGATGCAAAGGGGGCCTGCGTTAATTTGAGATTCCGTGTTTGCATCAAACCTTTCAAAGTATGGGGCGTAGACAAGCAATGGCTTGATTGATGAGCCAGGCTGGCGAAAAGCCTGGTAGGCGCGATTGAAGTCTCCGCTCTGATAACCCTTTCCTCCTGAAATAGCGACTATCTGGCCAGTTTCATGGTTGATCACTGTAGATGCTCCCTGGATCTTTGCGTCTGGAAGATGATCTCTGACAGCCTGGACTGCCCGTTTTTGCATTTCAATATCAAGATTTGTATGGATGGTCACCCCTGAACGAAGCAACTCCTCAATTCTAGCTGTTAAGTCATCCGTATTATCGATATTTTCCTGTTCAGAAATCATTTCTCGCAGTTCATGCAATGCATAGGAAGAATAATCTGGGTATGAATTCTTCCTGGGATCGACTTTCAGGATAATTGGTTCCGTTTTAAACTTTTCAGCAGCTTCAGCTTTGATTTTTCCATGGTGAACCATCTGGTCAATCAGCCGTTCCTGTCGTTTCTTTGTTCGTTCAAAATGTTTAATCGGGTCATAGTAGGACGGATTATTAGGAATGGCAGCGAGGAAAGCTTGTTCTGCCTCAGACAACCTTGCAGGCGTTTTTTTAAAATAGAGGTCCGCCGCGGCCTTGATCCCATAAGCATTATTGTGGAAATAAATCGCATTCATATATTGCTCTAGAATTTCTGCCTTTGAAAAAGACTTCTCAAGCTGGTAGGCATATAAAACTTCACTCAGCTTGCGGTTATAAGATTTGTGATGGTTCAAATACTGGTTCCTGGCAAGCTGCTGGGTAATGGTGCTCGCGCCTTGTTCAATGTCGTCTGAGTGAATATTGATTGCCAGAGCGCGGCCGATTGCCGGCAGGTCAAAGCCGGGATGCTTTTCAAAATTACGATCCTCAGAAACAATGAAAACCTCTTTTATAAAATCAGGGATTTCATGCCCCGCAACATAGCTCCTGTTCATAGGTCGCTGAATTTCGGTGATGACCTCGCCGTTACTGGCAAGGATGAAACTGGTTTGAGAAAGTTTCGTCTCTGAAAGATCGATCTTTTCATCAAGAGTATCACTGAAGCTTACAGCATTGCCCGCTTCGGTATAAGTTAAAATGACAACTGCGATAAACGCTGGAATCAAAAGTAAAATCAAAAGATAGCCTGTTATAATCCTCACGGTAATTCCTTTCTGCGTCAAAATGATTTTTTATTACTCAACATATTATCGGAACGAACAAGCTATTTTTCACTTCTTTTTCCGAAACCCCTTCCATTCAAAAAAATGCTGTGTCAAAATTGCAGAAAATTTAAAAATTTACCAAGAAACGTGATATAATAGAAAAAATAATCGACCGAAAAGCATATACTGGTTACATACAACTACTGGCTTTTCAGAAAGTTGGGGAAGCATGAGCGAAAAAGAAAGGACAACATTATTTATTGATTTTGAATTTACGATGCCTGATCGAAACAGCAGGAGAAGGGGCTTTTACCCGGAAATCATTGAAGCTGGCGCAGTTCTCGTCGAAGGCGGCAAGGTGGTTGAACAATTTTCTTCCTATGTACGGCCGCTGGCTTTTCCCATTTTGACAGAACGCTGCCGTTCATTCCTGAACATCTCTCAAGAGCAGGTGAATTCAGGCATCACATTCAGGGCTTTGGTAGATAAGCTTAAATCAATGGGTGGAAGCAAGAATTGCCAGATTGTTACCTGGGGCAATATGGATATGAAGGTATTGCAGCAAAATTGCCAGCAGGCTTCTGCAGCTTTTCCGCTGCCAGGAAAGCAAATCGATCTATCAATGGAGTATAAGCGTTTCTTCGGCGACCAGAATCAGACGGGTCTATGGAAGGCCGTTCAGGAATATGGGAGGGAAGGAACAGGAAAACATCATCGCGCGCTGGATGATGCTTTGACGACATACCATATTTACAAGCTCGTTGAGAAAGACAAACAATATCTTCAAAAGCCAGAACCTGCAACAATCGGGGACATGGTCGATTTTTCCAAACTGCTTAATAAATTCGCATAGAAAAGCCAGATTGAAAAATACAATCTGGCTTTTGGCGTTGTTAGGCTTCTTTTCTCTAATTTTTAAAATAATCCTTCTCAAGAGACTCCAAATTTCTTAGGCTTTGCTGAGCCCACGCGGAATCGTCATCTTGCAGTTCGGCACGAAGCTTATTTATGGCTTCCTTTAATGACTCGGTGTATTCAGGAATGTCACCTTCGAATGGCTTGACCATTTTTTCCGGGATATTTGCCTGTTCGCGGTAGGAAAGTGCTTTTCTTTCATGGAAAAAGCCAACTGCCGCATCCTTTGGATTATGGAGGTCGCCCTGCATTGGGTGTTTTGCGACAGCCAATACTCGGACAAGATAGTGCTGTGGCCTGCGTTCCGTGATTTCGCCTATGTATTTGCCGGTCTTATAAATGGCGGTTACCTGATCGCCAATGTTCAATTCAGCCATGTTGAAGCTCCTTTCGTGTTCGTGTTAATTTCTTATATTATAGCAAAAAAGACAGATGCAAAACATTTTGTAATACTATAAAGTGTCTTATAGGAGGGATACATACAATGACTAAAAAAATACTAATGATTTTATTTGCAATGATGGTTTTACTTGCAGGCTGCGGTACGGCTGATGAAAAGCAGGAAGCGGACAAGCAGAATGAAGAAAAGAAGAGTGAAGAAAAGCAGGATGATGGCGGACAAGCTGGCCAGGCCGATGAAGATCTTGATTACCCTCAAGCGACTGCCGAAGTCCAGGATAATGAAAGGCTTGTAGAAATGGTCACTTCCATGGGTTCGGTTAAAATCAAACTTTTCCCAGAGCAGGCTCCAAAGGCAGTAGAGAATTTTATCAAACACAGCGAAGAAGGCTACTATGAAGGTGTCACGTTCCACCGTGTTATAGACGGGTTCATGATTCAGGGCGGTGATCCTGATGGAACTGGAATGGGCGGGGAAAGCATTTACGGCGAACCGTTTGAAGATGAATTTTCACGGGAACTTTTCAACATTCGCGGTGCATTGTCGATGGCCAACTCAGGTCCGAACACGAATGGAAGCCAGTTCTTCATCGTCCAGAACAAAGAGCTTGATGCTAGTTTGCCAGAAAAGATGAAGCAGGCAGGCTACCCAGAAGAAGTGCTGAAGATGTATGAAAGTGGCGGGACACCGCATCTTGATGGCGGACATACCGTCTTCGGCCAGGTTGTCGAGGGGATGGATGTCGTAGACAAGATTGCTGCTACGCCAACAGGAGCACAGGACAAGCCTGAGAAAGATGTTGTCATCGAAAAAATCAATGTATTGAAGTAGAACATAGCATCATGTTGGAGAGATCCCTAAAGCTTGATATAATATTTTGAGAGCTTAAGAAAGGAAGATGAGAATGAGTAAGTGGTTTATCATCTCATTGTTTTTATATTTTCCAGAAGACAAGACAGAATATATCCCGGCTGCGATTACTTCCCTCGTTTTCCTGATTGGGGCGGTCCTGACGATGAGATACATCATCAAAGTTTCCAAAAGGGAAGCGCAGAAAGCAAAGGAACATGAGCAGGCAATCATGGAACAAATGAATGATACAAAGGAGAACAGCTGATTTTATTGGCTGTTCTTTTTTTATAGAGCTGCTGTGAACTGGAAAAAATCGAACGAAATTTCCAATTCGCTATAAAATCCGGATTTTCGCTATAAAATCAGGAATATCGCTATAAAAACGTAATTTTCGCTATAAAAATGGAAAATGAGGAACTATCCATTCAATAATTATTGAAAATCAGGTTTGTCCTGCCGAAATTCGGGGTAAAAGTCATGTTTTCATTATTTTACAAAAGCGTTATAATACAATTTATATTCTAAAATCAAGAGTAGGGGTATAAATTGAAGAACTTACAGATAGAGAATATTGTCGAAACAATTCTTGTCCAATCTGGCAGCAGTGTCCAGGTTGAACTTGAGGATTTTTTCCCTGGAGACCGGTTTGCGGGCGGGAAATATAATTTTGGAACTCATACGATTACTTTATATATTGAAGAGATCAAGGCGCAATGCCTGCAGCTCTTTTCGTCACTAGATCAATTTGAAGATTATCTTGCGGTCGTCTTTGCACATGAAATTGGCCATGCCGAGGACGGCGAACTTGCGGAGCTAATCCAGCAGATAGAGGAAACCGGCAATGATGTATTAAAAAAGAAGGTTGCTCTCCAGATTGAGATGAATGCCTGGGATTACGCACGCATGCTGATTCCGGAAAAGCTGCATTCATTCATGGACACGATCATCGGATATTCCTTAGAGCCATATTACGAAGCTCTGGAAATGAGCGCATAAGAAATGGAGCCTGCCCGAATGGGACGGCTCCATTTTTGCTTTTAGTATCTAACTGAATGCCTTCCTCAATCTTTCCAGGCCTTCATTCAAGGTTTCGCGCGGGCAGGCGAGATTCATCCGCACAAAGCCCTCTCCGCCTTCACCGTACTTCGTTCCTGGTTCCAGTCCCAGCTTGCCTTTATTGAGCAGCGTATCCTTTATCTCCTCGTCACTCAATCCAAGTTCTCGGCAGTCGATCCACAAAAGATAAGTGGCATCTGCTTTCATCGGCTTGAGTGCAGGCAGGTGTTCTGCCATAAAGTCTGTAGCTATTTTCATATTCTCATCCAGATAAGCTAATAGCTGGTCAAGCCACTCCTCGCCGCCGCGATAGGCTGCCTCCATTCCGGCGACCGCAAAGGCATTCAATGTGAAGAAGCCTTGCTGCTCCTGGATTTTCTTGAATTTGTCCTTTAACTCTTTGTTGGGAATCAATGCGGCAGATGCCTGCAGCCCGGCAAGGTTGAATGTTTTGCTTGGCGCAACGAATGTTGTTGTGATTTCCCTGAATTCTTCCTTGATTGATGCGATTGGAATATGGACATTAGGTTTAAACACTAAATCGGAGTGGATTTCATCTGAAACGATCAGACAGTTATGCTTCACGCACAGGTCGCCGATTTTTTCCAGTTCGTCTCTCGTCCATACCCGGCCGCCCGGATTATGCGGGTTACAAAGGATGAACATCTTGGCTCCATCTCTCAGCTTATCTTCAAAGTCGGTGAAGTCGAGCTCGAATCGCCCATTTTCATATATCAGGTTGGACGTGACAAGTGTTCGCTCATTATTTTTGACCATGTTGAAAAAAGGTGTGTACACAGGAGAATGAACGAGCACCTTATCGCCTTTTTCCGTATATGCCCGAATCGCCGTGCTGATCGAAGGGACGACCCCTTCGCTAAAAACGATGGATGATTTCTTGAACTCGCAGTCATGGCGATTTTTCATCCAGTCCTGGATGGCTTCAGTCACTGACATTGGGACAAACGTATAGCCGAAAATCCCGTGTTCGATCCGGTCCTTCAGCGCATCTGTAACTGCCTGTGGAGGGTGGAAGTCCATATCCGCGACCCACATTGGCAGGACGTCGTCTTTGCCAAAAACCTTATCGATCGCATCCCACTTCACTGAATGCGAATTGTTCCGGTCCACTACTTTGTCAAAATCTATTCTTTCCATATGTACGCACCGCCCTTTTCCTGAAAAATTTAACTCTCACTAACAATATGATAAGATATTTTTAAAAAATAATCAGGTGATTGAATTTGGAATCTAAAGAACTCAGTTATAAATTGATCGATGTCTTAAATAAATGGGACCCTTTCAAAGTTGGCGAAGGAGAATTCGACCCGGAAATTGCTGATATTCTCCAGGCTGTCCATGATCATGACGAAGCCGATAAAATTGCCCAAAGGATTCAGTCAGTATTTGAATTTTCGTTTGAACAAGTTTTGCCATACCAAGAGTGTCTCTTAATAGCGAACACCTTGCTGGCCATCAAGAACGAAGACGTATGTTCCTTATAAACCTGCACATAACGCACTAGCAGAAACGGCAGCCATCAAAGGCTGCCGTTTGCTGTTGCTTCTGCTGTTTCCTCTGCTGCCATGAATCTGTTGATCAGCTGATGGACATCTTCAGGGCGTTCCTCGGGAACAAGGTGGCCTGTTTCCTTTAAAATGACCAGCTCGGAATTCTTCAAATCCTTATTCAACTTTCTCCCGATTCGGACGGGGACAACTTTATCTTGTTCACCCCAGATCAGCAGGCATGGTGCTTCTATTTTTCGCAGTTCCTCAGCTGACAGATCACCCTCTCGGTGGCGGATCATCATCGTCAAGGCTTTGAAAATATCATCCTCTAAAAATGGGGAGAGATAGCCATACAGCATTTCATCATTGATCATTGAATGGTCATAGACGACGTTCTGCAAGTTCTGCTTTACTCCTGAGCGCGCCAGGTGGAACTTCACATAGAGATGGAAATACGGGATGTAGCTGGAAAGTACGAGCGGCAGCTTTGCCTTTTTCAAATACCCCGAACTGCAAAGCAGAATTCCCTTTTTCGCATATTCCGGGTGATGCAGCAGAATGTTCATGGCAATTTGCCCGCCCATCGAATGGCCAACGACATTAAATTCGCGGATGCCAAGGGATTTCATCAATTCAACAACCGTTGCGGCGAGATTTTCATAGGAATATTTAAAGCTGGAAATCTTCCCGCTTTTCCCAAAAGGGGGAAGGTCGACGGAAATGACGTTATAATCCTCTTTTAGCAGGGGGACCAAATGCCTGAAGCTGAAAGTTGAGGAAAGAAATCCATGAAGCAAAACCAGTGTTTCCTTCGACTCCGGGTTCTGGTAGTGCTCATAGTAAAGATCGATTCCTCTTACGGTTTTATTCCTGGCGAATTCCATCGGCTTTCACTCCTGACATGATTAGCAAATTAGGCAAGGTATGCCACTTATTTTCCCCGCAAATTCCAACTTCACACAAAAAAATGACCGGAAACACAAAAAAATATGGACACCAATACTGGTGTCCATTAAAAAAGGGGGGGAATACTAGAAAGCCTTATGGGAATAGGATAGCCAGATTGGCAGAATAGTATACATTAATTTTCAAAATTTTAAATGAAAAATAAAACAGGCAGAGAGCCTGCCTGCTAAGATATATGATGATTTTTCAGGTTATAAGCTGCTTGGTCTCTGGTCGAGTTCTGGCGGTGCAGTGTAATAAATCTCGCCCATTAACTCTGACGCAGGGACATCGAGGGCTGTTGAGATTTTTAAAATCGTCTGCAATTTAGGTGTATGCTCGCCGCTTTCGTATCTTTGGATTGTCCGCGTACCTACCCTGATTTTTAAAGCGAGCTCCTCCTGGGAAATTCCGACTCGTTCACGGCACATTTTGATATTCTTTCCAATTGCAGTCATCGCTCATCACCTCCAAAAATAAAATATCTCTTACTATAAGTTTATCATTAAATTTTTGAAAATACCGACAATAATGTGAACGTTTTCTTAACTTTAGATTATACCGATCGATTGTAAAAACACAATGCCAATACCTATGGGTACGATGTAGCGGATGGAAAAGTACCAAATGTTGAATAACAACGTATTACTGCCAGTGCCTTCCTCCATTTCACGTCTGACCATTTTTCGGGGAAGCACATAGCCAACAAATATGGCGATGAAAAAGGCGCCAAGAGGCAGGGCGATATTGCTCGTCAGGAAGTCAGCGAGATCAAAGAAAGTTTTACCGAAGAACTTCACCTCTGATAAAACACCGAAGGAGAGGGCATTCGGAATTCCAGCGGCAAAAACAAACAAACCTGCAATCCATGAAAACTTTTTTCGCTTATTTTTGTCTCCTTTAGATAGAACTGCAACGATGATCTCAAGAATTGAAAACGCGGATGTCAGTGTCGCAAATAACAGCAAAATCAAGAAAATCGTCAGGAATAACCCGCCAAATGCCAATTCATTAAAGACTGCTGGCAGTACAACGAAAACAAGTCCAGGTCCTGCTTCCGGCTCAAAACCAAGCGCGAATACAGCAGGGAAAATGACAAGGCCGGCGAGCAGCGAGATAAGAATATTCAGCCCGACTACTGAAAACGCGGATTTTGCCAGGCTCTCTCCCTTGGACAAATAAGAAGCATAAGTCACCATTACTGACAGTCCGACACTTAGTGCAAAAAATGACTGCCCCAGCGCCATCAAAATGGTTTGACCTGTAACTGCTGACCAGTCAGGCTTCAGGAAAAATTCGACCCCGGCCAACGCTCCATCCAGTGTCAAAGACCTGATAACCAGGATGATAAATAGGATGAACAGAGCAGGCATCATGTATTTGCTCGCTTTTTCAATGCCCTGCTGGATACCGCCCTGTACGACCCAAATGGTCAGAATCAGGAATATAAGCTGAGCTGCAACGGCCTCAATAGGATTGGATATGATGCTTTCAAACGCTGCACCGTACTCCGCCTGGGTCAATCCTGAAAGAGATCCGGTGAAACTTCGCGCAAGGTAGGAAATTATCCAGCCGCCAACAGCACTGTAAAAAGACAAAATCAGGAATGAGGCAATCACACCGCCATATCCAAGCAAAGGCCACGCGCTTTTCGGAGCCAGATGCTTATAAGACATTACAGCGTCCTTTTGGGTGTTGCGGCCAATGATGAATTCAGCCAGCAATATAGGTGCTCCTATAAAAATGGTCATCAGCAAGAAAAAGATAAGAAAAATGCCGCCTCCATTTGTACCAGCCATATAGGGGAATTTCCAAATTGCCCCGAGCCCAATGGCAGATCCAGCCGCAGCTAGGATGAACCCGAGCTTTGAAGTCCATTGTTCGTGCTTGTTCATAAGAAAACTCCTTTAGGAAAAATCTGAATATTTATATTTTCTGACAAAATAAAAAAATACCTTTTCATGTTACTATTTTTTCATACAAAAGCATAGTGTTTTCAGGCTTTAAACAATTATTGAGTGATTTGTTATTTTTTTGAAACAAATAACAAAATGCGGCGTTTTATAGATAAAGAATTTACGCTTGAAGAGACGGAATTGCACGCGGCCGCAGCAATCGTCTCCGTTAAAAAAAGAATAAAATATAAGGTATCAGTTTGGGGGATCCAAAATGAATGATGATGAATTAGTTTTCCGGTCCCGGAATGGCAATATGCAAGCTTTTGCGGAATTGATCGATATCCATACTCCAACAGTCAGGCGCTTTGCCTTCCAGCTTGGGAACAAATATGACGACATAGATGATATCACCCAGGAAGTGTTCGTCAGGGTCTACCGCTTCCTCGACCAATTTTCACATGCCAAATTCACGACCTGGCTTTACAAAATCACCTTGAATGTGACGAGGAATTTTGCGCGCAGTAAACAAAGGCAGTTCAAGAAAGTGCTGAAGATCGGCAAGGAACGGACATACAACGGGAAAACAGCAGAAGAAAGCATCCTTCAGTTTGAAGAAGATAGGACACTGCATGAATGCATCCAGAAACTTGATGAAAAATATCGCGTACCGATCCTGCTCTTTTACTTTCACGATAAAAGCTATGATGAAATCGCGGAGATCACCGGGGCATCACTGGCAAATGTAAAGACAAGGATGTCACGAGGAAAGGAACACTTGAAGAAACTGCTCACTCTAGCCGAAAAGAAGGAGGGTGCAAACCATGGATGATCAGTTATTGGAAAAGCGACTGGAGAGCCTGAAAAGTGCATACGACGAGATGCCGGAAGATGAGAATCGTTCAGCGATCCTTGCGGCGATTAAAAGAGATCAACAGAAGAAAAGAAGGAATAAATGGATTCACTTACCTTATGCGGCGAGCTTTATTGGAGTGGGGATGATTGCCGGTGTCCTGATGATGCAATATATCGATGGCCATGACCCTTCCGGCGAGAAAACAGAACAGCAGCAGGCATCCACTGTTGAAAATAGTTCAGGGGATTTGCAGGAAGCCGATGTTAAAGATGTGTTTGAGGATTTGGAGAAATACTATAAAGAAAGAGTTGCTGAAACAAAAGCCGAACTTGGATTGGGGGCTGGATTTGAGAAATATTTATATCCATCCATTGGCGAGGATATCCAAAATACAAAAAATGAATTTCTAACCTATATGGAAGAACATGATAAGCAGGATTTGGCAGAGATGAGGAAAAATTTTAGAAGCCAAATCGACCAGGCTTTTACTCTTCCTTCCGAGATTATCAATAAAATCCAGAAAGAAGGCCATGAAGAAGCCGACTTTGCAGGTGACGAATTTACCCTGCTTACGCAGCTGGATTCATACACAGGCGTATATCAATATGGCATGGTCTTTTACGAGTGGAATATAAAAGAGGCAATCAGCAAAGAAGGTTTAGAGACAGTCGTTGAAAAGATGAATGCCGGCGGAAATGGACTTTCAGATAATGATTTGAAGAAGATGGCTGCCGTTGCGGTTGAAAACGGCTATGCGTTTCGTGAAGAAGATGGCAAACTATTGCCATATGTGAATTTTATGGGGATTGCAGACCGTCTTCGCGGCAAAGTAAATGAAGACTATATAACCTACCTTGAATTAAGGAGCAACCGGATTCAAAACAATATGGGGAAAGTAATTTCTTACAAAAACTACGCAGATGTATTAGTGAAACTTGAAACTGCAATTGGAACTGTTGAGGATTTAAAAATCAACGATATTCTGCGTACTGATGTGCAGTCCCTCTATGCCTTGTTTACGCTTGGCTCAACCGTAAATCCGATTTATGGTGAAGACAATCTTTTAAAAGAAGAAGTGAAAGACGCCTATTTATATCTCTTCGAAACTTATCCGGAGACCGACACAGCTGCAGCAGTAAAAGTTATGTACGAACAGATGAAAAGCGATAAGTTCCTTAAGCCAGCTAATGAAATGAAAAGGCACGAGAATCTTGTATATCCAAGATATATAAATTCCGCAAATAATTCGAAGGCAGAGGATATGATTAACAAGGCTGTTCTCCCCATCCCAGCTTCGTTGCTATCGAGTTATAAGGAATTCGCAGCCAAGAAGGACTTCAATATTCTGAAGAATTACGGACCGTTTGAAATCATGCAGTTGTACTTCCATGCAGACCAGGCTGGGGATTATGAAACCAAATACGCTCTTTACAGCAAGAATGACGGGAAGCCATCAGAGGAACAATATATACAAGAACAAGAAATGGCCAGTTTGGATCTCAGGGATGTCCTGAAAGGGTATGAATATGCCGCACTCTACCATGCAGAGGATGATTCAGAGGAAGTAGTCGGTGTCCAGCTGCATTTTGCAGATCGTCCAGATGGACCAGTTTTCCAGATGGTCCAGGAAGATGGTTTCTGGAAAGTAAGGTATCTTCCGTTCCAATAGCTGGAAACGCCTAAATTGAATTAACTTATTCCTTTTGATAAATGCTATAGAATATGATATAATTTTTAATTGCGTATTAATGGGATAAAATAAAACAATTTTTAGGAGTGTTTCCATGTCAGAAAATATTCAAGTAGGCAGCGTTTTAACAGGAAAAGTTACAGGAATCCAGCCATATGGCGCTTTCGTAGCGTTAGATGAAAATACACAAGGTCTAGTGCACATTTCAGAAATCACACACGGTTATGTTAAGGATGTTAACGAGCACCTTACAGTTGGCGATGAAGTGAAAGTGAAAGTTTTGTCAATTGATGAAGCTGCTGGAAAAATCGGTTTATCTATCCGTGCTACTGAAGAAGCACCAGAACAACCACAACGTGCGAAGAAGCCACGCAGTGCAAAGCGTCCAGCTGCTGTAGTTCAGCACCAGGATGACTCAGCACAAGGATTCAACACTTTGAAGGATAAGCTTCAAGAGTGGATCAACCAGTCAGATATGGCTAAGAAATAAGTTTTACTGGAGAAACCGGACATTTTTGTCCGGTTTTTTTTAGTGCTTGGAAATACAGACGTAAGCCAACTTCAGACAGGTTTGAAGAGAAATCATAAAAAGCTGTCCGAACAAGAGCCAACTTCGGACAGCTTTGAAGGGAAATCATGAAAAGCTGTCTGAACATGGGGCAACTTCAGACAGGTTTGGGGGGGAATCATCAAAAGCTGTCCGAACTCGGGGCAACTTCAGACAGGTTTGAGGGGGAATCATGAAAAGCTGTCTGAACATGGGCCAACTTCAGACAGGTTTCAGGGGAAATCATGAAAAGCTGTCCGAACATGGACCAACTTCAGACAGGTTTCAGGGGAAATCATGAAAAGCAGTCCGAACAAGAGGCAACTTCGGACAGGTTTGAAGGGAAATCATGAAAAGCTGTCCGAACATGGACCAACTTCAGACAGGTTTGAGGGGGAATCATCAAAAGCTGTCCGAGCATGGGCTACCTTCAGACAGGTTTGGAAGAAATCAACGAAAAGCTGTCCGAACCCGGAGCAACTTCAGACAGGTTTCATAGGGAATCATGACAAGCTGTCCGAACATGGACCAACTTCAGACAGGTTTGAGAGGTAATCATGAAAAGCAGTCCGAACAAGGGCCACCTTCAGACAGGTTTGGAAGAAATCAATGAAAAGCTGTCAGAACCGGGGCAACTTCAGACGGGTTTCAGAGGAAATCATGAAAAGCTGTCCGAACATGGACCAACTTCAGACAGGTTTCTAGGGTAATCATGAAAAGCAGTCCGAACTTAAGTCAACTACCGACAACTTCCGTTGAAACCAAGAAAAGCTGTCAATCGATATAGCTGCTGCAGACAAGTTCTAAAGGAAAACTACGGAAAACCTACCACCAATCTGTTTTAGGGGGTTAAAATGAAAGAGCTTACAGGTTACAATATGATTGTCTAACCAATTTTTTCATTGGAACGGAGGAAAGTTCATGACAACAACAAAAACTAGCTCGCTAATCGAGCAGACTCAAAAGTACGGTGCGAATAACTATCATCCCCTGCCAATCGTAATTTCGAAGGCAGAGGGAGTTTGGGTAGAAGATCCAGAAGGCAACAGATACATGGACATGCTTAGTGCGTATTCAGCTGTTAACCAGGGGCATCGCCATCCTAAGATCATTCAGGCGCTTAAGGACCAGGCTGACCGTGTGACTCTTACTTCAAGAGCATTCCACAATGATCAGCTGGGACCATGGTATGAAAAGATTTGCAAGATGACGAATAAAGAAATGGCTTTGCCGATGAACACTGGAGCGGAAGCGGTTGAAACGGCTATTAAAGCAGCTCGCCGCTGGGCATACGATGTTAAAGGTGTTGCGGACAGCCAGGCTGAAATCATCGCTTGTATAGGCAACTTCCATGGCCGGACAATGACAGCTGTTTCATTATCTTCTGAAGAAGAATATAAACGCGGCTTCGGCCCGATGCTTCCGGGAATTAAACTGATCCCTTACGGTGACCTTGATGCGCTGAAGGAAGCGATCACTCCTAACACTGCAGCCTTCCTGATTGAACCGATTCAGGGTGAGGCTGGAATCGTCATTCCACCAGAAGGATTCATGAAAGCGGCGTTCGATGTATGTAAAGAAAACAATGTCCTGTTTATTGCCGATGAAATCCAGGCAGGATTAGCACGGTCTGGTAAAATGTTCGCGTGTGAATGGGAGGACATACAGCCTGATATGTACATCCTTGGAAAGGCACTTGGCGGCGGAGTATTCCCGATTTCCTGTGTTGTAGCTGACAATGATGTACTGGGTGTATTCAATCCTGGTTCTCACGGCTCTACTTTCGGCGGAAATCCGATGGCCTGTGCTGTTTCAATCGCATCCCTGGATGTATTGATTGACGAGAAGCTTGCAGAACGCTCCCTTGAACTTGGTGAATACTTTATCAGCAAGCTGCGTGAAATCGATAATTCCATCATCAAGGATATCCGCGGCCGCGGTTTGTTCATTGGCGTTGAATTAACGGAACCTGCACGTAAGTATTGTGAGGACCTTAAAGAAGAGGGACTGCTTTGCAAAGAGACGCATGATACCGTCATCCGCTTCGCACCGCCTCTTGTCATCAGCCAAGAGGAATTAGATTGGGCAATCGAACGAATTAAGAAAGTATTATCATAAACACAAGAAAACCCGCCTTCCTTGGCGGGTTTTCTTGTGAAATTCAGTTATCGAGTAGCCCTTGGTTCTGCTGCTCTTTCCTCTCTTTCGCTTGGAGCGAAAAGAAGACCGATGTTTATTAAACCAGCAAGTCCAACCAGGCCATAGATGATTCGAGCCAATGCTGAATCCTGTCCGCCGAAAATTGCTGCAACAAGATCGAATTGGAAGAATCCTACTAACCCCCAGTTGATGGCCCCGATAATGGTAAGAACAAGTGCTGCACGTTGAATACCGCTCATGGGTGTTTCCTCCTTCAATAAATTTGTTCTTTTATAGAGTGATTCAGCAGTTGATGAATTATTCATCCTGAACATATTAAATCTTTATCCAAGTAAAAAGATGAAACATTTTAGAGCACATTGGAGAACATTAAGAAGTGTATTTTTTTTGCATTGCTTTTAAAAAAAGAACATAATTAGCCTTGAGGAAGGTGATAAGAATGGATAACTTTACATTTTATAATCCAACTAAACTTATTTTTGGAAAAGGTCAGCTTGAGGAACTGAAGAATGAGGTCCCTCAGTATGGCAAGAAGGTTCTGCTCGTCTACGGTGGTGGCAGCATTAAGCGAAACGGACTTTATGATTCAGTCATGAACACTCTAAATGAAATTGGCGCGGAGGTATCCGAACTGTCAGGTGTTGAACCAAATCCTCGGCTGTCAACTGTCCATAAAGGTGTAAAAATATGCAAAGAAGAAGGTATTGAATTCCTGCTTGCAGTGGGCGGCGGCAGTGTTATCGACTGCACGAAAGCTATCGCAGCTGGAGCAAAATACGATGGCGATGCATGGGATCTTGTTACAAAGAAAGCTTTTGCATCAGAAGCACTTCCATTCGGGACAGTATTGACATTGGCCGCTACAGGCTCTGAGATGAATGCCGGTTCTGTCATCACAAACTGGGAAACGAATGAAAAGTACGGCTGGGGCAGCCCGGTGTCTTTCCCTAAATTCTCTATCTTGGATCCTGTAAACACATTTACAGTGCCTAAGGACCAAACAATTTACGGCATTGTTGACATGATGTCACATGTATTCGAGCACTATTTCCACCTGACTGAGAACACTGAATTCCAGGATCGCATGGCCGAATCCTTGCTTTTGACAGTGATGGAAACAGCACCAAAACTGCTTGAGGACCTGGAGAACTACGAGTATCGTGCAACGATTCTTTACTCAGGAACGATGGCATTGAATGGAATCCTAAACATGGGTTACCGCGGCGATTGGGCTACTCATAATATCGAGCACGCCGTATCAGCAGTGTATGATATCCCTCACGGAGGCGGGCTAGCCATCCTGTTCCCGAACTGGATGAAGCATAACCTTAACGTGAAACCAGAGCGCTTCAAGAGAATGGCTGTCAGAGTTTTCGGAGTAAATCCAGAAGGCAAGACAGACGAAGAAGCAGGTTTGGAAGGAATTGAAAAGCTGCGTGAATTCTGGAACAGCATTGGTGCACCATCAAGACTTGCTGATTATGACATTGATGACAGCAAGCTGGAAGTGATGGCTGACAAAGCAATGGTCAATGGCGAGTTTGGCAACTTTGCAAAATTAAATAAAGATGACGTATTGAACATCTATCGTATGTCGTTATAAACCTTTAAGGACCCTTGGAATATTCCCTGGGTCCTTTGTCTTTTTATAGGTAAAAAATCTCATGTATTTCCTTTAAAAATAGAACCCTAAGCACTGAATCCACCCTCCTTTCCGGGAAAATAAAGCATTCGATGAAAAATTTACCAATATTTTTTCTGGGACTAAATGTTTAAGCAGCTGGGTAACTGTGGTAAGTCTCTAAATGTAAGACAATGGAGCAGTAGGAATTATTTACATAAGAATCCATATTAACACCAATCATGCTCAGGGCAAACCTGTTGAAAAACAGGGACGCAAAGCGAGGGGTCTAAGGCTGCATTTTACGGCTAAGATTGTCCTGGCTGCCATGAAATTAGAGATAACCTGGCTGTTGTTTTGTCTAGTAAAAGGATGAATACAAGGAAAAGGAGGCGAGTACTCTTTTAAAATAACTGAATATTCAGTTTATTAGTGGTGCACAATTTTATTCGAAAAGGGGTAGAAATTTTGAAAATTAAAAAGCGCTTATCCATCGTAGTTGCATTCATGTTATTGTTTATGATTACTTTCCCTGTTACAGGTGCGTTTGCTGCGGAAAATAGCAAGCAAAAAACAAACTCTCAGCAAGAAAATACTGTTAAACAAAAAAACATCAAAGTAGGTTCAAAGACTGCGGATCAAACAGAAAAGTCTAATGGTGATGTAAAAGCGGCAACTACGGAAAATGAAACAAATACTGAGGAAGCTTCAGCAGCTGAGAAAGAGGATAGTAACTCTGAACAAGAAACAACAAATCAACCTGGAGCAGCTGAGAACAGTGATAATCAGGAAGGCAATGGTGAAAACGGAAATAATGCTTCAGGGAAAAATAATACTCAAGAAGAAACTAATGCAGAAGAAAATGAAAAACCGGACGAAGATAATGCATCAGAAGGAGATAATGCACCAGAAGAAGATAATGCTTCACAAGGAGATAATGCACCAGAAGAAGATAAAGATGGAGACGGAAATAATGCTGCTGAAGAAAGCAGAAATGAGTCAACGCCGGCTGATAATGGAACCGAACCAGGCAATGAAAATAAAAGCACGCAGATCCACCTGCACATCGACAAATGTGTCAATCCTGTTGAAACCGCCTTTGTTCAGATTGATGGTCAGTGGGAGGAAATGACGAATCCGGGTTCATCCCCTTTATATAAATCTTTTGATGACGGTGAATTCATAAAAGATGATGTTTCAGCTTTCAAACTGATTTTTACAACAGGTGAAGAGCTTGTCATCCCAGTCAGTGAAGTAAGAGTAGGAGTGGAAGCAGAAGGCTCGGTTAATTATTGGCTGGATATTTGTGAACTTCCTGTAGAAGAACCATCTGAACCATCTGAACCAGGTGATTCAGAGGATACTGATGAAACTATGAACATACTATCAATGATTAGAATCGTGATAGATGAGACTCCACGTCCAATTGAAAAAGTAACATTGGTCATGATGGGCGGCAAGAGAATAGGCCTTGAAAGAATCAATGAACTATTCAGCCTCACGCTGACTGAAGAAATTGAACTGGAATTGATTCGTGGACTTGAGATAACCAGCAACGGTGAAACAAAATTGATTCTGCTTTCGCAAATTGAGTCCCTGGATATTGTCGAAAGTGTGCTGACACTACAATTAAACTGGGATATGGAAGGTGAAATGGTAGAGGAAGAAGCAGAAGAGACGGAATCAGAAGAGGCGGAATCAGACGAGGATACTGAAACGCCAGCACCAGGAAATAATTCAGGATCCGGGAATACTTCTGATGGGACAACAACTAAACAGGTATATAACGGCGAGGTACTTCCTCAAACCGGTGAAAGCAGCAGGACAATGTTCTATGTACTTGGCTTCTTGATTGCCGCAGGAGGAGTCATGCTAAGATTCAGGAATCCATTGAGGAACTAAACTTGAGGTGGA
Organism: Bacillus sp. ISL-55; assembly: GCF_018613155.1. GTDB lineage: Bacteria > Bacillota > Bacilli > Bacillales > Cytobacillaceae > Mesobacillus. The sequence goes on along the minus strand of NZ_JAGGQU010000038.1, from coordinate 102,095 downwards.
GGGGAAGCGATTCCCCTCTTTTATTTTTATACGAGGTGAAGTTATGAGAAAAGTATTGTCGTTATTAATGATTCTTGCTGGTCTGTCGATCTTCTTTTATCCAGCTGCAAAAGATTATTACACTTCCTACAATCAGGAGAAAATGATTGAAACATGGGAGGACAGCAGTCAGAAGAATATGGTGGCTGCAGAGAGTCTAAGGAAGCTTGAGGATGTATTCAGTATTGAAACACAGGCAGAGAGCAGTGTGGATGAAGTTCCGCCAGCTGAAAAACAAGAGGCTGAAAAGCTACCGGCCGAAAATCAAAAGGAGACAAAACAGAAACGGTCCGCCGGCATGGTCGGTGTCATTGAAATAGACAAGATTGGCGTGAAGCTGCCTATATTAAATGGTGCATCTGATGCGAATTTGGATAAAGGAGCTGGTCTGCTTGAAGGAACACCGGCTCCGGGAATGCCAGGGAACAATGCCATTGCCGCCCACCGGAACCGGGCCTATGGAAGTATGTTCAACCGGCTCGATGAAATAAGCAAAGGGGATACCGTCACGGTAAGGGATAAAAACAACACCTATCAATATGAAGTATACGAAACGTTAGTTGTGGAACCGCGCGAAACTTCTGTCCTTAGAGGGAGTAAGGATGAAAAGGTGCTCACCCTTATAACTTGCACCCCAATTGATACAGCAACACACAGGCTGATTGTCAAAGCAAAACTGAAACCTTAAGGGTACTCTCGTGTTTTTGCCCTAGAAGTGAGGGTAAGGGGTAAAAGAGCAACTAATTTTTTAGGCACGCAATCGGTCTCTTATACATTGGAAAGAAGAACAATAAAAGTGCCCAATCGTGATGAACTAAACTTTTTAATAAGTTTACTTAAAATTTCACAATTGGGCACGCTTACATTTGGGGGTGTTTCTTGATTATTGACTTTCATTTGGTTAAAGTGATAGAGAATATAAAATAATGGAGGATCAGACATGACACATGTTCGTTTTGATTACTCAAAGGCGTTAAGCTTTTTTGGTGAACACGAAGTTACATACTTAAGGGATTTTGTAAAAGTAGCACATCATTCATTACATGAAAAGACTGGTGCAGGCAGCGACTTTTTAGGCTGGATCGATCTGCCTGTAGACTATGATAAAGAAGAATTTGCACGCATCCAGAAATCTGCGGAAAAGATTAAGAGTGATTCTGATGTCCTGCTTGTTGTCGGGATTGGCGGCTCTTATCTTGGTGCACGTGCTGCGCTTGAATTTTTACAGCACAGCTTCTATAACGCTCTTCCAAAAGAAAAGCGCAAGACACCGCAAATTATCTTTATCGGCAACAACATCAGCTCATCTTATATGACAGATGTGATGGATCTTTTGGATGGAAAAGATTTCTCGATCAATGTCATCTCTAAGTCTGGAACAACGACGGAGCCTGCAATCGCATTCCGTATTTTCCGCAAGCTTCTTGAAGAGAAGTATGGAGTGGAAGAAGCCCGCAAACGCATTTATGCAACAACGGATAAAGCTCGCGGTGCATTGAAAACACTTGCTGACGAAGAAGGCTATGAATCATTCGTGATTGCTGATGATATAGGTGGACGTTATTCTGTATTGACGGCTGTAGGCTTGCTGCCAATCGCTGTCAGCGGTTCAGATATCGAAGCGATGATGAAGGGTGCAGCACAGGCAAGAGAGGATTTCGGAAATTCAGAGCTTGAAGAAAATCCTGCTTACCAGTACGCTGCAGTCCGTAACGCGCTTTACAACAAAGGTAAAACAATTGAAATGCTGATCAACTATGAGCCATCTCTTCAGTACTTCTCTGAGTGGTGGAAGCAGCTATTCGGCGAAAGCGAAGGAAAAGACCAGAAGGGAATCTATCCTTCTTCAGCGAACTTCTCGACTGACCTACACTCACTTGGTCAATATGTGCAGGAAGGCCGCCGTGACTTGTTCGAAACAATCATCAAAGTCGAGAAACCTCGCCATGAAATGACAATTGAAGAAGCTGCAAGCGACCTTGACGGCTTGAACTATCTAGCTGGCAAGACGGTTGACTTCGTCAACAACAAAGCGTTCGAAGGAACAATGCTTGCCCATACTGATGGCGACGTACCGAACCTTGTTTTGACAATCCCTCAGCTTGATGAGTATACATTCGGTTACCTTGTATACTTCTTTGAAAAAGCCTGCGCAATGAGCGGCTACCTGCTCGGCGTGAATCCATTCGACCAGCCAGGCGTAGAAGCTTACAAAGTGAACATGTTCGCATTGCTTGGAAAACCAGGCTTCGAAGAAAAGAAAGCAGAATTGGAAAAACGACTTAAATAATGGTGAAAAGGAGCACCCTATATTAGCGGGTGCTCCTTTTGTATGAATTGCTTCTTTTAAAATTGGAAAAAATCGCACGAAATTTCCAGTTCGCCAATAAATTTTGAAAATCGCCAATAAAGTTGTGAAAATCGCCAATAAAAATAAATAATCGCCAATAAAATTGTGAAAACCGCTAATAAAAATTGATTTTCGCCAATAAACGTAATACAACAGCAACGAACACCGGTTTAAAGAAGGTTTCCAAGCTAATCGGATCGTACACCACTCATTAAAATACCTCTTTTGGTTAAAACTAAGCGAAAATGAATGGAAAGGCGGAACGACCATTGATTGAGATACAATCTGAGCTTGAGGGCAAACATTTCGATTTATTTAAACTGGAGCAGCTGCTTAAACCTTTGGGATATTCCATCGGGGGTAACTGGGATTATGATCATGGTGCTTTTGATTATAAAATTGATGATGAAGTGGGTTATCAATTTTTGCGTCTGCCATTTAAGGCGATTGACGGCCAACTCGATTCCAAAGGCTGCACAGTTAGTTTAGAGCGCCCATTCCTTCTCTCGCATAAATATCAGCGAGGCATCGATGACCATGCGGAGATTGGGAATGCCAGCGCTTCATTCAATCAATTTCAGGAGCCTGTGGACAAGGATGCGAGCTTTCCGGAAAAATACATCGAAGTCGGAAAGTCGCTTGTCCGAGAAGTAGAATCTGCTTTGCTTCATTAATCATTGGAAATCGCAAGCAGCTGATCATCGTATTTAATTTTAATATTGTTTTTGGGGTTGACGATAATGTCATCCCCTCTTTTGCTTCCAATCAATATAATATTGCGCTCTTTCAGCAGAAAGCTGCTTGCTTCCTGAAAGTTTTTATCAATAAGAGAAGCTTCCGGTTCAATATAAGACAAGCGCTTCCCGTTTAATTCCCCTAGTAAATCCAGCAAAGGGTTCACAACTTCCGCAGAAGCGATGCTGTTTAATAGTACGGCGCTAGTCAAAGCATTAGCAGGTATTAGTTCATCTGCTCCGGCTCTTCTCGCATTATTGATCTGTTCGGTGGTTTGGATTTCTGCGATGCACCGGATGTCCGGGTTTAAGCCTTTGATCGCGAGAAGCGTGAGAATCGTATTCATATCGGCTTGAAGCTCATCAAGGTTCTGGTCGGATGTAATAATTACTTTTCTGGCTGTTGAGATGCCGGCATCCAGTAAAGTTTCATCCTTGTTCGCCCTCCCCCTGATGAAGTGAACATTGTCATCCTTAATAGGATTAGACCCCAAGGAATCATCCACTAATATGATTTTTTCATCAGATTCTATGAGAGACCTGAGAACCGAACGAGACCTTTCATTCCACCCGATAATGATAATCTGATCTTTGCCTTTAAAACCTACTTTCCCCTCTGCATATGCATTTTGTTTGGTAACAGTTGCTGCTGAAAGGTGGATAAAATAGGACGATAAAAATCCTGTGCCAATCAGCAGGAGAAGTATTGCCGTTATTCGTCCCCATGTAGATACGGGATAATAATCTCCGAACCCTACTGTTGATGCAGTAATGATCGCCCACCAGACCCCATCAAAAATTGTTGGAAAGCTTTTTGGCTCAACATAATGAATGATGACGCCAAACAGAGTAATCATCATAGCGGCAATCATCAGGATCCTCAACAAAATCGGAAGTTTTACAAAACGCATATATAGATGACTAGTCATCATAGTCCCCCTCTCTTTTTTCTTGCTTTATGTATGAAAACAATAATTACTTTTCCCTTGTTTTTGCCTTTAAAAACAGAATTAACCAAATTTATGTAATTCTATTTTCGTCGAGCAGATTCTTTTTTACACAAAAAATTCAATAATAGTTCACTAGCCCGTACCCAAATTGCGGTATACACATATCTTGGGAAGTAAAGGAGGGATTATTATATGTCGTTCAACTGGGGATCCAATGTGCTTCTTTTCGTTGCTTGCATGCTTGCAGGCTGGGTATTAATGAAATTCGGACCGATGCTCCTGACCCTTTCGGGAGGTCTCTTTGCAATTATCGGCGTTATTGTCATCGTGCTCTTCGCAGTTGTTATCATATTTATTGGACTGAGGGTATTATTCAGAGGAGGCTGGCGTGGCTGACGCTTCCTTTTAAAAGAACCTGTCTAACGGCAGGTTCTTTTTCTTGTAAGATAAATAAGTATAAATTTTCACTTCGAGAATTGTCTAGCTCCAGCGTCTAGCCCATCGAGTCGCTTCGGTCGGCACTCCAGCGTTTGTCGGGTCTGACCAAGGCGCTTACACTTTTCTTACTAAAAGAGAGATAAACTTGGACATTCATAAATATATTTTAAAGAGTGCCAGGAATTGGAGTGGTATATATGCAAGAATTTATTATGACTGTTTTGGACTGGCTGTCGAGTCTTGGGTACATAGGGATAGCCCTCGGATTGATGCTTGAGGTCATCCCGAGTGAAATCGTCCTTGGGTATGGGGGATATATGATTTCTGAAGGAAGCATTGGTTTTGCAGGGGCCGTGGTTGCCGGAACCATCGGCGGGACGATCGCGCAGCTGTTCCTGTACTGGCTTGGTTATTTTGGCGGCCGCCCGATGCTGGAGAAATATGGGAAGTACCTCCTGATTAACCAGCACCATCTGGATGTTTCTGAAAGATGGTTCAAGCAATATGGACCTGGAGTGATTTTTTCTGCAAGGTTCATCCCGGTAGTCAGGCATGCCATATCTATTCCTGCGGGAATTGCCCGAATGTCAGCGCTCAAATTTACACTGTATACAATAGCGGCAATGGTTCCGTGGACAATTTTTTTCCTCTATCTTGGCATTGTCCTCGGCGAAAATTGGTCAGGCATCAAGGAAGTGGCCCAACCTTTCATAATACCTGTAAGTATCATTGCATTGGGTGCAGGAGCTGTTTATTTACTTGCGGCACGTAAACGAATATAAGGAATAACGAACTCAGGAACTTTCCTGAGTTTTTTTCATGCTTAAAACTCATAAAACATAGCAGGTTAGTAAAAGTTAAGATAAGGAAATAGTATCCACGCTTGCAGGGAGAAGATTCGTGATGTTAAAGGAAATGCTTACGTTATTCAAGAAACAGCAAAAACAAGCCTCTCTCTCAGTGGATAAGCTGGAGGGAGAGCAGACATCCCTTAAGGAAAAGGGATTCAGCAGGAATCTCCAGGAAAATCTATCAATATTAAAGCAGCTTTACAGCATTCCTGATAATAAAGATATTAAATTGCGAGAATTGTACCTTGAAGGGTTAAAGAAGCAGGCAGCTTTATTGTTTATTAGCACCATCACGGATGTTAAAAGTATAGAAGAAAATATCCTGAAGCCATTAACGGAAAATACAGCTTCTGATAAAAAGGTGAAGGATATAGTTGCTATCCAAATGGTACATGAAATCACCTTATACAAGGATGCAGTCAAGGATATTAACAAAGGAAATGCGCTCCTCATACTGGATGGAGAACCTAAGGCATACATTATGGATTGTCCTGATTTTCAAAGCAGGGCAATTGAAAAGCCTGAAAGTGAGATTCTCATCAAGGGACCCAAGGAAGCGTTCAATGAAAAGGCTGTAGCCAACATTTCATTGCTCAGAAAAAAAATCAGGAACGAAAACCTTATTGTTGAAGCAGTGGAAGTCTCGCAACGTTCCCATAATGATGTTTTTGTCCTATACATTCGCGGGCTCGCTAATGAAAAATTGATTGACAATATCAAAGAAAGGCTGGGCAGTCTTGATGTGAATTCGATCCAGAATCTTTCACTGCTGGAGGAATACATTGAAGAACGGAATTATTCATTATTTCCCAGCATTCTTTCGACAGAGAGGCCTGACAGGGCAGCCTCTTTTTTAGAAGATGGCTATATTGTCTTGTTAATGGATAATTCACCAGATAGTCTCGTTCTCCCTGCGACATTTTGGGCTTTTTTTCATAGTCCTGAGGATCACTATCTTAGGTTTTTTTATGGGAACTTTACGAGAGCGTTAAGAATGACTGCCCTTTTCATCACCATTTTTACATCAGCAATTTACGTGGCTATCACCACTTATCATGCTGAAATGATTCCGCCCGACTTGCTGCTGGCAATTGCTGCATCTCGCGAAAAAGTTCCTTTTCCCGCGGTGATTGAAATATTGATCATGGAGCTGGCATTCGAGCTGATCAGGGAAGCCGGGTTACGTGTTCCCAGTCCGATAGGACCGACCATCGGGATTGTTGGAGCCTTAATCCTTGGACAGGCAGCCGTAGAAGCAAATATTATCAGTCCGATTGTTATTATTGTTGTCGCACTCGGAGGACTAAGTTCGTTTGCAGTCAGTGATCTAAGTTTGAATTTCGCGGTAAGGCTGACTCGTTTTCTATTTATCCTGGGTGCAGCGCTAATGGGAATTTACGGTATGACTGCAATGTTTGTTGGAGGCTTATTCTACATGGTTTCGATTAAGTCATTTGGCGTACCGTATTTAGCGCCTATGTCACCAAATTACAAGTCCTCGAAGGATACGATTTTCCGCAGGTTAACAAAAAATGAAACGTTAAGGCCAGGCTTTTTAAAAACGAAGGATCTACAAAAAAAGACTACTGGAGAATAGGCGATGAAACAGGATAAGGGGAAAATTGGCATAAAAGAATATTTCGCGCTTATCTCGTTGACCGTTGGGGCCAAATTAAGTGACGACACACCTGCGATCATTTATGAACATGCAAAAAATGCCGGCTGGATGGCAGCACTGCTAATTGGTATGCTGTCATTACTTCCTATCATATTGTTAATAAAAGTGTATTCAGCGCATAAAGGAAAAAACCTGCATGAAATACTGCTGCATCTTTTTGGCAGGTTTTTTGGAACTCTCTTATCTATTTGCCTGTTAATCGGTGGAACAACGGCAGTCATTGCTGACTCAGGTACCTACGTGGACATTATTGGCTCGATGTATTTCACGAAGACGCCAACAACCATCCTTTACATCCTATTGATGGTTATTTGCACATACGGAGCAAAGAGGGGGATAGAACAGATCGGGACCGTGTCCTGGCTTTTGCTGCCATATATTAAGATCACTTTGTTCATTGCCCTGATTTTTACTTTTAAGAAAGGAACAATTGGCTATCTTTTCCCGCTCTGGGGTGAAGGGCCAATTGAAGTGGCAAAAGCGTCTGTAAAAAATGTTTCAATATTTGTCGATTTTTTCTTCCTTGCACTGATCATGCCGCTCATCTCTTCATATAAGGATATGAAAAAAGGAACGTTCATAGGGCTGGGATTTATTACAGTGGAACTGAGCCTGGCACTCGTGGCGTTTGTTGTTTTATTTGACTACACAACTGCTGAAATGCTGAACTATCCATTTCATGAAACTATCCGATTTATTCAAATAGGCTTTTTAGCAAATGTAGAAACGTTATTTTTCCCTTTTTGGCTGGTCGCAACATTCATCCGTTTTTCGTTTTATCTATATCTAATCGCAACATTGCTGGGAGGGATTCTGAAGATCAAGGAGTTTGAATATCTCATTCCTTTGATTGCGACAATCATTTTGCTAATCGGGTTATCACCTGACGCTCCATCCATCACTCTCTATAATGTAAGGGAAAAAATACTTGTATTATTGAGTCCTGCCTTCATGATTCTTCCGCCATTTATGTGGTTCGTGGCAAAAATTCGGGGGGATTTTAAGAATGAAACTTCACTCTAAGATGATTAAAGTGTTCTTCCTGGCAGCAGTTACATTGAGCCTGTCAGGGTGCTGGGACCAAAAGGAACTGGACGAGAAAGCATATGTCATTGGGATAGGACTTGATAAACATAATGTAGAGGGGAAGGTTAGAGTTACATATCTGATTGCTAACCCGGAAGTGGGCTCACAGCAGACTGCAGGAGGAGCGAATGAGCCTTCGCAGGAAATCGTGACTTTGGTCGCGGATGATTTCATTTCATCGCGTAATACAGCTAATACTATAGTGGCGAAGGAAATATCCTATGATCTTCTGCGGGTTCTTATCGTTTCAGAAGAATTAGCCAGGGATCCTGATTTTATCAGGATCATATACAGTTCAACCAAGGACCGGGAGATTAAGCGAAGTGCACAACTCATTGTCTCGCGGGAAAATGCCGCTGATTTCATAAAAAATAATAAGCCGAAAATTGAAACAAGACCCCATAAATTTTTGGAACTAATGATCGAAAGGGGTCAGGAAACAGGCATGATTCCCCAAGCTGACCTTAATGGGTTTTTCCGCGTCACTGAAAGTGATGCAGATTTATATCTGGCAATTTACGCAACGACAGAAAAATTAGGGAAAGATGAACCTAAAACGTCAGATGATGACTTGCTGGCCGGGGAAATTCAAGTGGAGGGTACGACGAACAATGCCCAGTTTTTAGGTTCCGCAGTATTCAAGGAAGGACAAATGATTGGCAGAATAACAGGAGAAGAGACAAGGATTTCGAGTCTGTTGGACAATACATGGACAACTGAGGATATCCTGACTGCCCTTAAAGATCCGTTTGATGAAAGATATAAGCTGTCTATAAGGATAGCTCAAAGAAGAGAAAATAAATATAAGCTAATACCTGCGAAGGGCAGGCCGACCATTGAAATAGAAGTTCCGTTATTTATAGAAGTATACAGCGACCCAAGCATGATCAATTACGCAAAGAACCGAGAAAAGGTTAAAGAGTTAAGAAAGTCTCTTACAGCTGCGATAGAAAAAAATTTCACGGAATTTATTTCGTATACCCAGCAAGAGTTAAGAGGAGATACATTTGATTTATCAATCCCTATGAGAAAAGAGTTTGCAACTCTAAGTGAATTCCGGGAATTTGACTGGATGAAGACATATCCTGATGCAAAAGTGAAGGTAAATGTCTCCATTCGATTTGGTGAATTTGGACGCCAGTCGAAACTGCCTAAACTTGAAGAAGTGAGGGATTAGATGATCATAATTATGTGGATTGCCATTGCTTTAATCATTATGTATTATTTATTATTTGGAATAACGCTCTGGCGGCAAAAAAATAAAATAGGATCTATTGTAGTCATTTTTTTAGCATTAGCGTGTATCGCATTGCACTACATTTCTTATCAATGAATGATGGCTCAATTGTCATTCTGGTCTCTTTCTCTTCTGTAAATTTTTTAATTTTACAAACACTATGATAATATATACATAATTACGTTTAAATGGGGTGTAGGGATGAGCCTGGTTGGATATAACTTCGGGAAAATTCTTCAGTCTACAAGAACTTTTAAAGAACTGAATCCGGCAGAGTTGGCCGAAGGAATTTGTTCAGAAGCGGAAATAATTCAATTTGAGAAAGAAGAGAAATATCCAACGATCGACCAATTATATAAAATGGCATTGAAGTTGGATGTTGAGCTTAATCACTTCTTTGACTTTGCATCTACTGATACCTATAATTATGCAATCGCCGTTACGGAATTAATTAAGAAATACAAGCGTGAACGGGATTATGCTGCGATCAATGAAATCATTCAAAAAGAGCAGGATAATCCTCTGTTCAAGCATACTTCCTACAGCCAATTTCTGCTGTGGCATGAGGGAATCAGTACATACTACCTTGAGGAAGATAAGGAGAAGTCCGTCGATTTGCTATTTAAAGCTTTGTCTATGACCAGTAAGGCGGATACAGATCTGACAGAACGTGAGATCGAGATTCTGACCAGTATCGCTATTGTTGAGAAAGATAGTGGAAACCTGGACAAGGCCGTGGAAGTTTTCCTCAGTGCCTTAAATAATCTTGCGAGCCTCCCTCAGGTACAAGACTCAGGCATCTGGCTCAGGATTCTATATGGACTGGCACAGGCATTATCAAAGCTAGAGAGATATGAAGAATCGCTTATTTATTGCAGTAAAGGGATCGATAACTGTATATATGAAGAAAATATGTATTTATTTGGCGAACTTCATTACCAAACAGGAATGAATTTTATAAAATTGGGTAAATTAGAAAAAGGTAAAGAATATTTGGAAAAAGCGGTAATGATTTTTAAGCTGCAAAAAAATGAGAAGTTTGCTAGTTTAGTAACTACTGAAATGGAAAAATTATTAAAATATTGTTAAGTTGAATAAAAACATGGAAGTTAATTACGTATTGGAGGGCAGAATATGAAAAGAGCCATATTACTAACTGCTTTAGCGATTGCTTTTGCAAGCGCATTTAGTTTTACAGCATCTTCCCAAAATCTCGCAGACTTGCCATCGCAGCATTCGCAAGACGGGACTCAGGTAACGGACTTGCCATCGCAGCATTCGCAGGGTGATACACAGATAGCAGATCTGCCGTCCCAACATTCACTCGGCGGGACCCAGTTAGCGGACCTTCCATCGCAGCATTCAGAGGATGGAACAAAAGTAGTTGACTTGCCATCGCAGCACTCACAAGACGAGGTCCTAACAGATTTACCTTCACAACATAGCTATGGTGATGTATTAGTTTAATAGTTTGATTCCGCAGCAGCCTGCACCCAACGGTCAGGTTGTTTTTATTGCTCTGATTATTGGTTTGTAGCTTTAAATGGTGCAAGTCTAGAGAAGAATGAAGATTATCTAAAAAAATTGGAAGTGTATAATATTTATACCCTTAGAATTTAGGTAAAATTATCAGTTAAGATTCGAAGAAAAAGGCTATGGTTTTTCCCCAGAACCTTTCAAGTTAAAATCATATGATTGAATTGCAAGAGCTGTCATTAAAGGTTATTCATATGACTGCTATCCATCATATTAAAGTTCTTGCTCGGCATGGCACCGTTTGTACCATGGCAGTCATTATACATTTGCTTGACTTCTTCATCAGAAAAGTTTGGGTGCATTTTTTCAATCAACGGCTTCATTTGGCCAAAATTAAAAGTACCTTTTCCTTCTTTCCCTTCCTCTGCAAAGGCAGCAGTGCTTGCTCCAATTATCAACGTTGCTCCTAATAAGCTTAACGTAAGTTTTTTCATGTCTTGGTCAGCTCCTTTCGGGTATACATAAATCTTAGCGGGACAGTTTGCAAAAACTAAGCAGAAGCAGTGACAAAGATATGAAAATTAACTGGAGGCTGGCATATGTCATTATTAGAAACCTTATCTGGCCAGCCGGTTTGGTTTGCCATTATCATCAGCCTTGCAGTCAGCATAGTGGTCGCCATAGCCGGTATTATTCCTAGTGCTTTTGTGACAGCAGCGAACATCGTTTACTTCGGATTTTCCTGGGGACTAGCACTTTCCATTATCGGCGAAGCGTTAGGAGCGGTCATAAGTTTTATTCTGTATCGGAAAGGGCTTAAAAAGCTCAGTGGCAATAGCGGTCCGTCAAGAACAGTAAGGATTCTGGACAGGCTTAAGCAAACAATAGGTATAGAGGCATTCGTGCTTGTCATTTTACTAAGGCTTTTCCCGTTTGCACCGTCCGGACTCGTCACCCTGGCTGCTTCATACAGCAGAATGGGGACATGGGCCTTTGCGATTTCAAGTACTATTGGCAAAATACCGGCTCTATTGATTGAGGCATATTCAGTCCATACTGTACTAGGCTGGGAAACACACTACCAGCTTGCTGCAGCAATTTTTGCGGTGGTAGCTGGGATTTGCTACTATTATTGGACAACCAAGATAAAAAAACGGGGGAAGTAAAAATGTTTAAATTAAGATTAGTGTTGGTTCCTATCCTTGTAGCAATCGTGGTTACTGGATGTTCAGTTCAAGAAGGCCAGGAACAGCAAAAGCCTGCTTCTGATGTAAGTAATGAGAAAACCGAGGAGCAAAAAATACCTCAGGCGGAATCAGAGACAGACTTTATCATAAAAGCAGAGCCGCAAAAAATTGAACATGTACATGGAATTGGTTACCCGGGAAATGATGAGGGGTTATATGTCGCCTCCCACCATGGTTTGAAGATATTCAAAAATGGTGAATGGCTGGAAACGACGGACGGAAACCATGACTACATGGGATTTCAGGCTGTTGAAGACGGCTTTTTTGCAAGCGGCCATCCAGCAGAAGGATCGGAGCTTAAAAACCCGCTTGGTCTTGTGAAAAGTACGGACAAGGGCAAGACACTTGATAAAATAGCTTTTTACGGAGAGACCGATTTTCACTTCTTGTCGGCAAGCTTTCAGGATAACGTTTTATACTTGATTAACGAGGAGCCCAACTCTGAGCTGGAACGAGGCGTATATGTCTCAAAAGATAGAGGAGGAGCATGGGAACTTGTTGAACTTAATGGACTGGCTGCAAATTCCCTTGGGATGATAGCGGTTCATCCTGAAAATGGCGGAACTATAGCAATGTCTACGAGAGAAGGGGTTTTTGTTTCGAACGATTATGGTAAGACCATGGAAAGAGCTGGAGATTATCAAATGGTTACGGCCGCAGCCTATTCAAAGGGGTCCTTGTATATCACACCAGTAGTGAATGAAGAGATTAAGCTAATCAAACTTCCAATAGAGAAGGGAAATGCAGGGGAGGAAATGACTATCCCTAATCTGAAGTATGACAATCCGATTACTTATATAGCGGCTGACCCAGAGCAGGAAGACCGGATTGCCTTCATCACCATCTTGAACGATCTATACGAATCCAGGGATGGCGGCAAGACATGGAACCAGCTTTTAGTAAACGGAAGAATTGAATAAATCAAGAAGAGCTTAGGAATGTGTGCTCTCGTTCATGTAGGTACATCCATAACGCTCACATTTAAATAGCCAGACACCATCCTCCCAGGGGTACATATCTTGACTAATGGGAGGTGAATGCAATGGCAACAAGCAGAGCTATTGTATATGTGGGACAAATGGGTGCTGATACTTTTACACAGGCTTTAGAAGGAGTTTTGTATACAGAAAACCAAATTGGATTCATGGCTGACAGGATTTTATGGACAGAAGGACAGATTGGAGTTATGGCAGACAGAATCGTATATGTAGTTGAGCTTTCACAGTTCAATACGATCAAGGCAATGTATATGGTAATGAATATGTCCTTTATGGGGATGGACAGTATGATGAACAATATGTTCAAGTATGCAATCAGTGTGAACCCAGTGAGTTACATTCCATGGATGAGCAGGAACGGGTACGCCAATCCTCCTTATCCAAATACCTATTATGGCAAAGAATAAGGATGAAACAGCAGCCAAGGCAAAATGGTTGCTGTTTTTTTTTATCTTTTTTACAATATACGCATAGTTTTTACCGTAGAGGGTATATAAACTAGGGAGTATTTTTACAGTATGGATTCCGCGAATTCATAAATACTAATGCGTAGGAAGGGGGATTACTATGTCAATTTCTGCGGATAAAGTACTGGATGCAAAAGGACTTGCGTGCCCGATGCCGATTGTCAAAACTAAGAAAACCATGAATGAGCTGGAGCCAGGCCAGGTCATCGAAGTGCAGGCTACAGACAAAGGATCAACGACAGATCTTAAAGCATGGGCTGAAAGTACAGGCAATCAATACCTCGGTACAATAACTGAAGGAGATGTGCTTAAACACTATCTTCGAAAAGCTAGTGAAGAAGAGCTCAACAATGAATCACCTCATCCACATACGGCCACTCTTGAAGAGGTGCTGGCAAAACTTGAGGGGAATGAGAAAATATCGATTCTTGATGTCAGGGAATCAGCTGAATACGCTTTTGGCCATATCCCTAATGCAAAATCGATTCCGCTTGGGGAATTAGAGCAGCGGTTTAGTGAACTGGATCCTGAAGAAGATGTTTATATCATCTGTCGTTCTGGGTCAAGAAGTGATATGGCAGCGAAGAAGCTGTCTGAAAAAGGATTCAAAAAAACAATTAATGTCGTTTCGGGAATGAAGGACTGGACAGGCCCTACCGAAACTTCAGTGGGAAAATAAGGAGGAACCAAAAAATGAAAGTAGCTATCATCGCCTCTAACGGCGGAATGTTCGATGCATACAAAGTATTCAATATCGCGACTGCCGCGGCAGCAACAGACGCAGAAGTAGGAATCTTCTTCACGTTTGAAGGTTTGAACCTGATCCATAAGGAAGCGCATAAGCAACTTCCTATGCCTGCAGGAACTGAACACTTCCAGGAAGGCTTCGCAAGAGAAAACGTTCCTCCAGTAGAGCAGCTTGTTGAAATGGCAGCAGAAATGGGCGTCAAAATGATCGCCTGCCAGATGACAATGGACGTTATGTCGCTTGAAAAAGACCAGTTCGTAGATGGCATTGACGTTGGCGGAGCTGCTTCATTCCTTCACTTCGCAAGCGATGCAGACATTACATTGACATTCTAAAATCAAAGTGAAACAGGAGGAATGAAATGGTCCAGACAATTACAGCAAAAGAATTAGCTCGAAAAGTCATTAACCATGAAGACCTGTTTATCCTTGATGCAAGAAATACAGATGACTTCGATGATTGGAAAATCGAAGGCCGCAATGTAAAAGTCCATAATACGCCGTATTTTGACCTGCTTGAAGGTATTGATCCAATAAAGGATGTATTGCCTAAAGACCAGGATATTTACGTTGTATGTGCAAAAGGTGGGTCGTCCGAATTTGTTGCCGAACAAATCGAAGAGGCTGGCTATACTAATGCCTACTCTATTGAAGGCGGCATGAAAGCCTGGAGTGAACATTTAGAGCCTGTGAAAATCGGTGACTTTAAGGACGGCGGTTCCCTTTACCAGTTTGTCCGTATCGGCAAAGGATGCCTTTCCTACCTCGTTGAATCAAATGGCGAGGCGGCAATTATCGATACAAACCGGATGATTGAACATTATGAAGAGTTCATGTCAGGCAAGGACTACAAGTTAGTTGCCCTGCTCGATACACACCTTCATGCTGACCATATTTCAGGCGGCAAAAAGCTTGCTGATAAAGTGGGAGCTAAATATTATCTCCCGCCTAAAGATGCTGAAGAAGTAACATTCCAATATGAGCCTCTTCAAGATGGCGATGAAATCAAGGTTGGAAACACTGTCGTACAGGCTTTGTACTCTCCTGGTCATACAATCGGAAGTACTTCTTTCATCATTGATGATCAATACTTATTGACAGGTGACATTCTGTTCATCGACTCGATCGGACGCCCGGACCTGGCTGGACTGGCTCAGGACTGGGTAGGAGACTTGAGGAACACTTTATACAAACGATATAAAGAACTTGCGGATGAACTCCTTGTCCTGCCAGCCCACTATATGGGAATCAATGAAATGAATGATGACGGCAGCGTTTCTGAAAAACTTGGTGTCCTGTATGCCGAAAACCACGGCTTGCAAATCGACAGTGAAGAAACGTTCAGGAAGACCGTAACCGAGAACCTTCCGCCTCAGCCTAATTCCTACCAGGAAATCAGGCAGATGAATATGGGTAAAATCAACCCGGATATCGAAGAGCAGCGAGAAATGGAAATCGGGCCAAACCGTTGTGCAGTTAGATAAAAAGAAAAGCGCAAGCGCCTTTGCCAGACCCGACAATCGTTGCCCGCCAAAGAACGCCACGTCCTGTGGCTGGCGGACCGAAACGATCGAGGGGCTAGGCGCTGGAGCTGGCCAATCAAAGAAGGGGGTACCTTATGTAAGGTGCTCCTTTTGTATATAAGGTAAAAAGGCTTTTTCCATAAGCTTCATGCAAATCAGGACGCTTATGAAAAAAGCTTTAAAAGAGTGAAGGAGAGGATACTATGAAAAATTTGACGATTGTACAGCTAAATGATACACATGGGAGCCTGGAACTCCATCCTGAACTTTTTTGGAAAGACAACAAACCTGAACTGCGTAATACAGGAGGCTTTCCGAGAATTGCGAAATATATCAAAGATCTTAAATCACAAGCAGAAAATGTTCTATTCCTGGATGGAGGAGACCTGTTTCATGGGACACTTCCTTTAGTGGCGACGAAAGGGGAAGCGATTTTACCAGCATTGGAAAAAATGGGTCTGGATGGATGGGTCCCTGGAAACTGGGATTTCGCTTACGGAAAAGAGCAGCTGTCTTCTCTGTTAAAAGCATTGCCTTTTCCCTCGGTCGCTTGCAATATAAAGGATCAAGAAACAAATGAATCGTTTATGAAGCCATATATCATTAAGGAGATGGAGGGTGTCAAGGTGGGTGTCATTGGACTGACCTATCCATACGTCGATGAGACCATGCCTGAAAGCTTCTCAAAAGGGCTTGAGTTCTCAAGGGGCGTGGAAGAGACGCGTGATTGTGTGGAAGAGTTAAAGGGCCAGGTGGATCTTGTTGTGTTATTAAGCCATATGGGACTCCCGCTGGATGTCGAGCTGGCAACCCTTGTAGATGGTATTGATATCGTCTTGTCGGGACACAGCCATGACAGGGTAGAAGAGCCGATCACCGTCAATGATACTCTCGTCGTCCAAGCTGGTTCAAGTGCCTCATTCCTTGGAAAACTGGATATTACCCTTGAAGGCGGAAGGATGGAGGACTATCGATACGAACTAGTGGCGATTGATGAAAGCTTCCCTGAGGATGAAGAAATGGCGGGAATCATTTCTGATATATTAGAACCTTACAGTAAGGAACGGGGCAATATTGTCGGAAAGACAGATTCGATTTTACACAGAATGACCTTGAATGAAGCCCCGATGGACCAATTGATCACAGATGCCTATCTTCATGTCTATGATAGCGACTTGGCTTTTTCACACGGGTGGAGGTACGGTACGCCGGTTCCTGGCGGAGATATATCCGAATATGACCTTCATACCATCATCCCGACGAATCCGGAAATGTTCACGCTTGAAATGACGGGAGAACGGCTGATGAATGCCCTGGAGAAAAATTTGGAGATGGTGTTCTCAAGAGACCCGTTCAAGCAAAAAGGCGGATATATACTGAGATCCTCTGGATTATTCATGTCCCTCAAACCATACAATCCGGAAGGGAACAGGATTCAAAAGCTCCTCATAGGTGGACAGGAGATCGATTTGAAAAAGAAATACAAGATCGCGGGGGCAGGGAAGCAGCTGTTCAAGGGCGCTGAAGCAGATAAAACCTATCATGGTGTCCATGCTGTGGATGTCATTAAGCAATTTTTGAAAGAGAAGGGAACATTCAAAGCTCATGTAGAACCAAGGATTCTGAGCACCTAGAATCCATGGTTTAATGGACATTTCGAAGTCTGAGGAACGCTAAAATGTCCAAGAAAGAAGGTTTAATGGACGTTTCAAAGGCGGAGGAGCGGCAAAATGTCCAAGAGTAAGGTTTAATGGACATTTCGAAGGCTGAGCAGCGCCAAAATGTCCAAGAAAGAAGGTTTAATGGACATTTCGAAGTCTGAGGAACGCTAAAATGTCCAAGAAAGAAGGTTTAATGGACGTTTCAAAGGCGGAGGAGCGGCAAAATGTCCAAGAAGTAAGGTTTAATGGACATTTCGAAGGCTGAGCAGCGCCAAAATGTCCAAGAAAGAAGGTTTAATGGACATTTCAAAGGCTGAGGAGCGCCAAAATGTCCAAGAAGTAAGGTTTAATGGACATTTCGAAGTCGGAGGAGCGGCAAAATGTCTAAGAAGTAAGGTTTAATGGACATTTCGAAGACGGAGGAGCGGCAAAATGTCCAAGAAGTAAAGTTTAATGGACATTACGAAGGCGGAGCAGAGTCAAAATGTCTAAGAAGTAAGGTTTAATGGACATTTCGAAGGCAGAGGAGCGCGAAAATGTCCAAGAAGTAAGGTTTAATGGACTTTTTCGAAGTCGGAGAAGTGCCAAAATGTCCATTAAACACAAAAAAGTCGCGACCAAAGCCGCGACTTTTTTATTTAACCCCAGTAAGGTCCTTCATCATTTTCTCATCCATAGGGCCAACGATTTTCTTGGTAATTACGCCGTTTTCATCAAGGATATAGCTGGTTGGGATGGTGAATGCCTGGTAGGTCGTTCCGGCGAATCCCTCTTCATCCATGGGAATCGTAAAGGTCAAACCATATTCCTCGACGAATTTTTTGACTTCGTCCTCACCTTTATCCATATTTGTCAGGTTGACTGCAAGGATCTCTACGCCTTGTTCATTATATTCTTCGTAGAAATTTTGCATATGCGGCATTTCGGCCTTGCATGGAGGGCACCATGTAGCCCAGAAATTGAGGATCACTTTTTTGCCGCGGTAATCAGATAGCTTGATTGCATTTCCATCAAGGGTGTTCAATTCAAAATCTGGTGCCTCAGCGCCTTCACGCAACGAAGAAAGCTTCGCGCCGGGAATGTCTTCTGTTGTTTCTGCAGATTCGCCTGCTGGAGCTGTTGTGGTATTCTTCTCGCTTTCTGTTGATCCTGGTTTCCAGATGTTCACGACAAGAATGACAACAGCCAATGCTAAAATCGCAAATGATAAAAGATTTTTATTCAATGCTGAATTTCCTCCTTTTTAAAACGTTGAAAAATGATTAAATAAGTTCCGAGTGCGAAGATCAAAAGGTTTTCCGCTGATAGTATATCAGAAAAAAGGCTTAGGATTAGCGCTTCAAGCATCAGGAACAAGATGGCATACTCGGCAGTAAGCCTGATACTTTTGAAGAAAAATATTAGGAAGCCTACTAAAAGGACGGCCTGTATAGCAGTTGCGAGATAATCCTCTGAGAATGCGAATAACCCTGTCCAATACAGTAAAAAGAATATAAAGTACACAGGGAGATACTCCTCTGGTTTGTTGGAGCTGCCCTTTTTCCTTGTCAGCCAATATAAATAGAGTGCGATCCCGATATATGCAAGAATCTGGCCCTCTGTACCGCCATTAAAGTAGACAAGGGAGAAGGGAGTATCAATGAACAGCTTAAAATTGAAGAGTACATAGCTGAGCTTATAAACCGCAATGTAAAGGAAGAAGCTATTCCAATACCAATCGTCGATACTCTTTTTCTCCCTTGCACGATATATCAGGGCTCCGATAAAAATGGCAGCAAATGCCGCTAGCAAATCTGCTGGCAGCGTGAATCTGCCAAAAGTTATATAGTTCAAGCAACATCACCTTTTTTTGGCTGGTCTGGCGTGAACTCAATCTGATAACCGATGTCGATACTTCCAATTACAGATTGGATCATGCCGCAATTTTTCAGGACAAGTCCAGCAAGCTTTTCAGCTTGGTCATCCTTATCAATAGTATCAGTCTGAACACTTACATTGAAAATCAGCTGTTCAATCCGGTTTGCTTCTTCCGGATTCCGCTTTGCTGACACTTGTACGTCGATTCTTTTATAGTTTATTCTCTTTTTGGTGAGAATATTTGCGAGCACCGAGGTGCTGCATCCAGTTAAAGAGGATACGAACAGCTCCATAGGTCTGTAGCCCATCTCCGTATTCGGAGATATTGGCAGGAATCCATATTCAAGCTGGCCAATCAATTTTCCGTTATAGTAGGTAAATTCCATCACTATCGCTCCTTTTGTACGAAAACATCATTTACAGTCCAGTATGTAATCGTATTGTTAAGGAATGATTAAGAATCTAAATGGATTGGAATCGTTATCCAAAATGTGTGATGATGCCCATCTGTATCAACGCCAATTTTCCCTTGATGGGCATCAATGATACTTTTGGCAATGGCCAGTCCGAGTCCTGCACCATCTGCTTTTGTGCTGCGTGATTCTTCGAGCCTGTAAAATCGTTCGAAAATGAGTTCTTTCATCTCCGGATCAATGAATTTACCTTGGTGGGAAAAAGTAATTTTGTACACCTTGCCATCAGGCTGTGCAGCGATTGAAAGCTTCCCGCCAGTATCATAATCTATGATATTCTGCAGCAGATTGGATAGCACTTGCTTTAAGCCGTCTTCATGACCAAGAATGGGGGAATGTTCTATATGCTGATTGACTGTTTCGAATTTGTTCGATAACTTCAGCTGGAAGGCTGCCAGTGATTCTGCCATAACTTCTTTCATATCAGTTACTTCAAACTGTTTCTCAAGAAAGTAAACCTCTTTATTCCACGCGTCAAGCTCAGATATCAGGTCAACAATCCTCACAATCCTCTTGGATTCTTCCAAGAGAGAGCCGAACAGCGCCCGGTCGCCCGGCAATACACCGTTATGAAGCGCTTCAAGATAGCCGTTGATATTGGTTAACGGAGTCCTCAACTCATGGGCGATGTCTCGTAACATTTCTTCCCGTCTTGTCTGCACGGCAGAAAGAGTTTCAGACATTGCGTTAAAATTCGTTACAAGTTCGCCCAATTCACCGCTTGCAGAGACATCTATTTTCGTAGGGATTTTGCCTTCTTTGATTTGGTTGGCGGCAAACGCCATTGTCTTCACCGGCTTCACGATCCGCTTTACTGAAAAATAATGCAAAAGCCCGGCAATGATAAATGCAATGATGCTCACTTTGATAAGGAATGAATTCAATGTGTCAACCAGCTGCGTACCGGTCACCTGTTGGTTATTGACAAGGAAGCAGGCATAATCTTTCACGGATATACCTGCAAGCATGATGACAAGCAGGATGACGACGCTGTTGACTGCCACAAGTTTAGATAGTAATAAGTCCGCCATGTTTTTAATTCGCCGCAAATTTATACCCCATTCCTCTTACTGTTTGGATATAATCTTTGGGCGTTTTTTCTTTAATTTTTTCCCGGAGATTCTTGATATGGACGTCAATGGTCCGCTCAGTGACGGCTTTTTCGTTGTTTTCATAGATCGTGTCGAGTATTTGTGTCCTCGAAAGGATTTGTCCTGGATGCTGCATGAACATATGAAGAAGCCTGAATTCAAAATTGGTCAAATCGAGGGGCTTGCCATCAGCCATTGCCTCCCCTTTTGCAGGCTTGATTGTAAGACCTGTAAAAGTCAATTTTCCGCACCTGCTTGCCGTCCTTCTTAACACCGCTTCAATCCTGACCATCAGCTCAGCAGGGCTGAAAGGTTTTACAACATAATCATCGGCTCCAAGCTTGAAGCCATCGATCCTGCTTTTCTCAGAAGCCTTTGCAGTCAGCATGATGACAGGCATCATGCTTTTAAGGTCATTGCGAACCCAGCTGCAGATCTCCTCACCGCTTTTGCCGGGGAGCATCAGATCAAGAATAAGGATGCACGGATCATATTTTTCTATCATTTCCTGAGCGATAATGCCGTTGTCAGCCTCCAGCACCTCATAGCCTTCATTCGTCAAATAAATCTTAACAAGTGTGCGGATTTTGGGGTCATCCTCAACGACGAGTACACTTTTGCCAATCAATTCTTTCTTCACTTGTTAGGTCACTCCTTACAGCCTGGCATCAATTGTAAGCTGTACAGCTCGCTTTAAACTCCGAATAAGCTGTAAGCAGAAAGCCATGCACTGATTTTCTGCATCTGCCCTGAAAGGACAAGGAAGCCCATTCCTACCATAATCATACCATTCACGAGTGCAAGCTTAGAAAGATATTTGTTGATCTTCTTGATTGCCTTTAATGAATAAGAAATGACAAAAGAAATGATAAGGAAAGGAACTGCCATCCCAAGAGAATAGGAAGTCAGCAGGTACATTCCCTGGTATAAAGTATCGGATGAACTCGCCAAAAGCAGGATGGAGGATAGTGCAAGTCCGACACAAGGTGACCATCCGCTCGCGAACGCCATTCCAAGGAACACAGAACTGAATGCACCTTTCGATTTTGTATCGGAATGGACCTTCTTTTCCATCATCAGAAATTTAATGTTCAGCAAACCGGCCATCTGCAGGCCAAAAATGATGATCAGCAATCCAGCAATTTGCATCAAAATTGTCCGGTAGTTTGCGAAAACCTGCCCAAGGAACGAAGCAGAGGCACCCATGACGATAAAAATCAAGCTAAAACCGATAATGAATCCAAATGAACGGGTAAAAAGTGTTGCACGATCTACAGCTACTTTAGATCCCTCAATCTTCCCGCCAGTCAAATGTGTTATGTAAGCAGGGAGAAGGGGGAACACACAAGGTGAAAAAAATGATAAGATTCCAGCAGTAAAAGCAAAGAATAATCCAATTTCTGTCATTGTAAATAGTCACTCCTTTTCTTTCATCTATATTGTGCTGTATTTGTTAAGGGTTAATTAAGAATGTCAAAATTATACCTATGACGGTATTATTAATTATATTGTATAATTACTGTAGGAAACTTTCAAATTTATACTATCACTTCACTGCTCAAGATAATTACATTTGATTGCTAGTATACTGTTTTCAGGAAAAAAATAAAACCCAGGATAGTCTCCTAGGTTTTACAACTTAATTGTCCCTCACATTTTAAACCCTATATGGTATAATGCCAATTAATGATTTAAATTTCTTTTGATACCGAAATAAGTGAACAGGGAAACAGTGGATAAAATGGCCAATGAGGCAATTTCGAATTTCACGTCGCGGTATGTGACGGAATCATCCTTGGTAAAGTACATCAAACCGAAAATAAAAACAGATAATACAATAACGGTAATGACGATATCTATTTTTTTCATTTTATTCCCTCCAATTCTAATAGTATAAAGGGGTGCGATCATATGAATCTGGAGCATTTAAAGACATTCATAGCGGCTGCTAAATATGAGAGCTTCTCCCAGGCAGGGAAGATGCTGAATCTTTCACAACCAGCCGTCAGCCATCAAATCAGTCAGCTAGAAGCTTATTATAATAAACAACTGTTTATCAGGGCCAATCGCAAAATCAAATTATCAGATGCAGGAAAAACATTGTATGAACATGGCCAGCAGTTGATCGCATTGAATGAGAAACTGGAGAATCTCCTGTCAGAAGGAGACTCAAGCCAATCAATAAAGATCGGATGCAGCAATACAATCGGTGAATGCCTGATCTCAAAGATGGTCCAGGATTTCATCAAGTTGAATCCTGATATAACAAGCAATCAAATTCAGATCACCATCGGCACATCTGTTCATATTACGGATTTACTTTATGCTTCTGATATTGACCTTGCCCTTGTCGAAGGACAAGCCGGCCGATATGACTTTATTTCACATGAATTCTATGATGACTTGCTTGTTCTTGGTGTATCTCCACAGCTCAGGGCAGATCCGGCAAACCAGGACCCTTCAGCTCTCGAGGAAATGACCTGGCTGATCAGAGAGCCGGGCTGTGCGATGAGGCAGGCTACGCTGGATTTATGGAATGGCTTGAATATCAAACCAGAATCCGTCCTTGTGTATAATAGCAACACACTCATCAAAGAAGGTGTAAAAAATGGACTTGGCGTCGCAGTCTTCTCCAAGCTGGCAATCTGTCCAGAAATTCACTCAAGGCAGCTTGTTGTCAGTTCTTTCAAAGACAGAGACCGTTTCCGCCCATTCTTCCTGTTAAGAAAAGATAAACAGTTCAAGTCCAATCTGCATGAAAGATTGTGGAACTTCATAAGAGATTTAGATGGAAACCCTAATGCTTCCTGTTAAGAAGCATTAGGGTTTTTCTTCATTTTTCCTGCTCAGCGCGGTTGAACGAAGCGCTCAGCTTTTTGTTCTTATTCTTTATCCTTATTTTGTTCGTCTAGTTCTAGCTCAAGCTCTGTTTGGATTTTAAGGGCCTTGTGTTCGTCAGTAGCAAGATAATCGATGATTTGCTGTCTTTGTTCATCGGTCATTTTCGCACCATTGCCTGCCATACGGTCAACAACAGATGTCCATTGCTCTGCGCCCTTACTTGAATTCTTCATGATACGGCCGATATCATGACACTGAAGGCAAGTACCAAGGAAAGCTTCCTCATTAACATCCTTTGCCTCTGGGAACACAAGAGTAGATGCTTTTTTGATTCTGTTTGCTTCTTCCTCATTGCCTTTTTGGTAAGCTAAAATTTGGTCTTTAGGCACATTTGTTTTAATGGCGATTCCATTTGGATTCAAACCTACAGGAATTGTCTGTCTGAAATCCTTTTTCTTAGTAAGATCGATTTTTGTTAGGGTCTTATCTCCCCAGTTTGAACCGAACATCATACTGCCATCTGGGCTCCACGCGAGCCAGTGGATATTCTGAACGCCCCAGATTTTTCTTACGATCTTATAGTTGTCTTCAGGATCGAGGACAGTCAAGAAGCCTGCACCATTCTGGGAAGTATACCAGTAACCGTCGGGTCCAAGATAAGGGATGTTCGTTCCGGCACCAGTCTTAACCGTTTTGATGAACTTTAATTTTTTTGCATCAATGATGGAAATGGATCCATCATTACGATTCCCTGTAACCAAGTCATAAGTATCGCCCATGAAGCTTACGTTGACGGGCTTAGGGATATCTCCGATTTTCTTAAGAAGCTCCTCAGACTCGGCATCATAGATAGCCACTTCATTGTCGGCGGTATTGGATACTGCTACAAGTTTGCCATCGTTTGACATATCCAGACCGGAACCTGTTCCTTTTCCGTAGTCAGTCTCTGTTCTTTCCAGGTATCTCATCTCACCAGATTCAATATCGATGACTGTAATGAAGGATTCTGCCTGCAGGCTGACAAAAAGCTTTTTGCCGTCAGGAGTGACATTCAAATCCCTTGGCTTTTTACCAACATCTTTAAAGACTTTTACAAGTTCGGCTTTTTCAGCATCAATCATTCCAACCGCTCCAACGCCGTTAAGTGAGGTAAATGCATATTTGCCATCCCTTGAAAACGTCATGTGCTGTGGCGCAGGAGGGGTATCAAACCCCGGGAAATCGATGTCATGTGATTCGAGAGTTTCCATATTGATAGCCAGCACGCTTGTTCCATAACGCTGTGTCGCAAAAGCCCATGTCTGGTCTTTGTTCAGGTGTACATGGTGGGGTGTACCTGAGCTTTGAATGTACTTTACGGGATTGCCTGTTTTGATATCAGCGATGGCAATACCGTTACTAACTTCGTTTGCCGACAGGATCCAGCCTTCGCCGTTCCAATCTGTATTGGTATCTGCGTTGCCGTTCGGCTGGTCTTTCCACCAGTTTGAAGAATAGTCCTCATGGATTGGTGGAAGTTCTTTCTCGTTTTTATTATCAAGTGATGTCTCTTTTACTGCTGCTTCAGAGCAGGCAGTAAGAGATATTGATAGGAGTGCAAATGCTGACAGTTTCAAGATTTTTTTCATGGGAGTTCTCACCTCGCTTCGGTTTTCTTTAGAACCATCCAATAAGCAGGACTAGTACTAGGGCAGTCGTTGTGCCCCAAGTAATCCATACACCTGGATGTGTAAGCCACTGAGTTTTGTCATCCACACGGGAAATGCCCTGGGCAAGTCCGTATGGGCAAACCTTACAGAATGAGTTCCTTGCCTTGTACGATAAAGCTGTAAATAACACAGCAGTTGAAGTGACAAGGAAGAAATATTTGTTCATTTTAAAATTAACGAGCGATTCCCAGATTGTCATTGGGTCGTAGAAATAGCTCACTGTCGCGTAAGCCATGAAGAAGCTGACAACCAAAGCCAGCAGGAATGTTACGGCTTTCCCTTTATCACCTAATTTTGCTTCGATTTTGTTCAAAAGCATGCTGAAGGTATTATGCGGGCATGCATACTGGCAAAACGCCCTGTACACAATCATTGACAGGGCCAGGAAAGCCATCAGGAACAAGAATAAGAAAACGAAAAATAGATAGCCAGCTTCATAGGATAATTGGAAGCCGAACAAGAATAGTTTTTCGTTGTCGATGTCCATCCGGAAACCGTTCCAGAATGGCAGTGTGAAAATAATGATGAAAAATGCCCATCTAGTTATAGTTTTACCCACGAGAATCCTCCTTTCTTATCTGTAGTCCTTTAAGTATTCATAAACTTTGTCGATTTCTTTTTCAGTATAAAGGTGTCCGATTGCAGGCATCGTGTTACGGCCTTTCTTGATGACGTTCTTGATATCCTCTTCGGTCATCCTGTCGGTTACGCCGCTTAAGTCCGGTGCTGCACCTGTAGCATGGCAGCTCAGGCAAGTACCCTCAAAAATCAGCTCTCCTTTATTATCCTGTGGAGAAGCAGCAGGTTCGACTGCAAGCTTTCCAGGCATGAAAATCGCATATCCAATCGCCCAGATAGCCACAATATAAAATACAGCTACCAGGAGCTTAGGCACTTTATTGTGCTCAATTTTAATATCAGAGACAATATCCGCCTCTTTGCTATCATGTTGCTGATATTCTTTTTTCATTTTTTACACCTGCCTTTAAAATGCTGTTTTAGAAACTCATTACCTTAAACCGCGGAGTTTAAGGTAATGATTATGAAAATGAGGCTTAGTTAGAGTTTGATTTTGCGTCGTTCAATTCTTTCTTATATTCTTCCAATCGTTCTTCTGTTGGCTTGAGACTCATCAAGTATGCGACAAGATCATCAAGCTCCTGGTTGGATAGATAATCGAAAGAAGGCATGATTGTTCCAGGGCTTGTAGATTGAGGATCAATCAAGTGCTGGCGCTGCCAGTCTTCGTTATATTTCAAGCCGACCCACATTAAATCCGGGCCTGTACGGTTGGATCCCAATAGATGTGGTAAATCATATTTATAGTCGCCGCCTTTAGATACGGGTCCAAGGTTTTGGTTCGTATCAGCAGGCAAGGCTCTTACAAATTGTGTGTGGCAAGTCTGGCAGCCATTTTGTACATATATTTCTCTTCCTCTTGCTTCAGCGGAATCCTCTGGGTAATTGCGAAGCTCACCGCTCGCAGTCGCAGAGTTGATTTCCTGATCGAAGAGGGGAAGGATGACCGTTCCGGCTACACCGAAAGTCCATAGAATTAAAGCAACGATTAATACAGCTGATGGTTTACGTTCCAACGTTTTCCCTCCTCATTAAGCAGAAGCAGCTTGCTGCTGTGCTTGCTGTTTTTTCTCAAGTTTTGCAAGTTTAATAGTTTTATACATATTCCATGCAAGGAAGAATTGAGCTACATACATCATTGTTCCACCGATTGCGCGGCCTTGTACGTAAGGTTCCATCATCAATACAGTCTGCAGGAATGGAACACCCTCGATCCATGCGAATCCCTGGACAACACCTGCGATCCACAATGAGAATGCAAATACTAGGAAACCGACTGTAGAGAACCAGAAGTGTGCTTCCATTGCTCTCTTGCTGAACATTTCGCGACCAACGATTTTAGGCAGGATGTAGTAGATTGCTGCGAACGATGTGAAAGAGAACGCACCGAATGGTCCCATATGTGCATGCCCGACAGTCCAGTGAGTGAACTTAATAACTGAACTTACTGAAGGAAGAGCCTGCAGTGGCCCCTGAAGACATGCGAAAAGGTAGAAAATTGTACCAGCCATTGTGAAGCGAAGCGGTACGCTCGTCCTTGTCTGTGACCAAGAACCTTTCATCGTACCCCAGAAGTTAGCCAATACGGCCCAAACCGGGATCAATAGAACGATGGAAGGAATGACGCCTGCTTTTGAAATCCAGCTAGGAATTGGTCCATTCATCAAATGGTGAGGACCATTCCAAACATAGAATGTAGCAATTGCCCAGAATCCAATCATGGAAAGCTGGTGGCTGTATAGAGGACGTCCTGTCAGTTTAGGAAGCAGGTAGTAAATCTGTCCAACACCGACTGTAGTCATCCAAAGGCCGATCGCGTTATGTCCAAGGAACCAGCCCATCAAACCTTGCTGCACTCCACTTGGAATCCATTGTGCCGGGAAGTTACCGACAATCCATGTCAATGGCAGCCACAGCAATGAGCCGAGGAAGTACCAAAGGCTGACATAAAGCATTTTCTCGGTTCTTTGCCCAACCGTCTTGAAAAGGTTATAAGCAACAAGCCCGATTGCGACAAGGAGCTGGACGTCAACCCATAATGGGAATTCGCCATACTCAATAACCTCGGTCTGGCCAAATAGTAATGCGAAGAATCCTTCCAAAATGACAATGTTATAAAATACTAGAGCGAAATTCCCAAGCTTTTCGCTATAAACCTTCGTTTTAGCAAGCTTTGGAATCATGTAGAACATTGATCCTACATAAGCCATTGATAACCACGCGTAGATGACGAGCATCACGTGTGCCGAGCGAACATGCCCATAAGTTGTCCAGCGATTGTTCAACAATTCTGGCCAAATTTGTTTTGTTGCAGTAAGAAGTCCCATGCTCATGCCGATGATAATCCAAAAGACAGCAGCGATGAACCAGTTCTTTGAAGAACTCCATTTTTCGTCTGTAAACATTTTGACACACCCTTGTTCATAAAATAAACACATAAATTTCACAATTTCTTCACAATCTGCTATGTTTCATGATACAACCCATAAAGAAATAAAGTTATTCAAGTTTTCTATAGTGTTATCCAATTGTTTTATACTAGCTGACTAAATGGAAAAAAACTTCGTTTATTTACATTTATGGCAAAAAAAAAACAGAGCGAAATGATTTCGCTCTGTCAGGAATTATTTAATTTTGTTCTTCTTTTTTATTATTCTTTTTGCGCAGTGTATCAAGGACGAAGATAATCAGGATAGGGACTCCGATATAATAAAGAAAATCGAAATAAAAACCCAGGGATTCATGTTCCATTTGTTTACCTCCCAAATAATTTTGACCACATTGTAATCCCAAAGCCTTTTTTTTACAACCCCTAAAATATACTCTGGACGGTTTAGGAGATTTCTGTTAGAGTAATTCGATAGTATAGGATTTATAACGACAGGAGGTGTAAAAATGGCACCAGGAGCTTGGATCTTACTATTGGTCATGATCGCATTCACTGCCTCAGCAGGGATCATTTGGGCTTGGAGCAAGAAAAATGGGCTTTACGATGAAAGTGTAAAATATAGGATGCTTGATGAAGACTGATCAAGCCTGGCTCACAATCTTTACAATCTGCTAATTATAAAGATATATGAATCCAGGCTTTTATTTCTTTTTATTATTCCACTATTACTTCTTCTAATAAATTCACTGCTTTATCTCTTATTTGGCCACTATCTCTTCTCACCTTATTTATCCTGGAAAACGTTTTTCTTCTATTAATAATATCACCTGTTGCAGTACTCCTCTTTTTTCTTTTTCAATATATTGCTTTTAACTTCGACGTCAAATTAGAATCAACATTTCCCTAATAGCACATATGATGATAATATCCGCGAAAATCACTTTTCTATGGTAAAAATACCTCGTCACTAAAAAAGTCATGAAAAATTCATAATTACGGTTGACAAAGACAATAATCTCTCGTAATATATACCCTGTAAGGTATTTAACAACGTAATCACGTTAGAAAAGATATAATATTTTTTTTGCACTCGTAAATACCCGTTACCGTAATTAAAGAGGGGGAAGAAGATAATGGGAGAACAGAAAAAAACCACGATCATTTTATTCAGTGGGGATTATGATAAAGTCATGGCTGCTTATATCATTGCAAATGGTGCTGCTGCCTATGATCATGAAGTGACAATTTTCCACACATTTTGGGGATTGAACGCACTTAGAAAAGATGAGCCGATCCAGGCTGACAAAGGCTTCATTGAAAAGATGTTTGCCAAGATGATGCCAAGAGGCGCGAACAAATTAGGATTATCAAAAATGAACTATGCAGGCTTCGGGCCTAAGATGATCAAGGATGTAATGAAGAAGCACAATGCAATGCCGCTTCCAGACTTGATTGACATGGCAAAAGAACAGGATGTTAAGCTTGTTGCCTGCCAGATGACAGTAGACTTATTTGGTCTTACTCATGAAGAAATCATGGATGGCGTTGAATTTGCCGGTGTAGCAGCTTACCTTGCTGATGCAGAGAACGGAAACGTCAACCTGTTTATCTAAAAGATACTATTAATTGGAGGTCGACAAATGGAAACTGTTAAGACAAATGCAACAGTCGACGCAAAAGGGCTTGCTTGCCCAATGCCGATTGTCAGAACTAAAAAAGCAATTAACAATTTAAATCCTGGCGAGGTTTTAGAGGTGCTCGCAACGGATAAAGGTTCTAGAGCAGATATCCAGGCTTGGTCTAAAAGCTCTGGCAACCAATACCTTGGAACGATTGAAGAAGGCGATGTTCTTAAACACTATATCCGCAAAGGCGGTTCAGGTGAAGAACAAGAAGAAACAAAATATCCGAACATTGTTTCAAACGACGATGTTTTCAAAAAGCTTGAAGCAAACGAGGATGTTGTTGTCCTTGATGTAAGGGAACCAGCTGAATATGCTTTCGGACATATTCCAAATGCGATTTCAATTCCTTTCGGAGATCTGGAAAATCGTGTGGCAGAACTTGATAAGGCCAAAACAATCCTGGTTGTTTGCCGTACAGGCAACAGAAGCGATATGGCTTCCCAGGCACTTGCAGGCAAAGGCTTCGAAAACGTTTGGAATGTGGTTCCAGGCATGTCTGAATGGAATGGCCCAACTGAAACGAAAGTACAGTAATTATTTTTTTAGAAAAAATTATACCCAGGGAGGTACAATAGATTATGAAAGCAATGCCGTCTAAAGAAGTGACTAAAAAAGTATTCAATAAAGAACCATTTTTCATCCTTGATGTCCGTAACGAGAGCGACTTCAACGACTGGAAAATCGAAGGCGAAAACTTCGAATACCTTAACATTCCTTACTTCGATCTTCTTGATGGAGTAGAAGAAATCCTTGATAAAGTACCAACTGATAAAGAAGTTCTTGTTGTATGTGCAAAAGAAGGTTCATCAGTAATGGTTGCTGAAATGCTTGAAGAAGCAGGCCGTGAAGTATCTTATCTTCAAGGCGGAATGAAAGCATGGAGCGAACACCTCGAGCCAGTCAAGGTTGGCGATCTTAAAGATGGCGGAGCAATGTACCAGTTCGTCCGCATCGGCAAAGGCTGCCTGTCTTACGCGGTTGTATCTAACGGTGAAGCTGCATTGATCGACGCAACAAGAATGACGGATGTATATCTTGATTTTGCTAAAGAGCTTGGCGTTGAAATCAAGCATGTATTCGATACTCACCTGCACGCAGACCATATTTCTGGCGGCAGAAAAATTGCTGAAGCAACTGGTGCATCGTACTGGCTGCCTCCAAAAGACGCTGATGAAGTTACATTCAACTACCAGCCTCTTGAAGATGGCAACCTTGTAAAAATCGGTGAAACAAACATCGACATCAACGCGCTTTACACACCAGGACACACAATCGGTTCCACTTCATTTGTAGTAGATGAAAAATATCTTCTTTCTGGGGATATACTATTCATTGACTCAATTGGACGTCCTGACCTTGCTGGTAAAGCAGAAGACTGGGTAGCAGATCTAAGAAACTCACTATACACTCGCTACAAGCAGCTTTCTGATGAGCTTGTCGTTCTGCCTGCACACTTCATGATCATTGATGAGCTGAACGAAGATGGCAGCGTATCTGAAAAATTAGGTACACTATTCGCGAAAAACCATGGATTGAACATCGAAGACGAAGCTGAGTTCCGCAGACTTGTAACAGAGAACCTGCCACCGCAGCCTAATGCATACCAGGAGATTCGTGAAACAAACATGGGTAAAATCAGCCCAGACGACGAAAAGCAAAGAGAAATGGAAATCGGACCAAACCGCTGTGCGGTAAGATAAATCTGATAAGGGGGGCTTTGCTCCCTGACCAGGTTCGGATCATACAACTTTTTAAACAACCAAGGAGGATTTTAACATGAACGTAGCAAAAGTATTAGACGCAAAAGGACTAGCATGTCCAATGCCAATCGTAAAAACAAAGAAGGCAATCACTGACCTTCAATCTGGAGAAGTACTAGAAATCCACACAACTGATAAAGGCGCTGTAAAAGATCTAGCAGCTTGGGCACAATCCACTGGGAACGAACTTCTGAAGCATGAAGAAGAAAACGGTGTGTTCAAGTTCTGGATGAAGAAGGCGTAATTGAACGAAAGGGGAGCTCGTCTCCTTTTTCTTTTGCGTTTTTTGAAATGGAATAGGCGTTACAGCATTTCTAAGAAAGTAGCTTTGTAAGGGCTCTTTTCTCAAACTTTGTTGCTAATGAATACAAAATAGGATCTCAAAATCTATTTTTTTCGTAAAGTTGACTCTTTTTATGAGAAAAGAGCATGCAAACTTAGTACCGACCAGCAAAATGGCTTTTTATTACGTTAAAATCGGCTTTAGGATTTTAACAACAATCTTTACGAAAACAGCTTTGTAAAAAAAGGAGGAAGCCCGATGGATTTTACGTTTCTTATTGTCATCTTTCTAATTGGTTTTATCGGTTCTTATATTTCCGGGATGGTTGGCATTGGCGGCTCAATCATTAAATACCCTATGTTATTATATATACCGCCATTGTTCGGCATTGCCGCATTCAGTGCCCATGAGGTTTCAGGGATCAGTGCGGTTCAGGTATTCTTCGCCACTATCGGCGGTGTCTGGGCTTATCGTAAGGGCGGATATCTTAACAAGACCTTGATCATTTATATGGGTTCCGCTATCCTGGTTGGTTCCTTGATCGGAAGCTATGGTTCCCGCATCATGTCTGAAGGCGGAATCAACCTGGTGTACGGTATCCTCGCCTTGATTGCAGCTGTTATGATGTTTGTTCCGAAAAAGGGAGTAGATGATATCCCGCTAGACCAGGTAACCTTCAATAAATGGCTGGCAGCATTTTTTGCCTTCATCGTAGGGATTGGAGCAGGTATCGTAGGTGCTGCTGGTGCATTCTTGCTGGTGCCGATCATGCTAGTCGTGCTGAAGATTCCTACTCGAATGACAATCGCAACTTCACTTGCCATTACTTTCATTTCATCAATTGGATCCACAGTAGGTAAGCTTGCCACCGGCCAGGTAGAATTCTTACCAGCATTGATCATGGTCGTAGCGAGTCTAATCGCATCTCCACTCGGTGCAAACGCAGGTAAGAAAGTAAACACGAAGATTCTTCAATACATCCTTGCAGTATTGATTTTGGGAACTGCGATTAAGATTTGGATGGATATTCTGTAATAGCAATTTGTTTGGACAAAAGCTTCGCTTCGGCGGGGCTTTTTTTGGTGGAAGAAACCTCGGTTATTGTGACAGGTTTCAGGTGGAGAGGGTAAAAGCTGTCAAGAAAACCTGGTTATTGTGACAGGTTTCAGGTGGAGAGGGTCAAAGCTGTCAAGAAAACCTGGTTATTGTGACAGGTTTCAAGCGAATGGGGTAAAAGCTGTCAAGAAAACGCGGTTATTGTGACAGGTTTCAGGTGGAGAGGGTAAAAGCTGTCAAGAAAACCTCGTAATCTTGACAGGTTTCAAGCGAATAGGGTAAAAGCTGTCATGAAAGCATTGTTATTAAGACAGGTTTTAAGAAAAAACATGAAAAGCTGTCAGAAGATGCTCGAACTTAAGACAGCTTTCAAGGAAAAGCATGAAAAGCTGTCAGAAGTTGATCCAGCTTGAGACAGCTTTTAAAGAAAAACAAGAAAAGTTGTCTTAACTTGATGCAACTTTAACTCAGGTTAAGAGTCGGACAACAAAGGTCGTCAGAACAACTTCCTATCAAGTTTGTTAATAAAATTTACTATATGGATTATTATGGCAATATAGTTAAATTTTATAACGATTATTAAAAGTTAAGCCTTTCGACTCACTATAAATACTATCAAACAATACTTTATCCCTATTTAGAATATACTGAATATTTTATATTATTTAGGAAATAGAAATATTCTAATAGGGAGTGGATAAAGTGTTAAAAGTCCTTTCAACTTCAGCGCTGTCTCTTGCTTTAGCAGGGAGCGCGGTATTTGCGGGAGTCAGCTCAACTGATTCTGCTGTCAAACCACAAAGTAAATATGAACTAAGCCTTGCTCACCATGTAGGTGCGGCTCCAGAGCTAGTTGATAGAGCAAAGGAATTAGGGATTGATCTTTCAAAGGTCGATCCAGCTGAAAAGCTAGCAAATACAGGTGCGAAATTCCAGCAGCCGGGAGATAACCATGTTGCTTACAATGAAGCAACAGGCGATGTTCCAGTGCTCGTATTGTTGGCTAAATACCCTGATGGTGATGAGCCGGTTGGTGACATGCCAGGACAAGTACCTGCCAAGTATTATGAGGATCTGATTTTCGGAAAAGAGTACAACCCTTATGAGCTGGAGCAATTCGATCAATTTGATGGTCCAGATGTACCGAAGAATCGTACCATGCAAAATGCATACAAGGAATCAAGTTATGGAAAAGTCAACCTCGTCCGTAAAGAAAATACCGACTTTGCTTGGGTAGAGATGCCTAAAGGTGCTTCATACTATCTTGACCAGGAAGGCACGCATGCTGAAGGTGGAGTATATAAGCTTGGAAACGTAAATGGAGATGCTCATACAGGCGAGTTCATTCGTGACCTGTTAAAAGCAGCGGATGCGGAAGTTGATTTTTCTGAATACGCTGTAGACGGTGAAGTTCCAAATATCTTCGTTATCCATGAAGGAACAGGCGCTGAATTCAGCCGTGACCCAGCTCAGTTCTGGTCACACAAGTGGAGCTTGCTAAGCGCGCTTTACTACGGAAAATACTATGAAACTGGCAAACCAGCTGATGCTCATGCAGGTATGTCCCAGGGTGAATGGATTAACAAAACAGTTGCAGAAGACATGACTTATGATGAAGTAGTTGTAAACAACTACAACATCCAGCCTGGTATCGGTGGTAACGTATCTGGTTTTGATACAGCAACTAACTCGTATAAAGAAGAGTTAAAAACAGGTCCTTTCCCTGCTCAAACAGGTGTTTACGCACACGAGTTTGGACATGCTCTAGGTCTTCCAGATTTCTATGACACTCTTTACTCATCAGAAGGTGTCGGTAACTACTCCATGATGGCTGGCGGTTCTTGGATGCGCTATCCTAATACAGCGGCATATTCAGGAAACTCTCCAACACACTTCGATCCGTTCTCTAAGGTTTTCTTGGGATGGGCAGAGCCAATTGAAGTAACACCAGAAAGTGGAGTACAAACTATCACGTTACCAGCTGCAAGCAAAGCAGATGCTGATAACGGCATCGTTAAAATGGAAGTTCCGGGATCTAACGGAACTGAATACTTCCTATTCGAAAACATGCAGCAAGATGGTTTTAATAAAGGAATGGTCCGTCAAGGTGAAGACGCTCATGGTTTAGTTGCATGGCATGTCGATGAAAATGTCATCAACCTTTACCAAACTGCTGGCTTCCGTCCGAACAACGTTGAAAACTGGATGAACAAGCGATTCCAGTTCAACCAGTCACAGACTGCAAGCAATGGCGAAGTAGTAACACATTATGGTCTATCTGTCCTTCAGGCAGACGGCAAGTATGACCTGGAAAGAAACCTTAACCGCGGTGATGCTGCTGACTTCTTCAAGACAGGAGACAAGCTGACTCCAGTAAGCGGAAATGTACACACAGGTTCTTACTACTTCTGGAAGGGCTACGGTGCTACGCCTGCTGACTCTGGGATTCATGTTACGGATATCCAGGAAAATGAAGATGGCTCAATCACAGCTAAATTCTTCTATAACTTTAATTCTAGTGTGAAGTAAATACGAAAAAACTGAGCAGGATTCAATTCCAGCTCAGTTTTTTTCTCTTTTCGGAACAAATACGTCTAGGTGGCTTGGCAGGACTTTTGCATCGAATGGTAATGGCTCGCCTTCTTCCCCGTCGATATTGACCACATGCTTTTTGTCAGAAGTTACTTTAAGGAAGGAGGTCCGAATATATTCCACTTCTTCACTTTCCTCCAATTCACCCTTCATAAGCGAGGGGATAAGTGATGCAATTTTCGGGATAGACATCTTTTTAATAATGAAAGCATGAAATTTACCGTCATTTACGCTTGCTTCCGGAGCAAGGGCCTCGAACCCGCCAACAGAATTCGTAAGAGCAGCAATCAGCAGGAAAGTTTGCCCTTCCCATTTACCGATATCGTGCTCAACACTTATATCAATTGCCTCTCCATTTAGGAACGATTTTGCTCCCTCCATAAAATAGGCCAGTGAACCAAGTCTTGTTTTTAGTTCAGGGCTCACGCTGTAAGAAGCTTCTGCAATCGCTCCTGCTGCTATAACATTGGCAAAATAATGCTTATTTATTTTACCTATATCAACTGGCTGGAGGTAGTGCTGATCCAGAATCGAAATAGCTTCATAGGGATCCAGGGGAATATTGAGTGCCCTGGCAAAATCATTGACCGTTCCGAGCGGGATGATACCGAGAGCAGGCCTATGAGCTTGTTCAGCCATTCCATTTATGGCCTCGTTAATTGTCCCGTCACCGCCCATGGCAATGACCGCATCATATAATGCAATGCAGGCTTCGGTAGCAAATGTTGCAGCATCGCCTTCTTTCTCGGTTCTTCGAATATCTATTTCATCGTATTTCTCCCGTAAGGTTTCCTCTATTTTTTCAGCGTAGTCAGTCGCTTTTTCTTTTCCTGACGATGGATTCAATATAATCATGGCTTTCATCCACGATACCTCCCAAAAAATCTATTCACAAAAATAACTATTTTATCAACCCTATTATTTACCTTTAAATGAATCACTATAAACCGCGTCATTTGGAGTAGGAATCGCCCGATTTTTAAAAAGTAAAAAACGAAGAAAAAAAGCGATTCAGTAAGAAAGACTGAGATTTGGTATTAATATTGAATGAAATTGAATAAAAAGAGTCATTTTTGACTTCCTTTTCATGTTTACAAGTAGAATGTGGGAGGAGTATGATTACAACAGTTTCAGATTTCCGAACAAAAATTAAATGAGTTTCATATTTCTAAATCGCTGAATCCGATAGGAGCGGGGGAACCAACTTCGTGGATGCAATCCACTTGGGGTGAGGCCTAATAATAGGCGGGGCTATTCTGAGCCCTAATCCGACAGCTAACTCCGTAAGCGTTGCAGAAGAGGAAGATGAAGCTTGTGTGACGAGAATTCAAAAGTCCACAAGGCTGTTATCTTTTAGCCTCTGGGGGCTTTTTTGTTTTGCTGTATTTTAGATATGTCGACTATTTAAAATTCAGTAACCATAGGTCCCTGCAAAGAAATATTAGACGCATAATTCCTCATACTAAGGAAAGAAGGAAGGATCATGCGCAGGAAAATATTTTTAAGTCTCGACCCACCGAAAGTTCTTGTCTATGGGTTTGGAGCAATTATTCTTTTAGGGACAGTGTTGCTGTCACTGCCAGTTTCTACAGTTGATGCTAAAGGACTTTCATTTTTGGATGCATTGTTTACGGCAACTTCGGCCACCTGTGTGACAGGTCTTGTGGTTGTAGACACAGGCGATACCTTTACACGGTTTGGGGAAATGGTCATTCTGTCGATGATTCAGGTTGGTGGGCTTGGTTTCATGAGTTTCGCCACATTGCTTGCATTTATTTTGGGCAAAAGAATTTCATTTAAGGAAAGACTGATTATCCAGGAATCATTGAATAACTCGACTGTAGAAGGGATTGTCAGGCTGGTCAAACGAATCTTCCTTTTTACAGCGGTTGTTGAAATCACTGGTGGAATCATTCTATCTCTGAGGTTTTCACAGGAAATGGCTGCAGGTAAAGCGATTTATTTTGGCTTCTTTCATGCTGTTTCTAACTTTAACAATGCGGGATTCGACCTGATGGGCAGTTTTAAAGGCCTTACGGAATATGCTGAAGACCCGATTGTTAATATCACCATGATGTCGCTGATTAGTTTAGGCGGAATTGGATTCATTGTCATGAATGAGCTATTTGACTATCGCAATACAAGGAGAATTTCCCTGCATTCAAAAATTGTTTTAACAATATCAGCTTTTTTGGTGTTTGGAGGAGCCCTCCTGATTTTCATCCTGGAATTTAACAATCCAAACACCTTGAAGCCGATGACTATGACTGGTAAAATATTCGGGGCACTTTACCAGGCTGTCACACCGAGGACAGCAGGATCCAATACGTTAAATATTCGGGACTTGCAGCAGTCAACTTTGTTTTTGATCATCTTCCTGATGTTCATTGGCGCTTCGCCAGGCTCTACAGGAGGAGGAATCAAGACAACCACCTTTGCAGTCCTGATTGGTACAGTCAAGTCACAAATTCGCGGCAGGGAGGATGTCACATTTTTTGGCAGAAGAATGGATCCCGGCATTATCTCCAAGTCGCTGACGGTTACATTGATTTCGCTTTTTTTAGTAGTATTGATTACAATGGTGTTGACCATCACCGAACAAGGAAAAGATTTTTTAATGATATTCTTTGAGGCAGTATCAGCTTTTTCAACTGTAGGACTTTCAATGGGCTTGACCCCTGAGCTGTCATCATACGGAAAAATATTGATTACCATTACAATGTTCGCGGGCAGGGTTGGTCCGCTGACACTGGCATTTGCAGTAGCGAAAAAGAGAAAAGAGGATCATTATCGATATCCAGCTGGAAAAGTGATGATTGGGTAGGAGGATGTTTTTTATGGCAAAACAATATGCAGTAATCGGCATGGGCCGTTTCGGATCAAGTGTAGCGACGACTTTATACAATGAAGGGGTCGAAGTGCTGGCGATTGATAAAAGTGAACAACATATCGAGGACTATAAGGAGTTTGTAACCCATGCGGTAATTGGTGACTCAACGGACGAGCAAACATTGAAGGCAGTAGGGATCAGGAACTTTGACACTGTCATTGTGGCGATTGGAGACGACATCCAGGCAAGTATACTCACCGTTCTGATACTGAAAGAAATGGGAGTTTCAAATGTCGTTGCCAAGGCCCTTAACAAGCACCATGCACAAGTGTTGTTCAAGGTTGGCGCTGACAAAGTCATTTTCCCGGAAAGGGATATGGGGGAGAGAGTTGCCCACCAGCTGATGGCATCACCAAATGTACTGAACTTTATCGAGCTTTCCGATGATTACAGTATCGAGGAAATCAAGCTTCCCATGAGCATGGCTGGCAAAAACTTGATTGAAATCAACCTGCGTGCCAAATACAATATCACAGTAATCGGTGTGAAAACTGCCAACAAGGTCGACATCTCTCCAGATCCAGAGAAGACGCTGAGAGCAGAGGATATCCTGATTGTCCTTGGCGAAAATGGGGATTTGAACAGGTTCACGAAAATAAAATAATGAAATCGAAGCAGGCTGTATTGCACAGTCTGCTTTTTCTATATCAGAAGTTAGAAAATTAACAAAAGATAGACTTTCTGCATATTCGTAAACAAAAATTCGCTATGGTCGATGAAATACATATAAATTTTTAAAAGGGAGCAGGACATCTAGATGAAACGAATTATGAATATGCTTGTAATCTTATTTTTACTGATAGGAACCCTTGCTGGGTGTGCAAACTCGGAGCTGAAGGCGAAAGAAAGGGTCAAAATCGGTATTATGTTGTCTGACGTCGGACTTGGGGACCAATCTTTCAGTGATGCGGCTTTTGCCGGTCTGGTAAAAGCGAGAGATGAGCTTGATATTCTTTTTGATTACAGAGAGCTTCAGACTGTAGGCAGCTATGAAAAAGGGTTCACTGAGCTTGTCGAAGAAGGTAATGACCTTGTCATTGGTTTGGGTTTCATGGTCCTTGAGGATCTTGAGAAGGTGGCAAAAAAGTATCCGGAACAGCAATTTATCCTGGTTGATTCAGTATCAAAATTGGATAATATTACTTCCATTACTTTTAAAGAAGAACAGGGAAGCTTCTTGGCGGGTGCGGTGGCAGGAATGGCTTCAAAGTCTAATATTGTTGGATTTGTTGGCGGAGCCGATGTGCCGCTGATTCACAAGTTTAAAGCTGGG
This sequence comes from Bacillus sp. ISL-55, assembly GCF_018613155.1. GTDB lineage: Bacteria > Bacillota > Bacilli > Bacillales > Cytobacillaceae > Mesobacillus. Next base: position 62,135 of record NZ_JAGGQU010000038.1, on the reverse strand, counting down.
TTTGAACAGGGAGTAAAAGCTGTGAATCCGGCAGCAGAGGTTAAAGTTGCATACGCGAATGATTTTGGCAATGCAGAACTTGGAGGAAAGATTGCTTCTGGAATGATTGATGATGGTGCCGATGTACTTTATACAGCAGCTGGTTTTACAGGTGTCGGTGTATTGAAGGAAGCACAATCCAAGAAAAAGTTTGCTATTGGTGTGGATAGTGATCAATACTTTTTTGCCGAAAAAGCGATCATTACCTCGATGCTGAAAAACGTCGATGTTGCGCTGTATGAAACAGTCAAAGAGTTCCAGGGTGAAAATAAGCTAAAAGCAAAGCAGATTGAGCTTGGCATAAACGAAAGTGGTGTAGGACTTGCGCCAATAAGGGTGATCAAGCTGACTTCGGAACAGGAAAAAAGCCTAGAAGACCTGGAAGCCAAACTATCAAATAACGAACTTTCAATACAGCTAGATTAACAAGTTGCAACTGGGGGAGCCAACATGACTATAAAAAAGAAGTTACTGCTTAACTTATTACTCGCGATTGGATTATCGATTGTGATGATCTCATTTATTATTTACAGAATGCTAATGGTCCAGGCATCGAACCAAGATTACGTACAGGTATTGCTGACAGTGCAGAACCTTCAGTCTGAGACAACTGCGACGAAGCAATCGCTTAGCAATTTTTCATTCAACCCAACCGAAGGAAACCGGCAGGATGCTCTGACGAAAATGGAGAAAACCTCTCAAATTTTCGCACAGGCAAAAGGCTTGATCCAGCAGGAAGACAGCAAAAAAGTTTTGGATAAGGCTCTTGAAAAGTTCACTGCCCTTGAAAGTGAAGCTAACAAAGCGCTTGAACAGAAAAATAGTGCAGAGGTGAAGCGTCAGTCATTGCGCAGTGAAGGTGTCCTGAATGACCTTCACCTGCTGAATATACAGGTCAATGAATATTACGATTTTCTGCAGAAGGACTTGAAAAATCAGATTCAATTCATAATATTTGCGGCGATCATAGGCAGCATCCTGCTCGTTGTCGTTGCCGGGGGAATCGGGGTCAGGCTGACTAGCTCGATCACCAAGCCATTGAAGCAGATTGCTATTAATGCACAAGAAATCTCCAAAGGGAACTTGATGATTGAAAAAGTTCCTTATAAACACAAAGACGAGCTGGGAACCTTGAATGAGTCGTTTGATGTGATGGCTGCACAATTGACATCCTTGCTGCAAAAGGTGAATATGGCGAGCAGGGAAGTGGAGGATTTCGCAGCGGAAATTGAGCAGGAAAATATCGCGCTTACGGAAATCTCGAATCAAGTAGCAGTATCAACAGATGAGCTTTCTGCAGGAGCACAAACCGTTTCAGAGGATTTACAGCAATCAGTTGAGTTAATCGATGATATGGATAAAGAAATTATGCTTAACCTGGACCACACCCAGGAATCGTCTTCTTACAGCAAGGAAGCAGTGGAAGCAATTGGCGAAGGAAGAAAGGCAATCGAAGGTCAAAAGGCCTTAATTTCGGAAAACAAATTGGCTTCACAGTCCATCCAGACAGCAACTGACCATTTCGTTGGCTATGCAGCGAAAATTGAAGATATGGCAGCATCCGTTTCAGCTATAGCAGCCCAAACGAATTTGCTCGCTTTAAACGCTGCCATCGAAGCAGCAAGGGCAGGTGAAGCCGGAAAAGGTTTCGCGGTTGTCGCCGCAGAGGTCAGAAAGCTTGCCGAAGAATCAAACACTGCTACTACGCAAATCTTTGATATGGTCAATTTGCTGAAAAGCGGTCTCGATGAAATAGGAGAAGCAGTGAACAAAGGCGGTATCATAGCCGAAGAACAGATGAAGTCGATGAATGTAACAATGAGTGCATTTGGGAATATCGAAGCAAAGGTAACCGGCATTTCGGAAAAAGTAACTCAACTTGTCAAAGGGATGGAAGCTTCAAAAGAACTGGGAGCCAAGGTCCTCCATAATGTCGAATCCATCAGTGCAGTCGTCGAGGAAACAGCAGCAGGCAGTGAGGAAATTTCGGCCTCCACCACAGAACAATTATCGGCATTCGGTAACCTATCGAAAAAGGTTACTGATTTGAGAAAGCTGACGAGTGAGTTAAATGATTCAGTTTCGATTTTTAAGTTTAATAGATAATTTTATGAGTATCATAGCCTTAGGGTTGTGGTACTTTTTTTAAACGAAGAATTGTTATACGGATTGCTGCAGAAATGCGACTTGATTGAAATATTCGTGAATGTGGTCGAAATAATTGAAAAAGTGGTCGAAATAATTGTGATTGTGGTCGAAATAATTCAAAAAGTGGTCGATAAAATTAAAAATTCGCCAATAAAGTGTATCGCCAGGTGAACATGAACCATTTACAAGATTAAAATTACAAAAATAAGCCCCCCGACGGTAAATTAACTTGTATTTGACATGCAGTATCGAATATATGAGTCTATAATAAAATAAAAGCAATAAGATTCATAGAAAGAGACTGCTTTAGGCACTAATAACAGAAGAGAAGGTGAAGTATTGAAACAAAGAGATTTATTCTTAGCGTTTTTTCGCGTCGGAATCCTTGGCTATGGGGGAGGCCCGTCTTCGATTCCGCTTGTACATAAGGAAGTGGTAGAAAAATATAAATGGATGGATTCTGATGAGTTCGGGGATGTCCTTGCTTTGGGAAATGCGCTGCCAGGACCTATTGCCACAAAAATGGCTGGATACATTGGCTATCGTGTAGGCGGATACCTGGGTATGTTCAATGCCCTCGCAGCAACGATGATTCCGGCGATCATCCTGATGATCCTGCTGCTGACCGGGCTGAACTCATATAAAGATGAGCCATGGGTGAACGGAATGGCTGAGGCTGTTGTTCCAGTTGTTGCAGTCATGCTCGCTGTCCTGACCTGGGATTTCATCAAGAAGTCAGGCAAGTCAAAGCTTGGATGGGCCTGGACAGCTGTAGCGCTTATCGGCAGCCTGGTACTTCTTCAATTCTTGAATCTGCATCCCGCTATTTTAATTTTTGTATTGCTGCTGGGTGCCTTGCTGAAAAAAGACCCTGCTCCTGCTGAAAATAAACAAAGAGGAGGGGAGCAGCAATGATTTATTTCCATATATTTTTGGCCTTTTTCATTCCGGGAATTTTAGGATATGGCGGTGGACCTGCCTCCATTCCGTTAATCGAAAATGAAGTTGTTGACCGTTATGAATGGATGACAGTCAATGAATTCAGTGAAGTGCTGGCGATGGGCAACGCATTGCCGGGGCCGATTGCCACCAAGATGGCAGGCTATATTGGATATGCAGAAGGCGGTATTCTCGGTGCGATCGTTGGGGTATTTGCCACGGTGGCACCATCCTTAATCCTAATGATCAGCTTGCTTGGACTGTTGATGAAATTCAAAGATTCCCCGCGTGTCAAAAGGCTGACAATCGTCGTCCGCCCTGTCATTGCCGTCCTTTTAGGAGTCATGACCTATGATTTCTTTTTCTCTTCCTATGAGGGAGTCGGCCTGATGCAGACGATTCTGATAGGCGGAATCAGCTTCATCCTGATGGAAAAATTAAAAGTTCACCCTGCCTATGTCATCGCAGGTTCCCTTGTTTACGGTGCCCTTGTTTTATCGTAAACAAGGGTTTTTTCTTTTTTTTTTTTGAAAAAAATCAATTGAGCTTGGGGATTTTTTTTAAAAAAATATTTCCTTACTCCCTCAATCGTGTAAGCGGTATCACTTTAGAATCTCCGAAAAAACTTTATTGACAAATAAATCAGATAGTCTTAATATTTCAATTATCGAAATTAATTTAATAAGAAACTTATCAAGAGAGACTGAGGGATTAGGCCCAATGACGTCCGGCAACCTCCTTTTTGGGAAAGGTGCCACTTCCTACAGAATGATTTCATTCTGAAAGATAAGTCGTATAGATGTTTACGATGCCTCTTTCTATGAATGAAAGAGGCTTTTTTATTTTTAAAAAACGGGGGTGCGAAGAATGATTGAAGTGAAAGACCTGGTCAAGATATACGAAACGAAAAAGGGGTCAGTTACTGGTGTTGACCATGTTTCATTAAAAGTAGAAAAGGGAGAGATATACGGAATTGTCGGCTACAGCGGTGCCGGGAAAAGTTCTTTGATCCGTTGCTTGAACCTCCTTGAAAAGCCGACATCAGGAGAGATACATATTGACGGTGTAGAGCTCACTTCTTTGAGCAAGACTGAACTGAGGAAAGCGCGCCTGAAAATCGGGATGATTTTTCAGCATTTCCATCTTGTCAGCGCAAAGACGGTGAGTGAAAACATTGCCTTTGCGTTGAAAGGTGCTGGCCTTCCAAAAGCGGAAATCAGTGCTAGAGTTACGGAACTTCTCGATATGGTCGGTCTTTCAGATAAAAAAGATGTCTATCCGGCACAATTGTCGGGCGGACAGAAACAGCGTGTCGGCATCGCCAGGGCACTCGCGAATAATCCATCAGTGCTTTTGTGTGATGAAGCTACTTCTGCTCTGGATCCGAGCACGACGAAATCGATTCTATCTTTACTTAAAAAGATTAATAGTGAATTGGGCATCACCATTGTCCTTATCACCCACGAGATGGAAGTCGTCAAGACGATTTGCGACAGGATGGCGGTTATGCAGGATGGAAAAATCATTGAAGAAGGGAATGTATACGAAGTCTTCGCGAATCCGAAACAACATCTCACAAAGGATTTCGTCAACTCAATCCTTCAATTCGAACTGCCGGAGAGATTGCTTGAGGAGCGTCAAGGAAAGCTGATCAAGATCTATTTTCAGGGTGAGATTGCCGAGCAGGGAGTCATATCTGATGTATTTCAAACCTTTAAGGTCCGCGGCAATATTCTGCATGGGAAGATTGAATATATTCAGGATATTCCACTGGGGATTTTCATTATGGAGGTCACGGGAGAACAGGTGGAGATTGATCGGGCGATAGCCTACATTGCGGCAAGGACGAAAAACCTGGAGGTGATTGATGATGCTGCTTGATAACCTGATTTCATTGCTGCCGGAATTGAACAAAGCATTCTTTGAAACAATCTATATGGTCGGCATCTCCATCTTTGTTGCCATTATCGTAGGATTGCCTACAGGGGTCCTGCTTTTTGTCACCGATAAGGGACTTTTTCTTGAAAATCAAACTTTTAAAAATATTGCCGGCTTCATCGTCAACTTGATTCGCTCGGTTCCATTTATCATCTTATTGATCGCCCTTCTGCCACTGGCGAATCTAATTGCAGGAACAACGATCGGGCCGACAGCCGCATCTGTTTCTCTATCTGTCGCGGCGATTCCGTTTTTCGCTAGAATCGTAGAGCAAAGCTTCCGGGAAATTGATAAGGGTGTCATCGAAGCTGCCGTTGCAACTGGTGCGACGCCATGGATGATCATTAAAGACGTTTTGATTCCCGAGGCAAAGCCGGGCATCGTCCAGGGTGTGACCATCACCATCATCAGCCTTGTTGCCTATTCGGCAATGGCCGGCATTGTCGGCGGAGGGGGAGTTGGCGACCTGGCAATCCGCTTCGGCTATTACAGATACGACAATACAATCATGATTACGACAGTCATTATCCTGATCTGTCTCGTCCAGCTGATCCAGTTTGGCGGAGACAGGATTGCAAGAGTAGTAGACAAAAGATAAATAATAGGGGGTTCTTTTAAAATGAAAAAATTATTATTCTCATTCGTGTTGTTATTAACTATCGGGCTGCTTGCAGCATGCGGCAGCGACTCAGCATCCAGCGGCGATGCGAAAGCAGACGCGAAAAAAGTGACATTCGGTGCGACATCCGGTCCATACAGCGATATGGTTTCAAAAGCCATCAAGCCGCTTCTGGAGAAAAAAGGCTATGAAGTGAAAGTAGTTGAGTTCAGCGATTACATCCAGCCGAACCTTGCTTTGTCCAAGGGTGACCTTGACGCTAACCTGTTCCAGCACAAGGTGTATATGGAAAACTTCGCGAAAGAACATAAACTCGAACTTTCGGAAGTGATCGTAGTGCCAACCGCGCCAATGGGAATTTACTCTAAAAAATTCAATTCACTGGAAGAAGTCGAAAAGGGTTCTGCCATCGCGATTCCGAATGACCCAACAAATGCAGCACGCGCCTTCCTGATTCTTGAAGACGCCGGATTAATCAAGCTTGATCCTAATGCTGACCCACTGACAGTTTCTGAAAAGGATGTTAAAGATAACGTTAAAAACCTTCAGTTCAAGCCAATCGAAGCAGCACAGCTTCCAAGAGCAGTCGAAAGCGTCGACCTTTCAGCAGTACCAGGCAACTTCGCTCTTGCCGCTAAAATGGACCTTCTAGATGCGCTTCAGCTGGAGAACATGCCAGACCAGTACCGCAACCGCGTCGTCATCAATACAAAAGATCAGGATGCTCAATTCGCAAAGGACATCAAAGAAGTCGTAGAATCACCTGAGTTTGAAGAAATCATCGATGAAGATTTCAAAGGCTTCGGAAAGCCAGAGTGGATGGAGTAGAATAGTTATCATAATGAAGTCCCGGCAGCAAAAGCAACCGGGACTTTTCCTTTTTTATAGCTTTCTCCCCTATAAATTGGTTAAAATATTGAAGAGACTCTTTTAGGAAGGCTCTTTTGTTCTTTTATTGTTGAATCTGCACGAACCAGGCGGAAAGGTAACAACTATAAGCCCAAAAAAGACCACCAAGCTAAAAAAGGTCCTATAGCAAATTTCTATAAGCCCAAAAGAGGCAACCGAGCCAAAAAAGGTCCTATAGAATTAACCTATAAGCCCAAAAGAGGCCGCCGAGCCAGAAAAGGTCCTATAGAATAAATCTATAAGCCCAAAAGAGGCCGCCGAGCCAGAAAGGGTCCTATAGAAAAATTCTATAAGCCCAAAAGAGGCAACCGAGCCAAAAAAGGTCCTATAGAATTAACCTATAAGCCCAAAAGAGGCCACCAAGCCAAAAAAGGTCACATAGAATAATTCTCTTCAGGCGGGACGAGCACTTGAAAAGACACTGCGGGGCTTTCAAAGGTAATGGAATGCCATTTGGAATCAATCTAACAGTAACAGAGGGAGATATATGGAAAAACGAGATAAGAGATCTAGACATTTGGCGGCTATATCGCTGGCGATTATGGGTGCGGGGTTCCTCGCAATGATGCCGTTTCAGGGTTCGCTGATCGGCAAACTGCTGATGGGCGGATTTGAAGCAGGGCTCGTCGGAGGGCTTGCGGACTGGTTTGCTGTAACAGCACTATTCAGGCATCCGATGGGGATCCCGATTCCTCACACGGCGCTTTTGCCGAAAAACCGTGATAAAGTAACGCGCGCGTTAATCAATATGCTTGAAAATGACTGGCTCACGAAAGAGAGCATCATGGAGAAATTCAAGCAGATTCATATCCTGGATAAAATTTTTGAAACGGTTGAGAAGGAACTGCATTCTGAGTCTGTTAAGCAGAGCATCCAGTCATTCGGCCTGGATGTTGTGAAAAAGATAGATGTAGAAAGGTTTGCGCCAACAATTGAACAAGAAATCAAAGGTTTCCTGCTATCGGCTGATACTTCCGATCTTCTGCAAAAAGCCTCCAGCCACGTATTGGCGAAAGAATATGATGCGGCAGCATTCAATTATGTGCTGATCGAGACAGAAAAATGGGCGTCGCAGGATGAAGCGAAAATGGTCCTTGGGAAACTGGGGAAGCAGGCAATTGATACAACCGAAGCAGATGGTCTTTTGAAATTCGCGATTCAATCGTTCAGCAATATGATCACGGAAGAAAAAGTCGGCAACATTTTGCAGTCGTTTATTTTAAAAAGAATGAAAAACCTGCAGCAGGAAGACAATCGCTACCGCCATATGATTCTTGAGAAAATCCGCAAAGAACTCGGCAGCATAAATGAGCGTGAAGCATTAATGTCCGAAATCCAGGCATGGAAAAACAAGATGGTCGAGGATATGGATTTAACCGGACAAATCAGGAGTGTATTGGCAAAGTCAAAGGACCGTGCCATTGCTTTTATCGAAGCAGACAGTTTTGTTGATGATACCGTTACTCCAGTGGTGAAAAGGTTCATACAAGAGATCAAAGAAGATGAGGGTAAGGTAGCGGCAATCGAAAGCTGGCTCCACGCCAAAATCGCAGGCCTGATTGAAAGAAATCATTCTAAAATTGGCAAGCTTGTCCGTGAGAACCTAGACAAGCTTGATACGGAAACACTGATTGATATGATGGAAAACAATATCGGTAAAGACCTGCAATGGATCAGGGTGAACGGTGCCGTCTGCGGCTTCCTGATTGGGATTGGTTTGACGATCTTTAAGCTCTTGGTCATATAAAAAAGGAACAAAAGGCCAATCCGTTCGTGATTGGTCTTTTTTTACCTTCCTAAATGGGAAAATGAAAATGGGAGGGGTAGGCATGGCTAAAAGAAAAAAGCTTATAAATGTATTTTTGATTCTAGTGAGTGTCGTCCTTTTAACAGCATATTGGGCTAATCAACACAAAATCCTCTCGGGTGACTATGACAAATTGACAGTCAGCGGCATGGAAGGCACAACCATCCTGGTAATAAATGACCGTGACGAGATTGGCAAAATCATCTCAGCCATTAATGAAAGCCCAAGAACTTTTAAGTATGATAACGGATTTACATATGATTACTTGCCGCAAGGAATCTTGACCTTTGAAAATGAAAAGGAAAAAGTGCAGATTGGCTTTATTTTTACAACGGGAAATACAGTCACGAAGTATTGGGAGATTCATACAGATTTTCCTTACCGACAATAGGAGGAGTTGCCAAAATGGAAAAAGTAAATATCAGCGAAAAGTTCTCGCTTTTTAGTGACTATTGGAGTCCGAAAATCGCCGGAGAGATCAATGATATGCATGTTACATTCGCCAAACTGAAAGGTGAATTCATCTGGCATAAACATGAACGTGAAGATGAGATGTTCCTCGTCATGAAAGGCAAGCTGCTTCTAAAGTTTAGGGATAAAGATGTACACCTGAACGAAGGGGAATTTATGATCGTCCCTAAAGGGGTAGAACATCTCCCTGTTGCTGAAGAAGAAGTGCATGTCATCTTCTTTGAACCCAAATCAACCCTTAATACCGGTGATGAAGTGAATGACAGAACAGTTTCTGAACTTCCATCGATATAAAATAAAAGGCTCGGTCCCATTGACCAAGCCTTTCCTTATTCACCAATTTTCACAAGTTCAAATCCAGTTTCTTTCCACACATAGCGGATGCCATGTACAAATGTATTGAAAGTCGGTACATCAACGAGCAAACCATTCAGTACGATTGATTTAGCCATTTCTGGACGTATTCCTACATAAATCGATTGCACCCCCATAAGCTTCAGGGCATTGATGACCTGCTGCAGACGGAACGCGATTGGTGCATCCAGTTCATCTGAAACACCGGTAAAGTCAAAAATGACATATTGATTTCCTTGCTGGGCGCTGTGTGTGAGGATTTTTTCCTCCAGCAGTTCCAATCGATCTTCAGTCAATTTCCCCATAACCGGAACAAGCACAGCAGTGTCAACTGACAGCGGGATGACAGGCATATCAAGAATTTGAAGCTGTTTCCTGTTTTCCTCCAGTGTTTCTTCAAATTCGGTTACATCTTTCCAAGTAAGGATAAATCCGCTTTCCTTGCCTTCATTGTTGGTTAGTCGATCCACCATAATCTCAGCCGAGAATTTGTTGAACAAGGTAATGCTAGCAGAATGAGGGAAGTTTCCTCCGGCCAGGATATTCTGTTGACGGCTGCCATGGAACTCTCCCAAATTTCTACCGATAAATTCCACTGGATCATTGATTCCTACATAAGGGCCAATTTGCGCCAATAATTGCATCGCCGGATCATTGATAAAAACGATTTTGTAATCTTCATTAGCGATTAAGATATTTTCATTGATTTTATTTAAAAGTTGGTGAGTTTCTATCTCATCGAAATTGAACAAAGGATTCGCTCCTTTTCTAGTAGGCATACTATGTAAAATTATAGCTAAGTTTTCCTATTGGGACAAGGAATAGAAAAAGCCTCCTGCAAAAGCACAGGAGGCTGACAATTCATTTAGTGGCTGTTTTCTTTTTGAAGAAAGTTTTTCGAATATATGGTATTACCCAGTGGTCCAATCCATATCTGCCTGCATTATAACCAGCGAAGAGGATAATGAATCCGAAGAAAATATCTGTTGGATTGTGGGATACAGTTCCGGCAAGGAAGAAGCTGAAGTTCATCAGTAAACCGAAGAACATGGCAGCAGTTGTCAGACAGCCGAGGATGAGTCCCAAACCGACAAGGAATTCACCGACCGGTACTATGAAGTTGAAAAGCTCAATGTTCGGCAGCGCGAAGTTTTCCAGAAAAGAGACATACCAGCCATAAACCATGTTTCCATCAGGACCTTTTACCGGGTTGGCGACGGCATTTTTCAAATATCCAGTTGCGTCAAAGCCATCCCCGGTCATTTTATGCCATCCAGCAACCATCCAGTTGTAACCTAGCCAAATACGTATAAAAGTCAAAATTCCGGCGGCGACATTGTTTTCCCTCAACCAATTTGCGAACATATCAATCGCTTCCCTTCAAGGATGAATTATTATTTGATTACACTACAATATATTGGCTTTTTAAATTTAAATGCGGGCCGGAAGTCTTTGTTCACAAATTAGCTAAAACATATTGTCAGGATTTTGAACACTTGGCGAAGGTGATAACGGTAAAAAAGGTGAGAGAAAGAGATGTGGAGGATAAACGTGAAAATCGGGAGGAGTACAAGTGGTTGATTACGGAAAAAAGGAATCAGTCATGATATCAGGCAGGGGAGATACTGGCAAGAGCAATCAAATCACCAGGCAGAGCTGATAACTAAAAAGAGCCAGTTAAAATGCCAGAAAGAGCCGATAACGAAAAAAGAGCCAATCAAAACGTTAGAAGATCTGATAACAAAAAATGAAACCGACTAAAAATCAGAAAAGCTGATAACGAAAAATGAAACCGACTAAAAATCAGAAAAGCTGATAACGAAAAATGAAACCGATTAAAAATCAGAAAAGCTCATAACAAAAAATGAAACCATTTAAAAATCAGAAAAGCCGATAACAAAAAAGAGCCAGGCATATGCCGGGCTCTCTGTTAATGATTTAAGTTAAACTGCTTTATGCGCAGTTTCAGCTTCTCTTTTGAATACAGTTTTACGGATGAAAGGTACAACCCAGCGGTCCAGGCCGTATTTACCAGCGTTGTAGCCTGCGAACAGGATGATGAATCCGAAGAAGATGTCAGTTGGGTTGTGAGATACTGTTCCGGCTAAGAAGAAACTGAAGTTCATCACTAGACCGAAGAACATAGCAGCAGTTGTCAGAGTTCCAAGGAGCAATCCAAGACCGACAAGGAATTCACCCAGTGGCACAATGAAGTTGAACAATTCCACGTTCGGAATCGCGAAGCTTTCAAGGAAGTTCACGTACCAGCCGTAAACTGCATTTCCATCTGGACCCTTTACCGGATTGGCAACAGCATTTTTCAAATATCCTGATGCATCAAAGCCTTCCCCAGTCAATTTTCCCCATCCAGCAGTCATCCAGTTATATCCGAGCCAAACCCTAATGACAGTCAACAGGCCAGCAGCAATATTGTTTTCTCTTAACCATTTAGCGAACATCTAAATCGCTTCCCTTCAAAAATAAGTAATTATTGATTACACTTACAATATATCAGAATCCGAAATAAAAATGAGCGACTTGTGAATCTGTTCACAAAAACGCTACAACAAATTGACGGATTGTTGAACACGAACCCTGAAAAGAGGAAATGTCGGCTACAGTGCCTAAGCAAAGCGCCTAACAGAAAGGATGAAAACAGATGGATCAACAATCAGGAGCAACTCAACAAAACCCGGGCACTGAGAAAATCTGGAGCAAGGACTTTTTATTCATTTTCCTTGCTAACTTTTTTATTTTCCTTGGATTTCAAATGACATTGCCGACGATACCATTGTTTGTGGAGGAGCTGGGTGGAAATGACCAGCTGATTGGTTTCGTCGTCGGGATCTTCACTTTTTCAGCATTGCTTGTCCGCCCTTTCGCAGGGAGAATGCTTGAAACAAAGGGGAGAGGCTTTGTTTACTTAATAGGCCTGGCAATATTCGTGATATCGGTGGGCTCATTTGGGTTTGCAGTCAGCATCGCCTTCTTGTTTTTAATGAGGGTAGTGCAGGGAGTTGGCTGGGGTTTTTCTACTACTGCTTCTGGCACAATTGCTACTGATTTAATCCCACCCCGGCGCCGAGGGGAAGGGATGGGCTATTTTGGGCTCTCCGGAAACGTTGCGCTTGCGATGGGCCCGACTCTCGGACTGGCACTAGCTGAAGTCATTACATTTAAACAGCTGTTTTTAGGTAGTGCCTTTCTCGGCCTGACAGCTTTCGTACTAGCATCAAGGATCACGTATAAAACAGTTGAAAAAAGCGAGAGGGAAGTTGACCGGCGCAAATGGGATGTATATGAGAAATCTGCTTTGCAGCCATCTTTATTACTCTTGTTCATCACGGTGACTTTTGGAGGAATCGCATCCTTTCTACCACTCTATTCCGCCCAGAAAGGTATTGAAGGAATCCAGTGGTACTTTTTTATTTTTGCGATGGCTCTAATGCTGTCACGGTCCTTTGCCGGCAAGCTCTATGATAAAAAAGGCCACGGCGCGGTTTTCCTGCCAGGGACTTTATTAATCATGATCGCAATGATCCTGCTGGCATGGCTGCCGAATAGCCTAGTTATGTTCATCGCCGCGGGGTTATATGGATTCGGCTTTGGATCCGTCCAGCCGGCACTGCAGGCATGGGCCGTCCAGGATGCGCCAATGAATCGCAAGGGAATGGCGAACGCAACCTTCTTCTCCTTTTTCGACTTAGGCGTTGGCGTCGGGGCAATGGCTTTTGGGCAAATCGGTCACTGGCTTGGATATGGGAGCATCTACATTGCCTCAGCCATTTCCGTTTCAATCTCGATTATCTTGTATATTTTTATGGGAAGAAGAACTGTGAGAAATTAGACCTGTTCCATACCGGAGCAGGTTTTTTATTTGAAGCAAAGGGCGATACAAAGTAAAATACAGTTATAGGTATATATTGGAATTAAGGCAGCGCCCACTGGCATATTTTAATGCTTTTAAAAAATATGGTGCAGGGTATAAAGAAGTATAGTCTTCATGAACCTATGAAAACAAAAAATGCAGGAGGAATCGCTATGTATTTCAAATCTTTTTTTGATGATCAGTTAGCACATATGTCTTATTTAATAGGCTGCCAGAGGACGGGTGAGGCCATTGTCATTGATCCGGCAAGAAATATCCAGCCTTACCTTGATATCGCGGAAAAAGAAGGCTTCAATATTTCAGCCGCAACAGAAACTCATATTCACGCAGACTATCGCTCTGGTGCAAGGGAGCTTGCCCACCATCATGGCGCTAAGCTTTATGTATCAGACGAAGGTGATAAAGACTGGAAGTATCAATATGTCGATCAGTATGAGCATGAATTGCTGACTGAGGGTTCGACTTTTAACATTGGCAATATTTATTTTGAGGTTATACACACGCCGGGCCATACACCGGAAAGCATCTCATTCCTATTGACTGACAAGGGCGGCGGTGCTAATGAACCGATGGGCATTTTCACCGGTGACTTCCTGTTCGTAGGCGATGTCGGGCGACCAGACCTATTGGAAAAAGCGGCAGGCATTAAAGATACATCTGAATCAGGGGCACGACAGATGTTCGAATCACTCCGCAAAGTGGAAAAGCTGTCGGACTTCCTGCAGGTATGGCCAGCTCACGGCGCAGGCAGTGCATGCGGAAAATCCCTCGGCGCTGTTCCAATGTCCACTTTAGGCTATGAGAAAAAATTTAACTGGGCTTTCCAAATCAATGAGGAGGAAAAGTTCGTAGAAGAGCTGCTTGCAGGCCAGCCAGAACCTCCTAAGTACTTTGCCGAGATGAAAAAGCTCAATAAAGTTGGACCAGAATTGTTGCGTCGTGAAGAAACCCCTAAGGTGTCATTACCTGACGCTGGCAATGCAGCAGTTGTCGACACCCGGCCGGCAGGTGAGTTCGCGGAGGGACATGCAGAGGGAACAATCAATATTCCATATAATAAGTCCTTCACGAACTGGGCAGGCTGGCTATTAAGCTATGATCAGGACATCGTGCTGATTGCTGATCCTGAAAAGCTTCCTGATATTAAAAAATCCCTGCAGTCGATTGGTCTTGACCAGGTAACTGGTTACATGGACCCGAAAGAACTTGGCGGTCAGCTGGAAGAATACAAAACTGTATCTGCCAGCGAGGCAAAAGAACTGATGGAAGACGAAAACTATTTCGTCATCGATGTCCGCAACCAGAGTGAGTGGGATAGCGGCCATATTCCAGGTGCCCACCATCTGATGCTCGGAAACCTGACTGAAAACCTGGACAAGGTTCCTAAAGACAAAAAAATCATCGCACACTGCCAGTCAGGCGCGCGCTCCGCAATCGGCACAAGCCTGTTACTGAAAAACGGCTACAAAGACGTAGTCAATCTCGAAGGCGGCTACTCCGCCTGGGAACAAGAAGGCCTACCTGTAAAAAAAGACTAATGACCCTAGAGCCAGCTCAGTTGATGAGCTGGTTTTCTTTTTATGATTAAAAGGAATAACTATCTATAAATTAGCAAACACACATCACTCTTAAAACATGAACAAACTATGACCAAATGATTAAATAATCTGTAAAAATTATTAAAAAAGTTGATTCCAGCTCAATTCCGCTATAATTTAGAATATAACAGATAACAGGTTGACGGCTGAAATGTGCGGATAAAGAAGAGGCAGCAGGAATTATCGTCACATAAATGGCTCTAATGTGCGGATAAAGAAGGAGCAGCAGGAATTATCGTCACATTAGCACATACAGAAGGAGAAATAGAGGGGATTGCGGTGAAAATATTAGTCATAGAGGATAATGAAAGTGTCTGCGCGATGATCGAGATGTTCTTTTTAAAAGAGGGAATCGAAGGAAGGTTTGTGAATGATGGCTTCCGAGGTTATGAGGCTTTTAAAAGCGAAGATTGGGATCTGCTGATTGTCGACTGGATGCTCCCGGGGATGGATGGGGTCACGCTGTGCAGGAAGATCAGGCAGGAGGGCAGTGATGTGCCAATCATCATGCTGACGGCGAAGGATAGTGAGTCGGATCAGGTGCTCGGACTGGAAATGGGTGCGGATGATTATGTGACAAAGCCCTTCAGCCCGCTGGCTTTGATGGCGAGGATTAAGGCTGTTGCCCGCCGCTATCAAAAGCAAAAGCCAGAAGAGAACAGTGAAGTTGGGACAAGTCTGCTTAAAGTCAATAAGGAAACACGTGAAGTGACGCTGGCTGGCAAACCAGTTACTAACCTGACGCCGAAGGAATTTGACCTGCTTCTCTTTTTTGCCCAGCATCCCCGCCAGGTTTTCACCAGGGAGCAGCTACTCGAACGTGTTTGGGGATATCAGTTTTACGGAGATGAGCGTACTGTAGATGTCCATATCAAGCGTCTGAGGAAAAAGGTTGGGACGCCTGAACAGCCATTGTTCCATACTGTGTGGGGCGTCGGCTATAAATTCGATGAGTCGGTTGATGGGCATGAAAGTTAAGTATATTTACCAGCAGTTCATCAGCCATATTAGCATCATCATCGTTGCTTTCCTCATCCTGAGCCTTGTTTTCACACAGTATGTGGAAACTTTGGTTTATAAAAACAAGACTGAAGAGCTGATTTCATACGGAGAGAATATTCTCCGTGATCTCGACCGGGGAGGAGAACGCCCTGATCAGGTAATCAATCAATATGCCCGGGTTCTTTTCGGCCGGGATATCCAATTCAGTGTGTTCGATGAAAATATCCAGCTCCTCAATCCAATCAGATGGAGAGGACCGGCGATTGAATTAACGGAGAGTGAGTGGAGCCAGCTTACGAAAGGAACGCCGATTGTTAAAAATTATGATCTCGAACGTTATGACAGAGCCGTGACCCTTGTTGTTCTGCCCTATGTGGATCGCGGAAATTTCGTTGGCGGCATTCTGCTCACCTCACCAATCAGTGGGACAAGGGAAATGATCACGGAAATCAATAAGAACTTATTTTATACAATGCTGATTGCGCTCGCCGTATCGTTCCTGCTGAGCTGGGTGCTGGCGCGCATCCATGTCAATCGGATCAAAAAACTTCAGGAAGCAACATCAGTCGTTTCGGCAGGGGATTATACGATAAAAGTTCCGTCCTCTGACTTCGACGAAATCGGGGAATTGGCGAATGATTTTAACAGTATGGTAAGCAAGCTTAATGAATCAAAATCTGAGATCGAAAATCTGGAAAACAGGCGCCGCAAGTTCATGTCGGATGTTTCCCATGAATTGAGGACACCGCTTACGACAATCAGCGGTATCATTGAAGGGTTAAGAAATAATATGATTCCGGAAGCTGAAAAGGAGCGCGGCATCAATTTGGTCAGCCAGGAAACGAAGCGGCTTATCCGACTGGTAAATGAAAATCTCGACTATGATAAAATCCGCTCAAATCAGGTCCAGCTTTTTAAAGAAAATATTGAATTGATTGAGGTTTTGGAAATCATCCAGGACCAGCTCGGATTGCAGGCGGATGAGCGGCATAACCAGATTGAAATCGAAGCGGATGAATCGGCAATGGTATATGCCGATTATGACCGTCTCGTCCAGATTCTTATCAATATTACGAAGAACAGTATCCAGTTCACTGAAAACGGGACAATCTGGCTTCGTGGCAGGTTGGATGGAAGCAATACGATAATCGAAATCGAGGACACCGGAATGGGAATAGAACCAGCAGAAATCGAAAAAATCTGGCATCGCTTTTACAAAGCGGACATCTCAAGGACAAGTAATCCGTTTGGTGAGTTTGGACTTGGTTTGTCTATCGTCAAACAGCTGGTTCAGATGCACGATGGAAAAATTAACGTTGAAAGCGAGCGTGGAAAAGGGACAAAGTTTGTGATCGAGCTCCCTTTTCGATAAGATGAAAAAAGAAGCTGCGGGCCTTGCCAGCAGCTTTTGATATTTGAAAGGGTGAACAACATGGTACGTTTCGGTGTGATAGGAACGAATTGGATTACAGAAGCTTTTATAAAAGGTGCTAGTCATCATGAGGACTTTCAGCTTGCGGCAGTTTATTCGCGGACAGAGGATCGTGCTGCGGAGTTTGCTGGAAAACTCGGAGTGAATACCATTTTTACTGATTTAGAAGAGATGGCAAAAAGCGATGGGATTGATGCAGTCTATATCGCCAGCCCGAATTCCATGCATGCGAGCCAGGCAATCACATTCATGGAGAATGGCAAGCATGTGTTATGTGAAAAAGCAATCGCGTCAAATAGCAATGAGCTTTCACGAATGATAAAGACTGCAAGGGAAAATCAGGTAGTTTTGATGGAGGCGTTAAAATCAACCCTCATGCCTACCTTTAAATCTGTCCAGGAGAATATTGATAAAATCGGCAAGGTGAGAAGGTACTTTGCAAGCTATTGCCAGTATTCTTCCCGTTATGACAAATATAAAGCGGGCACAGTGCTGAATGCCTTTAACCCGGAATTTTCGGCAGGTTCCTTAATGGATATCGGCATCTATTGCATCTATCCGCTAGTAGTCTTGTTTGGAGAGCCAAAATCGGTTCAGGCTAATGGATATGTTCTCGAGTCAGGGGTGGATGGGGAAGGCAGTCTGATATTGAAATACGATGAAATGGATGCTGTCATCATGTTCTCGAAAATTACCGATTCAACGCTTCCATCTGAAATCCACGGCGAGGATGGCAACATCAGGATTGATAAAATCAGTACACCTGAAAAAGTGGAAATCATTTATCGTGATGGAAAAACGGAAGATCTATCAAGAGAGCAGCTTGCTGATAATATGTTTTATGAAGCTGAGGAGTTCATCAGTTTGATTCAGCAAGGCAAGCAGGAATCTGCCAATAACTCGCTTGAAAATTCAAGAATTACGATGGCCATACTCGATGAAGCAAGAAAGCAAATGGGAGTCCGGTTCCCGAGTGACAAATAAAAGGAAGGTGCACAGGCGGCACCTTCCTTTCCTTTTCTAGTAATTCAAAAACTTAACACATACTGGATCAGGAACCTTGACATCTGATTGAAGCAGCGTCAATTTGCCTGTCTCCTGATTACGAGAATATAGCGCAACATTGCTGGAATTCTGGTTTGTTGCAATCAGGAAGTTCTCAGTTGGATCTAGCACAAAATCCCTTGGCCAATTTCCTTCTGTCGAGGTATGTCCGACAAATGCTAGCTTGTGGCTTTCAGAATCCACTTGGAAAATAGCAATGCTGTCATGGCCGCGGTTGGCAGCGTAGACGAATTTCCCGTCAGAGGAAATATGGATGGCGCTTCCCTGGTTGTTTTCAGTGAAATCAGCTGGCAGAGTGGTAATGGCCTGAAGCTGTTCAAAACTGCCATCTTCGGAATTATATTTTAATACAAGAACCTCTGAACTGAATTCTGTCATCATATAGGCAATTTTATTGTTCGGATGGAAAACAAGGTGTCTTGGACCGCTTCCAGGCGCTACATCCAATACACTTTTCTCAATCAACTGCCCGTTATCCAGGGAGTAAGTGATCAACTGGTCGATTCCAAGGTCGATGACTGCTGCGTACTTCCCATCAGGAGTAAAGCCGGCATAATGGGTATGCGCTTTTTCCTGACGCTCATCAGGACCTGAGCCTTCATGTACAGCGCTTGATAAAAGTTCCTTAATACTGCCATCTTCAGGGTTTATCAGATACGAATCTGCAGATCCTTTATGATAATTCGCAGATAAAAGCAGGTTGTTTTCTCTGTTCACGCTCACATGGCATGGAGATGCTCCTGCGGAAAGCTGGGTATTAATGAACGATAATTGTCCTGAATCCTTAATGCTGAATCCAGCCACGCCACCATTTCCTCCTTCCTTTGCCACTGCATATAGGAAGCGGTTATTTTCACTGATTGTCAGGTAGGTAGGGTTTTCAAGCGCTGCTGCCGCCTTCACATCAACGATTTTTCCATTGGTTGCATCCAGTGTAAAAGAATAGATGCCCTCACTATCACCTTTTGTGTATGTACCAAAATAGCCTGTAAATTTTTGATTAGCTGCCATTGTGAATGCCTCCATTTTGATTAAGCTTTTATAGTATAAGTTATAGTCTAGCAAAAAAATCTAGCAGGACAAAATGTTACGAACAACAAGCTATTGGGTAAAATAAAGCGTGAACCTATTAATCGTGATGTGAGATTTCCTGACCAACATCTGGACTTTAAACTTTTTAAGGGATATGCTCTTTTTATAATGGTGTTCTAACCTGAATTAGCAAAAGAGCATGATGAATAGTTAATAGTGATTTAGGAGGTTTATTATGAGCTTGCAAAAACAGATTATAGAAGCGTTGAATGTCCGTCCGGAAATTGATCCTCAGGAGGAAATCAGGAACAGAATTGACTTCCTCAAGGAGTACTTACAAGTTTCAAAAGCAAAAGGATTCGTTCTTGGAATAAGTGGAGGCCAGGATTCAACTCTTGCCGGAAGATTAGCACAGCTCGCAGCCGAGGAACTGCGTTCGGAGGGTACTGATGCCAAATTCGTTGCAGTAAGACTTCCGTACTCAGTGCAAAAGGATGAAGATGATGCACAGAAAGCGCTGAAGTTCATCCAGCCTGATAAAACGATCACTTTCAACATCCAGCCAGCGGTAGACACTTTTAACACGCAGTTTGAGGATGCTATTGGTGATAAAATGACCGATTTTAACAAAGGTAACGCAAAAGCACGGATGAGGATGATCACGCAATATGCGATTGCCGGTCAGGAAGGTTTGCTTGTGATTGGTACCGACCATGCCGCTGAGGCCGTGACAGGATTCTTCACAAAATTCGGTGATGGCGGAGCTGACTTGCTGCCGCTAACCGGATTGAACAAGAGACAGGGAAGGGAACTGCTCAAAGCATTGAATGCAGAACCAAGATTATACCTCAAAGAGCCGACGGCTGACCTTCTGGACAACAAGCCGCTCCAGGCAGATGAAACCGAGCTTGGTGTGAGCTATGAAGCAATCGATGATTACCTGGAAGGAAAGCAAATTGACGAAGCAGATGCAGCAAAAATTGAGAAAAGATATCTTACATCAGAGCATAAACGGCATGTGCCCGCATCCATGTTTGATTCATGGTGGAAGAAATAAAACAAAAAAGCCTGGCTGATATTTATCATCAGCCAGGCTTTCATTTTACTCCGATTGAGCAACTGCAAAATGTGGTGTTTCTTCTTTTTCAGTGACTTTGTCGATTTTATCGGTGAACATTTGGAAGACTCTTTTTTTCTCTTCCAGTTCCTTGATATATTCCTTCAGATCATTGAACTTCTCCTCAAATGGCTGATGGTACAATTCGCGAATCTTCCTGTTCAAATCGGGATTAACGGTTGACTGAACAACCTGCTTTGTAATGTTGAATTTATATGTATACACCTGTAGCTCATTCTTCACTTCTTCATATTCCGCATCAATCTCTTTGAGAATTTCTTCAATCTCTGCTTTCCATGCATCTAGCGACATCTTAACATGCTGTTCCATACGGATCCTCCTGCCGTTCGCCTGTAATAAAGCTTCTTCTCTCTATTCTAGCAAGTGAATTTTACATAGAGATTGCTGCTATATTACATTGTTAAAACAATCGAATCCTAACCGGCCCTGCCTTTCCACAAAGCCTTGTCTACCAATCCGCGACTATTAAACTATCGCCGAAAAGTTTTCTTAACAATCTTTTATAGGAAAATAGACTTATATTTGTAATTAATTGGCGAATTTTGTTGAATAAATGGTTCTAAAGATTTATATTTTTAGTAGAACTGAAAAAGGCAAACTTATCGAAAGGTAAGGACGCAAAGCCACGAGTCTAAGGCGTTTCGCTATGATCGTCGGGTTGCCAAAAAAGATCGGATGCAAATAAAAAGATAGGTAAAAGGTTTGTTTTACCACTTGTCGAAAAAAATCCGCCATCTTTTTGGGGATTTTTTTTATTTGGAATGTCCCTTTCTGCTCAATATTGCAAAAAGACCTGAAATTCACGTTTGCCGATTGCGAGAAAGGATAAATAATACTTAAGTAACTTGACAGGACGAAATAAAATAATCCTTTTGGCAGGTTTGGTTTTATCACATAGGATTAAAATTTTACGGAAGGTGGAGGAATCGTTGACTGTTTTATTTGGAACGGTAGAGTATTTTGAACAGGAAATTGAATTTCACTTAACAGAGATCGAAAAACGCGAGAAATTTCGGGAAGAAATCCAGCAAATCCAAATGAAGCTGGAAGAAGAGCTTCGGAACGATTTTATCTGTGACGAGAAGCTAAGGATGGAATGTTTGCAAAATCTATCGAATGCCTGCAGTAAATTAACAGAAGATTATGTAGTGTGAAAATTGACTTTGAAAGCCTGTGGACCGGTCCGCAGGCTTTTTCTATTACTCTATTTATTTTGGAAGTCCCCTAAACCTGTTTTAAAAAGTGTTTGAACCTCTCGAATAAAGGTTATGTTTATCAATAGGACAGCTAAAGGGGAATCGACACATGGAGAAAAAGGAATATAACAAGCTTGTTAGAGACTATTTTCCAGATTTGATGAAGGAAAAAGGAAAAAATGTAGAATTTGAAATTTTGGATGGAAGTCAATATAGTGAAAAACTTATGGAAAAGTTCAATGAGGAAGTTGAGAAGTTCCGAAATACTGGAACAGACAGGCTATTGAGTGAGGTCGTTGACTTGCTTGAAGTGGTATATGCGATTGCCGATCATCGAGGCATTACGGAATCTGAATTGGAGTTCATGCGCCAGCTTAAGAAGACTCGCAGCGGCGGCTTCAGGAAAAAGATCATGCTCAAAACAATTGAGGAGAAATCTATGTAAAAAATGCCCTCTGCCTAATGGTGGAGGGCATTATCTATATTGTTAAGCAGATTTATGTGCAGCTTCTGGTGTTTGTTTGAAAACAGTCTTGCGGATGAAAGGAACCACCCAGCGGTCCAAGCCGTACTTGCCAGCGTTGTAACCAGCGAACAGGATGATGAAGCCGAAGAAGATGTCAGTTGGGTTATGAGATACAGTTCCAGCAAGGAAGAAGCTGAAGTTCATTACCAGGCCGAAGAACATGGCAGCAGTTGTCAGTGTTCCAAGTATTAAACCAAGACCAACAAGGAATTCGCCTAGCGGTACGATAAAGTTGAATAATTCAATGTTCGGAAGTGCAAAGCTTTCAAGGAAGTTCACGTACCAGCCATATACTGCATTTCCGTCTGGACCTTTTACTGGATTGGCAACAGCATTCTTTAAATATCCAGTTGCGTCGAATCCTTCACCAGTTAATTTTCCCCATCCAGCAGTCATCCAATTGTAACCCAGCCAAACACGAATCACAGTCAACAGACCAGCAGCAATATTGTTTTCTCTTAACCATTTAGCGAACATCTAAATCGCTTCCCTTCAAAAATGAATTATTATTACACTTATAAGATATCAAAGCAATGTATGGAAATCTGTGAAAAAACTGTGAAGACACATATCAGCCATAATGTTTTGAACAAATTTTGTCAATGAATTTCCTTTATTGGAATAAAATACATTTAGGGGTATTTGTAAAATCTGTCTTTTTCCTTGCTGCATATATTGGGAATATATAGAATAAATATAGGACGAAGTACAAGCTGGAAAGGGGAAGGGAAATATGAGCGAGCTTTTATTTAAGCAGTTTGAATTAACGAGAGGTTCTTTTTTAAAAAACATTGAGGGTATCACTGCTGAACAGGCAAGTGTGCAGCCAGAAGGCTTCAACAATAACATCCACTGGCACATAGGGCATGTCCTGACAGTTACTGAACAGTTCATGATGGGATTCCCGAAAAAATCAAATCATCTTCCTGCGAACTACATAGAGTTATTCGGAAATGGTACCCGACCATCCGAGTGGACAGGAGATGTTCCTTCTGTTGAGGTATTGACTGACCAATTGAGAGCTCAGCTGGGAAGGATCAAGGAAGTGCCTGCTTCAATACTGGAAGAAAAGCTCAAGAAGCCATTCCTGGGTCTGGAGACTTTTGGAGAGCTAGCCAACATGGCACTATTCCATGAAGCCTATCACCTTGGCCAAATTCATGCGATGAGAAAATTAGTATAGATATAATGTAGCAGGGTCCTATTTTGGGCCCTTTTTTTGAAACCTGTTATCACTTATTACGTATTAGTAAATAAGGAAGGCAGGTGTGAGAAATGAGCAAGGATAAGGATTCAATGATTATCAGAAGGTGGCTCATCATATTCATTTCCTTGGCGGTAGCTGGAGCACTGTTCCTTTTTATTGACATCACGTGGGTCAGAAAGACGCTTTCAGTCATCATGCTGTTGATTGGTTTCGTCGCTGCTGGGTTTGTATATCAGTTTTATGAAACCTGGCTTAATAAGTTAGGTAAAAAAAGTAATGAAAAATAAAGATTCACTTCGTTAATCGAAGTTGGAGCATCAATTGATATAGGAAAAAAGTTGCTATATAGGTGGGTTGGGAAAACAACAGCTCATGGATAAGGCGAGATACCTAGTGTTTTATCCATATTCAAATTCCACGAAGTATAAAGTTTTTAACGAATAACTAAGAAGTTTCAGGTTGTAGTGAACAAAGCTGTCAAGAAAACGCAAATTATTATGACAGGTTTCAGTGGTTAAGGCGCAAAGCTGTCAAGAAAACGGGTTTATTGTGACAGGTTTCATGGTTTTAGGCCCAAAGCTGTCAAGAAACCGGGTTTATTATGACAGGTTTCATGGTTTTAGGCTCAAAGCTGTCAAGAAACCGGGTTTATTGTGACAGGTTTCATGGTTTTAGGCCGAAAGCTGTCAAGAAACCGGGTTTATTATGACAGGTTTCATGGTTTTAGGCTCAAAGCTGTCAAGAAACCGGGTTTATTGTGACAGGTTTCATGGTTTTAGGCTTAAAGCTGTCAAGAAACCGGGTTTATTGTGACAGGTTTCATGGTTTTAGGCTTAAAGCTGTCAAGAAACCGGGTTTATTGTGACAGGTTTCGGAGGTTAAGGCCCAAAGCTGTCAAGAAAACGCGGTTATTGTGACAGGTTTCAGGGGTTAAGGCTCAAAGCTGTCAAGAAAATGCGATTATTATGACAGGTTTCAGGGGTTAGGGCCCAAAGCTGTCAAGAAACCGGGATTATTATGACAGGTTTCAGGGGTTAAGGCCCAAAGCTGTCAAGAAACCGGGTTTATTGTGACAGGTTTCAAGATTAAGGGGCAAAGCTGTCAAGAAAATGGTTTTACTGTGACGCAAATGTATTCCGCGATTATCGAGAGTAAGTCCGTTTTATTATGCAGGTATTCCATGAACAAGAAGATACGCATGATTAGTAAATTAGTGGGAATGGAGGCACTAAAAGATGTACCATGACAATTGCCCATATTGCAATGTACATGCAGATGAAGAGCAAGAAATTGTACTAGAGAATGAAACCTGTTACTTCATCCAGAAGGAGTCTGAGCAGCAGGTCCTGCAGGGGAGCGGGCTGATTATCCCGAAGCTTCATAAGCAGAACGTCTTTGAGTTAACTGAACAGGAGTGGAAGGATTCGCGGGAGTTACTGCTTGGTGCAAAAAGATTTCTTGACGATAAGTATACTCCGGACGGCTACAGTGTTGGATGGAATACGGGAAGGGCTGGAGGACAATCGATTTTCCATGCCCATTTGCATGTCATACCGCGTTTCAAGGATGAACCTCTTGCAGGTAAGGGGATCAGGTATTGGATCAAACAAAAGGAGAATAAGCGAAAATAATTCACGAAGTTTGATGTTGGGAAAATCCCTGCAAAATATTTGAATATTTTTACAAAAATGATTCTAAAATCCCGGGAGAGCAGTCCCGGGATTTTTCTATTTATCAGGAGGGTTGGGTCTATAGTGGTATAGACATCTATACTGTTATTTAGATAGTCTAAGGTTACAACATGAAAGCCTTTTCAAAGTTTACTAGATTAATGGAGCAATAGCTCGGAAAAGGAGGAAACATGAAGAACAAACGACTATCAATTGCCTTAACGGCAGCAGTTCTCGGTACAGGAGTGATGATTCCGGTATCATTTGCGGAAGGCAATCAGGCACCAGGGGTTTCAATTGAACAGCGGGAGGGCAAAGGTGGCTTCAAGGAAGTCCATCCTGTCTTTTCATGGGACAAGCCAGGCCCTTTATCGCCAGTGCTCCATAGAGGGTCGGTTCGGGGAGCGGGGATGGTACAGCAGCCGCTTGACGAGATCGACGGGCATATGGAAAAAATGATTGCTGACGGCGTGATGCCAGGGGCTGTCGCATTCGTCGCCCGCCGCGGCCATATCGTGAAGCAGGAAGCCTATGGTTTTGCCTACAGATATGAAGATGACCAGTTCACTGAATCTAGTGAACCAATCAAGATGGAGGAGGATACAATCTTTGATCTTGCTTCTATCAGTAAAATTTTTACGACCACTGCGGCGATGATTTTATATGACCAGGGCAGATTTGAACTCGATGATAAAGTTTCTAAGCATATTCCTGAGTTCGCCGCCAATGGAAAAGAAGACGTCACCATCAGGCAGCTCCTTACCCACACATCTGGTTTCACTGCATGGGTGCCTCTTTATACAAAAGGAAGCAGCCGAGAGGACAGAATGAATTTTGTGTTAGAGCATCCGCTAAATAATGAGCCGGGCAGTACTTATACATACAGCGACCTCAACATGATCACACTCGGTTTGTTGATCGAAAGGCTCTCTGGCCAGCGCCAGGATGAGTTTGTCAAAGAGAATATAACAGAGCCGCTGGGAATGGCTGATACGATGTACAATCCGCCGGCTTCACTGAAAAAGCGGATCGCCGCCACAGAATACCAGCCAGCGCTTCATCGCGGAATGGTCTGGGGTGAAGTTCATGACGAAAACGCCTGGTCACTGGATGGTGTTGCCGGGCATGCAGGAGTGTTCTCGACAGCGGAGGATCTGGCAAAGCTTGCCCATATGTATTTGAATGACGGCCGTTATGGAAGCGAAGTCATTTTAAAGCCAGAAACCGTAGAAATGATTGTTGAAAACCAAATCCCAGAGTTCCCTGGTGATGACCATGGATTAGGCTGGGAGCTAGCTCAGGGCTGGTTCATGGATGCCTTATCAGAAGGTACTTCACTTGGCCATACAGGTTATACCGGAACTTCAATCGTCGTGAACAGGAATAATGGCACAATTGCTATCCTGCTCACCAACAGAGTCCATCCAAGCCGCAGCACGGTTTCCACGAATGTCGCACGGAGACAGCTGGCAAGACAGGTTGCCGATTCAATCCCGGTTAACATTCCGGATGGGTCTGCGTGGTTTTCAGGATATGGAGACAAACTCCAACGCACGATGACAGCAGAGGTAAAACTTGAAAAGTCTGCTAAACTATCATTCGACACCTGGCATCGGATTGAAAATGATGCAGATTATGGTTATCTGGAGATCTCAGAAGACGGTGAAAGCTGGCAGCAAGCAGCTATTTTTACAGGAAGCAGTATAGATTGGAATTCAGAGCAAGTTGAAATTCCAGCAGGGACTAAGCACATCCGTTTCCGCTACCAAACAGACAGTTATACAAATGGCCGCGGCTGGTATGTGGACAATATTAGTCTAGTAACTTCTGATGGTAAAAAGGTTGAGCCTGAGTTTTCAGGAGAAGGCTGGGAGCAAAGAACTTACTAACTTTAGTAATTCTTAATAAAATGGATAAAATATGCAAAATGGAGGAGATACGATGAGGAAACTCAGTAAGGTGATGCTCTATTCACTAGTGTTCATGCTGGCTTTTTCACAAATGCTGCCTGGCATTTCTTTGAAGAAGGCGAATGCCGAGGAAAAGAACACAGTGGAAGATCTGGTGATTTACGAAAATGTACCAGAAGCGGAAACAGCAGTGAGAGATGGAAAATTACAGTTGAAAGCACTCCATGTGTATTCAGAAGGACACTTTATGCTGGCATCCGAAAACCTTAAATGGGAGTCGGCGAATAAAAATGTCGCAACTGTGGACAAGGATGGAAATGTGGAGTTCACAGGACAGAATGGACGGACGTTCATTACAGTGACAGACGGTAGCTTCAAGGACCGCATCGCACTCGATTATAAAGTGAAATCATCCTCTAAAGAAGAAGGGGAAAATGGAAAGCCTGAATCGGAAGCAGTGGTCATTAAGCAGGAAGGCAAGCGGTATGACTTGATTGGCAATGCAATCAGCAAAATGAGCCTGGAGGAAAAAACAGGGCAAATGCTGATGCCGGATTTCAGGACATGGAAGGGTGAAAACGTAACAGAAATGCTGCCGGAAATAGAGCAACTCGTGAAAAAATACCATTTGGGCGGAGTTATCCTTTTCCGAGAAAATGTGGTGACAACCGAACAGACGGCACGCCTGGTTTCTGATTATCAAGCTGCTGCTGAAAAATTCGGCCTGCTGCTGACGATTGACCAGGAAGGCGGAATTGTCACAAGGCTCCAATCCGGGACGGATATGCCGGGAAATATGGCATTAGGGGCAACACGGTCACCAGAAATCGCTTATAACGTGGGCAACGCGATCGGCGAGGAATTGGCGTCTCTGGGTATTAACATGAACTTTGCGCCAGTTATGGATGTCAATAACAATCCGGACAACCCGGTAATCGGCGTTCGTTCATTTGGCGAAGACCCGCAGCTTGTTGCTGACATGGGTGTTGCTTATACAAAAGGACTCCAGGCCGCAGGTGTTGCGGCGACAGCGAAACACTTCCCGGGACATGGGGATACAGCTGTCGATTCACACCTTGGATTGCCTGAAGTTCCCCATGATAAAGAACGCTTGAAGGAAGTTGAACTGTATCCGTTCCAAAAAGGAATGGAAGCAGGCGTGGATGCGATTATGACAGCACACGTCACTTTCCCTAAAATCGACGGAACAAAAGCCATTTCTCAGAAAACGGGAGAAGAAATCGCGATTCCGGCAACCCTTTCATACAAGGTCCTGACAGAGCTGATGCGTGAAGAAATGGGCTATGAAGGTGTCATCACAACAGATGCAATGAACATGAAAGCGATCGCTGACCATTTCGGCCCAGTTGATGCGGCTATCCGCGCGGTAAAAGCAGGCACGGATATCGTTTTAATGCCAGTCGGTCTTGAAGAAGTTGCATCAGGATTATTAGAAGCAGTGAAGTCTGGCGAGATTTCCCAAGAACGGGTAGAAGCATCTGTTAGACGCATTTTAACCTTGAAGGTAAAAAGAGGCGTGATCAAGGAAGAAAATCCTGTTTCAGTTGAAGACAAGATTGCGAATGCGGTGAAAGTGGTCGGTTCTGCTGAGCATAAGCGTATTGAAAAAGAGGCGGCAGAGAAATCAATCACGCTGGTTAAAAATGATGCTGGACTTCCTTTGAACCTTGAAAGCAGTGAGAAGGTCGTCGTTGTGGGCAACACTTTTATCAGCAGCCTGGGTGATGCAATTAAAAAACGCCATGAAAATACAACCGTCATATCCTCTTCAACTTATAAGCTGACTGAGGATCAGTTGGAATCAATCAAAAACGCCAACGCGGTGGTAGTCGGCACCTATACTTACAATGTATCAGGCCGTACACTTTCTAGTGCCCAGATGGCAATGGTCAACCAGATCATTGAGCTAGCAGATGCTCCTGTTATCGGTGTCGGCATCCGCAATCCATATGACATTATGGCTTTCCCAGAAATCGACGCGTACATGACCCAATACGGATTCCGTCCAGCAAGCTTTGAAGCAGCGGCCGGAGCAATGTTTGGTGAATTCGCACCAACAGGAAAGCTGCCTATCACGATTCCTGATTATAATGGCGGAGTTCTTTACGAGTTTGGCCATGGTTTAACCTACTAATAAGTGAATAGGCGGGCTTTGTGCAAGGCCCGCCCTTGGTAGTATGTTTAATTTTTGCCATATGAAAGAGTCTCAAAATCTATTAAAACAGGAGTGATCATGTTGAAAAAATGGCTGGCAGCATTATTAACGACCGTACTCATTCTCTCTTCATTGACCATTGCGTTGGCAAATCATGATAGCGGACAGGGCAAGAGCCAGGATCTGAAGAAATTCAAGGTTGGTGCTGAAGCATTGCTTGACGACCACAAAGACTTGATCAAAGGAAAGCGAGTCGGACTGATCACGAATCCTACTGGAATAGATCAAAACTTGAACAGTGTTGTCGACTTGCTTTTCAACGATCCTGATGTCGAGTTGACGGCACTTTACGGACCGGAGCATGGAGTACGCGGAAGCGCACAGGCAGGAGCATATGTCGAGTACTATATCGATGAAAGAACGCAGCTTCCTGTTTACAGCCTTTACGGTAAAACGAAAAAACCCACACCAGATATGCTTGAAAATGTGGACGTCCTGCTGTTTGATATCCAGGATGTAGGAACAAGATTCTATACGTATATTTACACAATGGCTTATGCAATGGAAGCTGCTAAGGAAAACGATATCCCATTCATTGTTCTTGACCGCCCGAATCCACTTGGCGGTGTTAAGGTTGAAGGGCCTGTCCTTGAAACTGAATACAAATCCTTTGTAGGAAACTATGAAATCCCGCTGCGCCACGGTATGACCGTAGGTGAGCTGTCGAAGCTCTTTAATGAAGAATTCAACATCGGTGCAGACTTGACTGTCGTTGAGATGGACCGATGGAAGCGCACAATGCATTATGATGAGACGCCGCTGCAGTTTGTCATGCCTTCACCAAACATGCCTACTCTTGATACAGCATTCGTCTATCCTGGAGCAGCACTGATTGAAGGAACGAATGTATCGGAGGGAAGAGGAACGACAAAACCGTTTGAGTTGATCGGGGCACCGTTCATCAACTCCGATGACTTGTCTGCCGAATTAAATTCCCTGGATCTTCCGGGAGTAAAATTTAGGGCAGCATCGTTCACCCCGACGTTCTCAAAGCATGTTGGCAAACTGTCACATGGTATCCAGATTCATATTACCGACTATGAATCTTTTGAGCCGATTGTAACAGGGCTTCATATTGTAAAAACCATTCATGATATGTATCCTGAAGACTTCGAATTCCGTGCTGAAGACAGCAAGGGGATTTCCTTCTTCGACCTTCTGACAGGTAACGGCTGGATCAGGGAAGAAATTGAAGCGGGGACATCCGTGGAAGAAATCCAGTCCATGTGGGAAGATGATTTGAAAGAGTTCAAACAGGTAAGGGAAAAGTACCTTCTCTATTAAATGGAAAAAATGGCCTCTGCACTAGCAGGGGCCATTTTTTATGTCGTACTGTTGCTCCAATCTGTATATAAACCACTGCCGCTGCATCCAGGACATTCGTATGGTGCTGCATAATAGACAAACTCGTTCGCGGAAAAAGCGTAATATCCTCTGCCATGGCAGTCCGGGCATTTATTCTGGTCCTTCATTGTCGCAATGTGGTTTTCGTATCTTGCATTTCTCAATTGGTTAAGCGCATTAAACAATCCCATCTTTAGACACCTCCACTTCTATGCATAGTTTGGAGAAAAAATTGCTTTTTTATGTATAGTCTATGGAGAATTTTGGTTTTTGACCCGGTACTAGCACATTACTTGTCTAAAAGTTGACAATACAGTGAACAATTCCGGGTTCTAACTCAATGTTGGATAATCTTGGACTATAATGAATCCGTACATACATATAGGAGGGATTCAAAATGAAAAATGAATTGACGCAGTCAGTCAACAAACAAATTGCAAACTGGACTGTACTCTACATCAAGCTTCATAACTACCACTGGTATGTGACCGGACCAGAATTCTTCACCCTGCACGCAAAATTCGAAGAGCTTTACAACGAAGCGGCCTTACATATCGATGAACTAGCAGAAAGATTGCTGTCAATGGGGGACAAACCAGTCGCAACCATGTCCGCTGCACTTGAAATCGCATCTGTAAAAGAAGCAACAGAAAATGAAAGCGCAACTGACATGGTCGCAAGCATAGTAGATGACTATTCCACAATGATTCAAGAACTAAAGAAAGGAATGGAGCTGGCAGAAGAAGTCAATGATGAAACAACAAGCGACCTGCTTCTGTCCATTCACTCCGGTCTGGAAAAGCATGTGTGGATGCTGAACTCCTTCCTTGGAAGATAAATATGAGGCAAAAAAGACGTATGTATTCGCATACGTCTTTTTTTTCGATAGACAATATAGTATGAGTCAGCAGCAGAAAGCCAATTAGAGGGGGAATGGACATTTCAAGCAAGATGCGGGACCGAAATGTCTTATAAAATGTTTCTTTATCGCTTGGCATTTTTTCTTATAAAAAATTAGTATTTCAAAACGCAAAAAGCACCCATTTAACGGGTGCTTTAAAAGAAGAATTCAGTGCGAAGCTATTATTTATGCCTCCAGCCAGCTCTGTGACCATTTTTCTATTTCTTTCATAAGAGGTTCCAGAGACTTACCTTTTTCGGTCAAAGAATATTCGATTCGGACTGGAGTTTCAGGATGAACTTCACGTCTAACAATCCCTTCGTTTTCCAAATCCTTCAATCGCTCTGAAAGCACTCTTCCACTTACTCCAACAGAGGATTCAATCGCACAAAAACGCTGTGGACCGGAAATCAGCTGGTATATGATCAAGCCAGTCCAACGCTGGCTTAGGATTGTCATGGCTTTTTCAAATCTGGGACAAATCGACTTATCCATATCAATCACTCCTTACTAACATTATAAACTTAACAACTGAAAAATAAATTACTTTTTATAAAAAGGATACTTGACGTAATTTAATTACATATATATATTTACTTACATAAAATAACCTAAATGCATCTTTATAATGGCGATATGTGAGCATAGCTTGATTTGGCCATCCTGACTATATCCGACTTACTATAGAGTGCTCAATCAAAAAGGAGGAAGTGAATATGAACTTTCATCAACCGCCAGTCACTTTTGTGGGACAGGTAAATATAAAAGTAGAAAATCTGGAACGTTCCCTTGCCTTTTATCAAGAAGTTATTGGTTTTAAGGTGTATGAAAAAACGGATAATTCCGCTCAGTTAACTGCTGATGGAAAGAATGTGCTATTAAGCCTTGAGCAGCCATCCGATGTGATCCCGAAGAAGGGAAGAACTACCGGGTTGTATCATTTCGCACTGTTACTGCCTGACCGGACTAACCTGGCAAAAGTACTGAAGCATTTCCTGCAGACTGGATATCCTTTGCAGGGGGCATCTGACCATCTTGTAAGTGAAGCACTGTATTTAGCAGATCCGGATGGAAATGGTATCGAGATCTATACAGACAGACCAGCTTCAAAATGGGAATGGAATAAGCAGCATGTAGTGATGGCCACTGAACCATTGGATGCTGAAAACCTTTTTGCAGAGGGGATGGAAGGTACATGGAATGGGCTACCTGAAGGGACAGTGATGGGGCATATCCATTTACACGTCGGAGAACTGGTAAAAACAGAAGAGTTTTACACAAAGGGACTTGGATTTGACGTGGTAAGCCGTTATGGACCACAAGCACTCTTCATTTCTTCCGGAAAGTACCATCATCATATTGGGCTGAACACCTGGAATGGAGTAGGTGCACCTAAACCTCCTGCCAATAGCGTGGGTCTTGCCTCTTTTACTTTAGTATTGCCGGATGAAAAGTATTTGAATGAAACGCTTGCCTCGCTGAAGAAAATTGGGGCGCAGGTCGAAGAGGAGAATCGTATTTTCATTACGACAGATCCTTCTGGAAACCGCATCAAGCTGGAAACAGCAAAGTAAATGAAAAAGAATACTATTACTGATTACACAAGTAATCTAAAGCCTAAATGCGAGTAAGCCGCACGCCTTGCACCTCGATCATGTCAGTGCAAGGCTGTGTGAGGTCGGGTTATGATGCTGAGCTTTGTAAAAACATTAGATATATAGGCGAGCATTTCTTTTGACCTTTGATGAAAAAATGATTAATATCTCGAAGTAAGCTATTTTAAATTCGAGATTTATTTTTCTCGTAATAGTTTTACAATCAAGAAAGAAAAGGTGGAATACATCATGGCAAAAGTTTTATACATCACAGCACACCCGCTGACTGAAGAGCAATCTTTCAGTCTTGCAGCAGGGAAAGCGTTCATCGATACGTACAAAGAGCAGAACCAGAATGACGAAATCATTCATTTGGATCTATTTAAGGAAAACATTCCTTACATTGACGCCGACGTATTAGGCGGTTGGGGCAAATTGCAAAAAGGTACAGAGTTTACTGAGCTGACAGCAGACGAACAATCAAAAATAGGCCGCCTTGCTGAACTGGTTGACCAATTCACAGCAGCTGACAAATTTGTTTTCGTAACACCGCTCTGGAACTTCTCATTCCCGCCAGTTATGAAGGCATATCTGGACGCAGTAGCTGTTGCTGGCAAGACATTCAGATATACCCAGGAAGGACCTGTCGGCTTGATGACAGACAAAAAAGCCATCCATATCCAAGCTCGCGGCGGTTACTACTCAGAAGGACCTGCAGCAAACATGGAAATGGGAAATCGCTACATTGAAACAATCATGAACTTCTTCGGTGTACCTTCAATGGAATGCCTATACCTGGAAGGGCACAATGCCAACCCGGAAAAAGCACAGGAAATCAAAGAAAACGGAATTGCGCGTGCTAAGGATTTGGCGCACACATTCTAATGAATAAAAGACCAGGCAGGCCGGATTACCGGTCTGCTTATTTTGTTTTTAGGCATTCTAACGGCCACTTATTTGAAATGTCGAACCGGGTTTGTCCGAGAGAAAGTCTTTTAACGGACACATTTTGAGGAGATTGCCATGGGTTTGTCCGATAGAGCCCGTCTAACGGACACTTTTTCAGGAGATTGTCGTGACTGTGTCGATAGAGCCTGTCTAACGGACACATTTTGAGGAGATCGCCATGAGTTTGTCCGATAGAGCCCGTCTAACGGACACATTTTGAGGGGGGTGCCATGAGTTTGTCCGATAGAGCCTGTCTAACGGACACATTTTGAAGAGATCGCCATGAGTTTGTCCGATAGAGCATTTCTAATGGACACTAATCCAAAAAATCCCTCTAAGCCTATCAGCTTGTTACTATATAAAATAACGGATGCCCTCTATGGGACATCCGTTTTCAAGTTATATTAAACTTCCTGTGGCACCTGCAGGCCCAATCCTTGAGCAATGCGTGTTCCGTATTCTGGATCTGCTTTGTAGAAGTGGCCGATCTGGCGGAGTTTGATATCGTCTCGCTGAACTGGCTTCATTGCAGCGACAATATTAGCGACAAGGCGTTCGCGTTCTTCTTCGCCCATCAGGCGGTACAGGTCACCGGCTTGTGTATAATGGTCGTGGTGATCGTAGCCCACGTTTTCAGCTACCCCGCTGACAGGGAAGGCTGCTTGCTTGTGCTCATTCACTTCAGTTGGTCCTCCGAAACTATTAGGCTCGTAGTTTACTGATTTGCCGCCATTGCCATCAAAACGCATCTGGCCGTCGCGCTGGTAGGAGTTCACTTTTGATTTTGCCCTGTTGATCGGCAGGTGATTATGGTTTGCGCCAACACGGTAACGGTGCGCATCAGCATATGCGAACAATCGGCCTTGTAGCATTTTATCAGGAGAAACATCGACACCAGGAACAAGGTTTCCAGGAGAGAATGTAGCCTGCTCAACTTCCGCGAAATAATTTTCTGGGTTACGATTCAATACCATGCGGCCGACTTCAATCAATGGATAATCCTTCTGTGACCATACCTTTGTGACATCGAATGGATCGAAACGATAGGTGTTCGCATCCTCAAGTGGCATGATCTGCACATATAGCTTCCATGCAGGGAAGTCCCCAGCTTCAATCGCATTGAACAAATCTTCTGTATGATAGTCAGGATTTTCGCCTGCAATTTTAGCGGCTACATCTGCTGTAAGATTTTTCACGCCTTGTTCTGTCTTGAAGTGATACTTGATCCAGACGCCATCGCCCTCGGCATTTGTCCACTTGAACGTATGGCTGCCGAAACCGTGCATATGGCGTAGGGTAGCCGGGATGCCGCGATCGGACATCAGGATGGTTACCTGGTGCAATGCCTCAGGTGAAAGTGACCAGAAATCCCAAACTGCATTTGGATCCTTCAAGTGTGTTTGTGGGTTTCTCTTTTGTGTATGGATAAAATCAGGGAACTTGATCGCGTCACGGATGAAAAATACCGGAGTATTGTTCCCGACGATATCATAGTTTCCTTCCTCTGTATAAAACTTCACCGCGAAACCGCGCGGGTCCCGGACAGTGTCTGCTGATCCAAGTTCACCAGCAACCGTTGAAAAACGGACGAAAAGTGGTGTCTTTTTGCCAACCTCTGAAAGGAATGCTGCCTTCGTATATTTTGTTACATCATTAGTAACTTCAAAATAGCCATGTGCTCCTGCACCTTTTGCGTGCACAACACGCTCAGGCACACGCTCACGATTAAAGTGCGCCAATTTTTCCATCAAGTGTACGTCTTGCAGTAGAGTAGGACCTCTTTGTCCTGCAGTCATCGAGTTCTGGTTGTCCCCAACCGGAGCACCCCAGCTTGTAGTAAGAAGTTTATTTTGATTATTGCTCATCATAATCCCGCCTTTATAGTGAATTTGGTTTATAGTCAAATGATAACATTTTTCAATTAAAAATCAATACTTAATTATAATTATTTTAATTAAGTAATAAATCTAACGTAAGGCTCTCATTTTGATATGGATTATGTGGAGTGGTCAATATATAGGGGGAAGTGGTCGATATATTTTGAATTTGGTCGATAAAATAAAAATTCGCTGATATATTGCAAAATGTGGTCGATATCTTTTGTTTTTTTTCAATAAAATATCAATCTCTTGTGATTTGCAGGGATCATCGTGCTAGTTCGAACAGTCAGGGTAATTTTTAGAGGAATAGAGCAAGTTACCAAGTTACAAAACTGTAATATACCGTAAAATTTGAACCGTATACTTACAACACTGGTTATTGAAGGAAGGTTAGGAAAGGTGGAATAAATTTCTATGTTTAAAAAGAATCAAGCGTTTTCAGTGAATTTGTGACCTTTTTCTCTGCTGGTACTTATTGGGCAATGAATAACTATGTTACAACTGCTAGCCTTATTAGTAGAGAAAGAGAGCAACATTACTGGGAGGTATGGATAATGAGAAAAATGAAAAAGACATTGGCAGCGCTGACAGCGGTGGTATCCTTATCATTATTTTCAACGGGTGCAGCTGCTGAAGCGGCAACTTACCAGGTGAAAACAGGAGATACGATGTGGGGAATTGCCAGCAAATATGGTGTGCAACTGACAGAATTGAAGAAAGCGAACAATAGAACTAGCAATCTACTATATCCAGGACAAAAGTTGACCATCCCGGCTTCAGCCGTATCTGCAGCAGATCAGGACTTGCTTGCAAGGCTGGTCCACGCTGAAGCAAAAGGCGAGCCATATGCAGGGAAAGTAGCAGTAGCAACTGTTGTCTTGAATAGAGTAGCAAGCCCTGAATTCCCTAACACAGTAAAGGGAGTTGTCTATGAAAAGGCAAACGGCTACTATGCTTTCACTCCTGTAAAAAATGGCGCGATCAATAAGCCGGCAGATGCAGAAGCAAAGAAAGCTGTAAAAGAAGCGCTAGCATTCAGAGGGCAAGGAAGTGGCTCATTGTTCTTCTTCAACCCTAAAACAGCAGTAAGTAAATGGGTGTTTTCAAGAGAAGTGACCGTAACAATTGGAAATCATAGATTTGCTAAGTAACCTTAACAAAAGGTAACGAACTAAGCCAGAAAAAGCCGTGCATATTCTCAATCTGCACGGCTTTTTCTCAATTGGTTATGCGGAAACTTTTTGCATGACACTCAAAGTAAAAAAAACTTGTTAAATATTCAAATAAAACATACTATTTAATTGCAATACATAGCGAATGGAGGAATGTTTTTTGATAGTTAAATCACGTGTTGAATCCCTTGAACTGCAGATTCTGAGGATACTGAATGCCCGAATGAACTTGTCTCCGAAAGAATACAGTAACTATCTCTACCTGGAAAAAGGTTATGAAGGAGAAGTGATTTTTGATCGCAGGATGGAGGAGATTGAAAAAGGCTTCTTGGTAATGAATGACCTGCTCCTTGAACATGGTAATACCAAATTTCAAATCGATTCCCTATTCATCTCCAAGATCATCCACTTGTTTGAAGTAAAGTATTTCGAAGGCGATTATTATATGGAAGGTGACAGGTGGTACACCAGCAATGGAACAGAAATCAAGAATCCTCTAATACAAATGGAAAGAGCTGAGTCTCTCCTGCGAAGGATGATACGGGAACTTGGATTCAATATTAACATTGAATCAACTCTAGTCTTCGTGAACCCGAACTTTTACCTCTATCAAGCTCCTCGTAATTTACCAATTATCTTTCCCAACCATATTCCGAGACTACTTCATAATCTGCAAAAACAAATTACCCCAATAAAAAATACTCATACAAATCTATCAGATAGGCTGCTTTCCTTGCATTCCCACGATTCACCGTATAAGAGGCTCCCTGAATATAATTTCGAGAAATTGAAGAAGGGAATAGCTTGTTCTCATTGTCATACATTGAATACAATAGTCACGAGAAAAACATTAATATGCAATAATTGCGGGAAGCGGGAAAATATTCATGAAGCAGTATTGAGAAGTGTAAGAGACCTTCAATTACTTTTTCCGGAAGAAGAATTAACAGTCAGCAAGATTCAAGATTGGTGCAAATCAATCAAAACGAAAAAAGCCATCAGGAACATTCTTGTAGATGACTTTACATTGAGCGGCTGTGGCCGTGGTGCTCACTATACAATTAAAGAAAATAAAGAGGGTTATCTGCTATTAGAGTAAGTATATGAAAAAGGTATCCTTCTGGAGGAAATTCAAAAAGCCATTCAAGGTTAAATGCAGCCTTATACACCTCATTTCACCTACATAAGGGAACATTTAAAGGCTAAATGCACCCTTATGCACCGCGTTTCATCTACATAAGGGAACATTTAAAGGGTAAATGTACCCTTATACATCGCATTTCACCTACATAAGGGCACATTTAAAGGCTAAATGCACCCTTATGCACCGCAATTCATCTACCTAAGGGAACATTTGAAGGCTAAATGGACCCTTATGCATCGTATTTCACCTACCTAAGGGAACATTTGAAGGCTAAATGTACCCTTATGCACCACAATTCATCTACATAAGGGTACATTTCAAGTGTTAAATGGACCCTTATGCATCGTATTTCACCTACATAAGGGTACATTACTATGTTTAATGCGCTATCTTGCAAGTATCCTAACGATTCTATCCTCAACCTTCTTGCCATCTCGATCATCCAGCAGGTTATTCAGCAAGACGGAAAAAATTAGAGTATCCCCACTGTTTGTTTTTACATATCCAGCTAGCGTGCTAACACCTGTCAGCGTCCCTGTTTTAGCGGATACACGGTCCTTCAGATGAGCTTCTTTCAGCCTATTGCGCATTGTTCCGCCAACCATTCTGAGCTCAACTCCGGCAACTGGAAGTGAGCGCTGGAATGCAGGAAACCATTCCTCTTTTTGGGCCAGAAATAGCAGTTTGCTAACTTCATTCGCTGGAATGAGATTGGCGTGTGAGATTCCCGATCCGTCTCGCAACACAAGCCGGCTGGTGTCAACCCCGATTCGGGAAAGCTCTGTCTCCATGACCTCAAGTCCCTTTTCCCAGCTGCCATCCCCATGATCGACTTTGCCCATTTCTTTAACAAGCACTTCGGCATGTCCGTTATTGCTTAATTTCATGAAGGGTATCATCAGATCTGCAAGCGGCATGGATTTATGAGAAATTAACTTGGTCATTGTCTCCGTCGCCCGTCCCGTGATAATTTTCCCAACAACTTTTATCCCATGATCTTCTAATGACTTTTTAAAAAGACTTCCTGCATACAGGGATGGCTCCCAGACGGCAACCCATTCTCTTGCTTTATGGGCGTTGACCGGGATCGTTCCCCTTACTAAAATGGAATTCGATCCGTGCTCACGTTCAATTTTCACCTCATGTTTTCCCCCAGAATCTACTGTTACCGTTTCATTTAAGATAGTTACATAATCGGTTTCCGGTTCAAGTGTAATGTTTGTGGCTTTTCCTTTCTTTCCTGGTAAAATATTGACAATAACAGTGCCTGCATCATAATCCTGATTCGGCGAAGCAGTAAGGGCAGAAACCTGGGCGCCGTAATATTGATGCTCATCATTCCAAGTTAGATCCTCTGAATAACGGACATCATCGTACCAGCTGTCATCCACCACTAAATTGCCGGAGACCTTTTTGATTCCCTTATTTTTAAGTTTTTTTGCCATTTCATCAAAGTCTGCCGCGAGCAGGGTCGGATCACCCATTCCTCTTAGATAGAAGTCACCTGAAAGCCTCCCGCCGTCAATTTTTCCATCTGCCAGGACTTCAGTTGTAAAGCGGTATTCTGCCCCTAAAACCGAATAAGCTGCTGCAGCTGTAAACATCTTCAGCACCGAAGCCGGCTGCAACCGAGTATCCCCAATATGCTCGTATAAAATTTTTCCATCTTCCGCAGACCTGATGCTGACACCGGCCAAAGCTCCATCAAGTACCGGTTCATTTGTTAACAGCCTACCTAGTTCTGTGGACAACTGCCCACTAGGCTCAACAGCCTTGGCTGGCGGTTCTTCTGTATGAAAAAACGGAATGATGGCTAAGATGGTAACAAGTGAACATATGATGATTGCTGTAGTTTTTTGTTTCAATTTTTAGTTCGCTCCTTTCATATCTCAACTGTATTCGACAGTAAATTTCCCAATAACCAACTAGTAGAGTCTATGATAATGTTTTAAATAATATAAGATTCAGGAGGGAAAAAAATGTACCGATACTTTTGGAATACTTTACTCATTCTAGCCATCGGAGCAGGATTTTACTTCTATGCCCAACTGATTTTTTCAAAAGTGACAGATCCCTTGTACGGAACACTGGCGCTACTCGCAGGCAGCCTTTTCGTCGCAGGGATTTCGAGAGAGCTCCTATTGATTTCACAATCGAGGAGAGAAGAAAATATTTAGAGTCTCATATACTACACCCTGTCCAGAGGGGTGTATTTTTGTTTTTAAGAATAAATAGGTTTTATGTTAGGTACTATTAGGGGGTATGATAAAATAAGCTTAAAAGATATAAGGGGGTTTTTTAGATGGACATTTTAGAGCCCGAAGTGAACCCATCTGAATGTGGTGACAGCTGTTGCTCATCAGAACGAAAGAGCCATCACTCTGAAAAAACGAAAAAGAATCTTGTGACGAGATTGAATCGGATAGAAGGACAAATTCGCGGCATCAAAGGCCTGATTGAGAGAGATACGTATTGTGATGATGTCATTACGCAGATTTCGGCGACGCAGGCTGCCCTGAACAGTGTGGCCAAACTTCTGCTAGAAGGCCATATGAAATCATGCATCGTCGAACGCATCCAGGAAGGCGACAATGAAGTGGTTGATGAACTATTGACCACGATTGAGAAGCTGATGAAAAAATAGCAGACCGTTTTGTTTTGCATTTAAGAACATGTTACGTATAATGACACTAACTTAATACATTCCTTCGGGGTCGGGTGAAATTCCCAACCGGCGGTGATGAAGCTTTTGCTTCTTAGTCCGTGACCCGGTTAACATTTGTTAAACGGTGGATCTGGTGAAACTCCAGGGCCGACAGTTAAAGTCTGGATGGGAGAAGGAAAAAAATGAGGATTAAGAGAATGGGATTAGTATGCCCTTTTTTAACCCTCTATTTTGGCATAACCTTTTTTAGGACCCCGAAGCAAATTTGTTTCGGGGTCTTTTATTTTTAAAAAAATGCCCGAAGGAAATTTAGAAAGGAGGAAGCCAGGTGAATGATCAGGACTATATGTCACTAGCAATCAAACTAGCCAGTGCGACTGAAGGCCAGACTTCCCCGAACCCGAAAGTTGGTGCTGTTCTAGTAAAAAAAGGCCAGATCATTGGGATGGGCGCCCATTTGAAGGCGGGTGAGCACCATGCCGAGGTGCATGCTATCCAAATGGCGGGCGAAAAAGCTAGTGGAGCCACACTGTACGTCACTCTCGAGCCATGCAGTCATTTCGGAAAAACACCGCCATGTTCGAACTTGGTGATAGAGTCTGGCATTAAGAAAGTGTTTGTGGCATCGGTTGACCCCAACCCGCTCGTTGGCGGAGCAGGAATCAAAAGGATGCGGGAAGCAGGCATTGAGGTCGAGGTTGGATTGTTGGAGGAAGAAGCCATTGCCCTGAATATGGTGTTTTTTCATTACATAAGCACGGGACTTCCATATGTAACCTTGAAGTCAGCTGCCAGCCTTGATGGCAAGATCGCAACAGTGACCGGGGAGAGCAAATGGATTACCGGTGAAGAAGCGAGGAAGGATGTCCATCAGTTCCGCCATACATATGATGCTATTCTGGTTGGTGTCAATACTGTCATAAAAGATAACCCGAGCCTGACGACAAGACTTGAAGCTGGCGGGAAAAACTCCATTCGCGTGATTCTGGATTCAACCCTCAGGACACCTTTGGAATCAGGAGTCATCACTGATCAGGCTGCTCCGACAATCATCGTTACAGGAGCAGATGCCGAACCAGAAAAAGCGGAAAAATTTAAAGAGCAAGGCATCGAAATCATCAAGTTAGAGACTGCGAAAGTCGGAATTAAGGACATGCTGGGGAAACTCGGTGAGCGCGGCGTCACTTCTGTCTACGTAGAAGGCGGAGCTGAGGTCCATGGCAGCTTTTTAAAAGAAAAAGCCTTCCAGCAAGTCATCACCTATATCGCTCCAAAGCTGATCGGCGGAAAAAATGCACCGGCTGCATACGGAGGCGAAGGAATTGCCCGGATTGAAGATACAGTTCCTTTAAAAATCATAGATGTTAAACAAATTGGCCAGGATATCCGGATCATTGCTGAGCCTGAATAGAAGGAGGTTTGTATGTTTACTGGGATTATAGAAGAAATTGGGACCGTCGCCAATCTCCAGCATAGCGGTGAGTCATTTGTCCTGACAATTGATGCGAAAAAAGTGCTGACGGATGTGAACCTCGGAGACAGCATTGCTGTAAACGGGGTATGCTTAACCGTCACCTCTTTTACCGAAAACAGGTTTACCGTCGATGTCATGCCGGAAACGGTCAAAGCTTCCAGTTTAAAAACTGTTAAAAGAGGTTCAAAGGTGAACCTGGA
This sequence comes from Bacillus sp. ISL-55, assembly GCF_018613155.1. Taxonomy (GTDB): domain Bacteria; phylum Bacillota; class Bacilli; order Bacillales; family Cytobacillaceae; genus Mesobacillus. The sequence continues at coordinate 19,687 of NZ_JAGGQU010000038.1, read as the reverse complement.
GAGAGCGATGGCAGCGGGCGGCCGGTTCGGCGGACACTTTGTCGCTGGCCATGTGGACGGAGTCGGCACCATCAAAGCGAAAAAGCAAATAGATAACGCGGTTTACTATGAAATTCAAGTGGATCCAGAATTGCTGAAATATGTCATCATGAAGGGCTCTGTCGCTATTGATGGTACAAGCCTGACTGTTTTTGGAATTTCAGAAGACAGCCTGACTCTATCGCTCATCCCGCTCACTTTAAAAGATACAGTCTTAGGGTTCAAGGATACAGGAGATATCGTCAATATCGAATGCGACATGATTGGCAAGTATGTAGGGCATTTCTTGAGTAACCAGTATCCAGCAGCACCAAAACGAGGCAACAATATTACAGCCCAATTCTTAGAGGATAACGGGTTTATGTGAGGGTGATGAAAATGTTTGATCCAATCGAAGAGGCTATATATGAACTCATGCAGGGAAATGTCGTCATTGTTTGTGACGATGAAGACCGTGAGAATGAAGGAGATTTTATTGCACTTGCGGAGAAGGCGACCCCAGATGTGATCAATTTCATGGCGACCCATGGCCGGGGATTGATCTGTGTGCCAATTGAACAGGACTTGGCACAGAAGCTGGACTTACTGCCGATGGTCTCACGGAATACGGATCCACACGGAACGGCTTTTACCGTCAGCATTGACCATAAGTATTCAACAACCGGAATTTCTGCTTTTGAACGCTCGGCCACTGTATTGAGCATGCTTGACCCAGATTCAAAGGCTGCTGATTTTAAAAGACCAGGACACATCTTTCCGCTCGTTGCCAAGAAAGGCGGAGTATTAAGGAGAGCCGGCCATACGGAGGCGGCGGTCGATCTCGCTAAATTAAGCGGTGCCAAGCCTGCCGGAGTCATCTGTGAAATCATGAATGAAGATGGCACAATGGCTCGAGTCCCCGAGCTGCGCAAGTTTGCCGACCAATTCGATTTGAAGATGATTACGATAAAAGATCTCATTCAATACCGCAATCGTAAAGACCAGCTGATTAAAAGAGAGGTTGAGATCAATCTTCCTACTGAATTCGGCATTTTCAAGGCAGTCGGTTATTCAAATCTAGTAGATGACAAAGAGCACATCGCCCTGGTAAAAGGGGAAATCGATCCTGATGAACCAGTACTGGTGAGAGTACACTCTGAATGTTTGACTGGCGATGTATTCGGTTCCTTCCGCTGTGATTGCGGCCCGCAGCTGCATGCAGCCTTAAACCAGATTAACGAGGAAGGACGAGGTGTCCTCCTGTACATGCGCCAGGAAGGCAGAGGCATTGGCTTGATGAACAAACTGCGCGCATATAAGCTTCAGGAAGAGGGCTATGACACGGTTGAGGCCAATGAAAAGCTCGGCTTCGGTGCAGACCTCCGTGAATACGGAATTGGCGCCCAGATATTGAAAGACCTTGGCATCAAGCAAATTAAATTGTTGACCAACAACCCAAGGAAAATCAAAGGGCTAAAGGGCTATGACCTGGAAGTAGTCGACAGGGTGCCGATCCAAATGCCTACAAGGGATGAAAACGAGAATTATTTAAAAACAAAACATAGCAAATTAGGCCATTTACTTAATTTTTAATGAAAATTAACCCATATAATTGGAGGAATAGGACATGAACAGAACTTTTGAAGGTAATCTAGTAGGAACAGGTCTTAAAGTCGGCATCGTAGTCGGGCGGTTCAATGAATTCATCACTAGCAAGCTTCTGGGCGGCGCGCAGGACGCTTTGAAAAGACATGGTGTCGAGGAAGGCAATGTCGATGTTGCCTGGGTTCCAGGTGCGTTCGAAATCCCATTGGTGGCGCAAAAAATGGCAAAAAGCAATAAGTATGACGCGGTCATCACATTAGGCACAGTCATCCGCGGATCCACTCCACACTTCGATTATGTTTCCAATGAAACAGCAAAAGGTGTATCAGCCGCAGCGATGAATTCAGGTGTTCCGGTCATCTTCGGAGTTCTGACAACCGATACGATTGAACAGGCAATCGAACGTGCAGGCACAAAAGCCGGAAACAAGGGCTGGGACGCTGCAATGTCCGCAATTGAAATGGCTAATTTGATGAAGAATATTGAAATGTAATAACTTTTGAAGCTGCAGGCATCCTTGTCTGCAGTTTTTTAAATGGCTGTTTTATCCCATGGACTGCTTCATTCATAATTACCTCGAATTTTTCCCAATCTTTTAAAATTCTCGCCTCAGTTTGTTAATAATTTGTTCATAATTTCTGGTTATGATGAAGACAAGTTAGAAGCGAGGAGGAAAAACCATGAACGACTTTGAACAGAATTCCCGGTACCAGGAACCGGCGCCGGTCAAAAAACCAAATAAATTCAAAAGCATATTGTCCACTGTTATGGCTGGGGTAGTTGGTTCCGCGATTACACTAGCAGCGGTGAATTTTACAGAAGCTGACGCAGGGAATCAGCTGCAGCCTCAAACAGAAACAGTCACAGAAAAAAATTCAAATATCGTCACGACACCAACCTCATCAAAAAGCTCTGGTTCGATTGCCGATATCATTGAAACTTCTGCGAAATCAATTGTTGGCATCACCAATCTCCAATCGCAAAGCAATCCATTTTCGCAAAGCCAGGGCAATGTTGAGAGCGGTTCTGGATCTGGGGTTATTTTTAAGAAAGAAGGAAGCAGTGCTTTCATTGTCACGAACAATCATGTCATTGAAGGTGCATCAAAGGTTGATGTCTCCCTGTACAATGGAGAGAAAGTTGATGCAGAAGTGGTTGGAGCAGACGCATTGACTGATTTAGCAGTTGTCAAAATTGATGCAGCTAAAGCAGCGGATGTCATCGAATTTGGTGATTCATCTGTATTAAGGGCTGGCGACCAGGTACTGGCCATCGGAAACCCGCTTGGCCTGGACTTATCGCGGACTGTGACTCAAGGAATCGTCAGTGCGGTAGACCGTTCAATCTCTGTGCCAACCTCTGCAGGGGAATGGGAAATGAGCGTTATTCAAACGGACGCGGCAATCAATCCAGGCAACAGCGGCGGCGCGTTAATCAATACAGACGGTAAAGTAATCGGCATCAACAGCTTGAAAATTTCGCAAAATGGCGTGGAAGGCCTCGGGTTTGCAATCCCTAGCAATGAAGCACTGCCAATCGTCAACCAGCTGATTGAAAAAGGAAAAGTGGAACGTCCTTATTTGGGTGTAAGCCTTGCTGATCTGGCGCAAATTCCCGATATGTATCTCGACAACCTGCCAGAGAATGTGGATTCTGGGACGATGGTTACCTATGTTGATCCTAACTCCGCGGCTGCTGCTGCAGGACTCAAGGAACAGGATGTCATCGTGGGGATCAATGATGAAAAAGTAGGGAATGCAAGTGATCTAAGAAGATACATGTATACGAAACTTGAAACTGGCGACAATGTCGAATTGAAAATATATCGTGACGGCAAGCAGCAAACTTTAAAGGTAGCATTGTCTGCTGCTAATGCAGAATAAATGGAGGGAAATAATGATTTCTTTTATGAAAAATAATAAACTCTTAATGGTATTCACAGTGGTTTTCTTAGGGCTTCTCCTGATTTTTACAACAGCTTTTGCCAAAACAGAAACTGCAGCGAGCATTGATGGGGAGAAAATCACAAAGGAAGAACTAAATACAAAATTGACAGAAATGTATGGTGCAGATATCTTAGATTCCTTAATCACAAACAAGGTGATTGAAATGGAAGCTTCAAAGGAAAAGGTAAAAGTAACGGGGAATGAGATAGATGAAGAGTTAACAAAATTGCAGGAATCATATGGCGGTGAAGAAGCATTTGCTTCGGCACTTGAGCAAAACCAGGTATCAATGGACAAAATCAGGGAGGACATCGAAATTTACCTGCTCGCAGAAAAAATGATCGGACCTTCTATAGAAGTGACTGAAGAGGAAATGAAGACATATTTCGATGAAAATAAAGATTCTTTTGACCAAAAGGAACAGGTGAAGGCGAGCCATATACTGGTAGAAGATGAGGAAACGGCCAAGAAGGTAAAAGAAGAGCTTGATAATGGAAAAGACTTTGCCGAACTGGCAAAAAAATATTCAACAGACTCATCTAATAGTGCTAACGGAGGAGACCTCGGGTATTTTGGAAAAGGAGAAATGGCTGAGGAATTCGAGAATGCTGCATTCGGAATGGAAGTCAATGGAATCAGCGAGCCGGTTAAAACAGAATTCGGTTTCCATATCATTAAGCTTATTGATAAAAAAGCAGCGAAGACAGCAAATTTTGATGACCATAAGGAAGAAATCAAGGAATTGCTATTTGACCAGAAAGTCCAGGCGGAATATCCAAACTGGCTGGAGGAGAAAAAAGCAGAATATGAAATTAAAAGTTATCTATAGGTAATTATTGAGCCTCTGCAGTGTTCTGCAGGGTTTTTTTTTAATGGTAATGGAGCAAATTATGAACATTCTAAAATTATTTAGTTGCAGGTCAAGTTTCCTTTGCGATACAATGTTGACCAAAGGAAACTTTTTAATACGAACGCATATATTATTTTTAATAAAAGGAATCCTGCACCCTGAAAGTTGACCAAAGGAAACATTTTAGCATTTGACCATCATTTGGTCATAAAAGTGCCCAAAAGTTTCGTTCGTGAAACAAAATTCGTGTTGCGGCATAAATTAAGAATTATTGTATTCTTTTATGTTAATTTTACGGCGCAGGCTCAAAATTGATATTCAAAGGAGAATAAAAATGACAGAGGAAATTTTATTTGCATTTGGTTTGACATTGTTTGCAGGTCTTGCCACTGGAATTGGCAGTGTTCTTGCCTTTTTCACATCGCGGACCAATACAAAATTTCTTTCAATAGCACTTGGGTTTTCAGCAGGTGTGATGATTTATGTGTCGATGATTGAAATTTTTGTCAAAGCGAAGGATGCACTTGTTTCTGCGATGGGCGTGCAATTAGGCAACTGGGCAACGGTCGGCGGTTTTTTCGCGGGTATCCTGCTGATCGCCTTGATCGATAAGTTGATACCAAAGCAGGGAAATCCTCATGAACTGAAAAAAGTCGAGGACATGAATGCTCCTTCCAAACCTGCCACCGATGCTGCCCTGCTGAAAATGGGAACATTCACAGCTCTTGCGATCGGGATACACAATTTTCCTGAAGGAATTGCCACCTTCACTTCGGCCATACAGGACCCGGCTTTGGGTGTCGCGATAGCCATCGCGATAGCCATACACAACGTTCCTGAGGGAATTGCCGTTTCCGTACCGGTTTATTTTGCGACTGGTGATAAGAAGAAAGCTTTTAAACTATCATTCTTGTCCGGTTTATCCGAGCCGATCGGCGCTCTTGCGGCTTACCTATTCCTAATGCCATTCCTGAATGACATAATGTTTGGGGTCATTTTTGCAGCTGTAGCGGGAATCATGGTCTTCATTTCACTTGATGAACTGCTTCCGGCAGCTAAAAAGTATGATGAATCACACCTTGCCATTTATGGTTTGGTCGCGGGGATGGCAGTCATGGCCGTCAGCTTGCTGCTCTTTATTTAGAAATACAAGTGAATAATATCCTATTATTTTCCAACCAAAAAGAGTGACCTGTAAATAAATGGTCACTCTTTTTGGTTCTTTTGATATTGGGAAAATTTCAAAATAGAACTTAATACATGTGACTTTTTTGTAAACGTGCATTTTCTCCTGATTCAAAAGACTCAAAAATGATTAGTTTAGCATATTGTTGATGTCAGAATATTTTAAATATAATAGATTCTGTAAAACCAGCAACACCATAAAATGCAGAGGAGTGGTTGAATGAAAAAGAAGAAAGTACTAGGAGCCGCACTATTAAGCATGACAATGGGTTTATCTATGTTCACGGCTGGGGCATTTGGCCAGGCGCCAGAGGCACAGGATTCTTACCGGGTATTAATTCAAGGGCCAAAAGCTGAACAAGCAAAGGCAAAGGATCAGTTCGGCAAAAGATGGGACTTCGGAGCGAATGGTTTTACAACAACTGTTAATGCAAAGCAATACCAGGCACTATTGAAAAATAAGAACCTTCAAGTTGAAGCAGTTTCCCAGGTACAGGTGAATGCAAAGCCGGGTGCAGGAGCCCAGGCATCGCCAACCGATCAAACACCATGGGGGATGGAAGCAATCTATAATGATAACAATCTACAGGCAACATCCGGTGGTAACGGTGTAAAAGTAGCGGTTCTCGATACTGGAGTCAACGTAAACCATGCTGACTTAGCAGGAAGCGATGAACAATGTAAGGATTTTACACAGAGAAAGTCACCGCTGGTTAATAATTCTTGTTCCGATAAAAATGGACACGGAACTCATGTTGCAGGAACAGTCCTTGCTCATGGCGGATCTGGTTTGGGAATTTACGGAGTGGCACCAGATGCTGACCTTTGGGCTTATAAAGTGTTGAATGACAGAGGATCAGGCTATTCTGATGACATCGCAGGAGCAATTAGGCATGCTGCGGATGAAGCAGTTCGAACAGGCTCAAAAGTCGTTATTTCGATGTCACTTGGATCAAGCAGCAAGAGTGCGATGATTGCTGATGCTGTTAATTATGCATATGGAAAAGGCGTCCTCGTAGTTGCCGCAGCAGGTAACAGCGGACCGAACGCCAATACTATTGGTTACCCAGGTGCGCTTACCAATGCAGTAGCAGTAGCAGCTTTAGAAGATGTCCAGGAAAACGGTACATACCGTGTCGCTGACTTCTCATCCCGCGGAAATCCGCTTACAGATGGTGACTATGTCATTGGTGAGCTTGATGTGGAGCTGTCCGCACCAGGCAGAGCAATCGAATCTACCTGGTATGACGGTTCATACAACACAATTAGTGGTACATCAATGGCAACACCGCACGTTTCCGGATTGGCAGCGAAAATCTGGGCTGCCAATCCAAACATGAGCCATACACAACTTCGTGCTGAGCTTCAGAACCGTGCAAAAGGTAACGATATCCTTGGCGGATCAGGAGCAGCATCTGGTGATGACTATGCTTCAGGATTTGGATTCCCGCGTGTGAAGTAAATATTGTTAGGAAAACCGCTTAATCGAGTGCTGTGATTAAGCGGTTTTTGTTATTGGTGAACTGGGAAAAAGCGCCCAAAATTTCCAGTTCGCCAATATAATTTGATTTTCGCCAATAAGCAGGTGAAAATCGCCAATAAAGTTGTGAAAACCGCCAATAAAATGAATTCACGCATGAAAAAGAGTTGGAACTTGTATTGAAATCTGGACTTTCTAATGCTTGTTCACGATAATATAGCGGAAATTTTAATTTTATATAGCGGCTTTCTGATTTATATAGTTAAAATAGATTTTTTATAGCGACTTTCATATTTTTTATAGCGATTTTTTCATTTTTATAGCGAAAATAGATTTTTTATAGCGATTTTCTGATTTTTATAGCGAAAAAAATTTTTTTATAGCGATTTTTTCGTTTTTATAGCGAATTGGAAATTATCCGCGATTTTTTCCAGCAGTAATAAAGAAAACCGAGCGATTTAACTCGGTTTAAAACTTCCTCTTACTATAAAAGTTCTCTGTAAAATAAGGCTCATGCTTCGGCCCGAACGCGACGCCGACACCGAGCAGCTTAAAGTCGGATTTCAAAATATTTTCACGGTGGCCGAGCGAGTTCATCAATCCTTCGTGGGCAAAGATGCTGCTGAACTGCCCATACGCAAGATTCTCCCCGGCGACCGAGAACGCGATATCATCCTCAGCCATCCTATCAAAAGGCGACTGGCCTTCAGGGTTCGTGTGGCTGAAATATGAGTTTTCCGCCATATCGGCGCTGTGCTTTCTGGCAGTGACTCTCACCTCGTCGTCCCAGGTAAGAATGCCAAGTCCGTGCATCAACCTTGAAGCATTGGTCAGATCAAACAGCTGGTATTCAAATCCTTCCTTCAATGCCTCACTTGCCTCCGTATAAAAACCCGCCTTGCTTTGTTCCAGCTTTTCGCTGACCATCTGGATTGCTGTCACGGTATTGTTTTTATGTTTATCATAAAAAACCGTCACATAGCTGTCATCCAAATTATAGACGTCATAGTCCTGGTCCTTTTGAAACTGGTAATAGACAAGTCCTTTCCTTATTTCGCTAAGCGGCTCCCCAAGTGTCTGACGGACTGTTTCCTTTGGAGTGCCATACTTGATTCCATTTTTAGCCGCAACCAAATCCTGATTTGTATACAAAGCATTCACAACCCCATCTTTGCTGTATGAAATCATGATGAAGTTTTGGAAATTCTCATGATAAGCATGCCACTCTGTTCCATACTCGTTCACGGAAACCCGTTTAGGATCACCAAGCTGAGCTTCTACTTCAGGTTTCGCATCGCCAATGCCAATATTATGGATGGTGAATGTTTTTTCAGAAGGTGTTTCCAGCTCGGGCTTAGCCACTTTAGGCAAAAGGTTTTGCTCTTCCTGCGTCAATTCTTCCTTTTTCTCATTTAACTGCCATATCAGCTGATTGATCCCGCTGTTCACCGTTTCCAATGCTTTGCTGAGTTCGGGATTTTCTTTTAACTTATCTATTTCAGTATTTAAACTTTGAAAATCTTTTTCATTCGTTAAAAATGGCCATGCAAAGTAAAACAAAGCCCCTAAAATCACGAGGGAAAATAAACGTCTCAAGAGTTTTCTCACCATCCTTAGTTCCTTATCACCAATATACCCATTAATACTTGATTAAAAAAGCATACTAGCTTGGTGACAGGGCAAACTTTGTATAGTAAAACTATCCAAAGATATTTTTGTGAAAAGATTCACATAAAGTTCAAAACTCTGCTGCTAATATCTTATGATTCAGTAGTATTATTACTATCTAGATAGTGTTTATATGCCAGGAGGTTTTATAGTGAAAAAACTGTTGCAAATCTTTATTGTGTTCGGACTCATTCTGACACCTTTATATACAAATGCTCACGTAAAGTGGTTTACCGAAGTTGCGCCAAAGAAAGAAAGTATTGAAAATATTTTATCGCCGTTATTTATGGGTCTTGCCATACTGGCGGCAGTTGTTCTCGCTTCATTGACTATTATTATTCCGAAAATGGCTCAAATGCCGCTAATCAAAAAGTGGGATGATTACCTTTCAGGGTTCCGGAAGTATTCCCGATACTTATTGAAGTACGGAACGGCAGCGGCCTTGATTATCCAGGTCACAAACGGTACCTTGTTTGCACCGGAGTTCCAGTTGGACAGCAGCTTGATGACGGTTTTAGCGTGGGTCACGATTGGCCTGCTCCTTGTTCCGCACCATATCTCAACAAAATTAGGGGCATCCATTTTACTGATCCTATTTATCATGGTCACGGTAAAGCATGGTATTTTTTATATGCTTGATTACGGTTTTTATGTGGCTATCATCGGCGTGCTGCTTGTCGGCAGCACTAAGCTTGAAAACGTTGGCTTCCCATTCTTATATTTGGGGACAGGACTTTCATTATGCTGGGTCGCCGTTGAAAAATGGGTATACCCAACCATGTCGCTGGATATCGTCGCAAACCACCAGGTACCTACCTTCGGCTTTGAACCAGCAGCTTTTATCGTCATGGCCGCTTTTGTAGAATTCGTAGTCGGCTACTTGCTGGTTGTCGGTATCCTGAATCGAGTGCTTGGTTTTGTGGTCACAACGATTTTTATTTTAACGACAATGTTGTTCGGTTTTACTGAAATCATCGGCCACTTTATGATTCATATTGTCCTGATCATCTTCATCATCGAAGGCGTATCCTTCTATAATCCGCCAATTAAAATGCACAAAACAAGAGTGGACCAATTCATCTTTATATTTTTGAACTTCATTTTCGTCTTATCGACCTTTGTGTTGATTTATTATCGATTTGCTTAAGCAGCCTCAATGGGGCTGCTTTTTCTTTTTAGAATTATCAGACCTTTTGTTGACGCTTGCTTCTGTTCTTTGTTACGATTTCTCTAGTTGCAAATGGAATGGGAGAGATGACGATGAAGCCTTATTCTTTTCAACCTGATGCGGAATTTGCCGCACAGCTTGACCGCGAAGATCTATTAGCCTGTTACCGGGATGAATTTTACCTGAAACCTGATTCAATCTATCTTGATGGAAACTCGCTTGGTCTTCTTTCAAAGCGGGCTGAACAAACATTGCTTGAATCATTGGCCGACTGGCGCGAGCTTGGCATCGATGGCTGGATGGAAGGCAACCATCCGTGGTTCTATTTATCTGAAAAACTAGGAGAATTGACTGCTCCGCTTGTTGGTGCCGCTCCTGAAGAGGTTATTGTAAGCGGATCCACAACAGTCAACCTGCATCAGCTGGTGGCTACTTTTTATAAGCCTGAGGGGAAGAGGACAAAAATTCTTGCTGATGAATTGAATTTCCCGTCCGATATCTATGCGCTTCAAAGCCAGCTGCGAATCCATGGCTATGATCCGGATACGCACCTGATCAGAGTGAAAAGCAGGGATGGCAGGTTCTTGGCTGAGGACGATATCATTGAGGCAATGACCGAAGAAATTGCGCTTGTTGTGCTGCCGACTGTGCTGTACCGCAGTGGGCAAATCCTCGATATGGAGCGGTTGACAAGGGGGGCTCACCAGCGTGGAATCCTTATTGGCTTCGATGGCTGCCATTCAATTGGCGCAATTCCTCATGCTTTCTCTGATTGGGGAGTCGACTTTGCCTACTGGTGCAATTATAAGCATTTGAATGGCGGGCCAGGGGCTGTGGCAGGTCTTTATGTGAACTCGAAGCATTTTGGCACGAAGCCTGGTCTTGCAGGTTGGTTCGGTTCAAGGAAAGATAAACAGTTTGATATGGAGCATGTTCTGACACCTGCAGAGAATGCCGGTGCCTACCAGATTGGTACACCACATGTGTTGAGCCTTGCTCCTTTACTTGGCTCATTGGAAATGTTCGCCGAAGCGGGAATTCAGAATATCCGCGAAAAATCATTGAGGATTAATCAATATCTAATGGACCTGATTCAGCATGAGTTAGGCGAAGCAGGTTTTAAAATCGGCAGTCCTGTTGAAGATTTTAAACGTGGCGGCCATGTCAGTCTTGAGCACAAAGAAGCAGCAAGGATTTGCAAGGCGTTGAAGGAAAAAGGAATCATCCCTGATTTCCGCGCTCCGAACATCGTCCGACTGGCACCTGTGGCCCTATACACTTCTTACACTGATGTCTGGAATGCTGTCCAGATGTTAGAAGAAATCATGGATCATAAATTATACGAGAAATTCAGCAATGAGCGCGGAGTTGTAGCGTAGGGGGGAGTCTGGCAATGAAGGAAGAACAAAAAACTTCACATGAAATTCATACCGATTTTTCAAAAGAGCTGTCTTACGGAAGTTATCTGCAATTGGATAACATCTTATCGAGCCAGCACCGCTTGTCTGATCACCATGATGAAATGCTGTTCATCATCATCCACCAGGCTAGCGAGCTGTGGATGAAGCTGATTTTACATGAAGTGAGCGCGGCGATTGACTGCATCCGTAAAAATGACCTGGAGCCATCCTTTAAGATGCTGTCGAGGGTGTCGAGGATCCAGCAGCAGCTGATCCAGTCGTGGAGTGTACTATCGACGCTGACTCCGGCTGAGTATATGGAATTCCGAGACAAGCTTGGCCATTCATCAGGTTTTCAATCCTATCAGAACCGTTTGATTGAATTTGCTTTGGGACAAAAACAATCTCATGTTCTATCTGTTTATAAGCACGATGCGGACCTGTATAAAAAGATGGAGGATGCGCTGTATGAACGGTCGATTTATGATGCGGCGATCAGTGCGATGGCGATGCGCGGCCTGCCGATAGATGATGCAGCCTTAAATCGTGATTGGTCTGCTCCATACGAACCAAATGCCAGTGTCGAGGAAGCGTGGCTGACGGTGTACCGTAACGTCGATCAATATTGGGATTTATATGAGCTTGCGGAGAAGCTTGTCGATATCGGCAGCCAGCAGCAGCTTTGGCGTTTTAACCATATGAGTACGGTGGAACGGATTATCGGCCACAAAACTGGAACAGGCGGTTCCGCCGGTGTATCCTATCTGAAAAAGGTCGTAGACCACCGATTTTTCCCTGAGCTATGGAGCCTGAGGACGAAGCTATAAAATAAGGGCTGATTACTAGAGATTGTTGTTAAAATCCTAAAGCCGATTTTAACGTATATAAAGTTATTTTGCTGGTCGGTATTAAGTTTGCATGCTCTTTTCTCTTTATAAAGGAGTCAAGGATGCAAAGAAAAAGTGTCATTCAATCCTATTTTGTAGTCAATAGTTTGAGAAAAGAGCTTAAAAGAAAGAAGGAAACAGTATGGGAAATTGGATTGATATTTCGCAGGTTTTAAATGATAAAATTCCTGTTTGGCCGGGCGACACTCCATTTCATTATGAAGTGAGCTGGGGAATGGAAGAAAGCGGCTCTGTGAATGTCGGACAGGTGACGATGAGCACGCATACCGGCACGCATATCGATGCGCCTTTCCATTTCGAAAACGATGGAAGAAAAGTGATCGATCTCGACTTTAACCTTTATATCGGCCCTGCAAAGGTCATCCATTTGCAAAATCCAGCCAGTATCGGAGTTAAGGAAGTAGAATCTTTGGATTTGCAGGGGGTCAAGCGTTTGATGATCCGTACGGACGCGTGGCAGGATAAGACTGTGTTCCCTGAATCTATTCCGCATATCGAGCCTGAATTGGCTGCTTATCTTGCTGAGCAAGGAGTGCAATTGCTTGGTCTTGATTTGCCATCGGTCGATCCATTGGATAGCAAGGAACTGAGGGCCCACCATGAATTGAACAGCCAGGGCATTCATATCCTTGAAGGATTGGTACTTGATAAAATTGAACCAGGAGAATACGAGCTCGCTGCTCTGCCTCTGCCGCTGGAACAGGGTGACGGCAGTCCTGTCAGAGCCGTGATCCGTGAAATTAAATAAAGTTAGAAGAGGGAGGCTGCCATTTGGTGCAGTCTCTTTTTTGTCGAAAATTTTGCCACAAACATTGTTGACCGATGTGGTCAATGAGGAGTAAGATGTAATTGACCGATGTGGTCAATAATAATTTAAGGAGGGCGTTATGTCTTCAAAGTTTTTAAGCTTGAATCCTGAAAAGCAAGAACGAATCCTGAACGCCGCTCTAAAGGAGTTTGCCCTGAAAGGATACGAAAAGGCATCCACGAATGAAATCGTCAAATCAGCAGGCATCTCAAAAGGACTGCTATTCCACTATTTTAATAACAAGAAAGAACTTTATCTGTTCCTTTATAACCACTTTGCCGGTGTGATGGTAGAAGAGTTCTTTAATGAATTGGACCTGAGCGAACGCGACATTTTCGAACGGATGAAAACGCTGATGATCCTGAAAAACAAACTGATGGCAAGGCATCCGGAAGTATTCGACTTCATGGTGGCAGCCTCCATGGAAACCGCGGAAGAAGTAAAGGAAATATTGAATAACACAAATACAGAGCTGATCCAGGCAAGTTACAGCAGGCTATTCGAGAATATTGACATCACTAGGTTCAGGGCTGGAGTCGACATCCAGCGAGCCATCAACATCATAATGTGGACACTCCAGGGCTTCAGCAACCAGGAATTAGAAAAAGCCAAAAAGCTGAACAAAGCACATCACGACTTTGATGAAGCATTCAAAGAAGTCGAAGTGTATATCGAGATGATGAAGAAGGCTTTTTACAAGAATGTCTAAGAAAAAGAGAATGAAAAGATAAAAAGAATTATAATCTGGGAGGGTCTGGCATGAACGTGATTGAGATTAAAAATCTGACTAAAATGTACGGCAAGGCCAGGGGAATTGAGGATGTTAGTTTCAATGTGAAGGAAGGAGAAATTTTCGGGTTCATTGGCCCGAATGGCGCAGGGAAATCAACGACGATCAGGACGTTACTATCATTGATTTATCCAACGAGCGGCAGCGCGACGATATTTGGAAAAGATATCATCACCGCTGCTCCGGAAATCAAAAAGGATATCGGGTACCTGCCATCTGAGGTATTTTACTATGACAATATGAAGGTTATGGATCTGCTCAAGTATTCCGCAAGCTTTTACAAAAAGGACTGCACAAAGCGGATTAAAGAGCTTGCTGACATCATGGAGCTCGACCTTACGAAGAAAATCGATGACCTTTCGCTTGGTAACAAAAAGAAGGTTGGCATCGTTCAGGGACTGCTTCATGAACCGAAGCTAATTATCCTTGATGAACCGACGAGCGGGCTGGATCCGCTCATGCAGCAGAAGTTCTTTGACCTTCTTGAAAAAGAAAACAAGAAAGGCGCGACGATTCTCTTTTCTTCTCATATTCTCAGCGAGGTGCAGAGACTGTGCGACAGGGTTGCGATTATCAAGGATGGCCGGATTGTCACTGTCGAGAAAATCAGCACGTTAAAAGAAAACACCTACAAGAAATTCAAAATCGAAACCAATTCCGTAATCGATAAAACCCTTTTCAATATTGACGGTGTGAACCAGCTTGAGCAGGACGGTGAATTGGTCAGCTTCCTTTTCAGAGGCAACATCAATTCCATCATGAAGAAAATTGCTGAAATCGAGATTGCGAACCTATGGGTCGAGGAGCCTGACTTGGAAGAGATCTTCATGCATTACTATGAAAAGGAGGAATAGAACATGAATATATTCCTTCATGAACTGAAGGCATATCGAAAGTCGACTATTATTTGGACCTTGTCGTTGGTGGCGATGGTTGTCTTGTTTTTATCAATGTTTCCTTCCTTTTCAAAGGATGCAGAAGAGTTTAAGAAGCTGCTTGAAGGATTCCCGGTTGAATTAAGGAAAGCAATTGGATTGTCAGTGGACAGCATCGCGACATTGATTGGTTTTTTCTCTTACGCATTCCTATACCTGAAGCTAGCGGGCGCCATCCAGGCTATGAAACTTGGAACCTCGATCCTATCAAAGGAAACACGGGAAAAGACAGCCGACTTCCTGCTCACCAAGCCAGTGACAAGGACTCAGGTAGTCACTTCCAAGCTGTTGGCAGCGCTGGTTTCGCTGGTAATCACCAACATCGTTTTTATCGGAGCGACTTTCGTGATGGCGTCTATTGTAGAAGGTGACGATTTTAACAAGCAAGCTTTGTTCCTGATTGCTATTTCCCTGTTTTTCATCCAGCTAATGTTCATGGCACTAGGAATTATCATTTCGGTAATTTTCCCGAGAATAAAATCTGTGATATCCGTTTCACTAGGTACTGTTTTTGGATTTTTCATGCTCGGAATGATCAGTTCGACGACAGAGGATGAAGCTTTACGTTATTTGACGCCGTTCAATTATTTCGACTCTGCTTATATCACAGAAAACTCAAGCTATGAAACTTCATTTATCATAGCGGGGGTCATTTTTATCATCGCTGCGGTCTCGGCCAGCTATTATTTTTATGCTAAAAAAGATGTCCATTCCGTTTAGGGAGGAGGGAAAGTCATGAATCTTTTTAAAAGGGAAATGAAAGCAAATCGCAAGTCGCTCATCATTTGGAGTATCGGTGTCATCTTCATGGTCGCCGCGGGCATGGGCAAGTACTCAAGTCTGGAAGTGACGGGGCAATCGATGAATGCGTTGATGGCCGATATGCCTAAATCGCTGCAGGCCATCATGGGAACGGGTTCACTCGATCTGTCCACACCGATTGGTTATTTTGGAGTCTTATTCCTATACCTGGCTGTGATGGGAGCTATCCACGCAGCGATGCTCGGCTCAAACATCATTGCCAAGGAAGAGCGTGACAAGACGGTCGAGTTCCTGCTTGTCAAACCAGTTTCAAGAACGAGAATGATCACATCCAAACTAATAGCCGCTTTGGTCAACATTCTGATTTTCAATATTGTGACCTTCGCTACCTCTGTGGGAATGGTCCAATACTATGCGGAAGGTGAGAGCGTGACCGGGGATATTTCCTTACTGATGGCCGGAATGTTTATTCTGCAGCTGATCTTCCTGGTTACCGGAACCGCAATCGCTGCTATCTATAAAAACGCCAAAAAAGCCACATCGCTGGCAACTGGCACCTTGCTTATCCTTTTCATTTTATCAATAGCAATTGATATGAATGAAAAGCTGGATGGATTGAAGTTCCTGACTCCATTTAAATATTATGATGCGAAGCTTGTTTTGGAGGAAGGCGGGTTCGAACCCCTCTATCTGGCACTGTCAGCTCTGCTGCTGTTCGGGCTGACAATCGTGACCTACGTTTTTTATCGTAAAAGAGATATGAATATGTGATTCTTGGGTTAAACGTGCCCTTATGCGAGGTTTCCGTCTTCGATAAGGGTACATTTCATTAATATATTTATACGATGAGCGAAGGCGATATCCTTAATTCCACCCGTCCCCACTTAAAAATCGAAATCTATTCCGCAATAATCCATTACATTTCCCGCCCTGAAAATTCTCACTTATTTCCCCGTTCACATTTTAGTAAAAAAACAGGCATCTTCCTTCTCGTTATGGGTGCTATACTTAAATGTGTTAAAAACTTCACATACCTACTTAATTTAAATATAGGATAATCAAAATATATTACTGAGAATAGGTGAGCGGAATGGAAGAAAAGAAGGTCATTGTAGTCGGCGGCGGGATTACTGGGCTCGCGACAGCATATTATCTCCAAAAGGAAGCAAGAGAAAAGCAAATGTCCATTAAAGTGAAATTGGTTGAGGCAAGCGATCGTCTTGGCGGTGTCATCAGCACGGAGAAACGGGACGGGTTCGTCATTGAAAGAGGACCGGATTCGATCATAGCAAGAAAAAAGAGTGCGATGAGATTGATAGAAGAAGTTGGCCTTAAAGATAAAATCATCTCCAACACTGCCGGAAAGTCTTATATTTACGCTAGAGGCAAGCTTCATACGATGCCTGAAGGGTCTTTCATGGGCATTCCAACAAAGGTGACGCCATTTGCGTTATCAGGATTATTTTCTCCGCTCGGGAAATTGCGTGCGGCGGGGGATTTCATTTTACCAAAAGGAGAGCCTAAAGCAGACCAGTCGCTTGGAGCCTTTTTCCGCCATCGCCTTGGCGACGAGGTGGTCGACAACCTGATTGATCCACTATTGTCAGGTATCTATGCTGGCGATATTGACGAACTGAGCTTGATGGCGCTGTTCCCGAACTTCTATGAAATCGAGCAGAAGCATCGGAGCCTTGTGATTGGATTGAATAAATCGATGCCAAAGCCGCCCAAAACAGTAAAAAAGCCTGGTTCTAAAAAAGGAATGTTCATCTCATTGTCTACGGGCCTTGAGGAGCTGATTCACCAGGTTGAAAGCCGACTGGAACAAGGAACGGTTGTCAAAGGAACGTCTGTAAAAAAGGTAGTGAAAACAGGCGGTACCTATCAAGTCCACTTCGAAACTGGAGAGGTTGAATCAGCGGACAGTGTCGTCATCACAACTGACCATTTCCATGCGCAACGCATGCTTTCGGAGTATGCATTCATGGAACAATTCAAAGATATGCCGTCCAATTCCGTGGCGAATGTCGCGATGGCATTCCCGAAATCCGCGATTGAAAAAGATATTGAAGGAACAGGCTTCCTTGTTTCGAGAAACAGTGATTTCCGGATCACCGCCTGTACGTGGACACACAAGAAGTGGCCTGGCACGTCCCCTGAAAATATGGCTTTGCTCCGCTGCTATGTCGGCAAACCGGATGACCAGGAAGCAGTCGAATTATCCGATGAAGAAATTGTCGAACTGGTGTTGAAAGATTTGAACAAGACGATGAATATCACTGAAAAACCAATCTTCCATGTCGTATCCCGATGGAGAAAAGCGATGCCGCAATATACGGTTGGGCATCTCGAAAAGATTGCCCATGTTAAAAAGAAACTCGACGAGGAACTCCCTGGTGTTTTCCTTGCCGGAGGGTCATTTGAGGGTGTTGGCATACCTGGTTGTATCGATCAGGCGGAGGCTGCGGTGGATAAAGTAATCGCTCATTTTTCCTTATAATAATTCCTGCCGCTATCTTTTAGAGATAGCGGTTATTATTTTTACTAGAGAGATAATCAAATACTTCTTTTTTAATATCATAATCTTCTGTAAAATAGAGTTATAAGGTAGAAAAAGTTTGGAGAGATCTCTATGCGAAGTAGTTTCCCTATATTTGGGACAGATGATGAAACAATCTATAATCCTGATGAACTGCTGAGTTTATTTTTGGATTGCACGGCTGACGGATTTGCTATTGTCGATATGGAGAATCGTTTTTTAAGGATCAACCATAAGTATACGGAAATTTTCGGCTATACAGAAGAAGACTTGATTGGGAGAACTTTTTATGAGTTTTCAAATCCCGATTTCGTCCCGGGAATCATTTCTGAAGTCCAGAATGGGAAAGCGTTTACCAATATGATAACGAAGCGATTCCATAAAGATGGTTCCATGCTGGATATTGCAGTTTCTTATTCTCCTTTCCGGAACAAGCATGGGAAAATCATAGCGATCATTGCGATATACCGTGATATCACGAAAATAGTGAGCATGGAGCGTGAATTAAATAGAACCCGGGAATTGTATGAATTGATCACCGAAAATACGAGTGACATGATCAAGGTGATTAATAAGGATAAGATGATTGTGTATGCTTCACCTTCACATGAAAAAGTAATCAGTCTGAAGCCGGAACAAATTGTAGGCAGAAGCCTGAGTGAATTTTTGTCTCCTGAGGAAGATGCCATTCTTGATAAAAAACTGGTGGAAATAATTAAAACAGGTGAGCCGCAGATTTTACGGAAGAAGTTTACCACTTGTGATCAAAATGTCGTTTACACAGAGTACAATTTTTCACCGATATATAATGAAAAAAAAGAGATAGAGTCCTTTGTCAGTGTCGGCAGGAATATTACGGACCGGGTCAAGCAGGATGCTACCATCCGAAATCTTGACAGGCTTTCTGTCACCGGCCAGCTGGCAGCTGGTGTGGCTCATGAAATCCGCAACCCGCTGACTTCGTTGAAGGGATTTTCGAAGTTATTGCAGACATGTCTCGATAAGGAGAAGCAAAGTGATTACCTTGCCATCATGATGAATGAACTCGATAGGATCGATACGATCGTCAATGAGTTCATGTCACTGGCAAAGCCTCAGGCAGTGCGGTATGTAAAAGAAGATCTGAAGTCTATCCTGGACAGTACGATCAATATCATCCATCCGCAGGCATTGATGAACAACGTCCAAATCATCACTGATTATCCAGAAGAAACTATCATGCTTTCCTGCAATCCGCATCAGCTAAAGCAGGTATTTCTGAACTTCTTAAAAAATGCGATAGAATCAATGAATGATGGCGGAAAAATTCTGATTGACCTTCAGATGAATGAACCGGGTAAAGTACTGATAAGAATTGCCGACGAAGGAGCAGGCATCGAATCGGACCGGCTGCGATACCTTGGAACGCCTTTTTATACAACAAAAGATAAAGGAATCGGGCTTGGCCTGACTGTCAGCAATAAAATCATCCAGGAGCACAATGGCACAATGAAGATTGTCAGTGAAAAAGGCCAAGGGACCACAGTGATTGTTGAATTGGATTGTCTTGAGACATAGGATAGAGAACCAAAAAAAAGCGGCTCCCTGAATGGGAAGCCGTTTTCTTGTGTGCGCCCAGCATGGGT
>NZ_JAGGQU010000037.1 GCF_018613155.1 Bacillus sp. ISL-55 | reverse complement strand
TAGAACTTTTGACACTACCTCAAAAACATAGTTCTCGATATCAGAAGGAGTCTTGATGATTTTTTCCGTATCGCTGTCAAACAGGCAGACAGAATCATAGCCGATGACAACAGGAACCATATCCCCGACGTCAATCCGCCACTGGCCAGTCCATTTCACCATCCACTCCCTTCCTCCCATATCGAAGGAGAAGATCGTTTCATTGCCGAGCACCTCGACATTGGTCGTTTTTACATAGATCTTATTCTCCGCCTTCGTATCCTTCGTCGCTGCCTTCAAATGCTCGGGACGGATGCCGACAATGATCTTGTCTGTTTTTAATAGATGACGGTCCTCTACTGGGATAGCTAATTTTGCTTCCTCACTGAACACAACCTCATCCTTTTCTGAATTGACCTTCCCTTCGCCAATATTCATCGGCGGTGAGCCTATGAATGTCGCGACAAAAGGATTGGCTGGATTATTATAGATATCGATTGGTTTGCCAATCTGCTGGATTTTTCCGTCATGGAGGATCATGATCCTGTCCCCCATCGTCATCGCCTCGACCTGGTCATGGGTGACATAAATCATCGTGATGCCAAGCCTTCTCTGGATTTGTCGGATTTCCGACCTCATATGCGCGCGCAGCTTTGCGTCCAGATTGGATAATGGCTCATCCATCAGGCAAATCGGGGCCTGGTTGACAATCGCACGTGCCAGTGCGACCCGCTGTCTTTGTCCGCCGGACAGCTCACGGGGTTTCCTTTTCAAATAAGGTGTTAACCCAAGCATTTCCGCAACATCTTCACATCGCTGTTTTCGTTCAGGCTTCGGCACTTTTTTTACATGGAGGCCGAAAACGATATTCTCTTCAACCGTTAAATGAGGATATAAGGCATAATTTTGGAATACCATCGAAATATCCCTTTTGCTGGGCGGGAGCCAGTTCGACTCGACATCGCCGATTTTCAGCAAACCGCCCGTGATCTCTTCCAGGCCGGCGATCATCCGCAGCATCGTACTTTTCCCGCAGCCTGAAGGACCGACGAGGACGAAGAATTCTCCGGGCTCGATTGTGACAGTAATATCTGAAATAACTTCTGTCTTTTTATCGTATGATTTCGAAACACCAACCAATTCTACTTTTTTCATGCTCGCCACCCTTTCTCTTTCCTGAAAAAAGAGACCACAAATAATGCCTATCCATTCAGGCAGTAGATGTGGTCTCCTGGTCTCCGTCTCAAAGTATTAACTTGAAAAGTTTGCATAATATATTGGGAGTATATGTTTTATATTTTGCTAGTATGTTAGGAATTTACATTTCAAATATAAGTGAGGGAATCATGAGAAATATATCGCTATTATTCCTCTGTTTGATTTTGCTGGCAAGTGCCGGTTGTGAGAATCTTAGTGCTGAGCCAGCCTTTGTTTTAACGGAAGATTTTATCATTATCGCACATAGAGGAGCATCGGCCTACGCGCCTGAACATACATTGCCTGCATATGATCTGGCGGTGCAGTCGGGTGCCGATTATCTTGAAATCGACTTGCAAATGACAAAAGACGGCGAATTGATCGCCTTGCATGATGCGAAGGTAGACCGGACGACGAATGGTTCCGGCCTGGCAAATGCGCAAACTCTGGATAAAATCAAGGCATTGGAAGCCGGTTCGTGGTTCAATGAACAGTTTCCGCAACTCGCATACCCAGTCTATGAAAAGGTGAAGATACCTACACTCGAGGAAATCTTTCAGCGTTATGGGAGAAGCGCAAATTACTACATCGAAACCAAATCACCTGGGATGGAAGAGGACTTAATCAACCTGCTGAGGAAGCATTCGCTGATCCAATCTGAATCGAAAGTCATTATTCAATCTTTTCATAGCAAAAGCCTGAAGAAAATCCACAAGCTCGAACCGGGAATCTCTTTGATCCAGCTTTACAGATATTCTGAGAAGGCGAGATTGACAGACCGGGAGCTGCGGTCGCTAAAAAAATATGCATCAGGAATTGGGGCCAACTACGAGAAGGTAGAAGAAGATTATATTAAAAAAGCCCATCGGCATGGGCTGGCGGTCCACCTTTTTACTGTCAATACAGACGAGGACATTCAGCAGGCTTATGAGATTGGAGCAGATGGGGTCTTTACGGATTATCCTTTAAAAAAACCAGACGATTAAGATAGACAAAATAAAACCCAGGAATGTTTGAGAAACACTCTTGGGTTCTTATTCATAGAATTTGCTATTTTTTTCCACCGACAGGCCCACTGCTCTCCCTGATCTCTATTTCAAACGGGACCACAACTTTCTTCGAAATCGTCCTCTTCGACTCGATTTGCTCCATCAGCAGCTCTACTGCTGCTTCTCCCATAAATTCTGTGTGTACCTTGACCGTTGTCAGGGACGGCTGCAGAAACCTGGATGTGGCGATGTCATTGAAGCTGACAAGCGAGATTTCTTCCGGAACTCTTACTCCCGCTTCATGCAGTGCTCTCAATGCTCCGATTGCCATTGAATCATTGGCCATAACGAAGGCACTTGGACGTTCTGGCTTTTTCAGCGCTTCGGCCATGAGTTTGTATCCATCCTCGGAGGTGAAATTCCCGGTCCATACAAACTCTGATATATACTTATCTCTTAATTTAAGAAACTCGTAAAAAGTGGTTTCGCGTTCGTCCCTTAAAGGAAGATCGTCGCGGACAAATTCCCGGCCGCCGATATAGCCGATTTGTTCGTGTCCGAGATCAATCAAGTATTCAAGCATTTGGATCATCGCTTTACGGAAGTCGACGACAATGGAATCGTAATTTTCGGATGGTGAGTAATCGACAAGCACGATATTCCCGGCCATTGATTTGAACTGCTCGATGTCCGTTTCACTGTACTTTCCGACAGCAATAATCCCATCGAGGCCCTCAACCCAGTCATTCATCTGATAGTCTGCGTTCTTGAACATTTTGACCAGTTCAATTTTCCGCTCGAAACTCTCCTTTTCCACGCCAAGCCTGATGGACATATAGTAAGGATCAGCTAGTTCCTGTTCTTGAGAGTACCAGTAGACAAGACCGATTTTCGTTCTTTCTGGCTGTGGACGGGAGCTGCGCTGCCGCATGGATCTGTAATTCAGCTGCTGAGCAATCTCAATGACCTTTTTTCGGGTTTCATCAGCCACGGATAAGGTATGATCATAGTTCAAAACCCTTGAAACCGTCGCCAGTGAAACGCCAGCGCGTTCTGCAATATCTTTTAATGTAGCCATTCCTCTTTCTCCCTCCAGGCAGCCTTTAATCAAAAGGATCCTTTTATAACCTTTGATGCAAAAGGAGGTAGCACATCTTCCCTGAAAGCCACTTTTTCAGATGAGTGGTTCATCACAAAGTAGTACTCCTCGCCATCGAGAATTCTTCTGTATACTTCTAGATCTTCGTTCGTGTCAAGGTGCCAAATTTTTTGTGTTTCAAGGATTTCGGAAGCAATTTCTTTCATTACATCACTTCCGACACCGCCGCCAATATAGTATACGGTTCCTTTGCCGAAGTCATTTTTCGTGACTGCAGCGCTGGACTTGTAAAACTCATCATCATAGCGGTACAGGACACTTGCCGTTTTTGGTGTGATCAAATCGCGCCAAACTGACAGTTCAGCACGCTTCCCTGTTTCATCGTTTACAATTTCTACGGTCTGTGTAGACGATAGTGATTCTGTTTCATAGATTTCAATTCCTGTTAGATCGGCAATATGCCCAGGCAATGTCTTTCCAAGATAGATATTATTATCGCTGTCCTTCAAGCCTGCTCGATAAGAGAAAATAAGTGTTCCCCCGTTTTCAGCAAACTCTCTGAATCTCGCAGCAAGCTTTTCATCAATCAATTGAAGAACCGGGACGACGATGACTTTATACTTTGCAAAATCACGGTCCGCAGGGATGACATCAATCGATGCATTTTGGTTGAAAAATGGTTCATACAGGCGAAGCAGCTCTGCAGTGAAGTCAAATCCAGCACTCTGCTGCTGCGAACGCCATGACCATATATTATTATAATCGTAAATGACAGCGATTTCAGCCTGTATTTCTGAATTAAGGATATTTTCGTATTGGCGGATATCCGTGAAGACAGATTTAACTTCTTCATACTTCCTTCCATAGCGGTTATCATGGTCGACGACACCGAAGCAGAATTGCTCAGCGCCCTTCGTCATCCCGCGCCAGCGGAAATACAGCAAGTCCGTGCAGCCATGGGCAAATGCCTGGTATGACCACATTTTCGCTTGATTCGGCCTTGGCAGATAGCCGATGACATCATGTCCCTGGGCCCCCATCAGTTCCTCAACGATCCAATAATTTTTATCTAAAAGGCCGCGGTTGAAATCATGTGCCATCGCAATGGCCGCAGGAGCGATCGGCTTTTCAAGGCCACCCCAGACCGGATAGTTATCGTATGAAACAAAGTCCATTGTTTTTACATTTTCCGCGTGGTCAAACCATTTCCCAAAGAACCCGCCAGAAACATTGGTTGTTACCTGCTGATGGTCACCTTTGGTTTCATGGACGATGGCCGTCATTTCGTGCGCATAGCTGTTGACAGACTCTGAACGGAATCTTGCCCAGTCCAGCTTCAGTGATGGATTATGTGTCGTGATTGTCGGTTTAGGTATTGGGATTTCCGAGAACTTGTTATATGTCTGACCCCAGAAAATTGTTCCCCAGCGCTCGTTCAGTTCATCAATACTGGGATATTTCTTTTCAAGGAACTTCTGGAACCCAAGGTGGCATTGCTCACAATAGCACATATCACTGCCTTCATGTCCGAACTCATTGTCGATCTGCCAGGCCACGATGGCCTCTTCACTCCGATAATGCTCAACAAGCTTTTGCGTGATGATGGCACTGTATTTGCGGTAGACATCTGAATTGAAGCAGTACTGCCTTCTGCCGCCAAATACGCGGACATGTCTATTTTCGTCCTCGGAAAGGATGTCAGGGTATTGATTCGCAAGCCATGCCGGGAAGGTTGCTGTCGGCGTTCCGAACATAACCGAAAACCCTTCCTTCTTCAGCTCGGCGATGACTTCGTCAAAGAAGGAAAAGTCAAACTGCCCCTCTTCCTTCTCCATAAGATGCCACGCAAATTCCCCGATCCTGACCATATTGGCTCCAAGACCTTTGATGCCCTGGATGTCCTGCTTCATCATTTCTTTTGGCCAATGCTCTGGATAGTAATCTACACCAAGGTACATGGTTGCCCTCCTATTCCTGTGAAGCGGTGATTTCCCGGGCACCGCCGCCGGCATTTACGATATAAAAGGTAGCTTCATAGCCGATTTTTCCTTTGTATTTCTTTCCTACTTGCTCGATAAAAGCATCAACATGTTCGTTTTTCACGATATTGACTGTGCAGCCACCGAAACCTGCTCCTGTCATACGTGCACCAACTGTGCCTTCCTGCTCCCATGCTGCTTCCGCAAGGGCATCCAGCTCCTTGCCGCTGACTTCATAATCATCTCTTAACGAAAGATGGGAAGCCTTCATCAATTCGCCAAATGCATCCAGGTTCCCTAGCTCGAGAATTTCAATCGCTTTTACTGTCCGGTGATTTTCCGTTACCACGTGGCGGACGCGTTTCACTTCTTCCTCTGTCAGCAAGCCTTTGTGTTCTTCAAATTGTTCCGGGGACATCTCGGCAAGATTGGAAATCGGCAATTTCTGCTGCAGTTTTTCCAAAGCGGCCTCGCATGTACTTCTGCGCTCATTATAGGCTGAATCTGCGAGCCCTCTCTTCTTATTCGTATTAGCGATGACGATGGCACTGTCGGTCAGCTCAAACGGAGTGTACCGGTAATCCAGAGTCTCGCAATCCAGCAGGATGGCATTTCCCTCCTTGCCGAAGCCGACCGCAAACTGATCCATGATGCCGCAATTCACTCCAATGAACTGGTTTTCAACATTCTGGCTCAACTTCACCAAATCAAGCATGGAAACGCCAAGCTGATAGATTTCATTGACCAGCACAGCCGTCACGAGCTCGATTGATGCTGAAGACGAGAGTCCAGCCCCATTCGGGATATTTCCTTCAAAAAAGATGTCAAGGCCATGCTCGAAGGCGGTCTCTGCCTGCATGTACCTAAAGACTCCGATTGGGAAGTTGGCCCAGTCCTGGTCTTTTTTATAGCTTAAATCCTCGAGATTTGCTTCGATGATTCCTTTATTGGAAAAATTGTTTGAATAGAGTTTGAGTTTCCTGTCGCTTCTCTTCCTTGCAATCGCATATGTCCCGATCTCAAGTGCCACCGGTAGGACATGGCCGCCATTATAATCAATATGCTCGCCGATCATATTCACCCTTCCAGGAGCAAAAAAGGAACGAAGCTGTTCTCGGCTTTCGCCAAATATCTCGATAAATTGCGCTGTTCTTTCTT
Organism: Bacillus sp. ISL-55; assembly: GCF_018613155.1. Classification (GTDB taxonomy): domain Bacteria; phylum Bacillota; class Bacilli; order Bacillales; family Cytobacillaceae; genus Mesobacillus. The sequence goes on along the minus strand of NZ_JAGGQU010000037.1, from coordinate 72,949 downwards.
CCACTGATGACTTCCCCCTCTACTTTACTGCTTCCAGTTTCCAGACAACCGAACGGAAATCTCCTGCCAAGAATGTTCGTGGAGTATGGACCGTCCCGGTGTAAAAAGGAGGCAGCAACAATCCGATGTTGTTTAATTCCTCTCCGGTCATTTCAAGTCCGGTTTCATTGAATCTATATAATGTTGTTGGATTCAAGCCGTATACCTTTACCCGCTTCAGACCCGGGTTGGGTTTTGCCAGTGTACGGTAATAAGCAACAATTGCTTCTGATTGATCCTTTGCCACCACTGCCCATGAAGTGTCATTGCCTTCAAACGGGCTTAGGAGCCGGTAAAAATCACCCTTTTGGATCAAAGAACGATTTTCTTTGTAGAAGACGATCTGCTTCTTCATTTCTTCTTTTTCTGCATCCGTCATCTTTGTTACATCCAGCTCATACCCAAACATGCCAAACAAGGCCGTATTGAATCTCGTCTCCAACGGGGTGGTTCTTCCTGTCTGGTGGTTCGGCACACTGGATACATGGGCGCCCATCGTGCTCAGCGGATAGACGAGTGAAGTACCATACTGGATCTTCAGCCTTTCAATGGCGTCCGTGTTATCGCTGGTCCACGTTTGCTGCATATAGTACAGCATGCCTGGATCAAAACGATTTCCGCCGCTTGCGCATGATTCGAACAGAATATCCGGGAAAGTGGATACGAGCCGCTCCAATAATTCATATAAGCCGAGAATATAGCGGTGAGCCGTTTCCTCCTGCCGCTCTGGTGGCAGCTGGGCTGAACCAATCTCAGTCATGACGCGGTTCATATCCCACTTCACATAAGCAATCGGACCGGAACTAAACACCTTTGAAAGGGAATCGAACAGATAGTCCCTGACATCCTGCCTTGTCAGATCCAGGATGAACTGATTCCTGCCATGGCTTAAATGACGGTCCTGGACTCCAAGCACCCATTCCGGATGGTTCTCATATAGAGCACTTTTCTTCGAAATCATTTCTGGTTCGACCCAGATTCCGAACTTCATGCCATCCCGGCTGACTTTTTCAGAGAGGCCTTCAATACCATTTGGCAGTTTGTTTAGATCCGGTGTCCAGTCGCCAAGGGATGTTGTATCATTGTTACGTCCCTGAAACCAGCCATCATCCAGAACGAACAGCTCGACTCCGAGGCGATTGGCTTCATCAGAGATTGAGAGGATTTTTTCCTCGTTAAAATCAAAGTAAGTGGCTTCCCAGTTATTGATCAGCACCGGCCGCTCCTTGTCACGCCACACTCCCCTGACAAGCCTGTTTTGATAGAGGTCGTGGAAGCTGTGGCTCATGCCGTTAAGGCCGGCATCGGAATAGACCATCACTGCTTCAGGCGTTTGGAATGTCTCACCCGGCTCCAGTTTCCAGCTGAAATCGAAGGGATTGATTCCCATGAATACCCGTGATGTATCATAATGGTCCACCTGGACTCCAGCCGTGAAGTTCCCGCTGTAGACAAGATTGAAGCCATATACATCTCCTGAATGCTCATCCGCATTCACAGCTTTTAGAGCAAGGAAGGGATTGTTCTGTGAACTGCTTGTGCCGCGTTTGCTGTCGATCAGCTGGATCCCTTTGTGCAAACGATTGCTTTCGATATTCCGTTCACGAATCCAAGCACCACTCAAGTGCACTAAATCATAATCGGCATCGGGAAAATCAACGGACATGCTGAGCATTCTGTTGATTTTCAGTTCTTCTGTGCCGTTATTTTTCAAATTTGCATTCCGTAGAATCACATTCCGCTCATGGAATACCGTGTAGGAAAGCGTCAATTCTGCTTTTAGCTTCTGATCAACCAGCTTTATTACCAGGTTTTCGGCTTCATCATCGCTTTCAGTATAAACAGCTGGAAGGCCATCCAATGCCGGCTTTCCTTTTACCAGCTTGAATGAATCGTATTCAAAAAGAGTAACCCGGCTGCCATCAGGCTGTGACACCTGGATGGCAGGCTCCCTGAAGTCACCTGTTCCGTAGACAGGATACTCCTGCTTGAGGAACTCCAGTGAAAAATGCTGGTCGCCCTCAAATGTGAAAGTCGCATTTCCCAACGGTTCGTTCGGGAGCTGGAACAAGTAGGAAAAGTCCTCACGATGAGCTACCTTTTTTCCAAAGTACAGGTGGCCGGGCTGGCCATTTTCCATGATCCGAAAAATATAGCTGGTATTTTTACCTTGTAAATGAAATTGCTTCTTCTCTTCATTGATAAAAATCGGCATCTTTTTCCCCCCTACTTCACGGCGCTGCCGAGCATGCCTGAGATGAACTGGCGCTGAAGGACCAGGAAGAAAATGATGATTGGAACAGTCGCAAGTGTTACGCCTGCCATTACCTGTCCGTAGTCAATCCTGGAAAGACCGAATAAGCTGGAAAGAGCAACAGGGAATGTGTACATATCTGTTGATGACAGAGCGATCAATGGCCATAGGAAGCTGTTCCACTGGAACATGAACAGGAAGATCGCTGTTGCTGCCAGCGCAGGCTTCATGGATGGCAGGACGATGCTGTAGAAAATTTTCCACTCGCCTGCTCCGTCCATTCTTGCTGCCTCAATCAAGGAAGTCGGGAATGCGAGCATATTCTGTCTCATCAAGAAAATCGCGAATGGATATGCAAGGTTAGGCAGGATCAATGCCCAGTACGTGTTGAGCCAGCCTAATGCTGCCATCATTTTAAACAATGGAATGATCGTCGCATGATAAGGAATCATCATCGATAGCAGGAAAATCCCAAAAATCACATTGCGGCCTTTGAAATCAAACTTGGCAAATGCATAAGCTGCCATCGTTGAAATTAACAGCGCGAGAATCGTATAGATGCTTGCTGTGAACAGCGAGTTGAACATGACACGGCCGATGTCGATCGACTCGTTGAGATTCGTCAAGTTCTCCATCAGTTTCGTACCCGGAGTCAATACCGGCGGCTTGGAGAACATTTTTCCACTCTCATTCGTCGCCCCGATCGCTGCCCAGTAGAAAGGGAAAAGGGAGATCAATGAACCAATGGCTAAAGCAACATATAGGAATATTTTTCTAATCGAAGTTTGTTTTTTCATTCTTGATCACCTGTCACCTTAAATTGGATGAATGTCAGAATGCCGATCAGCACCACGATTACATAAGCAATGGTTGAAGCATAACCGAATTCGAAGTAACGGAAACCTGTCTGGTACAGGTACATCCCGATTGTCAGCGTTGAGTCACTCGGGCCGCCTTTTGTCAATGTGTATGGCTCGTCAAACAATTGCAGCGTTCCAATAGTCGATAGTACCGCTGTGAAAAGAATGACTGGCTTAAGCTGCGGAATGGTGATCGAGAAGAACTGCCTGATCTTCGAAGCACCGTCCATGCTTGCCGCTTCATAAAGCTCTTCCGGGATATTCTGCAATCCAGCCAGATAGATGACCATATTGTAGCCAACCCAGCGCCAAGTCATCGCAATGATCAAGGACGCTTTTGCCCAGAACGGATTTGAAAGCCATGGAATCGAATCAATGCCGAAAAGGTTCAGCACCTGATTGAAGATCCCGTCATTCATTAACATGATGGAAAAAATGATTGAGTATGCTACCAGTGAAGTGACCGCCGGCAAGAAAAACGTAACCCGGAATAATCCCTTTAACTTAAGGAGAGCCGAGTTCAGCAAAGTCGCAATCACGATAGCCAAAAATAACATAAGAGGAACTTGAATTATTAATAGAATAAAGGTGTTTTTAAGCGCGGTTAAAAAGATTTCATCCGAAAACAGCCGCTTGTAATTATCTAATCCAGAAAACTCCATCACACCGCCTGCACTCGTTTGGAAGCTTAGTATGAATGAAGAAATGATTGGATAAAGCATAAAGATGCTGAAGAATATCACAGCAGGTGCGATGAATAGGTATGGTACATATGCTTTCGTCTTCATCGATCATCCTTCTTTCTTTTTGGTTAAGCCCTTTCCGGGTGTGGCGATGGAAAAGAGCATTGAGACTTTTTGTAGGAGATGTTTTTAGACATTTGAACGCATTTACACTCTGAAATGTCTATTAAACTCGCTTTCTTGGACATTTTGAGCGTTCACACTCTCCGAAATGTCCATTAAAACTGCTTTCTTAGACATTTTGGCCGCATACACATTCTGAAATGTCTATTAAAACCACTTTTTTAGACATTTTGAGCATTCACACTCTCTGAAATGTCCATTAAAACTGCTTTCTTAGACATTTTGAGCGTTCAAACTCTCCGAAACGTCCATTAAACCTGATTTCTTAGACATTTTGGCCGCATACACACTCTGAAATGTCTATTAAAACCGCTTTTTTAGACATTTTGAGCTTTCATACTCTCCAAAATGTCCATTAAAACTGATTTCTTAGACATTTTGAATGCATACACACTCTGAAATGTCTATTAAACACGCTTTCTTAGACATTTTGAGCGTTCACACTCTCCGAAATGTCCATTAAAAGATTCCTGGAGAACCTTTATAAAAAACGAGAGACTTAGAAAGCCCCGACCTTCTGCCTCTAAATCTCTCATTTTGTTATTCATAATTAGTGTTTGTTGACTTCACGCTTTGTACGGTCTTTCAGACGTTTTGCTGCGTCTCCAAGAGCCTTCTCTGCATCTGTGCCGTTGAACGTATCAGCCTGCGCCTTGATTGCTTCATCAAGTCCTAAAGAGTAATCCTTAGTATAATAAGCAGTTGGTACGTCAGCCATTTCCTCAGTGAACAGCTTCCAGATTGCCTGGCCGCCGAAGAACTCATCTCCAGCTGTGAACAGGTCACTTTCGTATGCTGTGTTCAATGATGGGAATAAGCCGTGCTTTTCCATTGCCATTGTCTGGATCTCAGGAGTTGTTGCGAAATACTCTAGGAATTCGTAAGCTTCTTTCGCGTTCTTGGAAGCAGCAGGAATCATCCAGCTTGAACCTCCAAGGTTCGCTGCGCGGTTTCCGCCTTCTTCAAATGCAGGAAGCTGGAATACGCCCCAGTCACCTTTTGAATCTTTTGCCTGGTCGATGATTGTACCGTAGTACCATGCACCGAAAGGAATTGTTGCTACAGATCCATCAACCGTTGCAGAAACAACACCATTCCAGCCGTCAACGTCTTTGATCAGGCCAGCTTCATCGAATTTCTTCTGCATTTCCATTGCCTGGACTGCTTTCGGATGAGTAAGGTCAATATTGCCTTCTTCATCGTAATAGTAAACACCAAGCTGGTTCAGCATCATACGGAATGTAGGGTCATCTTTGAACTTATCAAGCGGCATTGCGAATGCGCCTGTCTTATCTTTAATAGTTTTTCCAGCTTCTAGGAAGTCATCCCAAGTCTGGATATCATCAGGGTTCACGCCAGCTTTTTCGAATACGCTGCGGCGGTAGAACATACCTGTTGGGCCAGCATCAAACGGCATTGCGTAGTAAGTGTCATTTACTTTTGCCATATCGTTCTTGAACTGAGGGAAAGATTCGCTATGCTTGTCGAAGCCTTCCTTTGATAGATCTAAAAATCCCTTAGGGAATGACTCAACATAGCCATGGATCCTGTCATCCTCAACAAGCACGATGTCCGGAAGTCCGACACCGCCTGCAGCAAGACCAGTTGAAAGCTTGTCATATACATCAAGACGTCCTATATCTTCTACTTTAAGTTCAACATTAGGATTTTCTTTTTTGAACTTCTCAGCAGCCTCGTTCAAAGCTCCGACGTTAACGTTCCACGCCCAAGCCGTGAGTGTTACTTTGCCATCTTCCCCTTTGCCGCCTGAACTATCGCTAGAACAGCCAGAAATCACTAATACAAATGCGGCAACGAGACTAAAAATAGTAAAAAGCTTTTTCATGCATTTTTCCCCCTCAACCGATTAAATTTAATTTCCCCCATATGCAGCAGCTTTCTAATAAGTTACTATTCTTTTTTTTCGGAATACAGAAAGCGTTTACATATCTTAGTTAAGATTTTAGTAAAATTTCACCGTTTAGTCAAATATTTTTTACTAAAATTTTTGTCGGATTTTAACTAGTTTCGCTTGGAGGACTTCTATATTTAGGATGAAAGTGCAATTATGCTTGTTTTTCAAGCAATTATCCTCGTTAACCGTGCAATTAGCATGAAGGATGGTGCAATTATGGCACTTAACTAAGAGAATGAATTTTCCAGCTTATAAATCACCTTTTGATAAATTCAAAAAAAAAGCCAGAATCACCCGGATTCTGACTTTTTTAGGGCATCATGAGATTATCTAGCACTTCTATTTCAAAAATCACTTGTCCAGCGTCGTAACTTTCATCTCGAACCACCACTTAGATTCCCCATTCGCCGGAATCTTGGAAACCTTCCTGATTTTATCAGCGGTATACACGTCATCATAAATGCCTGTGCATGGTTCGAGGGCGAAATTGTAATCACCCCGGTAACCTCCCTGTGTTTTCCATAAACCAAGGTATGGAACTTGTTCTTCCGGGAATCGGTATTCAAGCTGCGTACCTTGATCTGGCTGGACCGCTGCACACCAACCCTCGGGAAGTTTCGAAGTGAAGTAAAACTTTTCACTGGTTCTGTCTGTCGGCCCCTGTACCCTGGATAGATCCAGCTTTTTACCCGAATTCGACTGTGTCACTGGATAGGGATGCCGAGTTCCCCATTCACCTAAGTGTACGGTTTGATGTTCAACAGTCATGATCTGATTCAGTCCATCAGGTACTTTTATATAGGTTTCATCATTAAAATTCAAAAGCGAGTGCGGTGTCCAGATAAAGGCAAAGTCCTCTCCACCAAGATTGATAGCCTTATAGTTGAATTTCAGCGTATCCCCTTCCAGGCGGACTGTTTTTACGAGTTTATAAGGGAATTCCGGGCTAGCCACTTCCATCCTAAGACCGTTTCCATCCTCTTCTACATTCCATGGAAGTGCCCAAACCTCACCATGGTCTGGCACCACACTGCCGTTCAGCGGGTGAAAACTGCGATCGATGCTAGGAAACACTTCATCAAATCCGCTGGAATCATACTTGGAAAAATCCGCTCCGTATTCAGGGACACGGAGGATTTCTTCTTTGGCCTGGAAAAGCCATTCGTATGAAGCTTTTTTATCGTAAAAGCTTGCCAGCTTTCCGCCGTAACCAGGCAAAAATGTACACCTCAGGTGGTCATTTTCGAGGACTATCGCGTCTATGCCTTTAAAGATGGTCTTTTCCATTAAGATCGAACCTCCTCGAGCGACCTGACAAAACGCAGGAATGCCGCTTTCCCCTGTTCATTTCGTTTGAAGACTCCAGCATCTTCAAGTACACGGGCAAAAATACTGCCAATCTCTTCTTTTAAAATTTGATTGATGTCGTCAAGCTTCGGATTTCTCTCCAATAATGAGGCAGCCCATGCAGCATGCTTTTCCGTGAGTTCATCTGCTTTTATTTTTACCAAAGGATTTTCTCCACGCAGATACTCTACCAGCAAGGACATTTCTTCTTTCAATCGTCCCGGCAACACTGCCAGTCCCATCACTTCAATCAGGCCGATATTTTCCTTTTTGATATGATGGACATCCTGATGAGGGTGAAAAATTCCCAGCGGATGCTCATCGCTGGTGCGATTATTCCTTAATACGAGATCAAGCTCGAACTTGCCATTCCTGAAGCGGGCAATCGGTGTAACCGTATTATGGCGCTCGCCATTACTTTCGGCAAAGATGCCAACTTCTTCATCACTGTAGATTTTCCATGACTCAAGTATTTTACCACCTGCTTCGGAAAGAGCATGACGGTCCTCACCTCTGAGCCTAATTACCGACATTGGCCATCGGACAAGACCTGCTTCGACTCCAGGATATCCAGGCAAGCTGAATTTTTCCTCAAAAGGCGCATTGGCCATTGGGAACTCATGCCTTCCCGCCTGGAAATGATCATGACTTAAGATCGAGCCGCCGACAATCGGCAGATCTGCATTGGATCCAATAAAATAATGCGGAAATTGTTCGACAAAATGCAATAACCGGTCAAAACTGTCCTTCGAAATCTTCATTGGCCGATGTTCTTCAGACAGTAAGATTGAGTGTTCGTTGTAATATAAGTAAGGTGAATACTGCAGATACCATGTCTCGCCATTTACCTCTACTGGGATAATGCGGTGACTCTGACGGGCAGGATGGTTGATCCGTCCCGCGTAGCCAACATTCTCCTTGCAGAGAAGGCATTTAGGGTAATCGGAGCTTTGCAGATTCTTAGAAGCCGCAATCGCCGTCGGATCTTTTTCCGGCTTGGATAGATTGATGGTAATCTCCAGCTGTCCATAATCCGTCTCGCTGAACCACTGCTGGTTTTTGGCAATCCGGTCAGTGCGGATGTACAGAGTATCCTTGGATAGTTGATAGAAGTAATCCGTTGCGTGCTCAGGATCTTTTTCATTGTATCTGCTGTAAAATTCCTTGATCACCGATGACGGCCTGGGAACGAGGCAGCCCATAATTTTTGTATCCAGCAAGTCGCGGTAAGTGACGGAACCTGCCGGGATCAATTCCTGTTCTTCCGCCCAATCAAGCATCACACCAAGGATTTCAACAGGTGAATCCGCCTCTTCTGGTGGCGCCTCAGTTTCCTTCCATTCCGACAGTCCCAAAACTTCAAGTATCTGGTTGCGCGCAAGATCGACATCCCATTTTTCGATTAATTGCTTTTGCAGACCGTATTGAAGCAGCCGCTCTATCTCTGTAAAAATATTGATTGCCATGTCATCACCAGTCCTTTTCAACGAAGTTTAGTAGCCGTCCGGATGCTTTTGGAACCAATTCCAGGCACTTTCAATCATTGTTTCAAGTGAAGCATACTTTGGTTTCCAGCCAAGTTCAGTTGCTGCTTTTTCCGAAGAAGCAACAAGCCTTGCAGGGTCTCCCGCTCGTCTAGGGGCTACTTCATCCGGAATACTTTTTCCGGTTACCTTACGCGAAATCTCAATCACTTCCTTTACAGAGAAGCCGTTGCCATTCCCCAGATTATAAACAGAGCTCGAGCCACCCTCACGCAATCTCTGAATCGCGAGGATATGAGCATCCGCAAGGTCCGTCACATGGATATAATCCCTAATGCATGAGCCATCCGGAGTGTCATAATCATCCCCAAAAATCATGATTTTTTCACGTTTGCCCAACGCAACCTGTAAAACGATCGGAATCAGATGTGTTTCTGGCTGATGATCTTCCCCCAGTTTGCCATCAAGGTCAGCACCGGCAACGTTAAAATACCTGAGTACGACATGCTGGATGCCATAGGCTTGCTCAGACCATTTCAGCATCTTCTCGATTGCCAGCTTAGTTTCTCCATAAGGATTAGTCGGATTCGTCTGTAGCGTCTCTGGAATCGGCACCTGGTCAGGTTCTCCGTAAACTGCTGCCGTGGATGAGAAAACAATTTTCTTCACATTGTATTTTGACATCGCTTTCAGAAGTGATATTGCGCCTCCGACATTGTTGTCGTAATACTTAAGCGGATTTTCAACACTTTCACCCACAAGCGAGTCTGCTGCGAAATGCACGACCGCATCAATTTGATTTTCAGTGAAGACCTGATCAAGGAAGGCAGGATCCCTTAAATCCCCTTCAAAAAACTTAGCTTCACTCATTAAGGCTGCTTTATGCCCTTTTTGTAAATTATCGATGATCACAACTTCTTCCCCGCGCTTCAGAAGCTCCAATACAGTGTGGCTGCCAATATAACCCGCGCCGCCAGTTACCAAAACTGCCATGACAATCCCTCCCGGTAAAATTTCATTATATTTTACTAAAAATTTTACTACTTTTTCATTCGTTTATCCACCATTGATTATACAACAAATGGCGCCTGCTAGACGGAATAAGAAAAGCGCAAGTGTCTCGTTTAGCCCTGACAAGCGCTGGAGCTGGACAATTCTCGAAGCATACTTTCTTATCTCACAAGAAAAGGAGCCATTTTCGGCTCCTTACGTCTATAATGCTGAAGCTATTTGTCCTACCCCATCAAGCATGTTTTCCCAGTCTTCATAAGACTGCAATTGAATCTGGACAGGTCTCTCTGCATCGTCTGTGTATTCCACCACCCATATCCCTTTTGAGGAGGGCAGGAAGAACAGGATATTCGTAAGCATTGGGTCAGCTTCCAGGGTAGGAAGATTGAACATCGATATATTATTCAGTGACCATGTCTTCGCATCCAGAGCATTTGTGAACTCATTAAGAGCTTCCTTTTCCTCTAGGGACAAATATGTATGAGCGTCAAGTCTTGATAGATTACTTTTATCACTTAGAAAATCAAAATCCTGCTCAGTTAATTTGAATGACATGCCATCTGTATAAGAAATATTCGAAAAAGAATAATATTCTCTAATATGTGATGGAAGTTCTTCTGAAGTTATATAAGCAAATTCATGGATGATATCCCGGTCGATCAAGTGGGAAAGCCAGGTGTCGTCATTAATTTTATGAATCATTAATATGTGCTGGTCCGGTACGTGTGAACAACGGATCATCCATTGTGATTCTACATAGGATTTAATAAAGGCTTCCATCTCCATGCTGATTGGAGCTTCGTTATTCGCTTCTCTTTCATAGTCCCATATTTGTTTCAGCATTAATTGATGGATCGTAGCCTGCATGACTGATTCCCACTTTTCAGGTGTCAGACCATCCATAGAAGATTCAGCTATTCCTTTACCTACTGCCGGATAACCGCAAAATGTCACTAATAATGCCAGTTCTTCCGTTGTACACGCTAAAAGAGGCTTCATTCCTTTCACATCCTTCTAATAATATCTAAATTAAATCAAGAAAAAGTCTGTTGATTTGCGCTCTATAGAAAATAGTTCTAGCTATAGAAAGATCGCACGTAAAAGAATACTAACAATATTGAAAATGATGACTCCAGCAAGGCCGAAAAGAATCAAAAATAGAAGCATAAGAATCTTTCTGATTAACCAATTGACCTTGTATAATTTTTTGTACACAAACGGACCTATTCCTGCTGTGACTGTAAGCAGGGTATTAATGGTCTTTTCATAGAGTGTTGATGGTTGTTCAAAAATGCCCCACTCATAATATTCAATCATGACTCTCCCCACTAAAAGGACTGCCATACCGTACCCGCTTTGAAAGACAAACCACATTGCAATTGTTTTCTCTATAAAAAATATTACTTCTTCGGCATTCATATAAACGATATCCACCTTTACTAGTATTCTAGCAATTTTAGTTGAACCAGCTTTTTATGGACTTATTCCACCCATCAACTTTTGACTTTAAATAATCACCAGCCACTTTTCCAGCCCGTCCTCCATAATCCTTTATTTGATCCCCAAATTTCACACTGACCAGACCACCTACAAACCCTCCGACCGCTCCTCCTACAACAACACCAACCGGACCACCCAAACTGCCAATCATAGCACCAGCTTTAGCTCCCGTTCCTATGGCTGCCATGTCTAAGGCAAGACCGCCGAAGGATCTTCCTAGACTCTCTCCAAATCCTTTATTATTGTTAATTGAACTATTAAACTCTGCAACACTAGCAGCGAAAGTAATCCCCGTACTGACAACAGGAATTCCTCTCCCAACCTTAGCGAACCCCTTCGCTTCAGCCGCGGACTTTAACACGCCCTTTGTTCCCATTTCAATTCTTTCATGGACAGACTTCATTAAATATTCCGCTCTCATGAAATTGGCGTTCTTCGGGAAGCCTGCCACATGTTTGAGAACAGCTGATGGATTATTGTAGGAGGATACGATTTTGTGCAGTTGTTTTGCTACAGGGTTGGTTGGTGTTGATTTTGCAAAGTCATACAAGAATTTAGCCGTTTTCGAGCTGTACTTCCCTTTGCTGGTCCATGATGCATCCGCACCGACAGAAAACTTATATCCTCCTTTTAATTTTTGCCAGAGTGAAGGTTTTCCGCCAAAGTAATGAATTCGCAGCTTTTTGCCAACAGTAAATGCCGTTGCCATTGAAGTCAGTTGTGAGCCTATAAGTGCTGCATCCATCAATCCCATCTTTTCATTAAGTGTACCAAAGTAACTTAGTATTTCATCAAAGGTTGATTTTTTCTTATCTACTTTTGTCACTGCTTTATCTATGGCTTTGGCGACGGAGTTGTTCCCGGCAGATAAACCGAATCCTTTATTCCATGAAGAAACAAGTGTAACAGCCCTCTTGTTCACATTATTTTCTGCAGATGTATAGGAATGAACTGATTGGTTAACGAATGAGCTCAGCTCATTCAATCTTTGTTCTATCCTTCCCAGGGAACTGCCTGCTTTGGCAAGGTTTGCACTGATTCCGCGACGCGATGAGATTCTTCCATCCAGGCTTCCTTTTACCCGGGATACACCAAGCTGCAGCTGTCCGACCTGTGTTGCAAGCCGCCTGACCTCTGGATTAATACCTTGAATAAAAACACCTTTAAATTTTATTGACTGCATACTTCTCAAGGCACCCCTTTATTATTAAATAGAAAATTAAGGTAATTAACATTAATATCCTACATTATTGATGCCTCCGTCAAATGAAAGCCAATAATGTAAAGTCCTTTTAATCTTATCCTTAAAGGAATGACCTTCAAAAGTGCCATTGGTCCATTATTCGAGGCCATGTACTCAAGAGAGTTTTTTACAATTACCATAAAACTTATTAAAATATTCCTCTGAATAGAAAAAGACCAAAAAGCACTTTCCAAGCTCTTTGGTCTTTATATTATTGGAAATGGTTCATCCCGGATTTACTTAAATGCCATCGCAGCATTGACGGCTTTTTTCCAGCCGCTGTACAACTGATTCCGGTCCTCTTCAGTCATCTTCGGTTCAAATGCGCGATCAATCGCCCACTGGGAAGCAATTTCCTTCTGATCTACCCAATATCCAACCGCGAGTCCAGCCAGATAGGCGGCACCCAGAGCGGTCGTCTCGTTGACAACAGGTCTCTCGACAGGGACATTAAGGATGTCACTCTGGAAATTCATCAGGAAGTTGTTTTTCACAGCACCGCCATCAACTCGCAGCGTTTTCAGTTCGATTCCTGAGTCTGCCTCCATCGCGGCAAGCACATCCCTTGTCTGGTAGGCCAGTGATTCTAGGGTAGCCCGGACAAAGTGTTCCTTGCTCGTTCCGCGAGTCAGACCGAAGACTGCGCCTCTTACATCGCTGTCCCAGTAAGGTGTTCCGAGGCCGACAAAAGCAGGCACTACATAAACACCCTCTGTTGAGTCGACACTATCGGCATACTTCTCGCTATCGCTCGCATGCTTTAGCATTCTCAATCCGTCCCGGAGCCACTGAAGCGCTGATCCGGCAACGAATATACTGCCTTCGAGCGCGTATTCCACCTTGCCGTTCAAACCCCAAGCAATTGTCGTCAATAAACCGTGTTCAGACTTTACCGCCTTTTCACCTGTATTCATCAGCATGAAACAGCCTGTGCCATACGTATTTTTTCCCATGCCTTCTTCAAAGCATGCCTGCCCGAACAGAGCAGCCTGCTGGTCACCAGCAGCTCCTGCGATCGGGATTTCCTGCCCGAAAAAATGATGTGGTGCCGTTTTGGCATAGACCTCAGATGATGGGCGAACCTCCGGCAACATGGTAGCTGGTACTCCAAGGATATCGAGGAGCTCTTCGTCCCACTTGAGGTCATGTATATTGAACATTAGCGTGCGCGAGGCATTGCTGTAGTCTGTCACATGCGCTTGGCCTCCAGATAGCTTCCAGATCAGCCAAGTATCGATTGTCCCAAATATTAGCTTTCCTGCTTCCGCTTTCTCCCTCGCACCATCAACATGATCAAGGATCCATTTCACTTTCGTCCCTGAAAAATAAGCATCAATCAGGAGTCCCGTTTTTCCGCGAAAAAGGTCATTGTGGCCGGCAGCTTTCAACTCATCACAAATCTGACTCGTTTGCCGAGATTGCCAGACAATCGCATTATAGACAGGCACTCCCGTTTCTTTATCCCAGACAACCGTCGTTTCCCGCTGGTTCGTGATCCCGATTCCAGCTATTTGTTCGGGTTTAACATTCGATTCCGAAAGAACACTCGCAATGACCGACAAAATCGAACCCCAAATTTCATTCGCGTTATGTTCGACCCAGCCTGGCTTTGGGAACAATTGAGTAAATTCTTTTTGTGCCACATGGACAATCTCACCCTTTTTATTGAAAAGAATAGCCCGCGAGCTTGTCGTGCCCTGATCCAATGATAAAATAAATTTTTCCATTCCTGTTCCTCCCCCTAATCGAAAAGAGGAGAACCCCTACAGAAACTGCCCCAGCAACAGGATTTGTCTGTGTGATTCTCCCCGACTCCATCACGATTATTAACTTACTAGCAGTATACATTACACAGAAATCGCTTTCAATGATTTTTGTGTCGGACTACATTTTTTTCCACTCTTCTGATGCTCTCTCATTTAACATAAAGGTCTAAATAAAAAAAATTGGGGTAAGATGCTGCTGCATAAGGGTATGATTAGCCCTTAAATTTTACTTCTACTTAAGCGTATACCGCTTTACCCCTTCTCCCTCGATCATCTCAATCCCTTTCTTTTGTTCTACATAAAAGGTCAGAGGTCCTTTTGAGTTCTTGGTCATCTTTTCTCTTAATTCTTCTGCTTTTTTCCTTTTTTGATTAAAGGAGGATTCTTTCATTTGGATGACGACTTTATGGCCATAACTCAATTCTACTTCTGTTCTGCGTATTCCCAGTGCTTTTGTGCCTTTTACATGCATCAAAGAGAACCAGATGCAGAAATCATCATTGTATGACTTGGTGGGGAATAGCCAGATTCCTAGATTACAGTTAACCTTAATCGGGCACATGCTGACATCTCCCAGCAGTCTTCTTGCACTTTTACGCCCTGCTTTAAAATCCGAGCCCACCCCAATCATCGTTTCATTGATGATTTTTAAAGGTTTCATATCAACCAGGAATGTGTCTTCACCTTGGATCACCCTGGCGTATAGCTTTCCGTTAACATTATATTCTCCAGTCAATAACACTGATTCTTCGTTGAGTATGTAATTCGTTAGCACGTCCATTCTTTCCTCTCCTCATAAAATCTATTGATTATTTGATTAGAAAAGGTATACTAACATAGTTGGTATACCCAACACTCGTCCTCGGGAGTCCGCCAAGACATTTTCCCCGAGGGCTTCTTTATTTTTTATTATGTTACTCCACATCACTCCCATTAACCCCCACTGGTATTATTATATAAATTTTTCCTTTTATAAGTAAATCTGCATTGTTCCTGTCTAAACACATTAGAACTTATGGAATATTGCAAAGAAAATGTTTTTTCAGTATAATATATGGTTTTTTAAAAATATCTCTTCAATTAGCGATATATTTCTCAAATTTCCCTCTGAAAACCCCTCATTTCTTATCTATTAATAGTGCTAACATTTCCTATAAAACCTATAAAAAATATTTTCTTTGCTGGACAAATAATATTCACATTTTAAGGTAAAACTCAATTTTGCACTCTTTATTTATTAAATTGTCTAATAACTTTTGAAAATTGATTTTTGGATGCTAAACAGGCTGTTTATTGAGCTATTTTGTATCCAAAATTGTTTTTTCAGGATTGGCTCAACTCCCACTTTCAAAGGTATCTTAAAGCTACCCGGGAATATAAGTCAGTCGCGCGCGATCCAGGAAGGATTGCAAATGGACAATTTTGATCTATTAGCCAAACAGTATGAACCTATGATTCACAAAATTATAAGGACCTTGCATATCTATAAAAATCAGAAAGAGTATTTCCATATTGGACTGGTAGGGCTTTGGGAAGCAGCTGAAGCTTTTGATCCGGTTAAAGGGGAATTCTCAAATTATGCCTATAGCTATATAAAAGGGCAAATCCTGAATGAAATGAACCGCAACAACCGGTTGGAAGAGCGGAGCATACATCCTAAAGAAGAATACTGGGAGTCAGTCGAAGAAACAAATGCAGACCAACCGCTTGAAATCGAATTTCTGCTCAGCTATTGTCATGGTTTAACTGAAAAAGAAACAAAGTGGGTTATCTACACTTGCGTTGATTTATTGTCCGTCAAAGAAATTGCTGAAAAAGAGCATGTGTCCTTGTCAGCAGTCAAACAGTGGCGAAACGGAGCTAAAAGTAAGCTAAAGGAGCAATTATTGCAGATTGTTGATTAATACTGGCTGCTGAACTACTGAGAAAATCCTTTTATTGGCGGAGTTCACAATTTTATTGGCGATAATAAAAATTTATTGGCGATTTTCAGATTTTATTGGCGAAATCCTCCTCTTTATTGGCGAAAAGCAAGATATATTGGCGAACTGGAAATTTCACTCGATTTCTTCCAGTTATTAATGAAGATGAAGGAACGACGATGAAATCTAGAGCACGACCTTTTGCGAAGGAAAACATTTATAAATAAAAGCCTGAAACCATTCATTTCATTTGGTTTCAGGCTTTCTATATTATCCAAATACCCATCCATTTCACCTTACAAAGCATCCTTCCAGTTCTCCGAAGTCAAATCCATGAATCTTTCCTTGTCTTTATTGGCTAGAGCAAGGTCGATTTCTTCCATTCTTTTTTTCTCCAAAAACTCATTCTGAACTTTTTGAATGATCGTATTTGCTCCATCCGTATACCTTGTCTTTTCTCGTAACAGAATCAGTTCAGTATTATCTGTATCATGAACGGCGTCCATGTACATATTCAAGTTCATTTCTTGTTTATAAAAGTTAGAGTTCTTGTCATTTTTCATTACAATCCCTGCCTTCTGTTTGGGTTTGGTTATTAGTTAGTATTTACCCGATTTTACAGAAAAATAACTTATCAAAGCAAATTGAGATGTTATATGAGGAGCTTTTGGAACACATAGCGAAACAACCATCCGCCTAAAAGGTTAATGGTTGTTTCGCTTAAAGGTAATATGGACATCTTTAATTTCTAAAATGTTCACTGTGATGCTTGAATGATTTTACAATGGAGCCTGTGTAGAATTCACTGTTGTGATTTCCGCTTCTGATTTCGAATTCATGCGGCACCCCTACTGATTTCAAATAGTGATGCAGGTCAATTGCCGGGATGTCGAACTTGTAGAAGTCCTCGTCTCCGCTATCAAAATAGAACGATAGTTCACGCAGTTTCTCTGGATCAGCATTCTTCACGAGCTGAATCGGATTTTTGCCTGCGACCGTGCTGCTTAACGCTCCCATATGGCTGGCGAACGATGTGAACAAGTCTGTGTTTTGCATGCCGATCACATACGCACCGAAACCGCCCATTGAAACTCCGGAAATTCCGCGTTGATTCTTATCAGCGATGGTTCTGTAAGTTTGATCGATGTATGGGACCAAATCCTTTGTGACCATATCCATCCACTGGCTGCCGTTTTCCTGATTGACCCACCAGCTCATCCCGTCAGAGTCAGGCATGACGACGATCATTTCACCTATTTCTTTTCCGGCAATTGCCTGGTCAAGGATCAGGTCAACCTTATCCAATTCGAACGCAGAGCTGTCACTCTGGAATTGATGAAGCAGATAAACGACTGGATACTGCTTATCACTGTTTTCATAGCCTTCAGGCAGATAAACACGGGCTGTCTTTTCTGCACCCAGACTTCCAGAATAATAACTGTCCACGAAAAATCTCTTTTGGTTTCCCGTCTCCAAGACAACCCCATTTTCAAAGGCAAAATGGTTCGACATGCTCTCCTCTTTTAAAATCTCTGTGGATCCATCAGCTTCTCTTCCTTTTACAACTAGATTGCCCTCAAGCAGTAGTTGTTCTCCGTCAATATAGACCTGGAGTTTATCAGCTTCTGCAACTACTTCGTCCTTAGCAAACCAATCTTCAATACGTTTGATAAGGTCCTTCTTCTTTTTGCCATCATTGAAGTAGTTTGCTGAGATGGTTTTGCTGAATCCCTCAAGATCCTTTTCATTCAAAGCTGTAATTTGTTCTACGAAAAGGTCCTTAACTTGCTGTTCGACTGCTGCATCTGGCTTTTCATATGGAAGGCCTTTGGCTTTTCTCAGGGATATTTCCGAATAAAGTCCGATTGGACCGGAGTATAAGCCCCCATCACCATTGTTATCAAAGAGTCTGATCGCAATTTTGTTTGTCTCTCCAGGCTTTAAAATTGAATCAGCAAGTTTATATTTTCTCAGTTCTGCCCAATGTGATTGCTTAAACTCACCATTTTCCATTCCTGTGCTTCCAACCAATTGGCCGTTAACATAAATCTCGTCTGCATCATCAATCTTTCCACCTAGCAGAGTCAAACCACTGGCCGGGAATTGTTCCGGCAGCTCAAATTCCCTTACATACCAAGCACCACCGTTGTAGCTTTGGATGTTTTCGTATCCGCCGAAACCGTTTTTCCACCATTCCAGTCCAGGCTGAACTACTGACCATCCATTCGTATCAGCAGAATTTCCATCTACCGGGCTACTCGGTTCATCATCAAGCTTGAACTTCCAATCACCAAGCAGGTCAAAATGGGCCTCGCCATCAGCCATAACGACCTGGCTGACCATGATCAGCGGCCTGCTGGAGATATCGATATTTTTGCCGAGAAGAGATAGAGATAGTTTCACTGTGAAATTCTGAGATTCTTTTAATTGTTCCGTCGGGATTGAAAACTCTCCCGTATATCCTTTTGCCTGAGCTTCCGGGATCTCTTTGGTCTCTTTATAAACTACCTGCCCTTGAGGGTCATCAACCTGCAGAGAGATAGCCATTGGAACTTTCGCACTTTCCCCAGAATACTTCTCAATATCCTCACCGACTGAAACGGTATATTGTGCTGCTACCTCGGTTTCATCACTGCTTACAGCCTGGGGGCTAACCTTCAAACTGCCGCTGGCAAGTGATTTGGTAAAATGGCTGCTGTGCATCACAAAGGACTTATCCATCGATGCTAAATAAAACTCGCTGTCATGCCCGCCCGCGCGTGTGCTGTACTGATGCGGAATATTATAATTCCTAAAATACTTATGGATATCGTTCGTTGAATTTGCCCTTGATGTCAAAGCATCTTCCGTACCGCCATCAAGGTAGAAAGAAAACTGTTTTAGTTTTGTAATTGCCGCATTTGGATCTTCCTCTTTTTCATTTAAACTCTTAATTAGCTTAAGAGGATTCTGCCCTTCAAACTCAAAACTCAATGCTCCCATATGACTGGCTATCGAGCGGAAAAGCTCAGGATGGTTCAGACCGATCACATAGGCACCAAACCCACCCATAGATACACCGGAAATGGCACGGAAATTCGGATCATCAATTGTGCGGTACATGCTGTCGACCTGCGGTACAAAATCCTCGGTGATCAAGTCCATCCATGGCTCATTTGGTTTGTTGACATACCAGCTGTTTCCGGATGTATCTGGCATTACAACGATCATCTTTTGTATTTTGCCCTCTTCCATCCACTTGTCGAGCTTCTGATTAAGCTGATCAACCTCGTACTGCTGACTGGAACTTCCATACTGATGTAAAAGGTATACGACAGGATACTGTTCCTTGGACTGTAAATATCCGTCTGGTAAATAAACCCGGTAACTCATTTCCTTTTGGAACGAGTCAGAGTAATAAGTATCCTGATAGAATCGGCTTTGATTTCCAGTTTCGTAAAAATCCCCATCTTTTTTAGTAAAAAAACGCTCCTGTTTTTCATCCACTAATGTCTTATTCTGTCCGGTTTGCTTTCCGGAAATCGTTCGATAGGTTGATAAAATGTAAGTATCTCCGTCTTTAAAAACGACTGTACGTTCATCCCTTTGATCAATCACATCGTATTCATCCGTCCAGCGTTCTACAAGACTATGCTGTCTCTCTTTGTCATATCCGTCATGGAAAAATGCATCTGAAAAAGTTTCAATATATGAATCGAGCTTCTTCGTTTCAAGGAAACGCTGTTGCGCCTTAACAAACTTCAGGAGCTGCTTTGTTTCCTCTTTATCCGCAAGTTGGTTCGGAAGCCCTTTTTCTCCTCTTAAAGCCGTTTCATTGAAGATTCCTAACGGCCCCTCATAGATTCCTCCGCCACCGCCGGCATTATAAACTCTTACAGCCAATACATTTTCTTTCCCATACTTAAGCATTGAAGCGGGAAGCTCGTACTCTCTGCTTTGTGACCAGAAGGATTCGTTGAACTGCCCATCTTCAAAACCAGTCGAAGCAAGAAGCTTGCCGTTCAGGTACACTTCATCTCCATCGTCTATCTTCCCAAGCGCAAGTGTTAATACATCCTTAGAAAAACCTTTTGGGACAACAAATTCTGTCCGGTACCAGGCAAAAGAATTCTCCGGGAAATCCGCGCCACTCAAAAAGCCTGTACCAGGTTTTAAAGTCTTCCAATTCGAATGATCATAATCCATTCTTGAATATTCCTCTACATTATCTCCGAGGGTAAAAAACCAATCTCCTGACAGATCAAGCTTGCCATTCTCACCGGTTTCACCATCAAATGCAACAACACTTGATGGAATTAATGAACATAGCAAAATAGCAATCGACAACCATGAAACGAATTTCTTATTCTTCATAAATACCCTCCCAATGAATTTTAAAAGCGCTACTAATTTCGTAAAATTTTACTAAATTATTCATGTAAAATTAGTTAATTTTAGTAAACGCTTACAAAACGGATTATAGCACGAATACTTCGAATAGCGTAATAATTTCGACAAAAATAGAATGGATTCGGGAAAATACTACTAGGGAATCATGATATTAAAGAGGAACTGAGAAAGAGGAATCATACAGAAGCAGCCTAATGAATTCTGATTCCCATGTTGTGAGAATGTCCGGATAATCTTGAAAGGTATTTTTTGCCTATATAAGAACTTCTTATGTATCTCTAAAAGCTCTGTAACCATTATAAGTCTCAACAACCCCTAAAATGGCGAATGTCTAGTCGGATAGACCAATAAAAAACAGTTTGCAAGAAGAATCTTACAAACTGCTTTTAACCTTTTTAAGATTTTCACTTTTTCAGAGTAGTGCTAGTCGGTTTCTCATTCTGACAAGAAATTAGGTTATTACTCTTCTTCTGATTCCTGCAAGATATTGGTTGCATTGACTGTTGTACTTTCCATTGATACTGCAATTTTTGAGCTATCGCTAGTCAATGTTTCTACTGTAGCACTCATTTCTTCCAGACTTGCACTAGCTTGTTCCAGAATTGCTGCTAATTCCGCGGTCGATTTTTGGACATTTGCACTATTGCTAACTACTTCTTCCGATAACTTTTCGGTCTTATCTAAGTCAGTATTGATCCTTTCAAAACTACTGGATATTTCCTCGAAAAAATGAACAATTTCTCCAGAAGAATTTATCATGGCACCAATTTTATCTTCGCTGGTCCCCATTTTCGATAGGGTGGTCTCATTATCCTTACTTACTTCAGATAAATTAACGGTAATATTTTGAGCTGTGGTATTAGTGATTTCTGCAAGTTTTCTTATTTCCTCAGCAACAACTGAAAAACCTCGGCCAGCTTCACCTGCTCTAGCAGCTTCGATTGAAGCGTTTAATGCTAATAAATTCGTTTGTTCGGAAATTTGCTTAATGGCATCCGAAAAAGAGCTTGTCTCTTTGATTTTATTACTCAAACTATTAAACATAAGATTTAGATCCGATATAAACGCTTGTATGTCCTTTACGTCTTTGTTGAACAACAACACTTTTTTTCCACCAGAAGTTGTAATCTCTTTTGTCTGCAGAGCATCTTTAGCCAAATTCTTCATCATCTCTTGTAATTGGAGCATTACTTCAAGTGAGACTTCTGCACTTTCAGAGATGGAATTAATTTGCTCGCTTTGCTGCTGGCTTCCAACAGATACCTCATTAATGACTTGCTTTATCTCGCTTTGTGCCATTAGATTGCTTTGTATATGCTTATTTGTATCTGATACATCTTTCAGTATTTTTCTCATGTTGATCTGTATAAATTCCTTCTGCCTTTTTTGTTCTAAGGCATTTTCTTCAGAGTTAAGAATTAGGTTATTTATTGTTGTGGTTTGCTTTTGGTTAAGGTGAACAATCACATATAAAAGTATTCCGGATAAAACATAAACTAAAAAAGTAGTCGGGGCATTTGCCTGGATTGTTTCAATTTCCTTCGTACCTGATATGTGAGTGATAATTAATGGAATAAAACCTAAGACATACCCCATTATAAATACTTTTTTGTTTAATTGAACAACTGAAAAGATTGCCATAAAAAATGAAATAATTAAAATTGACCATCCTCCACCAGTTAAATAACCTCCAACTGTAGTAAAGAACAAAGCCATACCAATGCCGATATAAGGGAATAACCAATATTTCTTAAAGAATCTTTGAACTAGAAGAAAAGCCAATGTAAAGAGGAGTAGCTCAGAGCCATAGATTAAACTCTGGGTTAAGTCGTTCGATACTAAAGATTTCGCGAATCCTGCCAAAAGGGATAAAGAAAATACACAAAACATTAGAAAGTTCTTCTTTTTAGATTCCTCAACTTGCATTTTTTCAAGTTTTTCCATACGAATTCCTACCTTACCTAAAAATTTTTAGAGCACCATACTCTTATATCGACGGAAAATATAAAGCAATAATATTAAGACTGGTGGAAAATGTGTCCAAATTTGTTCAGAAAACAAATGTCATAGTTGAAAAAATAACAAAAACAAGCAACATACTTCGTTGCCTGTCTTTACTAAAGAAAATTAATATATTTTTGTTTCCTTACAAGTTCTTCCCATACAGCAAGCTGATATTTAAGATTCTTAATATACTCCTCACTTTGAAGTTTATCTAATAATGCTCCTATCCCTTTTTGATTCGGATGTCTTCCGCTTTCATAAGCTTTCTTAAGGCCATCAATTTTCTTGTCTCTAACACTTATCTCCAGTTTAAATTCTTTAGCAATTTTCGCAATCAACCCTAGTACCAGCAATTCTTCACTAACTCGGCTCTCTTCTAAAACTTTTTTAATTACATAAACTACTGTATTAAAAGAAGCTGTATAATATTCTTTGGTCATCTCTGGTGGTTCATCAACAAACAACCCTGTATGTTTCCCTTTAGTATCCCATTCCATAAAAGGTAAGAAGAATTCATACTCTCGATAGTCCTCTCCTAAAGCATTTATGATAGTGAAAATTAATTGGTAATAATCTTCCACTTTATCTTTTCCCGTTTTTTCATCCCATTCGCGGATCATCAAAATAAAATTAAATGTATATGAATCCTTAAGCACAGTTTGTGGAAGTACATTAACCCACATATTATCTCTCCCCTTTCATACTTTGTTTTCAAGAATACAGAATATGTTAATATTCTCCCATATCCCAATAAGAAGGTTAAATAATTATAGTTCAAAAATCATTAAAAACATTATTTCCGTTTGCTGGAGAGATACTAAATAATGAAATCACTCGCCCTTTTTGCATGCGACTACGTCTTTTTCATAATATAAGTGGATTTAGGTATGCCAATTGCTTTCCCTCTATGAGTAAAATTTTCCAAATACCATTAAAAAGTTTTCTTTTTCAGCCGATATTATAGGTATTATTACTCAGAAAAGGTGGACTGGTGTTTTGAAGTTTATATTTTTGGGGTTAATTACGTTACTGCTATTGACCTGGATTCCTCTACAAATTGTTTTCGCCCTCAAAATAAAAATGGCATTGTCCAAATTAAGGCGAAATGACCAGATAAGAGAGGAAGATGCCTTACAATTTTACAATAGCATTCGCACTATTTGGTGGATTCCACACTCTACAAAATACTTTAGCAGGATGCGGGAGGCATACGCCTATATATACCAAAGTCCGCTAGTAAGCTATGAAATGAAATTACAGGTTTATAAATCACTGAAGTTCCGGTCTGTAAAAGGAATCAACATGCCAAAACAATATTATAAAGCAAAGTAGGAGATTACATATGAAAAAATTCTTTCTAATTCTTATTTCATCCATTATCATAACTACTGGTTGTTCCTCAGTGAACGAAGAAGTGAAGCCTGAAAAAACCAAAACTGTCGAAGCTCTAGCGGAAGGAGCGGAGAAACCGCAGAAAGAGTCAAAAAAAGTAAAACTGAACAAATCCTTCAAGGCTAAAACTAGCATTAATCCTGAACATTCTACTGAAGTGAAAATCATGGTCAGTGACTATCAGATTGTTGAAAATAAATCTAGTGATGCTGACCTCAACAGCAAGTATGACTATGTACAGCTTGATGTTTCCTATGAAAATACCGGAGATAAGGAAACCTCCCCAAATCTTGTCACCCTCTATTCCTTCAAGTTTTTTGATGACAATGGAGTTGAAATTGAGGTAAACACATTCATTAAACAAACTCTGATGGATGTAACGTTAAAGGAAGCAGCCGTGCGTCCAGGAGGAAAGAATAGTGGAAGACTGTATTTCCCAATCCCTAAAGGAAGCAAGCCAAAAGAAATGGTCTACCAAACAAACTGGGTGTCTATCGTAGGATCCAATGAATATTTATTTACACTTAAATAAATGAATATGACAAGCACCCTTCATGAGTGTTTAAACTATAATCCCGGATAGATGACAGGATAAAAAATGTCCCTATCCGGGAATTTTTGTGTTTCAATCTCTTCGAAACCTTATTGGAAGATGGAAAGGTCTGTTTTTTCTTTGATTGCACTTTCAGCAGAAAGGAACTTCTCTACTTTCTGCCCTATCTTATTTCACCATTACTAAAATTTTGTTCACCGCTAATGCTACAAGCTATTAGCTTAATAGGTAGTAGGATCACAAGTAAAATCATTAAATGTTCTCCCTTATGAAGTGCGAGTTCAAGCTTTATAATAATTAAAAAATCCGTTAGAACACTAACGGATTTATGCTGCACTGAATTTATTTCTAACAAGCAATCGTATTAATTACTTTATTATAAGGAATTTAACTTTTGTTGTAATTCTGTCCGTTTTTCTTCATCTTGAACCAAATTGATAAAATACTGAGCTAAGGGGTCATTCATTTTATCTTCCTCGAATAATTGTTGCTGAGAAGACCTTTGAACTCTTGCTTTTCTTCTTGAAAATTGAAAAAGCTTGGCTGTCTATTAATCCTTTGTTATGGTATCAGAATATATTAAAAAGGAACTAGAGCAGAACAAGCACTACTCTTGAGTGAAGAGGATTTTGTCCCAATCAAACAAATCGCCAGGATCTGTTTTACGGTCTGGCGCGTACTCATCATGCCCGATGATATGGGCTCTATTTCTATCAATCTTTTTATTCCTTGCCAGTATATCGTCAATCAACAGATTAAGAGCTTGATATTGTGCTTCCGTGTAACCGATATGTTCTGCGGGAATTTTTCTGTAATGATCCGGGGACATGATTTGCTGCATTTCTTCTTCGGTCCCAATGGCCATTAACTCTATGCCAATTGAATATTTATTTAATTGATCCTCGTATTCAGGAAAATCCTCAATTTCCCCCTTGCCTGCATGACGGGCAGCCCGGCTTTCCGGAAGCAGGAAATAAATTTCTCCATTACGATCAATCATATAGTGAGGGGAGACATCGTATTCAATGAAGACTCCCCTGATATCTTCATACATATAAGGGTTTTCAGGTTTATTCGCGGCATTGCTTATAAAATGCAACACGATATGAGTTGGTATATTGCTTCGTGGCACAAAGTTCATATTTGGCATGAAATCCCTAGTGACAGGTATCATTACTTCAGCAGGAGGTTTTGTTGTCTTTTTAACCTCTGTCATGACCACCGTTTCCTCTTGGTTCCTATCTGAGCATCCAGTAAGGATCAATCCAAATAAAATTCCTAGTTTAACTAGTATTCCTCTCTTTTTCATCATGTTCCCCCAACATTCTATCTATATTTCAAAATAATTCGCTAAATTATTTAAAAGTCCTTTGTAATTAAGTGGAATTTTCCACAAAAGCAATAGTAGGCTTTACTCCTATTTATTTTATAGATGCCAATGACAATTAGTTCTTTATTACCGTGACTATTTTATCAAAATAACAAATATTCTGTTTTTTAAATATTTCTGTATGCTAACTTTGATAGAATTGAAGTGTTTGAGAAAGATACCTAGCTTAATA
Source organism: Bacillus sp. ISL-55 (assembly GCF_018613155.1). GTDB lineage: Bacteria > Bacillota > Bacilli > Bacillales > Cytobacillaceae > Mesobacillus. Next base: position 46,842 of record NZ_JAGGQU010000037.1, on the reverse strand, counting down.
GCATTACTATTTTGTTTACAAGGAGGAAAATGTTAATGAACTACCGTAGCAAGTTCTACCGCAAACTATTGTCAGTAACTGCCTCTGCTGTTCTTTTGACATCACTTGCTGTTCCTGCAGTATCAGCAAACATGAAGGGCAAGAAGCCGGGCAAGCCTTTTGAATTAACACTCATGCATACAAATGATACGCATGCGCATTTAGACTCCGTAGCAAAAAGAATTGCAGCCATTAACCAGGTGCGAGAGGAAAACGCTAACACTTTGTTATTAGATGCCGGAGATGTTTTTTCCGGAACACTATATTTTAACGAGTTCCAAGGACTGGCAGATCTAGAATTCATGAATTTGGCAGGCTATGATGCCATGACATTTGGAAACCACGAATTTGATAAAGGAACGGCCCCTTTGGCAGAGTTTGTAAAGGAAGCCGATTTTCCATTTGTCAGCGCGAACGTCAACTTTGAAAAAGATCAAAACATGAATATGCTTGCAAATAACGAGTTTTCATCTGAAGCAAATGATGGTGAAGTCTACAAGGGCATAGTAAAAGAGGTAAACGGGGAAAAGATTGGGATCTTTGGCCTTACAACGGCTGAAACAGTAGACATCTCCAGTCCTGGAGATGATGTTGAATTCACTGATTACATTAAAGAAGCAAAAGAAGCTGTAAAAGCATTTGAAGAACAAGGGGTTAATAAAATCATCGCGCTTACACATATCGGTTTGAATGATGGCGGCGGGGACAATGACCTGACATTGGCCGAGGAAGTAGACGGCATTGATGTGATTGTAGGCGGTCACACTCACGTTAAATTGACTGAACCAGTTTTAGTAGAGGCAGGAAAAGAACCGACAGTCATCGTCCAAGCAAACGAATATGGCAAATTTCTGGGTACTCTGGATGTGAAATTTAATAAAAATGGTCGAGTCATTGAATATTCGGGTGAGTTGCTGGATGTTAATACCTTTGAAGATGATGCAGTAGCAGCTCAAATCTTGAACGAGAAATACAAACCTGCTGTTGATGAAATGAAAAACACAGTAATCGGGTCAACAACTGTTGATTTGATTGGTGGAAACCCTGCAGCGAGAACAGGTGAAACGAATCTAGGAAACTTGATTACAGATGGAATGCTCGCAAAAGCCAAAACGATCAATCCTGATACAGTCATCGCAGTTCAGAACGGCGGCGGAATCCGTACATCCGTTAATGCTGGAGACATTACGATGGCAAAAGTACTTGAGGTAATGCCATTCGGAAACTCATTGGCAATTATGCAGTTAACTGGTGCCGAAATCAAAGAAGCCCTGGAGCATAGCGTCAAGGATGCCCCAACAGCTTCAGGAGGTTTCCTGCAAGTGTCAGGCTTGAAATTTACGTACGACAGCTCTCTTCCTGCTGGCCAGCGTATCCAGTTAGTTGAAGTAAAAGAAGATGGCGTCAACTACGTAAATCTTGACCTTAACAAAACATATGCAGTTGCAACTAACACCTTCACCGCTAAAGGTGGAGATGGATATGACGTATTCGGAAAAGCTTACAGTGAAGGCCGTGTGAGCGAGCCTGGTTTCGTCGACTGGGAAATCTTCACTGAATATGTGAATCAACAAGAAAACAAGACAGTAAGTCCTGTTGTCGAAGGCCGTATTATCGATCAGGCCATTAATTAATGAATGAAAGCCAGCAAACCTAGTATGTTTGCTGGCTTTTTTCCAAATAACCGTTTATTTATGGAAGCTACAATGCCGTTTCTTTTCCGTTTTAGAAGAATTAGGATTTAAAGGCGCATTCAAAGTAGGCGGTGGACTCAGCACGGATCAGAGTGACAGGTATGAACTGCCTCGGATTATGATTCTGCAAGAACATGCGTTAGACGATTTCATTAGAATGGTAGAGACGGGGTATTAGGAGATTAGTGGGAGAAAAATAAACGCAGGTTCATGGGTTAAATTCTGTGGCCGGTTTATTATTACCTGCTAAAAAATATGGGGAGATAATGGTGCAATTCCAAAAAGATATTGAATTGAAATGGTCTTAAACTAACTTTTCTTGAACATGTGAAAATCGAATTATCCTTTAGTGCACATCATAGTAACACAGCGCTCCATGCTAATAATCTATTCATATAAAATCCCTTTTTCCTTATTTTTCAAAAGTCTTAGCGTAATTATAGCAAACACAAAGTGAATAGGCCTTTCCGTTTTCTTGTCTTGACCTTCCTTTCACCCCAGGCAATATTTATTAACCTATAGCAAAAAAAGAAGCAAAGGATTCCCTTGCTTCCGCTAACTCCGTTCAAAATAGTTACTGTTTTGTATACTCTGCAATTCGTCTTCTGCTACCTGAAAATACTCACCCAGCTCTTTTTCGCTTGTCTGTGGCGGGAATGTTCTTCTTTTTAGATGTCCGTATTTGCGCCTGTTGTATGAACTCCACCAGCTGAGGAAGACGACGCTTGTGATTACCACTAGTACGGTGATAAGCAGGATTGAATTCGCGTTGGCTAAATTCAGTTCCAGGAATGTAAAGTCAAGATCGCCCTCGAAATGAGTGATGAAGTTATACAGGAACAATGCGAGAAATGCCCAGCCGAACAAGGTGAAAAGCAGGTCTATGATTTTTCGCGGTTTTGACTGTTTGTTGTTAATAATCATATTTTCTCCTTATAGATGGAGTCCGCGGTCTGGACTTTCCCATGTTGCAAATTGATCTTTATTTTTCCTGAGTATTTTCAACCCTCTCGGCAATGCCCTAATGACGAGCAGGGCGTTGATATGCCAGTAAAGGATTGGATACCAGATACCCCATAGCATGTATTTAAGAATCCCTTTTTCATACTTCCTTTCAATATAGAGCGCAACCAGGAATTGCAGCAGACAAATAATAGAAAGATAGTTGCCGATCCATAATGTCGGCAAGATGAATTCTTGATGAACAATGTATTGGTAAACCATGATGAGTAGTGACACAAACCAGGTGATCGACCAGAGGACGCTCATTACCTGCTCGATGTAGACCGGATACAATCTTCGCTGACGCCAATCCAGAAAGATATCCATGTGTCGCAGGATGACTTCGATTCCTCCCTGGGTCCATCTCAGGCGCTGCTTCCAGATTCCCTTTAACGTTTCCGGGACAAGCATCCAGCAAAGTGCCTTTGGTTCGTATCGGACATCCCAAAATCTTCTTTGCAGCTTCCAGGTAATCCCGATATCATCCGTAATTAGGTCAGTATCCCACATCCCCGCGTCCAGCAGGGCTTTTTTGCGAAAAACAACAAACACACCAGAAACCGTCATGACTTTGCCGAGCACTCTTTGTGTCCTTTTTATTAAACCGATAATACTAGCGTATTCTACCAGCTGGATTCTCGCGAGAAGGCTTGTCCGGTTGCGGATCCTTGGGTTGCCGGTAACCGCGCCAACCCTCTCTCCATTATTCGGAGTGATAAAATGAGGAACGATATGGATAAGCGCATCCTTATCCAAGATTGCATCACTGTCAATCGTCGCGATGAGTTCACCTTTTGCGGCCAGCACACCCTGCTTCAGAGCATTCGCCTTTCCTTTATTATTCACGACATTGACGATACGCAAGTTCGGGTACTGATCCAGCAGAGATTTTAGTATTGGAAGTGTCCGATCCTTGCTTCCATCATTGATGACGATCACTTCATAATTAGGATAATTAAGGCTTGAAGTATACTTCACCGTTTCCTCAATTGTCTGCTCCTCATTGTATGCAGGAATCAGCAAGGAAACAAAAGGTAGATCCTCAGCATTGTATTCAAAGAAGAGATCCTGCTTCTCTTTTTTTACATAATATATTAAACTTCCTGTAATCCAAACAATCCCCATGACAAGTGGATAATAAAACAGAAACAGCACCAAGTAATTGATCAAAGTCGCACCCGTCCTATTATAATGTTAGTAGTATTAAGAAGATAATACTTTGCGGGTGATAGATTAGCAATCTTAAATATTTGGTAGTATTTGGAGGATGTTTTACTTGATTTTTAAAAGAGGATATTTGTTAGTAATCGTCTGGTAGTTGTTACTGTGCATGTACCGTTCCAACAGAAAGAAGCAAAAGGAGCGTCCTTTTGCTTCACTTGCTTCCTACTCAATAATTTGATAAATCCTCGCCTCATGCGGGTCCAACAAGTTTTCATCGCTTTCCGTTTTCGGCTTATAATTACTGATAATCAGCTGTTTTTCCCTAAGCTTGAATTCTGCAGCGAAAGTAAAGGTTCGCTGCTCATCTGTATGGTTCAGTACAACCAGCCACGTTACTCCATTGTAAGAACGCGTGTAGATATACAGATTTTCATCATCAGGCAGTAAATCCTGATAATCACCGTATACCATAACCTCATTTTCTTTTCGCAGACTGATAAGCTTTTTGTAAAAATAATAGACGGAGTCCTGATCTTTTAATGCCGCTTCCACATTGATTTCCTTGAAATTCGGGTTCACTTTGATCCATGGCTCGCCGCTTGTAAATCCTGCCTGCGGGGCATCATTCCAATGCATCGGTGTCCTTGAATTATCACGGCTCAACAGCAGCAGGCTCTCAAAGACCTCTTGTGGGTCTCGTCCTTTTGCTACTTCTTCATGATATTTATTTCGCATGGCAATATCGTTGTAATCCTCAATTGAATCAAACCTGACTCCTGTCATCCCGATTTCCTCGCCCTGATAAACGTAAGGTGTTCCTGGCAGCGTATGAATCATGGTAGCTAACAACTTGGCAGACTCCTCACGGTATTTCCCGTCATTTCCATAACGTGTCACTTGCCTTGTATGGTCATGATTGTTTAAAAATTGTGAGTTCCAGCCTTTTTGATTTAAGCCTTCATACCAGCTTAATTGGATTTTCTTATAACGCAGCAAGTCCCAGGTTGGCATCTCGTCAGCCACCTGGAAATGGAATAATGTATTAAGCTCATTCCGGCTCTCATCTACATAGAGCAAACCTTCCTCCGGTGTAACAAAAGGAATCTCCCCTACTGTCATCCCATCATAATGCTGAAGTACCTCGGAATTCATTTCCTGCAGATAATCGTGTATACCTGGATTATTTGCCAGGTAACTAATATCATATGGATTTTCTGAGTCAGAAAAATCCTCTCTTTTTGCCAAGAGATTGATCACATCCATCCGGAAACCATCGATTCCTTTATCAAGCCAAAATCGCATCATCTTATAAATCTCGTTCCTGAGCTGAGGATTTTTCCAGTTAAGGTCCGGCTGCTCCACCGCGAAGGAATGATAATAATATTGCCCTGTTTCAGGGTCAAGTTCCCAGCATGATGGCGCAAAATAGGAACGCCAATTATTCGGCTCCTTCCCTTCCTTCGGATCCTCCCAAATATACCAGTCCCTCTTCGGATTATCCTTAGAGGAGCGGGATTCCTGAAACCATGGATGCTGATCAGATGTATGATTGACGACTAAATCCATGATCACCTTCATTCCCCGGTTATGAATCTCCTGGACCAATTCCTGAAAAATCGCCATATCTCCGGCCTTCTCCATCACACGATAATAATCTGAGATATCGTAGCCATTATCACAATCTGGAGATTCGTAGAAAGGGTTCAGCCAAATTACATCTATTCCAAGACTTTTAATGTAATCAAGCTTTTCAATGACTCCCTTCAAATCACCAAAGCCATCACCATCTGAATCATAAAAGCTTCGCCAGTAAATTTGATAAACTACAGCTTCTTTCCACCATTTTTTCTTCACATTAGCACCTCAATCCATCCGCTATTTTTCAATGAAAAAGGGCCCTCATTAGGCCCCTTCACTATTTATTTAATACATACACTCTTGCTTCATAAGGCTGAAGCGTCAATTCATCGATGGATTCATTTTCATCGACATTAAGATTAGAAATCAGCAATTCTTTCGATGAGTATCGTACACTTTCTGGAAGTGTAAAGACTGGTTGCTGGTCACTGAAGTTACAGACCACCAATAATTGATCATCCCCAAGTGTCCTCGTGAAAGCAAAAATCTGCTCATCATCTTCCATTAATAAGTCATATGTGCCGTACACGACTACTTCGTTTTGCTTTCTGAGTTGAATTAGCTTCTTATAGTAATAGAAAATAGATTCTTCATCTTTTAAAACTGCTTCGGCATTGATTGTTTCATAATTTGGATTCACGTTGATCCATGGCTTTCCTGTTGTAAAGCCTGCATTTTGGCTGCTGTCCCACTGAACAGGAGTCCTTGCGTTATCACGGCCGCGCTCATGGATTCCCTTGAAAATTTCTTCATGGGTCAAGGAATCAGGAGTTAAATCACGATAAGCATTCAATGTTTCGATATCCCGGTATTCATTGATATCATTAAATTTGACGTTCGTCATGCCAATTTCTTCACCTTGATAAATATATGGAGTTCCCTGCATCATATGAAGACAGGTAGCAATCATCTTGCCAGAAGTAACTCTGTATTCATCCGAATCATTGCCCCAGCGTGAAATAGCTCGCGGCTGGTCGTGGTTGCTCCAGTAAAGACTGTTCCAGCCATCTTTTTCTAAACCTTTCTGCCACTTCGTGAAGATTTCCTTCAGCTGTGTCAGCTTCCATTCACGCGGATCCCATTTGCCGAATTGGCCATCACCCAAGCCAACATGTTCAAAATGGAACACCATATTCAATTCATTTCGATCTGCACCTGTATAAAGCTTGCCTTCATCGACCGAAACTCCCGGCATTTCCCCGACAGTGATTGTGTCATAATCACTTAGTGCCTCTTTGTTCATTTCCTGAAGGAATTCGTGTATTTTCGGGCCGTTCATATAATACTTGCTTCCATCCCCATATTTATGGCCTTCGCGTACTTCTCCCTGAGGATAGCTTGTATCTTTCGAGATGAAATTGATGACATCCATCCGGAAACCGTCAATGCCTTTATCCAGCCAGAAACGCATCATTTCATATACTTCATTTCTTAAAACAGGGTTTTCCCAGTTCAGGTCAGGCTGCTTTTTGCTGAAAAGGTGCAGATAATACTCACCTGTCTGTTCATCCAGTTCCCAAACGCTTCCGCCAAAAGCAGCGCCCCAGTTCGTTGGCGGCTCACCATTGTCAGTCTTTTTCCATATATAATAATCTCTGTACGGGTTGTCTTTTGACTTGCGGGATTCCTGGAACCATGCATGCTCATCGCTTGAGTGGTTGACAACAAGGTCCATCATGATTTTAATTCCGTACTGATGAGCTTCAGTCAGCATTTTATCAAAATCCTGCATCGTGCCAAACTCGTCCATGATATTCCGATAATCAGAAATATCATAGCCATTATCATCATTTGGTGATTGATAAACTGGAGACAGCCAGATGACATCAATTCCAAGCTCGCTCAAATAAGGGATTTTTTCCGTGATTCCGTTGATGTCGCCCACACCGTCACCATTGGAATCATTAAAGCTTCTTGGGTAAATCTGATAAATTACGCTTTCTTTCCACCAGGTCTTATTCATATCAATACACTCCGATCATTTCATTACTAGGTTTATTTTATCGAACCTTTCATCACACCGCTAATGATCCATTTCTGGGCAAAAATGTACACGATGATCATTGGCGCAAGAGCCATCAAATAAGAGGCAAATGCTAGATTATAATCTGTGCTGAATTGCGATTGGAATATATACTGAACGAGAGGCAATGTTGCCATTTCCCTGTCACTCAGCAACACAAGCGGCAGCATGAAGTCATTCCATGCTCCAAGACTCGTAATGATTGCGACTGTTGCATTCATTGGTGCAAGCAGCGGGAAGATGACCTTCCAGAAAACACCCCAGGTACTCGCGCCATCCATGATTGCAGCCTCTTCCAGTTCAATAGGGATTGACTTGATGTATCCGATGTAGACAAATACATTAAAGGATAAATTAAATACGATATACAGGATGATCAGTCCTACCAGATTATCCATACCCCATGCACTTGTTTGTTTTACAAGCGGAAGCATGATAATTGGAAAAGGAATGAACATCGCACTTAAAAAGTAGAAGAAAAGAAACTTATAAAACTTTTTATGCATGTTTCTTGCGATCGCATAAGAAACAAGTGAATTCGTCATTACGGTAAAGATGACCACAAAAATCGTTACGAAAGCACTGTTTTTAAAAGCATTGAAAAAATTGGTCATTTCTATCGCTTTGGCAAAGTTGTTAAATGACCATGTCTTAGGTAGCGCCAATAAATTCCCAGCCATTTCAGGCGGAGTTTTAAAAGCGATTGTAACCGTTAAATATAGTGGAAAAAGGATTAATAATGAACCTAAAATCAAGAGAGTGGTAATCAGCCAGCTATTTTTTTTGCGATTCATCAGTTTTCCACCTCTCTTTTATTTAAGAATTTCAATTGAATGACAGAGAAGATGATAATCACGATAAAGTAAATCACAGCATTGGCAGATTGATAGGCAAACTCTCCGCCTTCGAAACCGCCGCGGTAGATAAGCAGGGAAATCGATTCCGTTGATTTACCAGGTCCGCCGCCTGTCAATGCGACGATTTGGTCGAATACCATCAAGAAATTCTTGAGGGATAAAACCATGTTAATCGTAAAGAACGGTGCTATTAACGGGAAAGTAATCCTCCAGAACTTTGTCCAGACACCTGCCCCATCAATGCTTGCTGCTTCATATAGATCTTCCGAAATTGTAACAAGACCTGCCAGATATAGAATGGTGTTAAAGGAAACGGCTTGCCAAACTGCGACAATGACAATTCCTATCCATGCAAGATCAGGATTACCGAGAATATTTCTGCTCAGGAATTCCCAGCCGAAGGCATCACCAATTCGCGGAAGGAAATGAGCAAAGATGAAATTGAAAATAAAACCAACAATTAAAATACTGAGAATATAAGGCAGGAAGTAAATCGCCCGAAGCGTCTTATGGAACTTGATTTTCGAATTAAGTCCTATTGCCACTGCAAGGCTAATGATATTGACTAGAATCGTAGAAACAATAGCAAATTTAAAAGTGAACAGATACGCGTCTCCGGCACGGCCATCATCAAATACATTTAAATAGTTTTTCAATCCTACAAAGTTCCAATCCCCATACCCTTTCCAGTCCGTGAAGCTGTAAAAAATCCCTTGCAATGCAGGATAGGTATGAAAAATGAAAAATAGAATAAAGGCAGGTATGGCAATGACCAGGAAAACATTACTTTTCTTATTCATGTTGACAACTCCTTTTTAGAAAGCCAGGGCATAAGACACCCTGGCTTCTTTGCGGATTAGCGATTTTGTACTTTTTCCCACTCGCTGTCCATTTTTTTCAGGAACTTTTCTTTGTCCTTCTTGATTAGGAATTCCTGCACCAAGTTTTCAGCTCCCATTCCTGCTGGGTAATAGTGATCCGGGAAGCTTGTAATCGCACCAGTTTCAAAGTTTCCTTTGATTCCTTCAAAAACAGGGTTTTCCTGATAAACACCTTCAATTGCAGAGAAGGCCTTTTGCTCGTCAATGTACTTTTTAGCCGTTTCTTGATCCGTCATAAATTCAACGAACTTCATTGCTTCTTCTTTATGCTCTGTATCTTTGCTAACAGTAAGGAGTACGTCAACGCCCGATACCAATTTATTTTTTGCCGGGTCATTTGTAACCGGCATTGGGAACACACCCAATTCCATATCTGGGTTTGCTTTCAGGATTTCTGGAATAGCCCAGTTACCTTGAAGATAGAAGACAGACTTTCCGTTGGCAAAAGCATTATTCCCGTCACCGTAGGCAACACCCATATTATCCTTGTGGCCATACTTCACCAATGTCGCCATTTTATCCGCTACTTCATCATAGTTTTCAGCGAATGATGCTTCACCGGCATTCTTCTTTTCTGCGAAATCTTCACCGGCTACGTTAGCGCCAAGCGAGTTCCATGCAATCATGCCTGTCCATGCATCCTTCAATGTAAAGTAGATCGGAGTGTCTCCCGCTGCTTTTACTTTTTCCAGGCTTGCGACAAACTCATCCCAAGTAGTTGGAACCGTCAGTCCATGCTCTTCAAACTTTGCTTTATTATAAATAACTGCGTTTGCATTTGTTGCATATGGCAGACCAAATGTGCCTTCTTTTTCAGGTCCAACTAGACGGTTAACCATGTCTACATAGGAAGGCTGAACTTTCTTTTCCAGTTCAGAACCTGAGAAGTCTTCCAATACACCTGCACGCCCTAATTCTCCATAAGTTGCGTTTCCGGCAATGGACATAATATCCGGAAGATCATTTTTAGTCAGACGCGTCTTTAAAACGGTTTCTGCTTCAGGCGGTGCATCCAGTTTGATCTTAATATCAGGATTTTGCTTTTCGAATTCTTTAATTAACCCCTTATATGTCTCGATGCTCTCAGATTTATTAGAGAAAAGTTCCAATGTGACTTTTCCATCTTCTGCTTTGTCTGATGAACAACCCGCTAATAAAGAAGCTCCCAATGTTAATGCGATTACACCTGCTGTCATTTTCTTAATCATGTATATACCTCCTAAGTTTTTACGCTCATTTACGTAAACGTTTACTCAAATGTCCTGAGAAAAAGAGAGTCATTAAATTCTCTCTTTTACACTTAATCTTTCAATTACTTTATGAGGCATAATCCGGCTTTCGGGGATTTCACCTGTTTCCAATACTTTAAATAACATTTGTGCTGCAACTTCTCCCATTTTAACCAGCGGCTGGCCAATGGTAGTGAGCGGCGGAATCGTCATTTCTGCAAGGTTTAAGTTATCGAAACCAATAACAGAAAGCTCTTCTGGAACCTTTATTCCCTGCTGGTAAGCAGCCGATAAAACACCCATGGCAATTTCATCACTGGCAGAAAATATCGCTGTTACTTCAGGGAATTGTTCTTTCATTTTTTTCAAGCCAACTAACCCATCCTGAAAACTAAACCCACTGCTGTTAACGATATTTCTCTCACCGCAGGCAATCCCATTGTCAGCTAGAGCCTTTTGAAAACCATCGATCCTCGGTTTCCCGGCAACAATATCTTCCTTATTGCCGCTGATCATACCGATTTCTTTATGGCCTTTATCGATTAAATACTTAGCAGCTGAGTAAGCGGCATGAAAGTCATTCACCTTAACATACGGAACAGGGAATGCATAAGATTCTGTTGATAGCAGTACAATGGGAACTTTGGATTTCATCACGTATTGATAGTATTCATCCTTCAGGATTTCACTCGCAAAGATGATTCCATCCACCCTTTTTTCTACCAGCAACTGAAGATAGTTCATTGTTTTTTCGCCATTAGACTCCGTGTGGCAAACAATAACACTGGAACCATTTTCATTCGCTGCCTTCTCAATCCCATCCAGCAGATCTGTTACCAGTGAGCTGGATAACTTCGGGAAAAGAACACCAATTGTATGGGTTCTTTTATTAATTAACCCTCTGGCAACAGCATTAGGTGAGTATCCAAGCTCTTCGATAACCTTCAAGACTTTTATTTTAGTCTTTTCCGAGTAACCTGCCTGGCCATTCAGAATCCTTGAAACTGTTGCTATTGAAACATTTGCTTTCTTGGCAACATCTTTAATCGTATAGGACATATCCCACCTACTTTGTACCAAAGATACGTAAAAAACGAAAACGTTTACGCGATTATAATATCACTTTATGTAAACCCTTTCAACTATTTTTTTAAATAAAATTTGATATGGTATATTTTTTATCTAATTTTCTTTTCGCTCTTCCAATTGTTGCTTCAATTCAAAAATTCAGGAAAATAGACATACTCTTCTACTCTTCTATTCCTAAATCAAAACTACCATTCCCCCAAGGCACTCTAGTCCCTTCCTCTCATTTATTTCGAAAACCGAAATATTCGACAAATTGCAGCAACATTTCTCTACTAACCTTATTAAAATAGCTAGGGAAATTACTTTTACTAGTTTAAGGAGTGATCGTCGTTGAAGAAAAACAAAGTAATCACCGGACTAAGTGTGTTGGCATTATGTACTGCTCTTGCCACGCCAACGCTGGCAACAAACTCGCCAAACGGGAAACTCTACAATGAAAATCAGGTTTATTCTGTCAATGGATATACTGATTATGCGGAAATGGTCAAACGACTGCAGCAGATCGAAGCGAACAGCCAAGGCAAAGTGGCTTTGGAGGTTGTCGGCCAATCTAACAAGGGAAGGGATATTTACCAGGCAAGAGTAGGGGCTGGAGAAAAAGTTGTCCTGATTGAAAGCGAGATCCATGGCAATGAAAACACTGGTACCGAGGCATTGCTCAGCATGCTTCAATACCTGGGATCCAGCAATTCACCTGAAGCTCAAAAAATCCGAGAGGAAATTACGCTTGTTACCTTGCCAAAAATGAATCCTGATGCGTCAGAGCTGGACCGCCGCGGCAATGATATGTCATGGGAAGAAGTCGTCGAGGATTTCCCTCAGCTTGCAGCTGCAGCACCTTCCTGGAATTACTATAACAATCGCATTCTCCAGGACAGAGATTATAATGGCAGACCAGGATTTGACGTGAATCGTGACTTCAATCCGGACCTTGATTATGTTCCAAAGGCAGAAGATTTCCCTGGCACATCAAGTAAAGCTGGCTGGTACATCACACCTGAATCACAAACCGTGCGCGATGTGTATAAAAAGCTTCAAGCCGAGTTCGGGAAAGTAGATGTCTTCGTCGACCTTCACCATCAGGGCCAGTATTATGTTGAAGGCACAGATGACCTTGTCACCATGTCCCTATCAGCAGATTTCGTTCCGGACCCTAATACAGCAGAAGGCTCTAAGTATGCCGAATATAAGGACAACTATAATTTCGAGTATTCCAAGCAATTGAATCTGGCTGCCTACAATGCGTTGCAGTCACTCGGTGAAAACTCACCATTCAATAATATCACCCTTTACCAGCAAAACCTGGACCTTCCTGGAACAGCACTTGGCAGCTTCGCACTGAATGGAAGCGGCACTGTCCTTTTCGAAGTAAGAGGCCAATCGCACTCCTTGGGACAAAAGAAAAAAGGCCAGCTGGTTAAAGCAGTAGAAACCGGCTTATATGGAATCATCAACGGAGTGGTTGATGGATCAGTAGAGACGCTTGACGCGGATGAATATGATAACATCCCGCAAACTGCTTATTCACCAAGTTTATAAGAGTATGAAAAAAGCGGAGGGCTGAGTCCTCCGCTTTTTCATAACCCTAGAAGCTAATCATTGCCTACAGGCTCCTGACCCGCTCTTCAAAAGACACACCCATTTTTAAAATTGGTCTTTCCTTGATGTATAGCGGGCCTAGCAACAGTATCATCAGGAACATTGGTATAGCCGAAAATTCACTTTAAAAACGCGCTACCACTGTGTAGAACCGAACCCATCGACAATATCCTTTTAAACAACTAAGCAGCTGCAATTTAGCGGAACAGATAAAAATACTAGTGAAATTCAATATATATCTATAACCATAGGAGAGTAACCGTTCCCCAAGTCGCATTCCCATTTTTCTACTTCCTTCGTTTACGTCTAGGAACAATGAAAGACTCAAATTTATATTTGCAATAAGTTAAAAGTAAAAATTCTGGCCATGCCATCGCTATTCCATATTGCAACACTACACAAAGAAGAAGAATGAGGAACATGCCAAAGCTGTCTGCTGCATCTGAAAAAGACCGGACATATGCCCCGACAATCATCGTCGCCGCAAAAAGGATTGGAAGACTGACATACCCCTTAGATGCTTGGAAATTATAAAGGCCTTTTCCTTCTTTCCTTAATTCTCCCTGTTTAACCCTTTTGATCGCACGGATCGTAGATATTGCCAAGAAAACAAAGCCCCCAGCCATTAAAATTAAACCTGTATTTGTTAAGTACTCTGGTGTGCCAAAAGTTGTTTCCGTAACAGTAAAGTAAAATACGTACATATCAAGAGATACTTTGATGACTACAACACTGACGATAATTGATTGAAGTTTTTGAAGACTATATGCTATAGATTCTAGTGTAAAAAAGATAGCAAATCCTAACTGAACGAATAAAAGAATCTTTGCAATATCAACAGTCATAATTAAGAAAGGACTTCCATCGAACCCACTTTCTTTAAGAACGTAATTTGGAATTAAGATCATAATTGCACTCAATACCAGGCTTGCCCAAAACCAAACTGAAATACTGTCCGGATGCAGGCGATCGTACGCAGCGACTTTAATTTTATAAAAATCTGCTTCATTACTTTTTTTCTTCATAATGATCCCCTATATAAAAACTATATATTAATCCAATCTGAGACAGACTGTCAGAAAAGAAGATGTTAATACATATAGATTTATTGTATAAGATAATAAGATTCATTTTTTCATAACACCAGGTAAATTTTTACAAATATTATAACAGTTTATAATAATACTTAATTATAATTGATCAGTTACTACAATTCAAAAGGCGGTGATTAAAGTGCACTCAATAAAAATTACCCCCGGAACTATTATGAATACAAATAAGGGTTTAGCACGGAAAATTCATGTCCTAGACAATCTTACAAGTAATCTGATGACATTAAAGAACTCTGTAGATCCTAAAATCAAAGCCCGACAGCAGATTGGCAAAATACTTCATAAAATAGCATGGGAAGAATTATTAAAAAAGTCCTTTCTAGCATGGAAACCAATCAAATATCTTAGATTAAAGAATATAAGGTGAAAACATGAAAACAGTAAATTATCGCACAAAAACAATTATTGGACGCATTATGTTATGTGTTGGTTTTATCCTGACAGGGGTTGCCCTGATTCTCGCGAGCATGTATTTGGAGGCTCCTACTCTCAGGAAGGTAATTTCCGTTACAGCCGGTGTTCTCGGAATTGCCTTTTTTGGCAGGATGGCTATTATGCTCATCATTCTATTATTTAAAGATAAACAGATGTTCTGCTACGACAAGGAAACCATCACAATCAGAGACAAATCATTTAAGCTGGACACGATCAAGGATGTTGAGGAAGAAAACAATATTCCGACGGGATACCTAGGAATCAAGACTCCTGCTTACGTCCTGAATGCTGCAGGCGGAGAACGTATCTACATACCAACTTTTTATGTGATTTCAAAAAAAGACTATCCAGTAATCCTCCAGACACTGAAAGAAATTGTCAGCGACCGGACAAAGAGATAGTGACTTAAGAAGACGTTTTTTAGTTACAAATGCGTAAAAAATAGACTTGGCTTTTTTGAGGAATGATCAAAAGGCATGATGAGCATAAAATAATCTGCTCATCATGCCTTTTTTAATCATTCTAATCCGTTTAGTGTGGAATAAGGTCAAATTAAATTCAGTTACTTAAAATTAATAATAAGGACTACTTTGTCAAAATTGTATAATTAGTACATCATTAAACATTTTTCTCCCAGGCAAAACACATAAATCTCGCATCTTCTGTCAACCATTTTTGGGAATAATTTTTGGTGAATAACTCCTTGTGTTCAAAATATAATTTCCTTGCATATGGAAGCTTAACTTCACGTACTGCTTCATTTAGCAGAGTAAGGATCTTTTTGTCCTTTTCACTTAACAAGCTGAAAGCGCCATCCTCCTGTTCTTTTGCTATTAGTTTCACAAATTCCTTTGCTTCGTTGTTTAACAAGGAAAAATAGGAAGGCTCAGTAATTCATTTAAACTCTTTTTTTATTAAATCCCTTGCATTCCCATAGTGCCCTTTACCCACAAAATTGTTAATAACATAAATAACAGTTTCCACTTTCATTTGTACGCCATCCATCCAAATAAATTTAGTTACTTACTATGGTATACAGGAAAAAAGTCCTAGTCAATATAGTTTTTTGATTATTCATATATTTTTAACGTTCTTGATGCAAAATTAAGTCTAAATAGCTCACTATTTCATCATGTAATGTTTCATCCTGTAAAGCAAATTCAATAGTTGTTTTGATAAAGCCCAATTTTTCACCTATATCATAACGGTTCCCCTCAAATTCGTAGGCAAAGACTCTCTGGATATCATTAAGTTTTTGTATAGCATCCGTAAGTTGTATTTCCCCTCCTGCTCCAGGCTCCATATCTTTAAGAAACATAAATATTTCTGGTGTAAGTATATATCTTCCCATTATGGCAAGATTTGATGGAGCAGTTCCTGGCTCAGGTTTTTCAACTAGTCTCTCGACCTTATAGCGCCGGCCTTCCTGAATCGACGGTTCAATGACGCCATATTTGTAGGTTTCTTTAGGAGGAACAGATTTTACTCCAATTACCGATGAAAGGATTTTTTCATATTGGTCTATCAGCTGCTTTAAGCAAGGTGTTTCACTCTGAACAATATCATCGCCCAACAATACAGCAAATGGCTCATCTCCAATAAAATTTCGTGCACACCAAATTGCATGCCCCAGACCTTTTGGCTCTTTTTGCCGAATATAATGTATATCAGCAAGATTGGTAGAATAACGTACCTGCTCAAGGAGGGCAAATTTCCCTTTACTCTCTAGATTCCGTTCAAGCTCAGGGGAGAAATCAAAATGATCCTCTATGGCACGTTTTCCTTTACCTGTCACAATCATTATCTCTTCAATTCCCGATGCTACCGCTTCTTCTACAATATACTGGATTGCCGGCTTATCCACTATTGGCAGCATTTCTTTTGGCATTGCCTTTGTAGCCGGAAGGAAGCGGGTTCCCAATCCAGCAGCAGGAATAATTGCTTTCCGTACCTTTTTCAAATTGTTTTCCCCCTTTTCACTTTCCTCTTGATATAAATATACGAAGCTTTCTAAACAATATGACGGAGAAGTATTTTAATAGATATTTCGAAACAAATATTTCGAAACAAAAAAACTGGCAGCCTCATCTCGAGGAAGCCAGTTTTTTATTCTGTGCATGTCTTTAAATCTATGATTAAATCTTCCATAAGTTTCTGTATTGTAAGCTCATCAGTGTTTTTCCCTTTTTCATAGGTCTTTCTAATGACGTCAAAAAAGAGTTCTTGATTTATTTCCGTTGTTTTTACCTCAGATGGTCTCACTGCATGATCCTCCTGTTTTCTGTCTGCAATGACAATATTCTATTAAAATCGCAGACATTTGTAAATAGATTTCCAGATAAAACAGAGCTATTCATCGTATTTATGCTGAAATTTGTCATCTATATATATACCTATTATTATCAATGCTTACAATTTACAAGTTTTGAATTGAGGAAGAAAAAGCGGCTTCCCGCCTTCCCTAAAAAAACGCAACTGAAGATACCTATACTGTTAAAGGAACAGGTATACTTTATCCCAATCAGTTAAATGAGTTGTTACATTAAAGAAATTGAATAAATTATCCTTTTTTTAATTTATGTGATTCAGTTATTTACAGTGCGTGCCAACATCACAATTGAAAAGCCCTTTTTGCTCCGGCAGAACAATCGGTTAATATTGTGGACTCCCATACGGAGTGGAATATTGGAGAAAGATCCTATATAGGAATATACCTAGGTGTAATAATCTGGTACCCATGCAAATGATACTAGTGCCTGTTTTGTTTTACCACCAGGTTAGGAACATAAACACTAAACACTTTAGTGTACATTAATTTTTTTCTGTTGCCATCATGTTCGATGTGTATTCTTAGTCATTAAAGCGCATCCTACGATGAACCCAAGAGAAATACCTGAAGCAGAAACCATGGAGACATAGAGACCGGCTATGTCTAAAACATGAGTATC
Organism: Bacillus sp. ISL-55; assembly: GCF_018613155.1. Taxonomy (GTDB): domain Bacteria; phylum Bacillota; class Bacilli; order Bacillales; family Cytobacillaceae; genus Mesobacillus. The sequence goes on along the minus strand of NZ_JAGGQU010000037.1, from coordinate 29,132 downwards.
GTGTCAGGCACCTGTCAAAAATACTAAAAAAGGAACGTTAAGGAAACGTTCCTCTGATTATCTATATTTCTCTTCATTTGATTATAGTTTTTGCGAAAAAATCTTGGACAGTTTCAGGCACCTGTTAAATCATTTGAAGAAACCGACCATTACTTGTTTGAATATGTTGCGCTTCCCTTCATCTTTGAAAGTTTTTTTGGTCAATTTATCGGGATTCAATTTGCTGAAAAATGGGCTATTTATTTGCTGAACGTCTTTTGTTTGTTTGACGATGAGTTCTCCCGGTTTGACTCCTTTTTTCACTTCAGTCTTGCCGCCCGAATCGAGTCCTTTAGTGATTTTACGTTTTTTGACCAAACCTCTATCGTTGATGACGAAAACATAGCTGTTTTTCTTGCCTTTATCGACGGATCTTTCCGGTACCGTCGCTGCGTTTAACACCTGTGAAGTGATGACACTGACTTCGACATGCGACCCTTTTAGGATTTGTTCTTCGGTTTCTTCACTAAGTGTGATTTCGAATGGATAGTAGCTCTCTTTTTTTACAGAAGGTTCTGTTTCCGGGTAGTCGGCAATCTTGGTCAATATCCCAGCAACCTTCCCATTGAACAGATCAGATTGCACATATACTTCCATACCTTCCTCAACAGCCTTCAAATCTCGCTCACTGAAAGTTCCTTCCACCTTAGGCTTATCAGAAATGATCGTGACGATCGGATTCTTCAACTCGTAGCTAATTTGTTTTACTGTGCCTGAGACTTCACTGTTCTTGCCGAGTTCATTGCTGCCCTCGTATGAATCTATCAAATCTTCATATTTCTCAATCTCGGATTCTACACGGCCTTTTTCACGCTGCTTATCATAGATTTCTTTTTCAATCGAGATGTTCATCAGGTCATTGGAGTCATTACTGCTGCCGTATCCATCCCCCATAACAGGAGTACTTGCCACGGATGTCGAAGCGGAGACACTTTGAAGATAGGTCAGCTGCTTGATTTGATCATCAATCAAATTCGCTTCTGTGACGAGTTGGCTTTTTTCTGCCTTAAGCCTTGCCAGGTCTTCATCGATATTATTCGATGAATATTCGTACAGTGGTGTTCCACTGTCGATTTTATCGCCTTCTTTTACCAGGAAGCCCTTAAATTCCCCATCCCCGTCATTGTAATACACCTGATGCTCCTCCTCAGGCGTAACAACACCGGAGGCATGAAGCGTCTCAATTAAGTTGTCCTTCCCTGCGGATGACCATTTATTGATATAGGAGGACCGCAGCGCCTTGCTGTCTTCCTTCAATGCTAAATAGAGATTCCCGGAGACAAAAATAACGCCGGCGGATAGTAGAATCGCTGTCTTTTTTTTCAAGTGGTGCACCTCCCTTATAAAATCTTATCGAATTGAATGAATGAGACGAGTGATGAAAATAGCCAGATGATAAGATTGATTCCAACCACCATTAGCATGACTACTTTTGTATTTTTTTCCGTCAGCATTTTCAAATATTTGTACTCTATGAAGATAGCCCATACCTTAAACATTGAAATAGTCGCAAAGAAATAGATAATGAAATCATTACCGGTTAGGTATTGTGCAATCGTGCCTAGCGCGAACGGTGATGAAACTTGAGTCAGCCCGAGCGAAAGTGCGAGCGGGATCCAGATTAATTTTTCAAAAAGATAGATTGGCAGGACAAAAAATTGGATTGTCAGCAGTTTTCTCAGTTCAAGATCTGACAGCGTCCAGAAAAATAGTGCCGGCAGGAAAATCATTATGGCACCGAAAACGAGACCAAGAATAGTTTGGCCTGCCATGAACAGCAGTTTGTGCATCTCATATTCTTCTCTGGATATCGATGTCAGCTTTTTTGAAAGATATTCAGAGCCGATTCCGAAATAGGCACTTAGCCCAAAGACCAGTCCGCTCAGCAAGATTAGCAGCGTGGCATTTTTCCAAACTCCCGGCACATGCTCGGCATCCTTCAATTTATATGTATAGTATGGATAATTAAACAGGCCGCGAAGCAGTTCTACTCGGTTATTCATCGTTTGTCCCCCAGATGGTTAAGTCTTATTCTTCCTTTATTTTATATGAAAAGGTTCAATTATTAAATTAATATCGCGAATTTTGTCCACTCATTCACTGGTCGTTCTTGTCATTTTGTTTCTTCAGCTTCTGAAAACACATATCCCCTCTCCTCGAATGAATCTTTTTTGGGTATAATAGAAGAATATGTTTTTTTCGTTTCAAATTTATATGTAATTTTAACAAAACTTGTATAACCAACTTGTCGAATTTTGACGTGTTTGTAAAAAAGGATCGAATGATGCTTTGGGAACGGAGGAATCGCTGTGGCTGTCATACCTGATCACCAGGCACCGATTTTTAAAGAAGCTGGCGCGAAACTGAATACGATGCTGAGATCTGAGGTCGAGGAAGAAGCACGCCTTGTGCAGAAAGGCTTGATGCTTTATCGCCAGGGGACAGTCCACCATCTGAAATATATGGTGAAGTCAATCTGGGCGACGGTCCAGGACGTGACACCGGTTCGTGTGTACATAAATGTATCAGATCCCGAAGAGAGCAGCTGCACTTGCCCTGCTAATTCCTTCTGTCGCCATCGTCTAGCTGCGTTTTTTCAGGCATACGGTGATGTCGCGAGTGTTTCTGACTGGGTCGAGGCCTGGCGCAAGCCTGCAAAGGAGCAGCTGAATGCTGAAAAATGGGGTTTGCAGCGCGTGAAGGATTTGGTGAAGAAGGAGGGCAGGTCGGGACATGATTACGATAGCTGGGCCGCCTTTTTCCGGGAAAGTTTCGAGGAAATTATCAAAGGCCAGGGTGAACCTAGGGCTTATGTTGTGCCCGGATTGTTTCGATCCTACATTCGCCGCGTTGAAGTTTCCGCTCCTCTGGAGGCCGTTTGGAAAAATCTTTATATGATCGCATCGTCGGTCCATTCCTTTAATTTGCTCACTGAACTGGCTCGCGAATTCGGGCACGATGATGAGCCGACAATGGACCGGTATTACCGGCCGTTGTTCGAGGATTTGTTCAATGATGCAGAGGAATACATTGAGCGTCTTGCTTATGGGACGATGCCGTTTTCTTTTGATTCGTTCCTGGAAAAACTAAAGGACGAAACAATTGGATTGACGATGCCCGATGCTTCTGTTGGCTATGATCGGATTGATTTGTATCGGTTGCTGTGGGAAAAGCTTTTAAAAAATACAGGATGGCGTGAGGCTGAGCGGGCGCGACTTGAAGTGTTTGGCGATGACAAGCGGGATCAGATTGAGGAAATTGCTTTGATTCATCAGCTTGTTTTAGCGAAGCAGGACGGAGAAGCGTTGAAGCGATTCACCGCTCTCCCTGTCGGTTCCCTTCCATATATGTTTTACTGGCTCGATGGCTTCCGCGTACAGCGCGAATGGAACCGGATGGGACCTTTCATCGAATACCTCGTCCAGCAGCTGCGGAATTATCTGAAGCATCTTGGGGATTATTATGCCTGTAAAAAATTCACGCGTTATGCGTTGAAGCTTGTCGGGACGTATACGCGTGAGATTGGCCGCGGCGAGCTGTACGACCGGGCACTGGCACAGGCTATGCCATACAGCTTTTACGAATACGAGGATTCATTATTTGAAAAAAAGCAGTACGAACAATGGGGCGAATTACAGTCCTACTTCGGCTTTGAATATAATTCGATTTCAAGCGAGCGAATCAAAATTTTACAAAAAGAAGCTCCTGAAGTCTTGATTCCGCTGTACCACCAGATGGTAGGCGATTTAATTGAGATGAAAAACCGCAGCAGCTATAAGCAGGCCGCACGGTTGTTGAAAAAACTTCGTACGGTTTATAAAAAAATGAAGCGCGTGCCAGAGTGGGAAGAGTTTTTCGGAAAACTGCTTGTGAGGACGAAACGACTGCGCGCTTTTCACGAAGAGTGTACACGGAGCAAGCTAATTGAGGTGGAGTGACAGAAGCAAAGCGAGGTGGAAGCACGTGGGCATATCCTTTGCTCACGTAAAGTTTGCCCCCCTGCTTTAGTTTAGTGTAATAGAGGGACAAGAGAACCGTCCCTATGTCCCAGGGAGGTGTGTCAATGCTTGAAATTAAGCAGATTCATATAGATGTGATGCCGGTTGTGGGCGGGCGTTATTTTTTGAGTGCGGAGGATTTTGATGGTTTTGACCTTAAGCCCTCTGAATGGAAGAAGCTGCTCTTTTTCCGCCATAAGGAGAGTTATTACGGGACGATGCTGGATTCAGACAAATGGGGCGCCGATGAGGGAGTGACCTTGAGTGCCTGGCAGCTTGTGACATTGTTCGGCGAGGAGAGCTTCAACCGGCTTGTTGAATGGGAATGGGATGAGCTTGGCGACATCTGCCTATCGACGGCCCATGCGATTTACGATGCGGTCCTGGCGAAGGAGTGGCATCCTGATTTTACCCAGCTTGATGGGGAGGATTTCCGTTGGAAGCTTCCTGAGAGTGTGCTTGATGAGTTTCATGAACCTTTTTGGGAGGAAGCTCTCAAGGTAAATGACGAGAAGCTACCGGTGCGGGAATTTGTGGCCGACCTGTTCCATCATGCCCTGGAGTCTTATTTCCATGAGAATGAGACCATGAAGTACCTGCTTGGCGACAAGCTTGATGTATTGCGGAATAAGCAGCTTTCGGCTTCACAGCTGGCAGCTTACTTTGATGAAGACCGCTGGCTTGAATGGATTGGCCTGAAGGAAAATCCGGCACCGTTTTCGATTGGAATGCGACTCGAAGAGCCAATCGATGATCTCGGTGACTGGAAGCTTGGGTTATTTTTGCGTGGAAAAGAAGAGCCGATGCTGATTGAAGCCCGAGACTATGAAATCTATCCTGCTGGCTGGGACTTTTTCAGCGATAAGGTTGAGGATGAAGAAAAGCGACTCGCAGCGATTTTTCCATGGATTGAGGAAGATGGCCGCCTGAAGTCTTCACTCACCGAGGATGAAGCGTGGATGTTTTTGACCGAGGCGAGCGAAACGCTGATTGCGCTCGGCATTGAAATCCTCCTCCCTTCGTGGTGGGAAGCAATCAAGAACACGAACCTGAAGGTGAAGGCGCGACTGAAGGGACAGACTGGCTATCGCCGCTCGTTTGTCGGCTTGAATGCCATGCTTGATTATGACTGGCGTTTCTCCATGAACGGTGTTGACCTGAGCGAGGATGATTTCCAGCGCCTCGTGAATGAGAAGCGCCGGCTTGTGTATCTGAAGGGCCGCTGGATTAAGCTTGACCATGGCTTCATTCGCCAGATTCAGGAGATGATGAAAAAAGCGGATAAAGAGGGCCTACACATCCGGGACCTGCTGCAACAGGAGCTTTCTGATGAAGAAGAAGACGGAGAAGGAATGGATGACCCAAGGGCTTTCGCAAAAATCCAGATTGAGCTGAACCGCCACTGGAAGCAGATGATGAAGCAGCTGTCGGAAACGAAGGAAATACCGGATATGCCTGTGTCTGCCGGACTGAATGGTGAGCTCCGCCCGTATCAGAAGCTTGGCATGAATTGGCTGCTGTTTTTGCGGAAGTATGGATTTGGCGCCTTGCTGGCGGATGATATGGGACTCGGGAAAACGATTCAGCTGATTTCTTACATTCTGTCGGTAAAAGAGCAGGAAAACGACAATCACCCTGCATTGATCATCTGTCCGACTTCCGTTCTCGGAAACTGGCAGAAAGAGATTGAGCGCTTCGCCCCTGATTTGCGTGTCCACCTTCATTACGGGCCAAACCGCCTGAAAGGCAGCACTTTTACCGAAGAAGCCAAGGGCTCTGATATTGTACTGACGTCCTATGGTCTGACGCACTTGGACTTCGAGGAGCTCGAGAGTGTGGAATGGAGCAGTATCGCGATTGATGAGGCGCAAAATATCAAGAATGCCGATACGAAGCAGTCGCGTGCTGTACGGAAGCTGAAGGGCAAGCACCATATCGCCCTGACCGGAACGCCGATGGAAAACCGCCTGTCTGAGCTGTGGTCGATTTTTGACTTTACGAATCGCGGCTATCTTGGCAGCGCCGGACAATTCCAGAAGCAGTTCATCCTGCCGATTGAAAAAGAAGACAAGAAGGAAAAAATCACCCAGCTTCAGTCGCTGATCAAGCCATTCCTGCTGAGACGGACGAAGAAGGATGAAGATGTGGCGCTGAATCTGCCTGACAAGGTCGAACAGAAGGAATACTGCCCGCTTTCTGCCGAGCAGGCTTCGTTATACGAGCAGCTCGTCAAGGATACCTTCGCGCAGATTGAAACGTTATCGAGCTTCGAGCGCAAAGGTTTGATTCTGCAGTTATTGAGCAGGCTGAAGCAGCTGTGTAATCATCCTGCGTTGTATTTGAAAGAGGAAAATCCAAAACAGCTAATTGACCGCTCTGCGAAGATGGAGAAAATGATTGAGCTCGTCAGTGCTGTGCTCGAACAGGAAGAAAGCTGCATCATATTCACCCAGTACATCGGCATGGGCGAAATGATCCAGTCCGCTCTGAAAAAGAAATTCGGCATTGATGTCCCGTTCTTGAACGGAAGCCTGCCAAAAACGAAGCGTGATGATTTGATCACGAAATTCCAGAACCGCGAATTCCCAGTGTTCCTGCTGTCGCTCAAGGCCGGCGGAACCGGTTTAAATCTTACCGCAGCAAACCATGTTGTTCACTATGACCGCTGGTGGAATCCGGCTGTTGAGAATCAGGCAACCGACCGTGCGTACCGTATCGGGCAAAGCCGCTTCGTCCATGTGCACAAGCTGATCAGCACCGGAACGCTCGAGGAAAAAATCGACGCGATGCTCGAGAAGAAGCAGTCGCTGAATGACCAGATCATCCAGAGCGACAGCTGGATTACCGAGCTGTCTACAGATGAATTGCATGAATTGGTGTTTTTATCATAAGGAAAGAGACACGGGGCGTACTCTACTTCCCTTCGTTTAGCTAGACGAAGGAAGCAAAGGGGCGTCTCTATGCTTCTTAGAAGTGTTATCTTAATATCTTTAAAGAAGAGAGTGTATGTCAGTGAAGAAAATATTCATGATAATTTCTACTACTGTTTTCCTGGCTGCCTGTTCATTTCTAGATACAGAAGAAGGAACTAATAATATCTTTCTTATCCCAGAGGGTTATGAGGGTACGCTAATGGTTTATTATGGTATCCCGGATGCCCCTGCTATAAGAAAAGAAGAAGATTATTCCGTAATACCTATCAAGCTAAAAGTATTGGAAGAATTAAAAGGAACCGATATAAGTCAATATGGAGTGTATTTCACCTCTACTACGGAAATCGAGTCTGGAATTATGAACAATAAGTATTATTATGTAGATTCAAAGGGAAAAAGGACCCCTATTGATGAGTATTGTACTCACGGATTGGAGATAGGTAGCTTTACAGGAGAGAGCGAAAAAGAGATTGGATTTCAAAGCGTTCAGATTACCGCAACAGACTGCGGGGAATCATTCTTTCGTAATGGAAAGAAAGACTACTATAATCAAAAAGGTGAAATCCAGACACATTGGATGAATCAGTTCGACTGATTAATTTATAGAAGGCTTATAAAAAAACCGGCTTAATCAGCCGGCATCAAAATTAGAGGGTTTATTGGAGATAGGGTTTATTGAATTTGTCTCTTATAGGTTCTTTGTGAGGGAATGATGAGGAAAAATTCGCAAGTGTTGTTATTCTTATTTCCGCACATATTCTTTTCTATTTGAATTGGGTCGTGGCGGTTCCGCAATGAAGGAGTAGACGCGATTGATCTGCTGTTCTTTGGAGGCGATTTCGAGCTGGCGGACACGCTTGGTGAGTTCCTCTACCTTCTCATTGTTTTTTCCAACCATTTTAATCAGGCTGACTAGCAGCTTTTCAATTGAATCGGTATCGTTATGCAAATGGAAGCTCCTCTCTTTGCGGCGGTGCTGGGGGAACAGTTTCCGGCTGCCGAGGAGGTTGCGATGCCTGCTGGGTTTCTCTAGTGCCGGCTGGCTTTGTACTTAAAAATCTGACTCCCTCGGCCACGACCTCAGTCACATAGACACGTTTGCCTTCTTGGTTATCATAGTTTCTTGTCTGGATGCGCCCGGTGACTCCAAGGACTGAGCCTTTTTTACAATAGTTGGACGTATTCTCAGCTGTTTTTCCCCAGAGGATGCAATGGACAAAATCGGCCTCGATTTCCCCGCTGGCATTTTTGTAATGCCTGTTCACCGCAAGCGTTATGTTCGACACCGCTTTGCCATCCGGTGTATACCTGAGATCTGGATCCCTGGTCAGCCTGCCTACTAGCGTTACTTGATTGATCACCTTTTCATCTCCTTTCTCCTTGATACCTTGATGATATTCCTTTCTCGCGCTGTAGTAAAATGTCGAAAATCGTATTTTCGTCTGTGAAAACTGTGATACTTTAGCAGTTTTATCGTTAATAATGGAGTTTTCCACTCATCTGGTATCCTCAAAACTGATTTTTAGCAATTCTGAAATTTCCTTTTCGAAAAGTGGGCTTTTTTTCGTTTTGATTTCATCCTGTGTTATAATTTGGACAAGTATTACGGGAGGTGGTTGACATGAAGACGTTTAAGTTGATTTCAATGCAGCTTGCTGATGATGATGCTTTAGTGGATATCGAAATGGAAGACGGCCTGATTATCAATAAAGAGGATGAAAAAGGCACGTGGCTCGTCGAAGTTTTTACTGACCATAAATACATTCCCTATTTCCAGGATGCGTGCGACAACGACAAAGAAATCATCGTCCAAGTCGTCATCACCAAACGCGAGAACGATCCGGCAGCCTTCGTGACAAAAGTCTGCTGCGTGAAGAAGCTGAAGACACACGCCAGCATTCTTTTAACAGGAAAACTCACGAAACCGAAGAGCGATTATCCGGAAAAACTGCTGGAGTACCTGCTTGATAAAGGCTACAAAGGCGAAGAACTGCTTACCGAATTCAAGGATAAAATCATAACAAGGCCGCAGATTTTGCAGCCGAAGAAAGTGTAATGAAACTCCTGCTGACTGGCTGGAGTTTTTTTTATGGAGAAATGGACTAGTTGGGGTTTCCATGCGCCATTAAAACACGATCAAATTCTTTAACCAAAATAAATGGGCAGGAATCCATCCCCCTGCCCTTTTTCCATTTATTGATCGTTATTGTTCTTGTCGTTCATATCAAGATTGTCTTCAACAGCGTCTTCGCCAGGCTCATTGTTGTCCTCCATCATGTCACCATCATTCTCAGTGTTGATGTCGTTATTTTCGCCGTTGTTGTCATCCATCATGCCATCATCGTCGACATTGCCATTGTCACCATTCATATCGCCATTGTTGTCCGCAGGATTCTCGATATCCACATCATCATCCGGAGGGGGATCCTGATCATTCGCGCAGCCAGCAAGGAACATAGCCGATAGCAATGAGCCACCGATTAACATTAATAGCTTTTTCTTCATGAGTAAAAGCCCCTTTCATTAATAGGTATTTTTGAGACCTGTTGCACGGGTCTGCTGTTATATTGCCCATCAATGAAAAAAACTTGCATGTTTTTTTGTAAAAATTACCCGGATTTTCGGTTCGGGGAAGGTATTTTGGCGACGAAGGACTGTAAATGCGCCAATTACTCGTTTAAATTTCTAATAAAACCCGTATTTTATAATAGTAGGTAATTTTCATCTTAAATTGCAAATGAATTTCAGCGGATAAACCAACTGGAAAAATTATTCTCTTGGTGTAGAACGATGATTGCACCATTCGCCAACGTAATTGCACGCTCATCTCGTTAAATTGCACGCTCCACATCAATAATTGCATGTTCAACAACCATAATTGCACCGCCTTCCTAATTATGTAAAAAAAGAACCCAAATCAAATTGAGTTCTCTCAAAAATAATTATTTTATCGCAAATGTAATCTCCGCTTCACAAGCCAGTTCGCCATCTACTGTCGCGACTGCCTTACCTTTTCCAATCGGACCGCGGAGCTTAATCATTTCAACTTCAAGGCGAAGCTGATCGCCTGGCTTTACTTGCCTTTTAAAGCGACAATTGTCGATTCCGGCGAAAAAGCCGATTTTGCCGCGGTTTTCTTCAAGCTTTAGAACGGCTACTGCTCCAACCTGAGCCAACGCTTCCACAATCAGCACACCTGGCATAACCGGGTAATCAGGAAAATGCCCATTGAAAAACTCTTCGTTCGCCGTTACATTCTTGATGCCGACTGCCCTTTTACCTTCTTCGATCTCCAGAATTTTATCAACGAGTAAAAATGGATAGCGGTGCGGGATGATTTCTTTGATTTGAGTTATGTCCATCATTATTTAGTACCTCCTACTAATACTTACTAACCATTGTACTAAAAAATAAATAAAAAGGAAGGGAAATCTCCCTTCCTTCCGAAAAATTATTCTCCATTTACCAGATCTATAATATGAGTCCAGGTTGACTTCTCAAATACATCCTTCGCTTTGCCGCTGCCCATTACAGCGTAGCCGAACATGGCGCCGAGCACGATGCTTCCCGCTAACAGCAGGACCACAATAATAATCCGAAGCCAGATTGGAATAAGGCGAATCCGGATTCTTTTCTTTTTTTCGCGTGTTTTCTTCTCTTTTTTAACTTCTTCACGCGTTATTGCTTCTTGATTATTCTTGTTCAAAGCCATTTTGATTGTTCTTCCCCTCTTAACGGATTCCGTTCACTAGTCCGAGCATTTGATCGGCAAGTGTAATCGATTTGGAGTGGAACTGATAGCTCCGCTGAACATTGATTAAATCCGTCATTTCTTTGCTCATATCTACGTTTGATTGCTCAAGGACTCCTTGCTGGATGGCGATTTGATTTCTCAACGGGCCTGTCAGATTCGTCATGACCTCATCCTCGGTTACGCCGAGCGCAGCCAGATTGTCTGGCAATCCAAGCAGATTCGCCCCTTTTTGCTCTAAAAATTGAGGCTTATTTATCAATATTACACCAAGATTCACTTCCTGGCTTGTCCCATCATACATTTCAGCTGTTAAAAGGCCTGTATCATTAATACTAAAGTTTTTCACATTACCTGTAATTGTAATCGGCTGATTATTCTCATCAAGAATCGCATGACCGTCGCTATTGACAAGCATTGACTCAGTATCAGAAAGCGGCGACAGATAAAGTGCACCATTTCGAGTCAAACGCATCGCTGAACTTCCGTCTTCATTTTGGACCATCACCCGGTAAAATTGTCCCTCTGTGGTAAATGCCGTATCAAGGTCTCTTCCGGTTGATTTCAAACTGCCCTGTGAAAGGACCAACTGGATTTGCCCAAGCCTTGCACCAATACCCTGGCGAATGTTAAAAGGAGTCATCCGGTTCTGCGGCTCCAGGGTGTTATTCGGCTGGTTGCGATATTCCTGCACAAGCAAATCGGTAAAAGACGCTTCACGGCGCTTATAACCAGCTGTATCGATGTTGGCCAGATTATGGCTGATCATGTCCATCTGCTTTTGCAGCTGGGATAATGTATTGGTTGCGGTGATCATTGTTCTGTTCATATTTTATACCTCAATGCGCCTCCGTGTCAGGAGTACGATTCCTTTTAAAATTTGATCCAGAATACTATAGCCTTCCGATTTCGTTCGCAGCCTTTTCCATGCTTTTATCATAAGCCTGGAGAATCTTTTGGTTGGCTTCGAACGCTCGATAAGCTGACATCATGTCGGTCATCGTCCTGCTGATATCGACGTTGGATTGCTCAAGGAAACCCTGCTGCGTCCTGAACTGAACGCCGGCTGCACCAAAAGCAGTCGGCAATGCGCCGCCGTCTTCCGTCCGGAACAGTCCGTCGCCTTCTTTGATCATCCGCAGCGGATTGTTCGCATAGGCAACCCCAAGAGTTGCCTCCTCGCCATTTTCACCGATCAGGACACCGCCCTCATTTATGGTAAAACGGTCACTCGAAAGCTGGATTTGCTGGCCTGCTGAGTCCAGCACATAATGGCCGCTGCCAGTCGTCAAACGCCCTTGTGCATCAACCGTAAAATTCCCATTTCTTGTATAACGAACTGTGCCATCCGTATTGCGCACAGTAAAAAACACTGAGCCATTTTCGGGCATATTTATATCGAGCAATGCAACGTCCGTCTTCCGTCCAGTTTCGCGCAAATCACCCTGGATGAATTTCGGGATTGCTTCCTGCATGTAAACACCGGTATTGATTGTGCCAATCTCCTTGTTGAACGGCAAATTCAAGCCATTCTCCGTCGGGATCTGCTGCTTGTCGAAGCGTTGGAGCAGCATTTCCGGGAAAGCTCTCATCCCAGCCTGGTCTGCCTTATAACCCGGCGTATTGGCATTGGACATATTATTCGTCAGCATTTCCGTCCTGCGTTGCTGCGCAAGCATACCGGAAGCTACTGTATAAAAACCTTTAAACATAGTCTCACACCCTTTATTGGAAAAATCCCTGAACAACAGGAAATTTTTTCACTACTTTCTATTATAAGAAATATATCGGCAAGAAACATTAAAAATTTGCAGGAAAATGTAGGATTTTGGGTTTTATACCAGAAAAAATGGGTAAAATGCAAAAAAATCTGGAATCCTGCGGCGATTTTACCGAAGTAATTCCAGATTTTTATTTTAGATGATTCCGCGACGACCTGCGATGCGGTCAATATTATCAAGCATAATACCTGTGCCGATTGCAACACAATCCATTGGATTATCCGCAATCAATACAGGCACCTTTAGTTCTTCCTGCATAAGCTGGTCGATGCCATGAAGCAATGCGCCGCCGCCTGTCAGAATGACGCCGCGGTCAATGATGTCTGCAGACAATTCTGGTGGAGTTTTCTCCAGGACTGTTTTTGCAGCCTGGACGATCACAGCGACTGATTCTCTCAATGCCTTTTCGATCTCCTCAGAACGAACGGTAATCGTGCGTGGAAGTCCGGATACCATATCACGTCCGCGGATATCCATTTCTTCGCTGCGGCTGCCTGGGAAGACAGTCCCAATTTGGATTTTGATATTTTCAGCTGTTCTCTCACCGATCAACAGCTTATATTCACGTTTAATGTAACTTAAAATCTCTGCGTCAAACTTGTCGCCGGCCATTTTAATCGATTGGGATGTAACAATGTCCCCCATTGATAGAACAGCTACATCTGTTGTTCCGCCACCGATATCCACAACCATGTTGCCGCTAGGCTGGAAAATGTCCATGCCAGCGCCGATTGCCGCTACTTTTGGCTCTTCTTCAAGATAAATCTTCTTGCCGCCGCTCTTTTCAGCAGCTTCCTTGATTGCCTTTTGCTCAACGCTCGTTATGTTCGTCGGGCAGCAAATCAGGATGCGTGGCTTCGACAAGAAACCTTTTACATTCAATTTATTGATGAAATGCTTAAGCATTGATTCCGTAACATCGAAATCTGCGATTACTCCATCCTTCAACGGGCGAATCGCAACAATATTGCCAGGTGTACGCCCAACCATTTTGCGCGCCTCTTCCCCAACAGCCAAAACCTTGTTCGTGTTCTTATCAATCGCCACTACAGACGGTTCATTCAAGACAATTCCTCGACCTTTTACATGGATCAACACATTGGCTGTACCAAGGTCAATCCCGATATCCCTTGCAAACATTTTGCTTTTTCCTCCTTGACAAATGGCTGGCTGCGGCTGATTAAGCCTCGTTATCTCAGCTGACGAAATGCCTTATCTATGTAAAATAGATCACGATGTCCGAGATTACACAGACGCTGCCGCAATCTGCGAACCATATTCTACCCTAATTGTTTATTTTATCACAATGATAGGAAATAAGTAACCGAATGATGAAAAATTTGAAACAATTTGTTTGAATTTGTCACATTATATTAGATTGCGTAATCTGATTGAAAATATTTTATGTGGAATCGGTTATGCACTACCTACTATCCTGTTAATTAGTGTCTTCAGCGTTATTTTTTCAATTCAAAACATTGATTTCCGTCGATTTTCAGTACGATTTCCGCGAAACTCACCCATTATTATGCGAAAAATGATTTTAACCCCACGAAACTTTGCCGGGATTCCGCGAACTGGAAAAGACAAAACGTTTTTTCCAGTAAAAGACCCGGGAGCATCGCTTGACCCCGGGTCCAATTTCAAAACAGCTATTCTTCTTCTTCTACTCTAACCCTTCGTCTTCTAACCAGCACTGTTGCTGCTGCTCCAAGCAGTCCAACAAAACCAGCAACCGTCCCGCCGAGCAAAGGTTTATTTTCATAAAACTTCACTAAGGCTCCTTTTTCGACGATTTCGAATGAAATGACGGTTGTTTTTTCATTGCCTGCTTCATCACTTGCCGTTACTTTGATCTCGTATGGCTTAATTTCTGCCAACTTGGTTTTGATGACCCTGTAGCCATCCTCTTCTACTACATCGCCATCAAACATTTCACCGTTGATCATGACCGATTTTATTTTATCATTCGGATTATCCAGGCGGATGGAAATGTCGACTGGGTCATAGTATTTTTCTTTATTTTTCACACCTTCATAAACTACCTTTGGCGCGGTTTTGTCGATGATGAATTCGACGCTTAACTGCTGGATATTGCCTGCCTTATCCTTTACTTCGAAGAACATGACGTGCTTTCCTTCTTCTTTAATTGGATCCCCTGCTTCATATGGCTTTCCGTCAAGCATCATCGCGATGATGTCGTAAGAACTCATATCATCGATCAACAGCTGCGGCAGGAGATCGGCATTGAAATATTTATTGGAAATTGGCTCTTTGAACTTGATGACTGGCTTTGTTTTATCAATGGTGAAGACGATTGTTCTTGATGAAACGTTCTTCGCCAAGTCTGTTATTACCGCTTTTAAAATATAATCCTGTTCGTATTCAAGCTTTGTTCCGTTTTCGAATGGCTTGCCGTTCAAGGTAACGGATGTCTTGCTGCTATCCAGGTAGATGTCTGCATACGTCACTTTCGGCGTGATGTCTTTATTGAAAAAGCCGTCAAGTACGCCGGTAATATTCAGTGCTGGCTTTGTTGTATCCAACGTGAAGCTGATTTCCAGTGTTGATTCATTGCCTGCTTTGTCGCGTGCGAGAACTTTGTAAATATATTTCATTTCCCTTGCGGCAACAGGAATGTTTTTACCAAGGTTTGTGCCATTGTTCAGAGTTGCAGAAACGATCATATCCTCTGCTTCAGTGAGGGCAAACTCAGGAGTGAATACTTCATTGATATATTCTCCGTCTTTAATGACACGATTCTGCCCTTTGAATTTCGGGGTGATGACCGGCTTCGTCTTGTCGATCGTGAATGTCATCGTCTTGCTGAAGCTGTTGCCCGCTTTATCGGTTGCTTCCACCAAGATGTTGTAATCACCTTCGCCGCTGAAGTTATGGCGGAGTGAAGCGGTGTTTCGATTCACAGAGAAACCGCCGGCATTGTATCGTGCTCCATTCCTGGTCACCGTGATTTTGTTGATATCGAGGTTTACGTCCCTGATTGAAACGTTAACTGGCTTATCAACATTGTAATAGGCATTATTTTCGACACCTGTAATCTCGATTTCCGGCTTGGTTTTGTCGATTGTAAATGTCCTTTTCTCAGCGATTGGACCGTTTCCGGCTTTATCCTTTGCAGTTGCCTGAATCGTGTAAAGGCCATCCCTGTTAAAATTGTATTCTAATTTAGATAGCTTCCCGGTGTTCTTCCAGCTGCCGATCGAGAATGCAGCACCATCTTTTGTTGCGCTGATGCTTACATCGTTTGTTTCATAATTTAACTCATCGATTGATATGGTCACGTTTTTGTTTTCTGGATTGAATGAGTTGTTCTCTACTCCATCAATTTTCACGACTGGGTTGGTTTTGTCGATGATGAAAGTAACCCGGTCATGCTTCTTGCTGTTGCCAGCTTTGTCCGTTGTATTCAGGTCGATCACATAGCTGCCTTCCTGCGAAAAATTGAAAACCTTATCAGCAGCTGTTTTGCCTTTCAGTTCCGGATTACCAATTTTGTAAGGCTGGCCATTGCGCACGACCTTAAGTTCTGTCTGGGTCAGGTCGATGTTGCGATCGGCAATCTTCATGCTGACTGGTTTGTCTGTACGGTAATGTTCATCATCACTAACACCTGTGATGCTCAGTTCCGGATCGATATAGTCAAGGGTGAACAGGAGCGTTTGCGTATCGGCAGCATTTCCGGCAGCATCCTTCGCTTCTATGGTAATCTGATACTCACCATCACGGTCAAACTCATGGCTTATTTCAGAAAGCTCCTTTACATTTTTCCATTCGCTGATCGGGAAGTTAACTGGATTGCCATCAACTTCAACTTTCCTTGTCACCTTGATATCTACCTTGTTATTTGCGAAGTTATGCTCTTCTACAGCGATCTTAATTTCTTTGTCACTGTTATAATAAGTGTTATTGTTTGCTCCAGTGACTTTGATGATTGGCTTGATATTGTCGACAGTGAAACTCAGCGTTTGGGACTTCGCTTGTTTTTTTGCGCGGTCAATTGCATTTACCGTAATTTGATAGTCACCGTCCTCGTTAAAGGTGTGGCTCAATTCAGTGACTTCATCCTTGTTTTCCCATTTACCGAAATCATATGGCTTTCCGTCCTTTGTTGCTTCGATGGTTACTTTGTTATCGTTGAAATTATGTTCGATTACTTTCACCTTGACCGACTTACCCTTCTGGACGAAATCTTCCTCGTCAATTCCACTTAGCTCGATGACCGGTTCGGTATTATCGATTGTGAATTTGACAGGACCAAATGAATGTAGATTTTTAACCCTGTCCATTGAGGTCAGTTTGATTTCATAATCCCCATCTTCATCAAAGTTTAGCTTGCGGGTTGCCCTTTTGAGAACACCCTTTGAAGCTTCATTCCATTCGCCATTCTCAATTTCGTACGGCTTGCCGTCTTTTAATACCTCGATCTTCGTTTCATTTAAATCGAGGGTCAAATCTTCTACGGATAATTCGACACCTTCAAGCTTTTGATAATGCTCCCCAACTTCAAAACCCGTAATATCAAGTGTTGGCTTTGACTTGTCGACAGTGAATGTCAGTTGTTGGTGGCTCTTTTTGTTTCCTGCTTTATCTGTTGATTCGAGACTGATGACATATATCCCATCTTCTGTGAATGGATGGACGCCAGAAACCTTCTGTCCTTTTTCGGCCAGATACTCCTCGCCATTCCTTGTAACATTGAGAAATGTTTCATCAAGATCGATGTTTTTATCAGTAACAGAGACCTTTACATTAAGATCCTTTCCTGACTCATCCTCATCCGATACACTTTCAATTTTTAACTCAGGCGGGATTGTGTCGATTGTGAACTTGACTGGTTCAAGAGTATTTTTATTGCCAAATAAATCTGTCGTTATCAGGCTGATCTCGTAATCGCCATCCTTGTCGAAGCTCAGCTTCTTGACCGCTCTCTTAAGCCCGCCTTTCGTCAGGACAGTCCACTCATCCTTTCCGATATCGTATGGTTCCCCATCCTTCAGTACTTCCAGTTTCGTTTCTCCGATTACGAAAGTTAAATCCTCGATCGCTAGTTCGAGATTTTCGAGTTTTTGATAATACCCTCCATTCTCAACACCATTGATGGACAGTTTGGGATCCGTATTATCGATGGTGAATTTCAAATCATTTTTGGTCGTGACACGGCCAGCTTTGTCTGCCGCTGTGATTTCGAAGGCATATTCGCCATCTTCTTCAATCACGTGTGTTTTAGCCACTTCTTTTCCTGTGATTTCGGAAAGTGTCTTGCCATTCCTTAAAACTTTCATGCTCGTATTGTTCCAGTCGATATAATCGTCAGCTATATCTACAGTCAGTTCGTAGTATTTCTTTTCATCTTTTACTTTTTCAACAGCTGATGCTGTGATTACTGGATCATTTTTATCAATTGTGAAAGTCACCGGAGGATGCGATTTCTCTCGTTCTTTTCCATCTTTTGAGTTTAGATCAACTTCATAGGTGCCTTCCTCCGTAAAATTGTGCGTAACCGTGGAAGTAAAAAATTTTTCGATGAAAGTGCCGATCGTATATGGCTCTCCATCCTTTTTCACATTAAGATTCGCTTTTACAAGACTGATATCCTTTACTGAGAATGTCAGCTCCTTGTCTGTCTTAAAATACTTTCCATCCACATCTTCTGAGATAGAGAGAATTGGACCATCTTTGTCGATTTTGAACGTAACACTTTTCTCTTCAGCCTTATTGCCAGCAGCGTCCGTTGCGTTCAATGTTACGGTATATTGACCCTCGCCATTGGTTTTATAGCTGGCCTTTCCGTCTTTCACTTCAACACTTTTCGATGTTTCCTCTCCATTGATGTCCTTTTTCTTGATTTCAAAGTGAGCATTGCCCGTATGTGCTTCATCAACTGTTACTTTTACATCTTTGTCTGTTTCGTATAAACCGCCATTTTCCACATCCAGGATTGCAAGCTTTGGAGCCGTTTTGTCGGCAGTGAAAGAAAATGATGGAAGTGAATGTTCCTCGCCCCTAGCATGCTTTTCCCTAACCTTCACCTGGAATTCGTATTCTCCTTCACCTGGTGTTGGATAGTTGAGGTTGGTTTCCCAATCTCCAGCGGGGAAAGTTTTTGTTTCTATTTGCTCCCCATCTTTAAGAACTGTTACCGACGCAGTTTCAATCTTGATTTTGCTTGAAATCTTAAGATTTACACTGTCCGTTTTTGAAACTTCTCCTTTAGAAAGGGGATTCTCGCCTGCCAACACCGTCAGCTCAGGAGCCTTTTTTCGGATTGCAAAATTCAGCTGTTCCTGGCTGCTTTCGTTTCCAACCTTATCTGACGCTTTTACTGTGAAAAGATACTCGCCTTCTTCACTGAAAGAATAAGATCTGCTCTTTGCCGACCCCCAGTCACCCACATTGTATGGGTTGCCGTTTTTTGAAACAGTAACTTCTACTTTTTCGGCAGCAAAATGCTCCTCTATCACTTCAACATCGATTTTGACACCCTCGCTTGACAGAGTGCCATTATCTGCTCCAGACAATTTTACAATAGGAGCGGTTGTGTCTCGTGTGATGGTGAATGTCTTAGTCTCAGAATCGAGTTTCCATGACTCATCATTTATAAATTCTATTTTGATATCGATTTCTCCATCAGTACTGACTGGGATTTTCACGATATACTTCCCAGCAAATTCTGTGCCGCCTACAGGGACAATGTCTGTAACTGAAATTGGATTCCCGTTTTGGTCAGCCGTGATGTTAAACGGTGCCTGAACATCTTGTCCCTGGAGATTCGCTTTACTGAAATCATCCTGCAAATCAACAGTGAATGTAACAGGATTGTTGTTGGTTTGCCAATCCTTGTTAAACGACTCCGCCATGTTCCATTCCTGGCCTTGGAATTCAATTACTTTGTCAACATTCGTTAATGTAGAAAGCGCCTTGCCATTAAAAATTACCACAGACACAATCAAAACTAACAAGATCGGGATGACGGCAGCCCATTTGTTGCCTGGGCGTTTCTTCTTTTTCCTCGGTTCGAGCATCTCTTATTCTCCTTTTTATTTAGTAGTTTTGGAGTGGACGGTTATTTGTTCGATTCTGGCGGAAGGTCCACGGGTATCTATCGATTGGCACGGTTAAGATCACCATAACCAGCGTGCGTATAGTAACTTGAGTCAGTGTTCCGTGTGATTCACATGACTTAAATGATTGTTTCTGAATGGACCATGACTATATCCACCTGCTTTTTAAAACGTGGTTCTTCTTCTGACAGCAAGGTCGTTTCTTCGAAGTCATCCAATAGTGTTGTTTCACCAAGTAAAGTCGTTTCATCATGGTCTGCCGTCAGGACGGTGGTTTCATTCCAATCGGACAGGATGGTTGTCTCAGTTGGTGACTCATATGAAACGCCCTGGTTGGATGAAACTGCTGCTGCAACTGGCTTTCGCACTGAAGTTTCTTTTAACAAAGCTGTCGGCTCCAAGCCTTCTTGTTTAAGCAAGTCTGTTTTTCGGAAGCTCTCCTGGCTCAAAAGAGCTGTTTGCTCAAGCTGACCGCCCGCCATTTTCTCGGTGGGTTCAACATACTCACCAGCCGCCACTTCTTTTTCAACATTCTTGCGGACATGGATTTCCTTTGTCGTCGGCTTTGTGCTTGTTTCGGCCTTGATGCTGGTCGTTTTCTTCCGGGCTTTTCTCCCCGCACCCGGAAAATTCCAGCCCGTCAGATCTGTAATGACCTGGGCAATATTGATTTTTACATATGCGAGGATGGCTATCACCAGCGCGATCACCGCGCCAGCCAAACCGCCGTAAAACATGATCTGGTATGCCAATCTTCTTCAACTGCCTTCCTTGGGAGCATGGGGACGTACCTTGTGCTTCTGCTTTTAGGAGCATAGGGATTTACTCTTTGCTTCTGCTTTCAGGGGCATAGGATAATCTCTATGGTTCTGCATTCAGAAGCTTAGGATATTCTCTTTGCTCCTGCTTTGGAGCGAAGGGAAAGCCCTTTGCTTCCTTCTATAAAATATTCAAGTTCTCCATGCGCCTGGTGAGTTTTTTGAATGCTTCATCGCCTTTCGCGCCTGTCAGGGTGGCTGCTTTTTCATAAATTTCTTTAGCTTTAGCGTAGTTTCGCTGTCCTTCTTCTTTTCCTTGCTCGATATCGAGGAGGAGGTTACCAAGCTTCACGTAGGCATTGATGCTATCAGGGAATTTTTTTAGCGTCGTGTTCTGGAAGTGCTCAACTGCGCGAGAGAATTCGCCCATTTCCTGATAGATGACGCCAATTTTGACATAGACATCTTCCTGATCGGCCACGTTCAGGTCCAGAAGGTTGTTATAGTGCTCGATTGCTTTTTCAAAGTCATCGCGGGCACTTGCCTTATCCTCTGAATTTACGCCGCGGCTGTAGTAGGCCTGGGCCAGTTTCTGTTCGAATTCCATCTCGTATTTGAATTGGAGCTGCTCGTTTTCAAGCTTGGCGAGGATTTCCTTCGCCTTCTGGACAATATCGATTGCCTGGGTGTTCGATTCAGGAATCTGGCTCTTATATGAAATATAGATATTTGCTAGAGAGTTATAGTTATCGATCTTTTTGCCGTCATTTGCCAGGCCGTCATTGTACTGGTGGAACTCCTGGAGATCACCGGCGAATTTCGTATAATCGACGTTCAGGCTGCTCATTGTCGTTGCCAGCGACTTGTAATATTTCGCATCCGGCAGTTCTTTTTCATCAATCTGCTGAAAGTATTTCAGCGCATTGTTATAATCCCGTTGCACATCGAAATAGGTCATCCCCATTTTAAAAAGAACTTCATTATTCTCGTGGACTGCCCCGTATTTATCCTGTATGTATGATTCCATCTTGGCGAGTCCTTCGTCTGTCTGGTTTCTATTGATATATAAATCAAGCAGATTGATGTATGCTTCCGGACGTTCTTTGTCGACGCGGATCGCGCTCTCGAGGAGCTTAATGGCTTCGGTTTGTTCACCGTCCATCAGCGCAATGCTTGCCTGGTTTACGAGATTCATATAATCCTGGAATTGCTCATTTTTCATTCCTTTGTAGCCGAGGGCAGAGGTTGTTGAGAACGCCAGGAAAAGCACAGCCGGAACGAGGAACATCGCCAGCTTCTTGATCAGCATGTTCTTATAGCCCTTCGTCAGCCTGTTGATGTGCTCGAGGTCATAGCTCAGCTCCTCGCAGTTCTGGTAGCGGTTCGCCGGCTCGGCCTGTGTGCATTTTTTGATGATATGCTCGAGGCCTTCCGGAAGCGACGGGTCCCATTCTCGGATTGGCCTGATCTCAAAAGGCGGCTCGCTCAGGCTTTTTCCGGTGACAAGATGATAGAGTGTAATTCCCAAACTATAAATATCGGTTTTCGCGTCGGTCTGCCTGCCGGAAATCTGTTCAGGAGCTGCGTACCCTTTCGTTCCGAGATTCGTAGTGTCAGAGAGATTCTCGGTCTTGAATTCACGCGCGATCCCGAAGTCAATCAGCTTGATTTTGCCTTCCGGTGTCAACATGACATTGTCCGGCTTCATGTCACGGTAAATGATCGGGTATGGCTTCCTGGTGTGCAGATAACCGAGGACATCGCTCAGCTGTTTCGCCCACTCAATCACTTCTTTTGCCGGGATTTTGCCGTCGCGCTTAAGCCTTTCCTTGAGCGATTCGCCTTCGATATAGTCCATCACCACGTAGATGTCGCCCTCAGACTCGATGATGTCATAGATCTTCGGCAGCGAACCGTGGTCGAGCTTCTTCAGCATGTTCGCCTCGACAACCAGGCTGTTGATCAAGAGCTCATTATTGCTGTTGCTGCGCTTGCGGATATCCTTGACGACGAGCGATTTGTTCAGCCGGTTGTCCATCGCCAGATAGACGACGCTCATCCCGCCGCGCCCGATTTCCTTCAATATTTCATATCTGTCATCAATGATTGTGCCAATTTGTATCAAAGTCATTCCTCCCAGAAACGCGGGGATGGTTGGTTCCTTCATCCAATAAACCCCATTTAGTGGGACGCGAGAACCGTCCCCATGTCCCTTGCCAGCAGAATCGAGATATTATCTGTTTCCTGGCGTTTTTTTGCGAGCTCGACGAGTTGAACGAGCTTTTCTTTCATGGTTTTTTCACTGGTGAAATGTTGCGGATTAAGGTTTGTGAGCATTTCTTCATCGCTGATTTCATGGTAAAATCCGTCTGTGCAAAGCATAAACATTGTTCCGCTTTCTACTTCGCCGGATGTGATGACGACGTTGATGTCCTTTGTGGCGCCAACGCATTGGAGCAGTACATTCCGACGCGAATCAATCCTTGCCTGTTCTGCGGTAATATTGCCTCGCTGCAGCTCGCGTTCTACGAGCGTCTGGTCTTCGGTCAATTTTACAAGCTGGTCACTGATGCTGTACGCCCTGCTGTCCCCGATTTGTAAAATGAAATATTGCTTGTGGAGGATGAGCAAGGCTGTGATCGTTGTCCCGAGTTTGATATTCGAAGTCTCGCCATAATCAATGATCTTTTTGTTCAGCTCGCGAATGCGCTCCTCAAGCCGGCCAGGAATATCACTTTCCGCGATTCCTGCCTCCAGCATTTCCGGAAGGTCGTTGTCAAACCAGTGTGACATCCCTCTAATTACCGTCGCACTCGCCAGCTCACCGTGGGAAAGGCCGCCCATTCCGTCGCAGATGACGAACAAGCCGATTTCACCCTCTGGGGTCCTGGCTGTTTTTAATAGAAGGCCGTCTTGATTGGTTTTCTTCTTGATTCCAATGTCCGTATAGTAGGCCACTTGAAATGTCATCTTTTGTTCCCCCCTTTAATAAAGCCTGAAGACGAATTCCTCATTCGCGAGCTTGATTTTATCTTCGTGTTTGATTTTGACTTTTTCCTTTGGTGACAACTTCACGCCGTTTACGTAGCTGCCGTTGGTTGAGTGATTGTCCTCCAGGAAATATTCGCCGTTCGATATGATCACGTGAGCATGCACCCGGCCGATTACTTTGTTTTCAGAGGCAAAGTCCGCTCTCATCGGATCCCGGCCAATTTTAAAAAAGTCCTTGGCAATCGTGATTTTTTCATTCTTGGAGACTGCCAGCAAAAACGGCCTGCGGCTGGAATGGCCAAGAGTCGTCGTTCCCTCGTCCTCATTTGCCATTACGCCAAGTACCGTGGTGCCCTCGTGCTCTGGCTCACTGCTGGACAAGGCTGGCTGGATGTTGATTGATGTGCCGCCACCTAGTTTCGCCGCATCTCTTAACAGCGTATTGTTCTCTCCAAGCTCCGCCCTGGTAATCCGCTTGTAGTTAACTTCTTCCTCGATTTCAAGCTTGCGGCCTGTTTTTACGTCCTTTTTCTGGCTTGTATACTCAGAAGTCAGCACGCCATTGTCGACGCTTGTTTTCATGGTGTGGACCTCGCTGCCCGGGCTGTAGAAGTTCGGGTTGATGGATGGTGTTTCAAGCTCTGGTTCTTCCGTTATGCTTTCTTCATCTGTTTGGACAGGTGCCGATGTTGCTGCTTCCTGCTTCGGCTTTTCAGGCATCTTATAAGGCTGCCGTACGAGTGTTTCATCTCCGACCAATTCATTCATTTTTTCCAGCAGATGTTCCGGAGAGACATCGTCTGTCTCGACCAGATAGTTATGGAGTTTGATAAAAAATGCGGCGTCATCGGTTTCATCGTAAGGAGCCGATAAGAGCAATTCACGCAAAAAGTCTTTAAGTGATACCTTTTCAAAAACATTATTTTTTACAGGAAGGTAGATAAAAACTAATCTGTTTGAAAAATTATCAATAAAGATGTCACGCTGGCTGAACACGAAGTTCTCGATATCCATGCCGCTAGCTTGGGCATCCACCAGTGTTTCGGCAATGTTGAGGAAGCTATTGTATAGCTGTTCTTTCGTTGCTGGCGTGGAATTCAGCATCTCAAGCGTGTTATCGGAAATCATGTCATAGCGAAGAAAGCAGTTATCCCCTTCAAGAATCGCAGCACATGGCAGAATTCCCGGAATTCGGCTCGTTCTCAAAAGCTCAACCTGGCTGCCATCGATGTCTGCCTTGCTTCCAGCATGAAAATAAAGGAATTTCGAAATTCCATAGCTTTCTAATTTAAAATCCGCATGTTTGATCATTGCTTTTCGACTCCAATTTGAATTTATGTATGGTTTTGGCCTGTCCGCCCTAGTTTTTTCAGCAAAAATGCGATTTGTTTTTGACTGGGACCCTTATATCAACGGTTGAAGGTCTAGTATCGACGGTTAAAGTACATTAATCGACGGTCGAGGTGATTTTATCAACGGTTGGTCACCTTTTTTCGACGGTTGGACTCGCATCTCCCAGGACAACTGCTAATATTACCCGTTGCACCGCTTTTAATCCCCGTTATACTGCGGATAATCCCCGTTGGATGATGGATAATCCCTGTTGATTAACTGATAATCCCCGTTGACTCACAGATAATCCCCGTTGAATGCTTGCCGCCATGTCACAGGGGTTTATTTTACAGAAGGGCAAACTGCACCAGCTGCTTGCCCCTTCCCCTCTGTAAAAAATGCTTACTTAAAAGAGCTGGCGTTGTTGTTGATCGCTGTTTCTGCAGTGTTGTAGTTTGTGACAGTGTTATCCAAGAATTTGGCGTAGCTGTCGACGACCTGGCGATATTCTTCAAATCGTGGTGCAAGTGAGTTGAAGTTGCCGCGGATTGTGTTGGATGCGTCGGAGTTCCATGATGACGCTAGTGCGTTCATGTCTTTCTTGATTTCTTCTAATCTAGTAGATAATTGCTGATTCAGGGTGCGGATTTGGCCCGCCGTTTTGCTAACCTCGCCGAGCGAGATTTTGATTCCATCTCCTGCCAATGTATTTCACCTCCTGCGTTATGTTATGGATTAGTTGCTCAATCTCTTAGCCTGGTTAATGACTTCGCTCTGAGTGTCGCGGTAGGTCTTCGCGCTCATCTTCAGGAACTCTGAGTACTGTCTCATCAACTGAGTCATTTTGTTGAAGTCGTCCATGAAGCCTTTGATTTGTGCAGTGTAAGCCTGGTTATCAGCTCCCTGCCAAGCAGCCGCCATCGCTTCGACTTCGTTGAAAAGAGCTTTGTAATTTCTTTCGTAATCAGCTGCCTGCTGGTCAATCTTGTTAGCAGTCGTTTCAAGCTTTGCTGGTTCAACAGTGATCGATCTTGCCATTCTTTCCACCTCCTTTCAAGTGATGTCCAATAGAGTCATATTCTTCTTAACTTATAGCTTACATAGCGGTATTTCTCCGCAGAACGCCGCAATCCTGATGCAGCTTTTACCGAGCCAATCCCCTTGAATTCATGACTGAGGCCATTCGAGATATCCTCCAGCTCACGGGCGATCGCGTTCGCTTCCGCCGCAATCCTGTTAATCTTGCTTCTCACTTTCGGATCCATTGTTTACCCCCTGATTGAACCGGCTTTTCCGGCGAGATACCTCTCATTCTGCTGTAAAAGTTCCGCCGTCCGGTTCAGGTAATTGATGCTTTCTGGAATCCGGATATCGAAGGATGAGGCGATATCCGCTGCGAGGACATTATCCAGTCCCATGACACCCGCTTCCCAGTATAAATCATCAATCATGTCATTGAGCTGGGCGATCCGCCTTTGCACCGATCGCAGACGGTTTGCATAGTAGAACAGCCTTGGGATGTCTACTTTTATATAGGGTTCGATTGGGAAGTTGTTGCCGTTCATATAATCAATGACTTTTGTTATAAAGCTTTTTGCCCGCATGGCAACAGTTTCAAAGAATTTACTCACCTTGCCAACTAATTCCCGCCCGGTTTGTTGTATTTTAGAAATATACATTAATGCCTGCTCTTTTACATAATTGGCCTGTTCGACTATTCCCTGCCAGGTGTTATAAATAATGTCCAACGTCGCTGCGCCGATTACTATCCATGCCTTGGCAATCTGCCTTGGTAAGTAATCCCGCATACTGCCAAGTGAATGGAACACATCCAAAGCCATATCGGCTACTCCCCATGTATCCGCACTTCGAGCTGATGCGAAACTGCCATCCTTGTTGTATACTCCGCTGGTCTCATAATGCGGATAAAACGGATCCCAATAATCTCCATGCTGTTTATTGATCGACACAATCTTATCAACATACGGGGCAAATCCCAGATGGGATACGATATCTCCATTAAAAGTGATGAAGGTAAAACGATCACCTTTCATCGCATTTTTCTGACCCTCATCTAAATCAAACCACCAAAGTGGAGCCCCATTTAAGATATAGGCATTGACATTTGAATCTTGATAATTATTCACAAAAACCCATGAACCAAGGTTTCCGCCTTTAGAATGACCATAAATCGTGATGTCTCCATCCAGGTTCTTCATATTTGCTTCATAAAAGGCGAGAGCTTCGTCATGCTGCTTGGTTTCAATACTCATACCAGCGGCTAAATTCCCTCCCCAATCTGTTTTAAGATGGCCCCAATTAAAGGGATTCTCACTGCCGCGGAATAACACTGCACCATTACCTTCACCATCTTTGATTGCATAGCCAACGAAACCGGCGTCTGATTCACCCTCTGTATTGTTCGCCTCGTTTGGGTTGTGATTTTGGTAGCCTGTTAATTTAATATCTTTAAGGCTGGTATTTGGATTATCTCTTAGGAAGTTTTTTATATTGTCAAATCGATCAGAATCGACTTCTATTTCGTTATCAGATATTTGTATTAACACCTCATCAATGGTAAGAGTTGATTTATCACTAACAGTAAGTTCGGGCGGCAAATCCAAATATGATAACTGCAAAAGAATACTTTTTTCTTCGTCTGTCAATTTATCCAAGGACATCTAATCACTCCCCGAATGGCTGGTAATTAACAGCTATTCTTTCGGGTCCGGTTAGTACAAGCGACTCATCAACCATTCCCGAATTGTTTTCTGGATCAAAACGGTAATCTACATTAACTTCACCATAAACTTTAGCTTTTAAATTTGACCAGGCAATATTATTTACAAGTGATGTCCTTATGTAATCTGAGATATCTTCTGAATTGTCAACGAACCCTACTGAAACTGTATATCTTTCTGTTCCTACAGATTTCATCAAGTTGTACAAGTTATAAATATTTTCGTTAAATTGACTAACCTCTGGTTTGCCTTCCGTCTTAATACCTGCCTTTAAAACCACAGAAAAATCTTGATAGCCTTTTTCTAAATACTCATCAAATGACATATTAACCATGGACTTATCATATTTATCTGGCGCAATTCTCAATAAAACTTTGTACGGAGTTCCGGGAGGGAGTTCTTTCTCAATTTGATCCGCAAGCTTTGCTTTTAATTCTTCAGCCCACTTAGCTAGGACATAATTATCATTCACAAATTCTTTGTCATCTTTGTCCTCTTGCGCCAGAAAAACTACCTCAGGATTCCCTTCCGGATGCACAGTCAGCTTATCCTTACCATACATTTGAGCAAAAGCCTTGCTGCCTTCTTTGACTCCTTCTATTGAGAACTTTTGGTTATACTTTTCTTCTAATTTAGCTAAAACCTTATTCTCCGAACTCATACACCCCGCACCTCCCATAATTACGAATAAAATTGCCGCAGTCAGCTTGATCCACTTCTTCAAGTTCTCCACACCTTCCGTTTTAAAAAACAGGGACCGTCCGGTTTAAAAACCGCCCCTAGATCCTGTATTCTAACTAATCGGCACTCGAGAGTTATCATTTGTCCTTATATGCTTGTTATTACTCCTCATAAACCTCATAATATTCGTTCATACCCTCAGGTTTACTTATTTGAAAGCTATCGTTTACAACTACAGCTCCATATACTCCCTTTAAATTAGACCATGGAGTATTGTTCCCATTGGAGGTCCTTATATACTCGTCACTATTCAAGGAATCTTCTACAAACCCAACTGAGAGTGTATAAAAATCTGTGTTTAGGCTTTTTAACTTTTGGTATAAATTATATAGTCCTTCATTGTAAGGCTTAATGTCTGGTTGGCCAGAGGTTTTTATAGCAGCAACCAGTACAACGTCAACTTCCTTATTAATATTCTTTAGGTAATCATATATGGAAGTATCCATCATACTCTCATCGTATTTACTATCTGCTATACGTAGATAAATCTTAAAGTCGCTAACATCAGGAATTTGTTTTTTCACTTCCTGCTCCATAGTCTCTTCCAGCTCTTCTCCCCATTTGGCCAGTATATAAGTATCGTATATTTCCCCTTCTTTGTTCTGGCTTTCACCCGCTACAAATAATTGCTCAGGTTTTCCTTCTGGATAGGCGAAAATTTTGTCTTTCCCAGAGAGAGAAGGGAATAATGCACTAGCCTTATCAACATCTTCTACTTTAAATTTCTCATCATATTTATTTTCCAAGTGCTTGATAACCTTGCTTTCGGAACTCATGCATCCTGCTCCAACCATAACTACCATTAATATTTTCACAGTCAACATGATCCACTTCTTCAAGTTCTCCACACCTTCCATTTTAAAAAAGCGGGAACGGTCCTCCGGTTTTGAAAAACCGCTCCAAGGTCATATGTTCAAATTCTGTGAGACGTGAATCGTCCCTAATTCGCAATTTCTGAAACACAAGAAGAACGAAATCGCTCCGC
>NZ_JAGGQU010000036.1 GCF_018613155.1 Bacillus sp. ISL-55 | reverse complement strand
TAAACGGGGGCACAGTTCATAAAAAAGGGCTCTTTTTTTTTGTTAAGGAAATTATAGAATTATTCAGGTGAGGATAACTGCCTGTGTTTTTCCTAATCCAGCTCCAGCGCCTAGCCCCTCGAGTCGCTTCGAGCCGCCCATTGAAGTCAAAGAACGACTCCATTGGGCGGCCCTCCAGCGCTTGTCGGGGCTGAACGAGGCGCTTGCGCTTTTTGTTCGTGAATTTCTTTGGAACGTTTAAGGTTCTGACCCAGTCAGTGAGTTCATCCAGCGAGTACGCTGTCAGGTTGCTCAGCGATTGTCGAAAATGGGCGATCGCCTGCGCATTTGATGGTTTATGCCAATTTATATAGGGGTAATATTTCTTTAAATACAAACTCAATTTTAGAAAGCATTTCTTCACCGCTTAGTTTGACGGCTTCCTCACGAGGAATGTTAAGACCCCATAGGATTTCAGCTTTTTTAACGGTTTGAAGGCGCTTGAACATGGAGAGAAGATCATCCTTGGAAAGCTCACTGTGAATCATGGCTTCAGGCTTCATATGGTCGATTGACCAAAAGAAGTCCTTAGGAGTGCGAGTGTAGATGGAATCAATGTTTTCTTCAAGTTTTTTACCGATTGCTTCCTTCTCGGGTGCTTCGTAAATAACAGCAAACCAGATGAAGACATGGGTCTCCCATAAACCAATCTGGAAATGAGGCAGCATCTTATAGCCTCTTGGATTGCCGGCGAAAGCTACCCACGTGTCTTTAGGAGGATTCTTCGTTCTCCGGGCATGTTTTGCAACATGGTAATGCATCTCATCACCGGCAATGCTTGAAAGCGTGGGAGCGAAGTGCTGGCCGAGTTCTTCCAGCTTAGGGCGGATCTGTGATTTCAAGGCATCCATTCTTTCGTCGAGACCGTCTATTTTAAAAACATCGAAATCTGCTTGTTCAAATCCTGAAAATGACAATATAAAAACCTCCTAGTACTTTGTCAAATATTGTAGCAAAATCTTTGCGAAAAAAGAAGCGACAGGCATTTTTTGAGTCCTAGGTATACGCACAAATTTGTACCACAGCCAAATGGAAATTCATACAATAATAAAAAATAGAAATTAATAGAGGAGTGTAAATTAATGAAACAACTTATAAATTCAACAAGGAAGAAAAATGGGGAGCTACAGAGAACAGCTGTACTACGTTTGGAGATGGATTATGAATTAGCCACCCTTTTTGACGCAATGACAGATGCGGATAAATCGAAAATGAAAGAATGTAAACAAAAACTCGAAAGAATTCGACAAGAGTTATTACGTTTAAAAGCTCTATAATTGCTATAAAGTTTTACGAAAGAATAAGGTATTATATGATGGTGAAAATAATGGAAAACTGCAGCAACCGAGACACTTGACGAACTCCTGTAAAATTGATGGAGTTCGTTTCTTATGTTTTCGTAACCAAGGGCATGATAAGCTTCTATATGGTCAATAACTTCTTAAGGAGTTTTGCATTTTATGGAGATGACAAGGGGAATCCTAATACTTGATAAAAACGAAGCTAATCCGCTAAGCTAACATAGATTCCGAAAGCTTGAGTGAACGTAAAATATATGAAACGGGGGAAAGCTGAATGGAATATAATCTAACCGAAATTTATACATACGCAAAAAGCTGGGTCAAAGAGGCTGGTGAAAATATCAGGGCTTCTTTTCCAAAGACATTGAATGTTACTTCAAAATCCAATCCTAATGACCTGGTTACAGATATTGATAAAGAGACAGAGCAATATTTTATCGAGAAAATCAAAGGTACTTTTCCGGATCATCGAATTTTGGGTGAGGAAGGGTATGGAGATGAAGTGAAGTCCCTAACAGGGGTTGTTTGGATTATTGATCCAATCGATGGAACCATGAACTTTGTCCACCAACAGCGGAATTTCGCCATTTCAATCGGCATTTATGTTGATGGGGAAGGTTTAATTGGTCTTATCTATGATGTCGTCCATGATGAACTCTATCATTGTGTAAAAGGCCAAGGAGCTTATTTGAACGAAAAATCTATTCCGAAACTAAAAGAGGCAAAAGTGAGTGAAGCAGTTATTGCTTTAAATGCAACTTGGGTAGCCCCCAATAAACGGATAAATCACGAATTACTTATACCCCTTGTCAAAGACGTGAGAGGGACTCGGTCTTATGGTTCAGCAGCCATGGAAATGGTGTATGTGGCAACGGGAAGAATCGATGCTTATCTGACCCCAAGACTTGCACCATGGGATATTGCTGCTGGGATCATCATTATAGAGGAACTTGGTGGAGTAACTACTGACCTGCGGGGAGAAGAGCTGGATATGCTCAAGCAGAATTCCTTATTTGTTTCGAAGCCGGGCCTGCACGGTGATATCCTGAAGAATTATCTTAAGGATGGAAAATGGTAATTTTAACTTGGCGGCAGTTTAAAAGCCCAGATCTGCCGTTTTTTAAGGATCTTATTTCTACGAGTTCTAAGTGGAGTAAAAATGAGCTGCAGGGTTTGTCCTTAAAAGAATACATTGAGCAATATGATGACCTGACTGGAGAATGGAGAGTTTGGGAAACGTCAGGAAGACCTGCGGCAATTTCTTTTCATGTGGAATCCGCTCCTTCCAACCAAAAGCCATGGCTTGGAACAATATTGGTAAAAGCGGAGGAAAGACGTCAAGGAATCGCATCAGCGATTATAAACCATCTCTCCGGCGAACTTAAACTGAATGAGCACAAGGCACTATTTGCCGCTGTTCCAGTCGATGAATACGAGTGGTCGAACTTCCTTGCAGATTGCGGGTTTGAACAATTCAAAACAGAAGAAAATGAGGGCGAAACCTATTTGATCATGGTCCGCCCCCTGGAATGACCGGCTGGAAATCCAGCCGGTTTTGTCATTTAATTGTGCTTTTGATTAAAGTTCTCCTGCTTCTCTCATCTTCTTTTTCTTTTTAAAACCAAATCCCATTACGAAAACCAATGCGATCATACATGCTACGGTACCGGCAACACTTCTTTCACCAATGGCGATTCCAATACCAATCATGCATGAAGCTGCTGCAAATGCGAAAAATAATAATGGCCATTTTATCTGATTCAAGGTGAATCCCCCATTCGACATTTGGTGCAAATAATAATATATTTAATTGTACATTAAAATGCCTATAGGTTTCCACTCTTATTGTGTTATAATATGTAAGTTGTGTAAAAAGCCAATAGATAAATTATGATATTAAAGGCAGGGTGACTTTTTTGAAATTAAGAGAAGATATTAGAAATATAGCGATCATTGCCCACGTTGACCACGGTAAAACGACACTGGTCGACCAGCTTCTGAAGCAATCAGGCACATTCCGTATAAATGAGCATGTGGAAGAGCGTGCAATGGATTCAAACGATTTGGAAAGAGAACGAGGAATCACGATCCTCGCGAAAAATACAGCTATTTCCTATAAAGATACACGTATTAACATTCTTGATACTCCTGGACACGCTGACTTTGGCGGCGAGGTTGAGCGTATCATGAAAATGGTTGACGGCGTATTGCTTGTTGTCGATGCATATGAAGGCTGTATGCCGCAAACACGCTTTGTTTTAAAGAAAGCTCTTGAACAGCATTTAACACCAATCGTAGTAGTGAATAAGATTGACCGTGACTTTGCTCGTCCTGCTGAGGTTGTTGATGAAGTCATTGACTTGTTCATCGAACTAGGTGCAGATGAGGATCAGCTTGAATTCCCAGTTGTTTATGCTTCTGCAATCAACGGAACAGCAAGTTTGGACCCTGAAAAACAGGATGAAAACATGCAGTCATTATACGAGTCAATCATTGACCACATCCCTGCACCTGTTGATAACCGTGAAGAGCCTCTTCAATTCCAGGTTGCCCTTCTTGATTACAACGACTATGTGGGCAGAATCGGAATCGGCCGTGTATTCCGCGGTACAATGAAGGTTGGCCAGCAGGTAGCACTTATGAAGCTTGACGGTTCTGTAAAACAATTCCGTGTAACAAAGATTTTTGGTTTCTTCGGTCTTAAGCGCCAGGAAATTCAGGAAGCCAATGCTGGTGATCTAATTGCAGTATCCGGAATGGAAGACATCAATGTCGGTGAAACAGTTTGTCCTTTTGACAACCAGGATCCACTACCAGTTTTACGTATTGATGAGCCAACACTACAGATGACATTCCTAGTCAATAACAGCCCATTCGCAGGCCGTGAGGGTAAATACCTGACTGCAAGGAAAATCGAAGAAAGACTTCGCGCTCAGCTGCAAACGGACGTTAGTCTTAGAGTAGACAATACGGACTCACCTGATGAATGGATCGTTTCAGGCCGTGGAGAATTGCACCTGTCTATCTTGATCGAAAACATGCGTCGTGAAGGTTATGAACTTCAAGTATCAAAGCCAGAAGTTATCGTACGGGTAATTGATGGGGTAAGAAGTGAGCCGGTAGAGCGCGTTCAAATCGATGTTCCTGAAGAACACACTGGTTCCATCATGGAATCAATCGGTGCACGTAAAGGCGAAATGCTAGATATGATCAACAACGGAAGCGGACAGGTTCGATTGATTTTCAATGTACCGGCACGCGGATTGATCGGATACACAACAGAATTTTTAACATTGACTCGCGGATATGGTATCATTAACCATACATTCGACAGCTACCAGCCTATGCTTCAAGGCCAGGTAGGCGGACGCCGTCAAGGTGTTCTAGTATCAATGGAATCAGGAAAGGCATCTACTTATGGTATCATGCAGGTAGAAGACCGCGGAACGATTTTCGTCGAGCCAGGAACTGAAATTTATGAGGGCATGATTGTTGGTGAGCACACTCGTGAAAATGACATTACTGTTAATATCACGAAGGTGAAGGCAGCAACTAATATTCGTTCTGCTAATAAGGACCAGACATCTGTCATCAAGAAGCCAAGAATCATGACTCTGGAAGAATCATTAGAATACTTGAACGATGACGAGTATTGTGAAGTAACTCCAGAATCAATCAGACTCCGCAAAAAGATTCTTGATAAGAATGAGCGTGAAAGACAAGCGAAAAAGAAAAAATTCGCTGAAGCTTAATTAAGTAGGGGGAAGAAGTATGGATGTAAGCCAGAGATTATCATTTTTTGCAGCATTATTCAGGGTAGATGAGAACCCAACGGTAGGCATGTGGATGCTTTACTTGACGATTGCCGCTCTCGGCATCCTTGTTTATAAGCTTGGATTTGCTCAAAAGCTGCCGTTGCTGAAAAGTATCATCATCTATGCGTTTCTATTGCTTGGCTCTACAGTCCTAACCTTCCTTGCTATTTTCCTTCCCATCACGGAAGGACTTGTGGTCGCTGCACTCATCCTGATCATTTACAAGCTCAGGCTGCGACAGCATAAAAAAGCAGAAGCAAATGTCAAGTAGGAGTTGGCGATATGAAATCACTCCAGGATGCAATTTATAATTGGCTGACGATCAAAATCGTCAGCGATGCTCGGCCAGAAGATACAGCAGCTCAAGAAACTACAAAGTTATTTGATCAAATTCTTGCCGATGAACATAATGTTGAATCAAAAGAATTAAAACGGGATGCACTAATGTATTATGTCACTGTCGTGCAGGAAGGTAATTCTAAGGAATACCGCTTCCCACGCGACCTGATTGAAGTCATGCTTGACCAAATCAGGCAAGAGCCAGACAAATACGTTAACTATCCTGAAGAAGACTGAAAAAATCCGCCCGGGAATGGGCGGATTTTTTGCGTTAGAGCGATGAATAATGGAGGGAGGAAGAAAGGGCATCTTTCGTCTAGAGCGGCACCCTAAGAAAAACGTACATAAGGGTAACATACGCCCAGAAAGGTACCTTTATAGAAGAGGCAATGCTTAGATAAGGGTATCAGCAGACAAGAAAGGTACCCTTATAGAAGAGGAAATGCTTGCATAAGGGTATCGTTAGTCAAGAAAGGTACCCTTATAGAAGAGGAAATGCTTGCATAAGGGTATCGTTAGTCAAGAAAGGTACCCTTATAGAAGAGGAAATGCTTGCATAAGGGTATCATTAGTCAAGAAAGGCACCCTTATAGAAGAGGAAATGCTTGCATAAGGGTATCATTAGACAAGAAAGGTACCCTTATAGAAGAGGAAATGCTTGCATAAGGGTATCATTAGTCAAGAAAGGTACCCTTATAGAAGAGGAAATGCTTGCATAAGGGTATCATTAGTCAAGAAAGGTACCCTTATAGAAGAGGAAATGCTTGCATAAGGGTACCGTTAGTCAAGAAAGGTACCCTTATAGAGGAGGAAATGCTTGCATAAGGGTATGATTAGTCAAGAAAGGTGCCCTTATGTGGATTTTCGCAATATATTGCCAGCCTGAACCGAGTAAAAGTGTTAGTTTCGAACACTGCCTAGTTGGTTAATCACAATCACCAATCATCCTTCTTAACCCGGGAACGATACAGCTTGAAATTCCCGGTTGCTATACGGTTGTTCGTCTTATCAGCAATTCGTTCATTACAAGGATCGCACATATATGTATGGATCGGCCGGTTTCGTAGCCGCTTAGCCTGAAGGGTATCGCTGTTAATATTCTCGATTTTGTCGCACAGTACACATTTGACTCTCATTCTTACACCTCTTATAAATAATTATCATACATAGCCTGATTGAGTTTTGATTATATTATAGTATATCATTGATTGGAGCCTTAGCAGAGAAAATCATTTGATTTGCCCTGCTTAAAGAGTTCGTAGTACTATTATGATAGTTTAAGGAGGGTGAATATGGCAAATCAAGTAGAACCTAAACTAATCAAACCATTGGTTGATGAATTGCAAAAAGAGCGATTTGTTACCCTGGCAACAGTGGACCACGAAACTGGCGGCCCGAATGTCAGCGCAATTTCCTGGGTGCTTGCAAAGGATGAGGGGACCGTTTATTTTGCGGTGGATAACCGCTCTAGAATCATCGAGAATATTAAAAGCAATGACAAAGCAGTAATCAACCTGATCGCAAATGAATCTACATATTCAATCAGCGGGACGGCCAGCGTCAAGCAAGAAAAACTTGATGGTGTACCTTTGAAGCTGGCCTTAGTCGAAATCAATATCAGCGAAGTAAGAGACGTTATGTTCTATGGATCAAAAATCGTCGCTGAACCTCAATATGACAAGACATACGATAAAGATGCAGCAGCGCGCCTTGATAAGCAGGTAATGGATGCAATGAGAAAAGCTTAGTCAATTGACTAAGCTTTTTGCTTTGTTATTTATGATAGTTAGATTGCTGTTCCTGGTCCTTCTCTAATTGCTTTTTTTCCTCTTTGTTAAGCTTCTTCTTTGGATCTTCAGTCGGGCTTTTAGTCTGCGGTTCAATCATGTCTGCGGGAACCTCCGGCATGACTCTTCCGGTAATATCAGAAAGTTCGTTCATAATACCCATGATTGGCTGACCGTTTTTAATATCCTCTGAAATCTCCCTTAACCTCGCTGTTATATCAGGATCGGCAACCACTACTGCACGTGCACCGTGGGGGTCTTTTTTTAAGGCTTCCGCAACCGTATATTTAACAGTGTCTACCTCTGACCTTTCCATTTTGTCATTTACATCGATCCCCACTACGGCATAGCGACCAACCACTACAGCTGCAGCATCATCAACATTCGGGATGTGAGTGGTCAAATTCACAAGATGGCGGGAAATCTCCTGGCCAGATTGGCGGTCAACTTCTTTGATCGCACTATTCTGGACTTTGACCTTGTGATCTTCGTCAGATTTATTTGCGTTATTATTTCCATTGCAGGCAGTCAATAAAAACACAAACGAAATTGCAGCAACCAATCTTATCATCAATGAACCCCTCCGGTTATTTTTTCGTTAAAAATCCTTTGAACAACTAGGAAAGTTATATAAAAAAAGAAATGCTCAAAGGTTATTGTGCAAAATATCTTCTATCTTTATTCAAAAAGTCATATATTTTACCAAAGTCCCGGCCAAGGCTGCCAAGTTGGCCAAAGTCGAGATCAATAAGGCGGGAGGCATCAATTTGAGTAAAATATACGTACTGGACACAAACGTCTTACTACAGGATCCGCACGCGATTTTTTCCTTTCAAGACAATGAAGTTGTCATACCTGCTGTAGTTCTGGAGGAAGTGGATTCAAAGAAAAGATATATGGATGAGATCGGGCGCAATGCGCGCCAGGTTTCAAGGCTCATAGACGGAATGAGGGAGACAGGTAAGCTGCATGAGAAAATCAATCTTGAAGGTGGAGGGACGCTCAGGATCGAGCTGAACCATCGATCCTTCCATCAACTCCAGGAAATCTTTGTTGAAAAAACTAATGACAACCGAATACTGGCGGTAGCTAAAAACTTGAGCCTTGAAGAAGAAACGAAGGAAGATGGGCGTCCGGTAATATTGGTCAGCAAGGACGCGCTTGTCCGAGTAAAAGCCGATGCAATCGGTCTGATCGCTGAAGATTTCTTAAGTGACAGGGTAGTGGAAATTAACCATCTGTATTCAGGCTATGCAGAAGTGTATATACAGATTGAAGAACTAAATCGTTTTTATGAAAGAGGAGAACTTAACATCTCTGAATTAAAGGGGCAAAACTTCTTTTACCCAAATCAGTTCGTCATCATGAAGGACATTCTCGGCAGTTCTGCATCCGCAATAGGAATGGTTGATACAAAAAATAAAAAAGTGAAAAAGCTTATTTTTGAACATGAAGGTAAGCACACTTGGGGGATCAAGCCAAGAAATGTTCAGCAGATTATGGCGATGGAGCTGCTTTTACGACAAGACATGCCTTTGATCACCTTGATAGGGCGTGCAGGTACTGGGAAGACATTGCTCGCTCTGGCATCAGGGTTGCTGCAGACTGAAGACATGGGGATTTTTAAAAAGCTGCTTGTAGCAAGGCCGATTGTACCAGTAGGTAAGGACCTGGGCTTTCTGCCTGGTGAAAAGCAGGAAAAACTCAGACCATGGATGCAGCCAATATATGATAACCTTGAATTCCTTTTCAATACGAAAAAACCGGGCGAACTTGATGCCATACTTGCAGGGATGGGTTCAATCGAGGTAGAAGCATTAACGTATATAAGGGGCAGGAGCATTCCGGACCAATTCATAATCATTGATGAAGCACAGAACCTGACCAAGCATGAGATTAAAACAATTCTGACCAGGGTAGGGGAGCGCAGTAAAATTGTCTTGATGGGTGACCCTGACCAGATTGACCACCCATACCTGGATGCCTATAATAATGGACTCACCTATGTGGTTGAAAAGTTCAAAGACCAGCAAATTGCGGGTCATGTCCAGCTTGTTAAAGGAGAAAGGTCATCTCTTGCCCAGCTAGCAGCCGATCTATTAAATTAACTTTTTGCACATACTGGAATCTTTCAGATAAAAAAGCCAAAACGGGCAGTGTGACAATAAAATAACGGGCACCCTTCTGGGATGCCCGTTGGCAGTACCTTACATATTATTCTACGGTAAAACCGGTAACATTTTTGATTGGATTTTCCTTGTTGGAACCATCCTGGTAATATACATGCAGCGGCCCGTCCTCTTTTAAAGGTTTGCCGTCCTTGGAAAAACCGAGGATAAGGCCAGAAGCTTTCTCAAGTGAAAGTGATACCTGGTCATTTTCCCCATATTCAATCACTACAGTCTTTGCTGTCTGCTCTGGTTCTGCATTCACAAGAAATGGCTTGAATGGTATCCCGAAAGTGCCTGTCAGGACTTTTTCTTTCTCGAACTTCACTTCTGTTTTGAGGGTTGGTGGATAGACTGCACCCTCCGTAATTTCACGATCCCAATGTCTTGAGACTGACTTCGTATACTCTTCAAGGGCATCACTGCGCTCCTGATCTCCGTTGAAATATGTATTCAAGTCTACTTTGCGATCGTCGAAAATCCATACACCAGGATCCAAAGTGATCTTGTATTTGATTTTTCCTTTGATTGGGATGATTGTTTCCATAATTCCCTCCTGAATCTTTACATATTATTTCTTCAGTATAGCGATAATTCTGTGAGTTGTCATTTCAACCCATCTGCAGGACGCTAAACATTAATATGTAACTCCTTAATATTCTTGCTTTTTTGTCCACTTAAGGGTAAAATTTAAAGATAGGATTGGGTAATCGCTCGGAAACGGGGGGGATCAAGTTGGCGTCTGATATGATAATCAACCATCAGGAAAAAGCCCATGCCTTATTAAAGGCTGACGCTGATAAAATTTTAAAGCTGATCAAAGTGCAAATGGATAATCTGACAATGCCTCAATGCCCTCTTTATGAAGAGGTTTTAGATACGCAAATGTTTGGATTATCAAGAGAGATAGATTTTGCAGTAAGACTCGGCTTAATCGAAGAATCAGATGGGAAAGTTATTCTCGATCAATTGGAGCAAGAGCTTTCCATATTGCATGAAGCTTCGTTAAAAAAATAAATCCTAAAAACTCAAACAGTCCTATTCGATTGTTTGAGTTTTTTTGTTCATTGTTAATTAGTTATTTTAACCCTCTATCCTATGGCCTTAATTATAGCCATGCAACATGTAGAAATATGAAAACACTGCATTACACTTCTATGACAATATATTAAGAATTTCATAACTTTTCCTTAAACAAAGGCAGGATATTTCAACTTATAGTAGAATAGATTAAACAACTTAGAAGATGGGGAAGAGACGATGTTAAAAAAAATACTGAAATCCTATGACTATTCATTGATCATTGTTGTTGCGCTCTTGTGCTTGTTTGGCCTTGTCATGGTTTACAGTGCCAGCATGGTCACTGCCATCCAGAGGTATGATTATCCTAGTGATTTCTTCTTTCAAAAACAGAAGTTCAACTTATTACTTGCAACATTCCTGTTTGTGGTAGCGGCATTCTTCCCATACAAGGCGATGAAAAGCACTAAGGTTTTATTGCCGATGGTAGTCTTTATCCTCGGTGGGCTTGCTGCGCTATTTTTATTTGGTAAAGTGACGAACAATGCATTGAGCTGGTTTGAAGTTGGAGCAAGAAGCCTGCAGCCATCAGAGTTTGCGAAGTTAAGTGTCATTATCTATCTATCAGCCGTGTATGCTAAAAAGCAAACCTACATAAACCAGTTTAATAAAGGGGTTGTACCACCTCTTGTTTACTTGATTTTAGTATGTATGCTAGTCGCAATTCAACCTGACTTCGGTACAGCAGCAATTATTTTTGCTATTGCTTCTACAATAATCATTTCTTCAGGTATGAACCTGAAGAATATCTCAAAACTGATATTATTTGGCCTCGGATTCCTCGCTCCTTTCGTTCTGTTCCTTCAGGATGAAATTTTTTCTGAAACAAGGATAGGCAGATTTACTGCTTACAGCAATCCTTTTACAGATGAACAAAATACAGGTTATCATCTAGCTAATTCCTATTATGCAATTGGTTCGGGAGGCTTGAAAGGTTTGGGTCTTGGAGAAAGTGTCCAGAAGCTCGGATATCTGCCTGAGCCCCACACAGACTTCATCATAGCAGTCATCTCCGAAGAATTGGGGATTTTTGGTGTAGGATTTGTGTTGTTGAGTCTGGCGTTCATCGTCCTAAAAGGAATTCATATCGGGCTGAAGTGCAAGGATCCTTTTGGCAGTTTGCTTGCAATTGGGATTTCCAGTATGATTGGCATTCAGTCGTTTGTCAATCTAGGCGGAGCTTCAGGGGTCATTCCTCTGACAGGGGTTCCTTTGCCTTTTGTGAGTTATGGAGGCTCGTCATTGCTGCAGCTCGCGCTGGCGACAGGGATACTCGTGAATGTTTCGATGTTTGTAAAATATGAAGAGAAGTATAAGAAGGACAAGACCGCAGAGCCTAAACCGGCAAAATCTATAGTAAACCAAAATTCGTTCAAGTTCAGGTCGTAGTCAATGAAATGATAAAAAGCTGCAGCGTCTGCTGCAGCTTTTTATTTTACCGTTGCCGGAGAAAGGTCAACGGGTTTAGGATTTTGCACTCTTGCGGCATTCTTTTTGCTTCTGGAAACCAGAAGGATAAAGTAGCTGAATACGCCAAACAGAACGGAAATGAAGAAAGCGTGCCCGAGGGCAATGTACAGATTCAATCTTGTGAAGATGACAAATGCGCCGGCAATGACCTGGAGTGACACAAGGACCATTGAAATGATCCAGCCCCAGTATAGTACTCTTTCATGCTTGTAGTGTTTGACGGCGATGTAGGTGACATATGCAATCCAGATAAAAATGAAACCTGCTGCAGCCCTGTGTCCCATTTGTACCCACTCGTAAATGTTGGTAGGAAGGAAGGGGCCGCCACTCGTACATAATGGCCAATCTTTACAGACCAGGCTGGCATTCATATGCCGGACAAGAGCACCGGTGTAAACTACAATATAGCTGTATATGGAAAGCCCGATAATATGGAACTTCATTCTTTTATCAATCACTAATTTTTCAGCCTGGAATTTTTTATCCACTTCAAAAATTAGCATGGTCAATAAAAGTACAGCAGCAAAAGAGATGAGAGAAATGCCGAAGTGAAGTGCCAGGACAAAATCAGATTGTCCCCAAACAACAGCGGCAGCTCCGATCAATGCCTGTAGAACAAGGAAGAAAAAAGATAAAACAGACAAGAACTTCGTTTCTCGTATATGCCCAATTGCCTTCCATGTCCAGATCGATAAGATTAGTACCATGATGCCTACGCTGCCCGATACTAACCTGTGGGCAAGCTCTATCACCAATTCGGGAGTAATATCCGTAGGAACGAATTCTCCGTTACAAAGGGGCCAGGACTTGCCGCAGCCCATTCCGGAATCGGTTTTTGTAACCAACGCTCCTCCGAGCAAAACAAAAAGCATCCCAATCGTGGTTAAAACAGCCAGCCA
Source organism: Bacillus sp. ISL-55 (assembly GCF_018613155.1). GTDB lineage: Bacteria > Bacillota > Bacilli > Bacillales > Cytobacillaceae > Mesobacillus. The sequence goes on along the minus strand of NZ_JAGGQU010000036.1, from coordinate 82,117 downwards.
CTTGAGGGAACGATTCATGATCATCACCTGCTCATTCAAAGTTCGATAAGTTGTCAAATAATAAACTTGACATGTATAATGGAAGAAGCTTGTAGAAAAGAAAAAATTCTATCCCTATAATAACGAATTTTGACGAAAAAGGATAGAAAACAATACTTAAGATACTACACAATAATAGTTAATATTTCAATACTTACTATTATAGTTGGACAACAATCCCTTTTATAGGTAAAATGCTCATGGCAGCGATAAGGCAAGAAAAATGATGATGTTAAATACCAGCAAAGTTACAGACATGAAAATATTATCCAAGAATATGTATATTCGTAATAAAGAGGGCATCCAAACATTCTATTAATATCAAGTCAAAATTCCTTGCAATAAAAATAAACTTTATGGATAATGGCGGTAAGACACAAATTAGTCAAATTTTGTTCAAAAAAAATTCACAAAAAAGTTGTGAAGTGTGATTTAATATACAACGTAGGCTTTATTTTTCTACACAAACATTTAACAGCCTTTACACGTTGAGAATAGTGAAAACTAACCGAAATATAAAGTACAAATACTCTTCTTTTTTTTGTAAAAATTTCGTCTCTGGAATTTTGAAGGAAAAGGGATGAAGGAGGATATGGATGTCTAATTCAAAAGCTTTATCAGAAGCTGTATTAGAGGACGGACAGCCTGCAGTCGTGGAGAAGACCATGTTGAAAGATTTTCTATCCCTAATTAAAGTAGGGATTGTAAATTCCAATGCTATGACGACTTTTACTGGATTATGGCTAGCACTTCATTTCAGCGGAGTGCGCTTTCTCGATAATATTGATTTGATTCTAGCGACATTGATAGGTTCATCATTGATTGTCGCCGGCTCATGCAGCCTTAACAACTACATCGATCGGGATATCGACCATTTAATGGAGCGAACAAAAGACAGGCCGACTGTGACTGGAAAAGTCCAGCCAGGAAAAGTAGCCATGATGAGCTTCTTGCTGATTGGGATTGGAACAGCGTTTTTGCTTACAACTACCATAACAGCTGCTTTAATCGGGTTGTTTGGCGTTTTTAGTTATGTAGTTCTCTATACATTGTGGTCAAAACGACAATATGTCTCCAATACAATTGTCGGCAGTATCTCAGGAGCAGTTCCACCGCTAATCGGATGGGCTGCAGTAGACGCTAACCTAGACGTAATGGCCTGGATGCTTTTTGCCATCGTTTTTGTTTGGCAGCCACCACACTTCTATGCTCTGGCAATGAGAAGGGTAGAGGAATACCGTGCAGCTGGTATACCAATGCTTCCGGTTGTGAAAGGCTTCAAAGCCACTAAGAGATCGATTTACCTTTGGGTGACAGCATTGTTGCCGTTACCATTTTTCCTTCCTGAACTTGGAATTCCATTCATGATTCTTGCAACGGTCCTGAATATTGGGTGGCTTGTATTGGGAATCTACCTTGAAAAGCTTAAAGATGATATCAAATGGGCAAAACTGATGTTTGTATATTCTTTACAATACTTAACTGTCATGTTTGTCGCTATGGTAATTGTCACACTTATCTAACCTTCGTTAGGAGATTCACTCTTTGTTGAGAGAGGATTTTTCCATAAATTTTTTTAACCAAATTTATAAGATTTTTTACGAAAGAGGGGTTTAATTAAGCTATGAAGATGCTTGCTAAATGGCGTCTGCTGTCATTGTTCACATTGATGGCATTAGTCTTGTCCGGCTGTGGTGAGCCATACCTGTCTACATTAAGACCTGCAGGTGAAGTTGCTCAATCCCAGTATGAACTTATGTTGTTGAGCACGGCGATTATGGTGGGAGTAATTGCTGTCGTCACAATCATTTTTATTTATGTCATTATGAAGTTCCGCAGGAAGAATGACAACGAAATTCCGAAGCAGGTCGAGGGAAGCCACAAGCTTGAGATCCTTTGGACTGTTATTCCGATCTTATTGCTTCTAATTCTTGCTGTTCCTACAGTTGCGGCAACGTTTAAGTTGGCGGATGTTTCCCCAATGGAAAAGAAGAACGCTGAAGGAAAGACTGATGCGCTTGTAGTCAACGTGCGCGCGAATCTTTACTGGTGGGAATTCGAGTATCCAAATGAAGAAATCATCACTAGCCAGGAATTAGTAGTCCCTACTGATGAAAAGGTTTACTTTAACCTTAAGGCTTCAGATGTAAAGCACTCTTTCTGGATTCCTTCTGTTGGAGGAAAGATGGATACAAATACTGATAACATCAACAAATTTTGGCTTGAATTTGACAGTAAAGGAGCCGATGAAGCTGGCGGACTTTTCTACGGAAAATGTGCTGAGCTTTGCGGACCTTCACACGCATTGATGGACTTCAAAGTAAAAGCTTTGCCACGTGATGAATTCGATCAGTGGGTAGCAAATATGCAAGGAGTTAAAGAACCTGCTAAGGCAGAAACAGCAACTGCTCAGCAAGGGCAGGAAATCTTCAATAACAGCTGTATCGGATGCCACGCCGTAACTCCGGCAAACACGGCTCCAGAAGCAGCTCGTGTTGGTCCTAACTTGTCAAACTTCGGCGATCGTTCACGCGTTGCTGGTGTCTTGGATATGTCAGAAGAAAATATCAAGAAATGGCTGGAAGATCCAGCAGCATACAAGCCGGCAAACAAGATGACTGGCAAGTATCCTGAACTTAAACCAGAAGAACTTGATGCATTAACAGAATATCTGATGGGCTTGAAAGTCCAGAAATAACAGGGGATTTGTTTGAAAGGGAGGTAAAACTGTGAGTACCTATGCTCAGAAAAAGGGATTCGGCGCAACGTTATGGGATTACCTGACAACGGTTGACCATAAAAAAATCGCAATCCTTTATCTAATTGCTGGCGGATTCTTCTTCATCCTAGGCGGACTTGAAGCTTTGTTCATCCGTATTCAGCTAGCTGTACCTAATAATGATTTTGTAAGCGCAGGTTTCTATAATGAAATCCTGACGATGCATGGAACAACGATGATATTCCTGGCAGCGATGCCGCTTGTATTTGCATTCATGAATGCTGTTATGCCACTCCAGATTGGAGCGCGTGACGTAGCGTTCCCATTCTTGAACTCATTAGGATTTTGGTTATTCTTCTTTGGTGGAGTATTCCTCAACCTTTCATGGTTCCTGGGTGGAGCTCCTGATGCTGGTTGGACTTCTTACGCATCACTTGCAATAGCGTCTGAAACACATGGTATCGATTTTTATGCACTTGGTTTGCAGATTTCGGGTGCGGGTACACTAATCGGGGGGATTAACTTCCTCGTAACGATCATAAACATGCGTGCCCCGGGAATGACTTATATGAGAATGCCGATGTTCACTTGGGCAACATTTGTAACATCAGCTCTTATCCTGTTTGCGTTCCCTCCACTGACTGTTGGCCTTTTCTTAATGATTTTTGACCGTATGTTTGGATCTAATTTCTTTGATGTATCAAACGGCGGTAACACAATTATCTGGGAACACCTTTTCTGGATCTTTGGTCACCCAGAAGTTTATATCCTAATCTTACCGGCATTCGGTATTTTCTCAGAAATCTTTGCGATTTTCTCTAGAAAACGTCTTTTCGGTTACTCATCCATGGTATTCGCGACTGTATTAATCGGTTTCCTAGGATTCATGGTATGGGCTCACCATATGTTCACAACAGGTCTTGGACCGATCGCAAACGCGATTTTCGCTGTAGCGACAATGGCAATCGCCGTACCTACAGGTATCAAGATTTTCAACTGGATGTTCACGATGTGGGGAGGAAGCATCAAGTTCACAACTCCGATGCTTTGGGCAGTAGCCTTCATTCCATCATTCGTTGCCGGTGGTGTAACAGGTGTCATGCTGGCATCTGCTGCAGCTGACTATCAGTACCACGACAGTTATTTCGTTGTCGCTCACTTCCACTACGTTATCGTTGGTGGAGTAGTATTCGCTCTATTCGCAGGTGCACACCTGTACTGGCCAAAAATGTTTGGTACAATGCTTAACGAAACTTTGGGTAAAATCACTTTCTGGTTATTCCTGATCGGTTTCCACCTAACGTTCTTCATCCAGCACTTCCTGGGATTGATGGGTATGCCACGCCGTATCTTCACATTCCTGCCGGGACAGGGACTTGAAACTGGAAACTTAATCAGTTCTGTTGGTGCCATCTTCATGGCAGTAGCAGTTGTAGTACTTTTAATTAACGTCATCATGACACAAGTTAAAAACGAAAAAGTTGGAAATGATCCATGGGGCGACGGCCGTACACTAGAGTGGGCGATTGCTTCTCCGCCGCCATTCTACAACTTCAAGCAGCTTCCGCTTGTACGTGGACTTGATGCTTACTGGCTGGAGAAAATGGAAGGCAAGAATGAAATGACGCCTGCAGAACCGCTTGGCGATATCCATATGCCGAATAACTCTTTCATTCCTTTCGTTATCTCACTTGGTCTTTTCATCGCAGCATTCGGTGCAATGTACCGTGCTGAAACAAGCTGGGGACTGCTAGTCTTGATCCTCGGTATGGCAGTAACTTTAGGAGCGATGTTCGTACGTTCTATTAAAGATGATCATGGATTCCATATTCATAAAGAAGACTTAATGGACGATGATAATGATAAGGGGGCAAAGGCATAATGCAAGCTGAAGAAAAATTCACTTATGAAACATGGCCTGCGGAGCCTGAAAAAGCAACCCTCGAAGCAAAGAACAAGTTTTTGGGCTTCTGGTTCTTCCTTGGCGGAGAGACAGTATTGTTTGCGACTTTGTTTGCAACTTATCTCGCATTGAAAGATAAGGTTCCTAGTGCTGACCATGCACTTGCCAAGGATATCTTTGAAATTCCGCTTGCTTTTGCAGCGACCATGCTTCTTCTAACAAGTTCTTTGACAAGTGTATACGCTATGTATCACATGAAGAATTTCAACTTCAAGAAGATGCAGCTTTGGCTTGGATTGACAGTAGCACTTGGTGCAGCTTTCCTTGCGCTTGAAATTTACGAGTTCAATCACTATGTACATGAGTTTCACCATACGTTTACAAGCAGCGCATTTGGTTCTGCCTTCTACACGCTTGTAGGCTTCCATGGTGGTCACGTTGCATTCGGTCTTGCTTGGATCATTACTTTGATGGTCCGCAACTCCAAGCGTGGATTGAACCTTTACAACGCTCCTAAGTTTTATGTGGCAAGCCTTTACTGGCACTTCATCGACGTTGTATGGGTATTCATCTTCACGGTTGTATATCTAATGGGAATGGTGGGATAAACTGATGGCTAATCAACAACCAAGTTCAGGGAACCCAAGAGTGGACGTCGAATATCGTCGCAAGAAAAGCGCCGAAGAGATGAGATACCAAATCGTTTCCTTCGCATTGATGATTTTCTTGACACTTGTTGCTTTCGTTGCAGTTGGATATGAAGGATTCTCAGGCTGGTTCACAGTTCCGTTCATCCTTCTGCTTGCTGTGATTCAGGTAATCTTCCAGCTATACTATTTCATGCACATGAGTCACAAAGGGCATGAAGCACCTTCATTGTTCCTTTATTCTGGAGTCGTTGTAGGAGCTGTAACAATCCTGGCATTCACAACAATTATCTGGTGGTAATATTACCAAAGAAAAAATCGGCGTATAGCCGATTTTTTCTATGTCAGCGAGTATACTAACATTTAATGGCAGAACCGTTTTATTGAAGTAACATACCTTTGGAAGTATAATGAAAGTAAAGTTCTTAAACAGGACGGGGTGAATTACGATGCTTACTCTAGATATATTTGGATTCAGAGCACTATGGAGTCCAGTATATTTTCTGGTGATGGCAGCTCTATTAGTTGCATATTATCTAGTTGTCTTCAAGTACTATGATCGTTTCAAGGAAGGTGTACCAGCAACACGAAAGCAGGCTGTTTATTTTACATCTGCTGTTATCGTGCTGTATATAATTAAAGGTTCTCCTGTGGATCTGATGGCGCATATAACCTTTTATATGCATATGATCCAAATGGCAGTACTTTACCTTGTCGTACCTCCATTATTGATTTTCGGCTTGCCTGATTGGCTTTGGAGATCGTTTTTATCACTTCCAATAGTCGATCCGCTATTTCGCTTCTTCACAAAGCCGCTTATTGCCTTGATCATGTTTAATGGAATATTCTCGATTTACCATATTCCATTGATTTTTGATTTTGTTAAAACAGATATGTGGCTGCATGCAGGTTACACATCGGTGTTATTCATACTCGCGATGTTCATGTGGTGGCCTCTTGTCAATAAATTGGAAGAGTATCAGACATTGTCTGGTGTTAAGAAGATGGGGTATATATTTGCTGACGGTGTTTTAATTACACCAGCATGTGCTTTAATCATCTTTGCCGATACACCAATGTATGCAACTTTTTCTGACCCAAATGCATGGGGCGAAGCTTTGAAATTATGTGTACCGCCTACGATGCTTTCAAGCCTGGATCTCAGCGGTCCGGAAACCTTCAGTTCGATTTCGCTTCTGCATGATCAGCAGCTTGGAGGAGTAATCATGAAGGTCATCCAGGAAATCGTCTACGGTGTCTTCCTGGGATATGCGTTCTTCCAATGGTTCCGAAATGAAGAGGATCATCAGGCTGAACAGGATGCGATCAATCTTGCGAGCGCGCCACAGCCAGTAAAGTAATAATGATTTCAAAAGCTTCCTTTTTGGGAGCTTTTTGTTGTTTAATAAGACTTTTCACTCCGGCAAAAAAATTATCAGTTTAAAGCAATCAAAGATTGAAAAAAAGAGACAGGTCACCTACAATTAACCTTATGGAGAAATAATGATTGAGAGGTACATATATGTCTAATTTACCGATTCTGCCGACAATCAGCACTACATTTATTGTTTTAAGTGCGATTACTGTGGCAATTGGCTGGGCCCAAATAAAACAAAGAAAGATTGATCAGCATCGCAAGACCATGACGCTAGCTGGAATCTTCGCAATCATATTCTTTGTCATTTATGCATCAAGGACAATCTTCATCGGAAACACATCCTTTGGAGGACCGGATGATATCAAGATTTATTACACACTGTTCCTGATTTTCCATATAACACTTGCAACTATCGGAGCAGTCCTTGGAATCATTTCACTTTACACGGGATATAAAAACAGGCTGGAGCGTCATCGTAAACTTGGACCTGTCACCAGTGTTATCTGGTTCTTTACTGGTATCACGGGGGTTGCAGTTTACCTGCTTCTATATGTTTTCTACAAAGGCGGAGAAACAACTTCAGTCATCAAAGCAATACTCGGAACATAACAGACTAAGAAACATTGCTTACAGCAATGTTTTTTTGTTGTTAGAAGGTATTCCTGCTTTTACAGGCGAATCTATTAGATTGTATAAAGGAGGTTGTATTTGCTTGGATATTAAAGTTTTATCAGAAGAACATTATCTGGATTCAATGAATTTATCAATGTATGCATTTCAGTATAAAGTGCCTGATAGTGATATTCCTAAACGATTGGAGACCCTTAAGAAACATCGCCTGCTAGGAATCTTTGAAGGAGAAGAGCTTGCTTCCAAATTGCATATTCTCTCTTTGAAAGTGAAGCTGGGGCAACAGGATTGGAAAATGGGCGGTATTGCAGGTGTTGCTACCTATCCTGAGCACAGACGGAAAGGGCATGTAAATGCCTTGATGAAAAAGGCACTGGAGGATATGAATGAAAAAGAAGATATTGTTTCATTCCTTCATCCATTCCAGATCGATTTCTATAGAAGGTTTGGCTGGGAGGTCATTTCTGACAACAGGAAGATAACTATTGATAAAATAGATCTAAAACCTGTAGATAGACAACCAGGAAAAATTAAACGACATACAGAGAAGAATCACACATTGGATATCGAGAGGGTCTATGAGCAATATGCAGCTATGCATAGCGCGATGTTAGCAAGAGATCCGGAATGGTGGCGCACCAGTATATACGGCGAACAAACAGCAGCTGTTTATTATGATTCAAAAAATGAAGCTTCAGGATACCTGTTATACGAGATTAAAGAAAATGTAATGAAGGTGGAGGAATATGTTTCCCTAACCCATGAAGCGAGAAAAGGACTGTGGAATTTCATTTGCCAGCATGATTCAATGGCAGATCGAGTGGAAGTACTGTTATCAGTCCATGATCCTTTCCCTTACTTTTTAAAGGAGCCGAAGCTCAAAACTGAAGTTTATCCATATTTCATGGGCAGAATTGTCAATGCAGAGAAAGCATTAACTACCTATCCTTTTAGCACCCGCACTGATGGGGAAAATGTGTTTCTTCATCTGGATGATGCCGCTGCTCCCTGGAATACAGGGACTTATATAATAGGGCAGGAAGGAGTTGCATTCCACCCTGTGAAAGAAGGGGGTACATGTGTAACTGCTCCAAAGCGCGGACTGCAATTGAACATCAACACTTTAACGGCCATGTTATTCGGCTATAAACGTCCCCTTGAATTATTTGAGTTAAAACTGCTCAGGGGAGACATCAATGAAGTCGAGGAGCTGGAGCAGGCATTACCGACATTTAAGCCATTCTTTTATGATTTCTTTTAATTTTATACAAATGCAATAAACCCCGGGTGACAAGCCAACCGGGGTTTTTCCATGCTTAAATCTTAAATTTGAATTTTATAATGCCAGCTTCTTTGGCTGAATTGAATCCAATCAAGAGCAATGGTCCAATGACAAAGCCCATGAAGCCGAATAATTTCAGTCCAAGATACATGGCAATCAGTGTAGATAGTGGAGATAGGCCTATATGGCTGCCCATTACCTTAGGCTCGACTGTACGCCTGATAATCAGTAGAATAACCGCCAGGACCGCCAGTTGGGTTCCGAGGGCTACATTCCCTGTCGCCAGATGGAAGATTGACCATGGAGCCAATATGACGATGGAGCCGATCAGCGGGATAAAATCGATCAGCCAGATGATAGCCGCCATGACAATTGCGTATTCCGGAGTGATGAAAAGCAACCCAATGAGGGCAACGATGAAAATGATCACACTCACCAAAAATTGTGCTTTCAAAAAACCAAATACAACATAAGAAAGTCGAGATGTCATGAAATGTACTTTGTCTGCAGTTCTTTCTTTTAAATGACCGTATACACCTTGCCTTAAAGATGGCAGCTCCAGCAAGAAAAGAAACAGGGCAATCAAATAGACAAGGAAGCTGATCAGGAAATTCGGGATGTAGGTCAGCAGTGCCTTCAAATTATCTATATTGATAAATGCAATCATGTCATTCTTAAGTTTATTGAGAAAGTCCTCTGCCCGGTTGCTTATTTCGGTTACTACTTCCCTCGGCAGGTCATTGGCAGCTTCAACAAAATTATTTTCTGCCATATACCAGGCATTCGTAATTTCATTTATATAGACTGGAGTATTATCAATTAAGTCAATTGCCTCGGTGATTGCTGTTGTGGTCAGGAAATACCCTGCAACCATGATGAGCAATACAAACAGGAGGAAAATTGCCAATACTGCCAGGCGCCGCCCACTCTTGAATCTTTTCTGAAAGTAAACCACTGCAGGCTCGAGAAAAAGGGCGGTAATCAAAGCAGCAATCAAAGGGATGGATACCGGAAGGATAATATAAAGAATTGCTGCGACGGCGACGATGATTAATGCAATAATGATAGTTCGTTTAGTAAAAATACCGGACAAGTGAAACTCCTTTCTATACTCATGAAGAGTATATACCTCTAAAAAGCATTTATTAAGGGCACTTAAGCCTTATATTTTAAAAAAGAGCAAAAAATTCCTTAACAATTAAATTATAGTACGCATTTAATATAAGAAACAACAAAAATCAGCTATAACCCATGTGTTTTTGTAAACTTTGCTGATTTTTATGCTGACGGATTCACTTTAATAACGTTAGTTCGCTATTTCATCTCTATGTATGCTTATGGACATCAGGTTTCGATCCTTAACTTTTAGGGGTGAGGCAATGAATAAGGCAGGAAAAATCATGCCCCAGCAAAATAGAGAGGTATGCCGTGCAGTATGTGCAATTGTCCATGCTAACATAAATGAAAATGTCTTTTTTCAACAGTCGGGGGTAAAAACCAGGATTTCTCGATTGCGAAGAAATACATTTGTTGACAATGGAGTAATCGTTGAACTTGATCAGGGTTACGTAAGAATAAAAGTATATGTTAACACTATTATTGGGGAGTACTCAATCCTTCTAAATGCCACTGAGCTTCAGAAAAACATAGAAGAGGAGATAGTGCTGCTTACTTCCTTTTTACCTAAAGAGATTGATGTCATCATAACGGGCATTAATGTAAAAAAGACGCATTGAATGCGTCTTTTTTAATGAAATAAGAAAGTATTAAAATACACTTCGAGAATTGTCTAGCTCCAGCGCCTAGTCCCTCGAGTCGCTTCGGTCCGCCCACTGAAGTCAAAGAACGACTTCACCGGTCGGCCCTCCAGCGCTTGTCGGGACTGACCAAGGCGCTTGCGCTTTTCAAATTAAAGTGCGAATTTCTCTACTTCTGCTTTTACATCGTTTAAAAGCTTTTCGCACTGGCTGACAAGAGCTTTCGGGAATTGTTCACCTTCACCATATTCAACGCCATGGGGATAATAATGTTTGCCAAGCAATGGAGTCATCAGCTGAATGATCGCTTTATGTGCTCCGACGTCACCTTCATGAACATAGCCCTGGACACGCAAATAGAATGTGCCTTCTTTAACCACAAGCTTTTTGTCATACGTTACTCGCTCATAGTCCCATTGACCCTCACGCACTAGACCGTGCTCTAACATAACCTCATCAAGACGGTTCAAGTCCGCCTTCAGGTTTTCAATACCTGTATTTTCGAATTTCATCCTATTCCCTCCTAAAAACACACTGCAGTAATATCGCCTAAAATAGATTATATCTCAAATTTAATAATAGTAAAAATATGCTTAAGTTGCAATGAATATAAAAGTGAATTTTATCTGCTTTCACTCTTTCTGTTTTGCATGAGGAAACTGAAGACTAAATTAGAATTAATTTATTGATGGAATAATTAGCCTGATCCGGGCAACCCTAACGGTGAGTAAGCAATCTTTGATTTAGGAGGAAATGAAAAGTGCGTAAAATCCGAGAAATCATGACCAGTGATGTGGAAACATGTACTTTATTGGACAATGTATTCGAAGTGGCAGTCAAAATGAAGGAATGGAATGTTGGATCCATACCTATTGTTGACAAGGATAAACTCGTAGGCATGATCACCGATCGGGATATTGTCATTAGAGGAATAGCAGAAAAACATCCACCGTCTTCCAAGGTTGAGACGGTAATGAGTGATCACCTGGTCACAGCGACACCGGATATGTCCACGAAAGATGCAGCCAAGCTTATGGCAGAACATCAAATAAGAAGGCTGCCAGTAGTTGAAGGTGATAAATTAGTAGGAATTGTAGCGCTTGGTGACTTTGCTGTAAATGAAATGACAGACGAACAGGCACAACATGCTCTATCAGAAATCTCAGAGCCTGGAAACCACATGCAATAGTGAAAGGCACTCAAATGGGTGCCTTTTTATCATCATTCTAACTCCAATTGTCCGTACATTCTGTAAGAGTTGTTATTTGATTTTACAATAAGCAGGCCGTATGTTAAAAGTAAGTTAATCAAGAAATATCAAGAAATATGGCAATGATGTTAATTAGGTGATTTTTTTTGAATCTGAAAGAACACTTCTATTAAAAAGAACCCTATAAATGATATAATAATTTCAAAAATCACTCATATAGTGATAGAGAGAATAGTGTCTTTTGACTCACATCAGTTTGGCTTGCCATACTCAAAAGAAGGGGGGATCTACCTGCGAACTATTTTTAGGATTTTAATTTTTGCTGCAATCTTTTTACTTATTGGTTTATACATGGGATATAACAAGGAAGATACTAACGAATTGGTAATTGAACAGAAGTCGGCCCCTAAAGAGGATGAATCTCTCGACAAGGATATCGCTGAACAAAATATTAGTGAGGGCATTGACCAGCCTGGACAGGGAGTTGGTTCCCTATTAGGGAAGGATATCGAATCTCTTAAGGCTACATTAGGAGAACCATCCAGGGTAGACCTTTCAGCCTATGGCTTCCATTGGTGGATTTTTAACAACGACCTTGGCCAATATATCCAGGCTGGTGTCCTGAACGGTAAGGTTGTGACCGCATACGGGATTGGCGCCTCGGTAAATGTACATCCTTTTAAAATTGGACAGCCAATCGAAGAAATCTTTTCAATGAACGTGATTGAGCCTGATGTTACGTTTGAATATAATGGAAGTTCCTACAAATTCGAGCTTTCCGAGCAGGATATGAACACAAGACCCATTATAAAAATGGGTGAATACTTTGTTCAGCTTTATATTGATAAATTCACTAGTTCTGTCTCAAGCATCCGATATATGGACAAGGAAACAATCGTCAAGCAGCGTCCATATGAAATGGTTTACAGGGGGACTCTGTTAGAACCGCCTGTGTTATCAGAAGGAGATTGGGTCAGGATTGAGGCTGGTCTCGAAAAACAGATTCTGGACATTACTAATACAATCAGATTAAGACATGAACTGCCAACGCTGGAGTGGGATGAAAAAACAGCAGAAGTCGCATATGCACATAGCAAGGATATGGCAATTGAAGATTATTTTTCACATGAGTCGGAGAAATTTGGAGACTTATCGGAAAGGCTAAATGCAGCGGAGATTTTGTACGAAGTGGCAGGAGAAAACATCGCAGCTAATTATACAGATGGACCAGCAGTTGTCGAGGGATGGCTGAATAGTGAATCCCACCGTGAGGCGTTATTGAATGAGGAATTTTCACATCTTGGAGTGGGTGTGTATCAGATGCATTATACACAGAACTTCTTGAAGATGTGGGAGCAACAACAGTAATTGCTATTTTTTATAATTCTTATGTACAGTGAAGGAGCATGGACCAAATGGTCATGCTCCTTCGCTCTGCTTTCAAGATAGAAAGTATCGATTTCACTTTGAGAATTGTACAGGCTTTAGGTCCAAGGCGCTTACGCTTTTCTTATTGTCCTACTGATTGAAAAGTAACCCTGCTTCCAATTGCCGTATAGATGAACCATTTCCCCTTCTTTGAATCGAGGTGGAACTGCCCCTTTTCTCAATGGAGTCACCTTTTTGACGGTGATCTCCTTTATGCCAGTGTTAATCCTTAAGACCGTTATATGATTAAAACGATGATAATAAAACCGTTCTCTGTATTCATTAACCTCTATGATTTTTCCGCTTACAATCGCTTCCTCAGGAATGTTCTCCAGTTTGATCCATTCCTGAAAATTCGCCTGCATTTCTTTTTTCGTCAACCAATAAAAGTAGGCAAGGACGATCGGAATCACAATTGCTGTAACCATTCATGATCACCTTATTTATGCTGTTTTTTTACAACAAAGAAGCTTCCTGAAGAGTGAGCAATCTTTCTGCCATCGGACCTGAATACATCAGCTTCAAGGACAACCGTACTTCTTCCTTGATGGATCAGCGTGGCTTTACAATGAAGATTGTCTCCGATCCCTGGCGCAAGATAATGGATGTTAATCTGTGACGTGACAGCTGCATAACCTTCTGGCAGCAGCTTATTCGCAAGTGTGCCCATTGCCGTGTCTAGTATCGTGGCGGTAAAACCGCCATGTACGATGCCAAGGGTATTATCAAGTACATGTGTAACCGGAATATCAATTTCACAAGTTTCAGGATCGAGTCTTCTATCCATATGCAGAAGGCCATCGATATACGTACTGTTTTTACCGTTTAATTTATTTTTGACACCGGATAGTACCGTTTTGAGGACTTCAAGTTCCTTCTCTCCTGATAACGAGATGCATTCATCTAAAAGCTGTTGCAATTCTTTTTCCACTATACTATTACCTCTTTCTGAATGGCTCTGTTCCTATTATTTCGTAAGAATAACATTATTGTAAAAAAGCCTTCTTATAATCTGATTATTATTTTAACACTTTGGCTCTTTTAACGCACAAGGTTGACTTCTGAAATCCTTCACCAATAATGATGATTTTCATATGCTATTATAGGCATTTGTTACACTGTGAGGTGAAAGCTATGGCCAAAAAGAAACTTCATCCCTCTGTTGAAAAGTTCAAGGAGTTCGTGAAAGCCCACCCTGAGCTCGTGCAGGAAGTCAGGAAGGGGAATACGACCTGGCAGGAAATGTACGAAGATTGGTACTTGCTTGGTGAGGATGATCCCAAATGGACCAAGAAGAGCAACAATGATAAGGACGAAAAAGGCGAAGAAAAGAAAACCGATTGGATAGGGACGATCATGGGTGCTGTTAAAAATATGGATCCTGAACAGGTTCAAGGACAAATCCATAATATAAGCCAGGCACTCGGGGCGATCCAGGGAGTGCTTTCCCAGTTCCAGGGAAGCAAAGGGGGGCAACAGGCATCTAAAAGTTCAGGCCCTGCACATCCTTTCTCATTCAGGCAGGATTAGAATGGAGGCTAACAATGCGTAAAGATGTCATGGAGCAATTACGAACGAATAAAGAGCTGATAGAGTTCGTCCGAGCCCAGCCCCACTGGTACAGGAAGCTGAGCAGGGACCCAAGGGAAATTTATTCTGCGCAGATCGCCGCGCTGCACCATTTTGAAAAAACGATCCCGCATAAGGTTCAGAAGTTCTCCAACAATGTCCAGATGGCATCGATGATGATGCACATGTTCTCAAGCATGAATTCCCAATCATGACAAAGCTTTCTTCTGAATGAGGAAAGCTTTGTCAGCTTTTAGAGGTGGACTATGCAGGCATGCCAGAGCTTTTAGATGATGACGGCTGGAAAGTTTAGCTTTTCTGGCAGTTTCATGGTAAAATGAGGTTCGGAGGTGAGCCAGCATTGCTTGCTGTTACATCAGAAAGAGTACTATTGTTGGAAGAAGCTGAACAGTTAGTCAGCATGATTTTACAATCTGATATTGCCGAGTATTATCGGGAATGTTTATATAATGTTAAAAATAATCCGGAGACACAAACGAAGGTTCGTGAATTTGTGGACATGAAGGAACGCTATGAAGAGGTTCAGCGTTTCGGAAAGTACCATCCTGACTACAAGGAAGTTATGGGCAAAATCCGGATTGTTAAAAGAGCGCTGGACATGGATGAGGTTATTGCCGAATTCAAGAAAGCGGAAAATGACTTACAGAGCCTGCTTGATGAGGTTAGTGTGATCATCGGCAGATCCGTTTCAGAGAGCGTGAAGGTTCCTACAGGAAATCCATTCTTCGAAAGCTCTTGCGGAGGCGGCTGTGGCAGCGGAGGAAGCTGTGGGTGCTCTGCTTAGATTAACGACAAAAAGCATGGGGATCCCATGCTTTTTTCTTTTGATTTAGCACAATTGTGATTTTTTGCCTGGGTTAAATGGGATTGATTATTGAAAAAACTGGTTTTTGTGTGCTAGACTAGTACAAAGCAAACGTTTACCGAAGGGGAAAAGAATATGATAGGACAGAGGCAGGGAATCATCGTCTGGCTGTATTCATTAAAGCAGGCCAAGATGCTCAGAAGATTTGGAAATGTTCATTTTGTCTCGAAGAAACTGAAATATGCAGTGATTTACTGCAATCTCGATGAGGCAGAGGCACTGATGGAAAAAATCAGTTCATATTCGTTTGTTAAAAAGGTGGAACCTTCCTATAAACCATTCTTAAAGATGGAATTCGAAAACTCTTCCCCTGATAAGGCAAAAGAATATGATTATAAGATGGGAATATAGAAAAAAAGCATATGTCAGCAAAAAAGGTGAGGGAATCCTCACCTTTTTTATGGTTAAGGAATTTAAAATTTATTGAGGTGTGGATAACTTTATGAAGTTTTCTTAATCCAGCTCCAGCGCCTAGCCCCTCGAGTCGCTTCGGTCCGCCCAATGAAGTCAAAGAACGACTTCACTGGTCGGCCCTCCAGCGCTTGTCGGGGCTGAACGAGGCGCTTGCGCTTTTTGTTCTTTTGCGTTATTGAAGTGGTGGTATATAGTGGTTCAGTCTTAAAATTCCAATAAGGTGTTGATAGTAGAGTTCTTTTTCGGCGAACATTGTTGATGGTTTAGCATCAAATTCGATGATGGTTTTATCCAGTTCAGCAGCTAATTCAACAAACATCTCGAAGCGTTTGTTCTTAAGGACATGTGGGCTTGGGATGCCCTCTCTGCAGACATATAGCGCCTGGAATTTCCCTGGATCCGTTGGCTTTAGCACAACGACAAGGGAGCTTACATCTTTTTCATTTATTTTAGTATGAATTGCCATCAGGTGCATCAATCGATGCTGGTTTGCCCTGGCAGTTTCTATCAATTCGTAAAGGTCTGAATATCCTTCTCCAAGCTCGATAAAACGCTGAATCAATCTGAATTACCCCTTCCAACTTATCATTCCATCATACTTTACCATTTGTGGTCGGAAAATTGAAGTGGATGTCATACTTGTTTTTTCTCGGAATTTTAAAATTTTATCTTACTCTCGAGCACTGTATTTGCTATTTTATTAGTAGTAGAGATTGGAGAGTAATTCAATGAGGAAAATTTCTTTCCTGTTGACCACAGGATTATTCATAATTATTTGCACAGCTGTCATTTGGCAATGGAGCGCTTTTCAACAAAACAAGCAAAAAACAGCTGAATCAGAGGGAGATATATCTATCACTGCAACGGTAAAAGTGGAACAGAACGAGCTTCGAGTGAAGCAGACATTTGAAAATCTTGCTATGGACCAGAATTATCATGCAGTCATCCCTTCGCAGGCAATAGAGGTCGATTGCACAGATGGAGATGGGAATACATGCGAGGAAGGGCATAAACCAAGAGGGAATAAGATACATTTTGACTACACGATAAAATCCGGCTCCGGACTTTCGATACTCTTGAATGATTGGATGATTGTTCTGAAGGATGCGGCGATCCAAAAGACAAGAATCGAGTTAGTAGACCAATATTTTAGCAGGGGCACTTGGGTTGCCGGACTTCCGTTGAAAGGCTATAAGCAAACGGAGTTGCTGCACTATTATGTTTTTGAAGGGGTAAGTTCAACTCCATCGCTATATTGGCAGGAAGAGCCCCTTATCGAACTATCAGGGCAAAAGGGAATTGATTATTATACCACCGATAAGGAACAGGTTATTTACAAGTTTGAAAGTATTGAACCCTTTTCTGATAACCACTTATCTGTCGTGACCATCGATGGCCAAAGGACTGTTCGCGGTAACGGACTGCTGCTGGCAGGGGATGAGTTGACTCATAAAGAGTTTGAGCAAGAAATGGCAATTGCATTTATGTCTTCAAAGTTTAGCTCCGGCGAGGGAACAGAAGGGTGGATTCTTGAGGCATTAGCTTCACTGGTGACAAAGCAGGAGCCAGTAAATGAAAAGAGCAGGGCGATGGTTGAAGAGTTGGAAGGAAATTTGACTGCAGAAGAAATAGCTGCTTTTATCGCCTATTTTTCCAAGCGAGGGCATCTTGATAGCAACTCGTTTGATGGATACCTGTCTTCAATCAAAGGGATGGAAACGGACTTTTTTTCAATGAACAGGCAAGAAAGGCGAGGAATTTTCCCATTGCTTTTTACAGACGCAAGAAGCGTCATAGTGAATGGAGATAAAAAGGAAGAGCTGGCAGTTGTCATCAAAGGAGATCAATATCTGTTTCCTTTAGAGCCGACTATGAATGCTTTAGGCTATAAATCAACAATAGGACCTGATTTTACAACACTCGAAATTACATCTGCGAACAACACGTTCTACTTCAACGTAAAGAATAAAACATTCAATCATGAAGGCCAAACTTTCGGGCTCCTTGAAAATCCATTCCAGAACCTGAATGGGGAATGGTATTTAGAAAAGCACTGGTTAGATGCGATTTTTAAAGTGCAGGTTTTGGAAAGTGAAGAATCGATTACCCTTGCATTATAAGTTTTATAAGAACGATATTTAGGCAAAAAAAAAGCCCTGCAGTTTCTGCAGGGTCCTTCTATATCCCTTTAACAGGATAGAAGGCAAAGGGAGAGGAGAAACCGGAGGAAGAACTTATGGGGAAACGTAAGTCTTCTCCGCGGTTGGCAACAACATCCTCAAATTGATGTTGTTAATCATCATTATTTCCACATTAGGAAGGGATATACACTTATTTGGTTAATTTTTTATATGTGTGGTAGGATAAGGGAGTAATTTACATGAAGAAAAAGCTACAAGATTGAGGAGTACATAATATGAGAGTTGTATCTGGTGATTTGAAGGGCCGCGTTTTGAAAGCGGTACCCGGAACGTCCACAAGACCTACTACTGATAAAGTAAAAGAATCGCTGTTCAATATGATTGGCCCTTATTTTACAGAAGGGTTGGGACTGGATTTATTTGCTGGAAGCGGAGGCCTTGGGATCGAGGCTCTGAGCAGGGGTCTGGATAAAGTGATTTTTGTCGACCGTGAAGGCAAGGCGATACATATTATCAATGAAAATCTTAAATCATGCGGGTTGGAAGAAAAGGCAGAAGTATACCGAAATGATGCTGTCAGGGCTTTGAAAGCAATACAAAAAAGAGACTTAACGTTCGATTATATATTCCTGGATCCGCCCTATAAAAAACAACAGCTGGTCAAGCTGTTGGAAACGATTGATAAAGAGAGACTTATTCATCATGATGGTCTGATTGTCTGTGAGCATGCTTCTGATATCACTCTGCCGGAAAAGGTAGGAAGACTTGTGCAGACAAGGTACGAAAAATATGGAATCATAGGAATTACTCTTTATAAAGTTGATGCTGCAGATGAGGGGGAAGTATAAGTGGCAAGAGTGGCTGTGTGTCCGGGCAGTTTCGACCCGATTACATTGGGGCATTTGGATATCATCACAAGGGCAGCAAAGGTATTCGATGAGCTTTATGTAGTGGTTTTGAATAATTCTTCAAAACAACCATTGTTTTCTGTAGAAGAAAGAATTGAACTTATTGAACAAGTGACAAAGAGCATCCCGAATGTAAAGGTGGATTCATTCCAGGGATTGCTGGTCGATTATGCAGAGAGCGTCAACGCTGATGCCATTATCAGGGGCTTGCGAGCTGTTTCGGATTTTGAGTATGAAATGCAAATCACATCAATGAACAGAGTGTTGAGTGATAAAATCGAGACTTTCTTCATTATGACAAACAACCAGTATTCTTTCTTGAGTTCAAGTATTGTCAAAGAGGTTGCAAAGTATGATGGGGATATCTCTGAATTAGTTCCTCGCGAAGTTAAAGAAGCATTACTTGAAAAATTCAATAGCGAAGAAGAGAAATAACGGGCAGTAATTTGCCCGTTATTTTTCTTTCAGTATACGGTTTCCCAGCAGCCATACATAAATGATCAAACTGCCGATTGTAATAAGCGGTCCGGCTGTGGTGAGCATATTATGCGCTGCTGCCAGGCGGCTGCCTTCCGAAGTAAGATATTCCATTACCGGCAAAGCATTGGATGGCTGGCCATCCTCAAAAAAGCGTACATAAACCGGCTTCCATAAAATGAAAGCATAGAATGCTGCAAAGATGCCGTGAATGATCCTTGCAAAAAAGAAGGGCTGAAAGCGGATGTCTGTCTGGGCAAGAATGCTGGCAACCTGAGCCTGGACACTAAAACCGCTGAAGGCGAGTATGAAGCTGGTTATAACAGCCTGGTGCATCAGGGTAGCTTCCTGGATCTGGCTGGTCATCTGGCTGCCGAGAGTAATTTCAAAAAGGCCTGAAATGAATGGCAAGCTAAGCATTTCAGTCATGCCGAGCATCACGAGAATAACTTCAAGGAATTCAGCCAGAAATGATGTGATGTGAAGATGGAATAATAGTTTGTTAATAACTGAGAATAAGATAATGAACCCGCCGATCATTAACAAGGTCTGGATGGAAGACATCACAGCGTCACCCAGCAGTTTTCCTATCGGACGATTGTCTTTTATCCTTGTCCTGTGCAAGGCAGCAAACGCATCCCTGATCGTCAGGTTTCGTTCCTTTTCCTTTGTGGCATTTTCTTCACTTCTGCCATAGAACCTCATAATCAATCCAACGCTGATGTTTCCAAGATAATGGGCAAGGGCCAGAATAACACCGAGCTGAACATTATAAAAGAAGCCGACTGACACAGCGCCAAAAATGAAAAGCGGATTCGATGAATTAGTAAACGATACAAGCCGCTCTGCTTCAATTTTAGATAGCTGCCCTTCCTGGCGCATTCGGGCTGTCAGTTTTGCTCCAGCAGGGAAGCCGGAAGCCATGCCCATTGCCCAGACAAAACCTCCAACACCAGGTACCCTGAACAGCGGCCTCATCAGAGGTTCCAACAAAACACCAATAAAACGAACCACACCGAATCCAATCAGCATTTCTGAAATGATGAAAAAAGGAAGGAGTGAGGGAAAGACAATTTCCCACCACATATTCAAGCCTCTAATTGAAGCATCAAAGGATTGCTGTGGAAAAGAAATGAGTGAAGCAGCCAGAAAAGTGACGGAGGCTGCAAGGAAAATTGTTTTTATTCTGGATTTGATCACCTAAATATCCTCCTTCCTGCGTTCTTGCTGTGAAACTTTTTTAAATCAATGGTAAAATAGAAGGAAACTCACCAGAGGGGTTATTTTCCATTTATCTTCCGATTCTATGTACCTTCCATACAGCCATATATGTGGAAGGACCTGTAATGATTTCAACTTAATTCAACTGACTATTTGGTTTAGAAAAATACATAAATAACGATTAGTTGTCAGCCTTGTCCTCATATAAATCAATATACTCGCTGAACTTCAAATTAGACCAAGTTTAGTCTGTACCCGAAAAAATCATGGTTTTAAGGGAGGAAAAAGCTTTGGCAAGTCCAAAGATTGGTTTAGCTCTAGGGTCAGGTGGAGCACGGGGATTTGCCCATCTGGGTGTCATAAAAGTTTTAAGAGATGAAGGCATCCCAATTGATTTGATTGCCGGAAGCAGCATGGGTGCACTGGTAGCATCATTTTACGGTGCGGGCCTTGACGTCGACCGTCTCTATAAACTATCGCGTGTGTTCAAACGGAAATATTATCTTGATTTTACGGTGCCAAAGATGGGATTTATCGCAGGGAAACGGGTTAAAGAGCTCATCAGGATTTTCACCCATGGAAAAATGATCGAGGAACTGGATATCCCGATTGGCATTGTTGCCACAGACCTGATGTCAGGGGAGAAGGTCGTCTTTAAAAAAGGACCTGTGGCGGAAGCTGTAAGAGCTAGCATCGCAATTCCGGGTATTTTTGTCCCGGAAAAGCTGGATGGAAGGCTGTTCGTTGATGGCGGAGTTGTTGACCGGATTCCTGTATCAGTAGCAAAGGAAATGGGAGCAGATATTGTAATCGCAGTTGATGTATCCAGCGTGAAAAAGAACGAGGATGTTACCTCGATTTTCGATGTAATCATGCAGAGTATCGATATTATGCAAATGGAGCTGGTCTCAAATCGAGAGATCGCTTCCGATGTAATGCTCAGGCCTCCGGTCGAAATGTTTAATTCCAAAGCATTCACTAATATAGAAGACATTATTGCGATTGGCGAAGAAGAAGCAAAAAAGCACATCGATAAGATAAAAAAGTGCATTGATCAATGGAAGGAGCCTCAATCAGAATGAGCAGAAAAAAGTCTATATCTCTGTCTATATTGGCAGCTATATTATTAATGGCCAGTGCTCTTTATTACTTGCCTTACTATGTTACCAAACCGGGAATGGCTAAGGAGCTGGAACCAATCGTCGAGGTTGAAGACGGGTACGATGAGGAAGGAAGCTTCATGCTTACGACAGTCAGGATGGGCAGAGCGAATATATATGCCTATATCATTGCCAAGCTGAGCAAGTATCAGGAAATCTATCCTGTAGAAGATATCAGGGGGGATAATGAGTCTGATGAAGAATACAATATCCGCCAGCTGCACATGATGGATAACTCGAAGACATCGGCAATAGAGGTGGCCTATAAAAAAGCAGGTAAACCAGTTGACTACACCTATAAGGGAGTTTATGTGTTAAGGATAATGGAAGGGATGCCGGCTGAAGGCAAACTTATGCCTGGCGATCTAGTTTTCCAGGTGGATGATAAGGAATTTGACTCATCTGAAGAATTCATTGAATATGTCAGTTCAAAAAAACCAGGTGATACCGTCGAGCTTTCCTATAAAAGAAATGGAAAGTCAGATTCAGTTAAAATACCTCTAAAGGCACTTGATGATGGAAGCGACCGGCCGGTGGTAGGAATACAGCTTGTTGATGACAAGGAAATTCAAGTTGAGCCAGATGTGACAGTCCAATCTGATGAAATCGGTGGTCCATCTGCTGGACTCATGTTCTCACTCGAAATCTACAATCAATTGATCGAGGAAGATTTGACAAAAGGTTATGAAATAGCTGGTACAGGAACTATGAGTTCGGATGGAACAGTGGGACGAATCGGCGGGATCCAGCAGAAAGTAGTAGCTGCAGATAAGGCAGGTGCAGAAATTTTCCTTGCTCCGTTTGAAAAAGGTGCGAAGGGCTCGAACTATGAAGAGGCGCTGATCGCTGCTAAGGATATTGAGACGAAAATGAAAATAGTCCCTGTAGATACTTTTGAGGAAGCTGTATCCTATCTGGAAAATTTAAAAGAAGGCTGATTTCGTAAAAAATGTTGTTAAAATCCTAAAGCCGATTTTAACGTAATATATACCCATTTTGTAGGTCGGTACTAAGTATGCATGCTCTTTTCTCACAAAAGGGTCTACTTTACGAAGAAAAATAGGTCATTAAATCCTATTTTGTAGTCAAATAGTAACAAATTTTGAGAAAAGAGCCTAAAAGAAAAATCAAGCTGAGACCAGCTTGATTTTTCTTTTTTTTAGGAGTTCTGTCCTTCTCATGATTTCAACATGATAGGAGGCCGGCCGAACTCTTCAGAAAGCAGCTGTTCCTGTCCCTGGCCACTTAGGCCAAGAGCAAAGATCTTAGATGCTTTAATATCCAGCTCGATATCTGGATCAGTAAATCCGGAAAGCTTTGATACGAGTGGCAGACTGAAATCCTTTTTCATAGTGTTCAGATAGGAACGTCCTTTTTCTGTTGCCCCCAATAACCGCAAATAATTAGCTGTTTTTTGGTTCGTTTTCATGGTGTCTTTGCGAGTATTGGTTAAAATATGAAGGCAGACTCTCTGCAGCCTTGTCCATGTATAACGCTTGGTTTTGATATATTCCATGAATTGCTGGAATGATTCTGAGGAAGCAGCAGCGGCAAGTAATCTGTTTTCAAGCCCTTCTTCTACTTCATAGAAGCCCCCAATTTCTGATGGATTGCTTTGGAGCAATTTGTATTTCAATAATGGCCAGTAATTTTCCCATGAATGGAAACCGCCATATTGATCTCTGTAGTTAATAAGCTGTTCGTACGTCGATTCTGGTACGTATTGCTTAATGTTATCTATTTCTCCTGCAGCTCCAAATAGGGCTTTGCGTATGCTCGTAGCACTGGCAATCGTGGCGGAAGCAAAATGCTCATCATGGTAACCGGCGTTCTTTCTGGTGATCGTTTTAGCTTTCATTGAGCTTTTTTGCCTGATGATTGCCTGTATGTAATGAAGTCCGAGGATGTTATTAGGCCTTGAAATATCGATAAAACTTTCATCTGGTGCAAGAGATTGAAAGCTGAGGGAGATTGATTTTGGGTAACTAAACCCCTCTCCGGTGTAAAATCTTATTCTCTCCTGGAATTTTTCATTGTTTTCTTCAAGAAAGGTGATTGTTTTATTAAAGGCATCCAAATCACCTGATTCACTGCCAAAACAAAGAGTATCGCAACCAGCAGCAGAAAGAATCGATACTGCCCCTTCTGCAAAAGTTTCCGCATGCTGTGTCGCAAAACGATAGGGAAGTTCAAACACGATATCTGCGCCTGCTTCGAGAGCCATCTTTGTTCTTGCCCATTTTGAGACAAGTGCAGGTTCTCCGCGCTGAAGGAAGTTCCCGCTCATCGCTGCAATCGAAATATCTGCCCCAGATTGTTTCTTTGCCTGTTGCAGGTGGAATAAATGGCCATTATGGAAAGGATTATATTCAACAACGACGCCAACTGCTTTCATTCTTGTACTCCTTCATGTTAAGATGGGTATTGCATTGTCTTGAAGTTTAATTTACAGTATTTATGTAAATTATAGTGTAAAGAAAAAATATTGACAAATGATTACGCGAAGGGCTATAATTACCTTTGTTGCCTTGGGGTGATTCTATGAAATGGACAATAAGTCAGATACAAAAACATCGAAACAAGGACTTTCTAATTGACGAGTTTGTCCGAATGGACTCGATAAAGGAAACAGATCCAACAATCCGTGAGGTTTCTCCCATCCATCTAACTGGAAGGGCAGATATCAGTGCCACACGCGTGACATTCCATATCCGGATTGATGGACATCTAATTCTCCCTTGTTCACGGACACTGGTTGATGTAAAATATCCAATTGATGTGGAAACAACTGAAACTTTCATGTTAAACAGCCACGACTATGAGGCTGATGAGGAAGTTCATCAAGTAACAGGCGATGTCATTGATCTTGAACCCATCATCAAAGAGATCTTGCTAGTGGAAATTCCAATGCAAGTATTCAGCGATGATAGCGCTGGTCAAGAAGGCGCACCCCAGTCAGGTAAGGATTGGGAAGTAATCGAGGAACAGGAGAAATCCGAAAAACTTGATCCCCGACTTGCCGGACTTGCAAAATTCTTTGAGGACTCTAAGGATTCCTCTGACTAATCGATTAAAAAAGAGCGTGGAGGTCCAGAAAAGGACTGGCCTTCATAAACTTTCTTATTCCTTTTAAGGAGGTGGGAAGAATGGCTGTACCATTTAGAAGAACGTCTAAAACTGCGAAAAGAAAACGCCGTACTCATTTTAAATTACAAGTTCCGGGTATGGTAGCATGCCCTAACTGCGGTGAAATGAAACTTGCTCACCGTGTGTGCAAAGCTTGCGGAACATACAAAGGAAAAGAAGTTGTAAACGACTAATCTTTTCTAAGGAAAAGCACAGGATGCATTCGCATCTCTGTGCTTTTTTCTTTGTTTAGGAAATTATAAAATTATTTAGGTGTGGATAACTGCATGTAGTTTTCTTAATCCAGCTCCAGCGCCTAGCCCCTCGAGTCGCTTCGATCCGCCCATTGAAGTCAAAGAACGACTTCATTGGGCGGCTCTCCGGCGCTTGTCGGGGCTGAACGAGGCGCTTGCGCTTTTTGTTCTTTGCGTGAAATTCATGTTTTTCCTGCAAACTCTTTTACCCGCTAATTTTAGTTGCTCAAGCATCTCCAGCACTTTTTAAATGTACAGAATATTGATAAAATTTAGTGGACGAGAATGATAGGAGGCAAACAATGGATCCATACATAATTTCAAAAGAAAAAAGCGGAGTGCTATTTTTTACGATCAACAGGCCTGATAGGAGAAATGCCATAAACTATGAAGTAATGTCCGGACTTGAAAAAGCAATCGATATGGCTGCAGGAAATGATGTTAAAGTCTTTGCTATTACAGGGGCAGGTGACCAGGCATTTTGTTCTGGTGGGGATTTATCCGCATTCCACATTTTAAAAACAGAGACCCAGGCTTATGGGATGCTCTCAAGGATGGCGGGTATTTTATATAAGCTCCTAGTACTGCCGAAACCGACGATTGCCATTCTGAATGGTTCTGCTGTAGGCGGAGGTTGTGAAATTGCTTCTGCCTGCGACTTCCGGATAGGAAGAGAAGGAATGAAAGCGGGATTTGTCCAGGGGAATCTCGCCATTACAACCGGCTGGGGAGGAGGATCGATCCTCTTAGAGAAACTTCCGCAGAATATTGCGATGAAAATGCTCCTTGATGCAAAAATTCACACAGCTGAAGAACTCAGGGATTTTGGGTTCATCCATCAAATTTATAAAGATGATCCGATAGATGCCTGTCTCTCATTTATGAGTGGGAGCTTGGATAAAGAGACAACTGTATTAGAAGAATATAAAACAATGTTGAATAAAAAATGGAAGCTTTTATCAATGAAAGAAAGGATGGAAGAAGAAGCTGCAAGATGTGCTGTTCTTTGGGAGGATGACGCACACCACAAAAAAGTGGACGAATTCATGAGCAAAAAAAATAAAAATAATTAGCAGGGTATTAGGTGTTATCAGTCTATCTTTCCTATTAGATGCATATGAATGAATAAAAAACAATAGGAGGGATTTATTGATGCCATTAACCCGTCAGGATGCCTGGTCACAGGATGAAGATTTATTGCTTGCTGAAGTTGTACTGCGAAATATCAGAGAAGGCGGTACGCAACTGAAAGCGTTTGAAGAAGTAGGAAAGCAGCTTTCGAGGACAGGAGCAGCTTGTGGTTTTCGCTGGAATTCCTATGTGAGGAAACAATATAAATCTGGTATTGAGCTGGCGAAAAAACAGCGGAAGGAAGCGAAAAAACAGGCAAAGACCCAGGTGAGAGAAGAGGAGCCAGCGGCATCTGTGAGTGAAGTGCCAACAAGTCCTTCTGAACAAGAGGAAAAGCAAGCCAGCCTTAACATAGAAGCAGTAAAGCAATATCTTGATGATCTCTATGAAAAAGCGGGCGTTGCAGACAGCCAGGGTGTAAATAAAGAAAAAATCCGCGAGCTTGAAAAGCAAATCTATTACTTGTCTGCCGAAAATGAAAAATTAGGAACACAATTGCGTTCCATGGAGGAAGACTATCGTGCCCTTATTGATATCATGGAGCGTGCGAAAAAAAGAGTAGGCCCTAAAGTCGAGGAGCCGCAGCAAAAAAT
The DNA here is from genome assembly GCF_018613155.1 of Bacillus sp. ISL-55. Taxonomy (GTDB): domain Bacteria; phylum Bacillota; class Bacilli; order Bacillales; family Cytobacillaceae; genus Mesobacillus. Next base: position 55,244 of record NZ_JAGGQU010000036.1, on the reverse strand, counting down.
GAACTTCCAGGTTGAAGGAAAAGGAAGTCTGGAGAAGGTTGAAAAATAGATGATAAAAAGCGCCTGCCGGAAACGGCAGGCGCTATTTTTAAAAAGATTATTGCAATTGTTCAGTTACACCTGCTGGATACCAGACAAGCGGGTTCTCGCCACGGTCTCGCTCCACATCATAATGAACTGGCGTGAAGCCCATTTTATCCCAGAAGTCCTGAGATTTCACTCTTGGATTTGTTTTGATTGGCAGACCATAGCTTTTCGCGAATTCAACTAGTGCTTTTCCATAGCCTTTGCCCTGGTAATTTGGAAGCACTTCTAACTTCCAAAGTTCAAGATAATCCTGGGGAGGCTCGAAATAGCGGTCAAATTGCTTCTTGACCTGGTAAAGGCTCATACGGGCAACAAGCTTGTCACCGAAATAGATTCCGTAGAACGGTGAATCGCTATCATTTTCAACAATGTTCGCTTCCAAGTCCTCCAGCATCGAAAGTTCCTGATGACCATACTCTTTGAACTTCTTGAATTCTTCTAATGTCTTATAATTGATTTTGAGTTTCTCCACTTTATTCACCATAAAACAATCCCCCGATCATGCCGCCAATAATTGATTGTACTTTACCCGAAATATGAAATATTTAAAGGCAGCTGAATATATTTGTTTTTTATAGCCTATTTTTATTATATTATAAAAACATGAAAAATTCTGCATTTGAATTTTAGAAAGCGGTTCCAATTTTTGCAGGAAGTATACAGAATATTGTAGAATTTTATATAGTGAGCGTATTTTTTTACGGGAAAGGGGAAATAGCGTGCAAAAAATATTAATTGCGAACAGAGGGGAAATAGCGCTTCGTATTATCCGGACTTGCCAAGAACTTGGGGTAAAAACAGTAGCTGTCTATTCTGATGCGGATAAAGAGCTGCCTTTTGTGAAAGAAGCTGACAGCGCTTACCGGATTGGCGAGCCGCCTGTACAAAAATCATATCTCAATGCAGATGAAATTTTAAGAATCGCAAAGGAAGAAAAGGTGGATGGCATTCATCCTGGTTATGGATTTTTATCAGAAAACGCAGCGTTTGCCCGCAAAGTGAAGGAAGCAGGTTTGACTTTCATTGGTCCTGCTCCGGATACGATTGAAAAAATGGGCGATAAAATTGTCGCAAGAACAACAATGGAAAAAGCAGGAGTTCCTGTCGTTCCCGGCAGTGAGCAGGGATTAAAGACGCTGGAGGATGCTGTCAAACTTGCAGATAAAATGGGCTACCCTGTCATGCTAAAGGCGAGCGGGGGCGGCGGGGGCATTGGCATGGTGCTTTGTGAAAATGAGCAAGCGCTCGCTAAGAATTTTGATTCTACGAAGGGCAGGGCAAAGGCATACTTTGGTTCTGATGAAGTATTCATAGAAAAATATATCAAAAATGCCCGGCATGTCGAGGTGCAGATTTTTGGCGATACCCATGGCAACCATGTACATATGTTCGAACGTGATTGCTCGGTCCAGCGCCGCCACCAAAAAGTGATTGAAGAGGCACCTTCGCCATTCCTGAAGGAAGAAGCACGTCAGAAGATGTATGATACAGCCGTAAAAGCCGCTAAAGCAGTGGACTATGTGAACGCAGGAACGGTGGAATTCATCGTTGATGAGAACGAAAACTTCTATTTCCTTGAAATGAACACCAGACTGCAGGTTGAACATCCAGTAACAGAAACGATTACTGGCCTGGATCTAGTTAAGTGGCAAATCCTCGTTGCCCGCGGTGAAAAACTGCCGCTGCTTCAGGATGAGATCAAAAAGGATGGCTGGGCGATCGAATTTCGTTTATATGCGGAAGACCCTGTAAAGTTCCTGCCTTCACCTGGAAAGATCAGTGAGTTTTCATGGCTGGAGACAGAAGGCGTTCGAGTTGATTCTGGATATGAATCGGGTTCGACGGTAACCCCTTTTTATGATCCTATGGTAGCCAAATGCATCGTAGGAGGCAGTAGCAGGGAAGAAGCAATCCAGCTTGCACAGGAATTTTTCGCGAACCTGAAAGTCGAAGGCATTAAATCCAATGCCCCGTTGTTTGCGGAGATATTAAGTGAAGAAGGCTTTAAATCTGGCAATTATACAACAGCCTATTTAACAGAAAGAAAAATGGCATCTAAATAGAGGAGGAAAAGACATGAAAGAAATTACAGCAAATATGGCAGGGACAGTACTAAATGTGATGGTAGCAGGTGGAGATACGGTATCAGAGGGACAGGAAGTCCTGATGCTTGAATCCATGAAGATGGAAATCCCTGTTGAAAGTCAGGGCGCAGGCACAGTTGCGGAAGTAAAGGTGAACATCGGGGACTTTGTTAATGAAGGCGATGTCCTGCTTGTATTAGAATAATAGATTTTAAGGAGGAGTAGAATGACTACCGCGAAGACTTTAACTGATTCATTGCAGGAGAAAGTTCAACAAATCGAGGCTGGCGGCCAACCGAAATATCATGAAAAGCTGGCTGAGCAAAATAAATTATTTGTGCGTGAGCGCTTGAATCTATTATTTGACGACGGAGTCTATGAGGAAGATGGCAAATTCGCCAATTTCCAGGCTGGAGACCTTCCGGCAGATGGTGTCGTAACAGCGATCGGAAAAATCGGCGGCCAGACAGTCTGTGTCATGGCGAATGATTCAACAGTAAAAGCGGGTTCCTGGGGAGCAAGGACGGTTGAGAAGATTATCAGGATCCAGGAAACAGCTGAAAAACTAAAGGTGCCTTTATTGTATTTGGTCGATTCAGCAGGTGCGCGAATTACGGATCAGCTTGATATGTTCCCTAACAGAAGGGGAGCAGGCAAGATCTTTTACAATCAAGTGAAATTGTCTGGAGTAATTCCGCAAATCTGTCTTCTTTTCGGACCTTCTGCAGCAGGCGGAGCCTATATCCCAGCTTTTTGCGATATCGTGATCATGGTTGACCAGAATGCTTCGATGTATCTTGGGTCACCAAGGATGGCAGAAAAGGTAATTGGCGAAAAGGTAACGCTTGAAGAAATGGGCGGAGCCCGCATGCATTGTTCCATCAGTGGGGTAGGCGACATGCTCGTTTACAGCGAGGAAGAAGCCATTGAATCGGCGAAGCGCTATTTGAGCTATTTCCCTGCGAATTTCCAGGCGAAGACAGAAGTAGTTGCAGGAGTAGCTCCTAAGTCTGGAAGAAGTCTTGAAGAGATTGTTCCATTGAACCAGAATGCGCCATTTGATATGTATGAAGGTATTGATGCGCTGATCGACGAAGGAAGTTTCTTTGAAATCAAAAAACTGTTCGCTCCAGAGATTATCACTGGGCTTGCACGTATAGATGGAAGGGCAGTAGGAATCATTGCCAACCAGCCGAAGGTGAAGGGCGGAGTATTGTTCGTCGACTCTGCCGATAAGGCTGCTAAATTCATCACACTCTGTGATGCCTTCCATATCCCATTGTTGTTCCTTGCTGACGTGCCGGGCTTCATGATTGGTACGAAGGTTGAGAGAGCAGGGATCATCCGCCATGGAGCGAAGCTGATTGCTGCGATGAGCTCAGCGACAGTACCGAAGATCTCTGTAATTGTCCGTAAGGCATACGGAGCTGGTTTATACGCAATGGCAGGACCTGCATTCGAACCTGATTGCTGCATCGCCCTGCCGACTGCGCAGATCGCGGTAATGGGTCCGGAAGCTGCGGTTAACGCAGTATATTCCAACAAAATCAATCAAATTGAAGACCCTAAAGAGAAAATCGCTTTTGTCCAGGAGAAGCACCAGGAGTATAAAGAAAGTATCGACATCTATAAGCTTGCTTCCGAATTGATTGTTGATGACATTGTTGCAGCCAACGACCTGAGGAATGCACTGATCGACCGGTTCAAGCTATACGAAACAAAAGATATGGAATTCAGTGTAAGAAAACATCCTGTATATCCAGTTTAAGAACTAAAAGCGGAAGTGACTCGAGGGGCTGCGCTGGAGCTGGGCTTAAACAACCCAGGTAGTTATCTATAATTCCCTCGACAAAAGCAAAATGGAGATCCTATTGGGTCTCCATTTTTGCTTTTAGGGGGAAAAGATATTGTTCTATCAAAATTAATTCAAATAACCATAATCCCTTCTTCCTAATAAGCAATAGTTTCTGCTAAAATATGACTAAAGTCGTTGTAATATCGGTGTCAAATGTAATAATTTTTTCCGATAGACATGAATGTCCCTTAGGACAGGATGTGGGGTTCAAATGAAAATAGGAATAATTGGCGGCGGATCAATAGGTTTATTATTCTCTTATTACCTGAGCATGGGCAGTAATGTTTCTATATACACAAGGACACGGGAACAAGCAGACTCTATTAACGAACATGGTCTTCATCTTGTTAAAAATGGAATAGAGCATACTCCTGCGAAGGTAACTGCTGTTCCTATCCAGGAATGGAAGGGGAACGATGATTTAACAGTTGTCGCGGTAAAGCAATACCAGCTGGATGGTTTAATATCTGATATAAAAGATAAAGCCAAAGGGAGCATCCTTTTTCTTCAAAATGGCTATGGCCATATCAAGCTGCTTTCTGAATTGGAAACAGCTGAAGTTTATGTTGGATCCGTTGAACACGGAGCTGTAAGAAAGAACGGCTTTACAGTTCAGCATAATGGGTTGGGCGTGACAAGAACAGCGGTATTTAAAGGAGAAGATGACCTGCTTAGAGAATTATTTACTATATCTTCTTCGGGTTTCCCGTTTATCTTTGAACCGGATTTCAAGGAGATGCTAATCAAAAAGCTGGTGGTCAATTCGGTTATCAATCCATTGACAGCAATTCTTAAAGTTAAAAACGGTGAACTGGTCCACAATCCATTTTACTTTGAAATTTTTAAGCAAATGTTTGATGAGTGTGCATATGTACTTGATTTGCCAAATCGGGAACAGTACTTCCAAAATCTAATGACAGTTTGCGAAAAAACGGCAAATAACCATTCATCCATGTATAAAGATATTGAAAATGGCCGACAAACTGAAATTGACGCCATACTTGGGTATTTGCTCGAATTATCTAGAAGCAAAAATATAAAAGCTCCATTAATACATAATTATTATCATTGCATCAAGGGGAAGGAGCACGAAAGGGAGGGAGCATGATGCCGGGATTCTTCTCCGCACTTGTTGCCGCATTGATCACAGTTCCAATGATTGGCTACCTCGCTGTGTTCATCATCAGTAAGCAAATCACAGGCAACCATCGGCGTTCGGTCAATATGGCCATTGATTTCAGCACCTTTTTGCTGGTGATGTCTGTCCACTTTTTGATCATCACTATTTGGGAAAAGTCATTACTGTGGCTGATTTTGATTATCCTGCTATTACTTGCGGCAATATTTGTCTGGGTTCATTGGAAATATAAAGAGGAAATCGTACTGCCGAAAGTATTCAGAGGCTTTTGGCGCTTCAATTTCCTGCTTTTCTTTTCTGCCTACATCGTCCTTGTGTTGTATGGTTTGGTTAAGCGCCTGACATTTTTGTTTGCTTAATCCAGTGTTGGACCGTCCATTAGGAGGTCCAGCATTTTTTTTAGCTGATCCTAAGCTGGATTGAAAAGAATCTTGATTTTAGAAATTTCGTAAAGCAAAGTTTTTTTCTTTTCAATTCAAACAATGCTATACTCATAACAGTGAAAATTGCTTACGAGAAAGGAAGTACAAGCTAATGGAGATGTTGAATCTCTCTCTTCCGGCAGCGAACCGGTTTGCGACAGATTACCTGGCTGGAAGCCCTGAATTGCAGAGCTTCTTTCATTATAATTTTACAGATGAAAAATCTTATATCCATCGCCTTGATGAATTGAAAAACAGAAGCTTTATGAGGAATGAGCTTGCAGACCATATACAGTTCTTTATGTCTCGTTATGCCAAGTCTGACAAAATCATTGACAATATTGATAAGCTCAGAAAAGAAAATAGCGTTGCAGTCATCGGAGGACAGCAGGCAGGTATTCTGACTGGCCCCCTATATACAATTCATAAAGTGATTTCGATTATCAAGCTTGCTGAACAAAAAGAGGCGGAGCTGGGCGTCCCAGTCGTACCCGTATTCTGGATTGCCGGAGAGGACCATGATTACCAGGAAGTTAACCATGTGTACGTCATGAAGGACAATAAGCAGGAAAAGTGGGTTTATCCTGAAAGGAATCTAGAGAAAAAAATGATTTCAGAAGTGTGTATCAACCGGGAGCTATGCTATTCCTGGGTTGAAGAAATCATGGAAACATACGGTGAAACAAAGTACACGAAAGAAGTGTTGGCATTTGCTTTAGAATCTTTGGAGAAAGCGGAATCCTTCGTTGATTTTTTTGCGATGATTATCATGGAACTTTTCAAGGACTCAGGTTTGCTGATTGTGGATTCCGGAAATAAAGAGCTGCGCAGGCTGGAAAAAGAATATTTCATCAATCAAATTAAAAATCACCGTGAAGTTACAACTGCTGTTCTCGTCCAGCAAGAACAGACAATCTCGGCAGGATTTGCGAATATGATTGATATTAACGAAAATGCTGCGAACCTTTTCTTTTACGATGAAAAAGTAAACGAGCGGATTTTGCTCCAATTTGACCCACAAAGTGGCGGATTTTCAGGTAAAAATGGAGAAGTAAGCTTCACATATGATGAGCTGGTGGAGATTGCGAACGAATATCCTGAGAAGCTAAGCAATAATGTCGTCACACGTCCTTTAATGCAGGAGTGGCTTTTCCCAACGCTTGCCTTCATTGGCGGTCCTGGTGAAATTGCTTATTGGGCCGAGCTCAAACTCGCTTTTGAAAATTTCGGGCTTAAGATGCCTCCGCTCGTTCCAAGACTTAACCTCACACTGCTTGAAAGGTCGATTGAGTCTGACCTTGAAGAACTGAATCTGGATTTGAAAGAAGTTTTAATTTCAGGTACAAGTGGACATGAATTGAAATTTATCGATTCATTAAAGGATCGAGAAGTAGAAGAACTTTTCGAGAATGTAAAAAGGAATCTGACAGAACAATATAAAGTCATCCGCGAAAAATCAAACGGGATTGACCCGGTACTGATGCCAATGCTGCAAAAAAACGAATCTATCCTGATAAAGCAGGTTGGATTCATGGAAGATAAAATTGTAGAGGCAATTTGCCGTAAACATGACCATATCCTGAGAAAATTCACAAGAGTGGAAAATGCTTTAAGACCAGGCGGATCACCGCAGGAAAGAGTCTGGAACCCATTCTACTATTTGAATAAGTACGGACTGGATTTAATACCAGGATTACTGAAGCTTCATTATGAATTCGATGGAACCCACAAAATTATAAAGTTGTAACTTCAGGCTTCATCCTAGGAGGATGGAGCTTTTTTTCTTTGGGATATTATTGTCACACCTCTGCATTGCCCGAAAAGAGGGAGGAAGATGAATTTCGATAAAAGCAATGGTTCTGCATTGCCTGAAAAGAGAAGGAAAGATGAATTACGGTAAAAGCAACGGTTCTGCATTTCCTGTAAAGAGAGAGGGAGATGAATTAACCTAAAAGCAGCGGCTCTTCTTTTCCCGAAAGGAAAGGAAACGGCGCATTTAGGTAAAAGCATCTTTTTGAAATGAAAGAAATTGATGGAAATGATGATTTCCGGGAGGATTTCAAGGGCGGGGGGAGAATATTTAAAATAAGGTGGTGAAAAGTGGGGGAATGTGGTACATTGGATTTAGAAAGTGGGGGTAGTGGCATGTTCATGGGTGAATACCATCATAATGTTGATAGCAAAGGCCGATTGATCATCCCTGCCAAGGTCCGTGAAAACCTGGGAGAAATGTTCATTCTTACCCGTGGGCTTGACCAGTGTTTATTTGGCTATCCCGTTTCTGAATGGTCAGTGATCGAAGACAAGCTCAAAGGACTTCCACTGACGAAAAAAGATGCACGAGCATTTACCCGTTTTTTCTTTTCGGGTGCTACCGAGAGTGAAATTGACAAACAGGGGAGAGTCAATATTCCTTCCCCGCTGATGCAGTACGCCAAGCTTGAGAAAGAATGTGTGATTTTAGGTGTTTCCAATCGAATTGAAATTTGGAGCAAAGCCATCTGGGAAGAATATTTCGCAGAATCTGAGGAATCTTTTGCTGAAATTGCGGAAAATATGATTGGATTTGATATTTAAGGGTAACATTATTCTGATATAATATTACCTGCTCCTCGATTGGAAAGGTGGATCATAATGTTCAAGCATACAACAGTTTTACTGGAAGAAACAGTAGACGGGCTCGATATCAAGCCTGACGGTACATATGTGGATTGCACTCTCGGTGGCGCAGGCCACAGTGAATTGATTTTGTCCAAGCTCTCAGACGAAGGAAAGCTATACGCGTTTGACCAGGACGATATCGCAATTGCGAATGCAAAAGAAAAGCTTGCAGCTTATGGCGACAGGCTGACAATCATTAAAAGCAACTTTCTTCATCTGAAGGAAGAGCTTGAAAATCATGGTGTAACTGAGGTTGACGGTGTGCTATATGACCTTGGGGTTTCATCTCCACAGCTGGACACGCCTGAACGTGGCTTCAGCTACCATCATGATGCTCCGCTTGATATGCGGATGGACCAGGACGCACCATTGTCCGCTTACGATGTCATTAATGAATGGCCATATGAGAAATTGGTCAAGATCTTTTTCCGGTATGGGGAAGAGAAATTTTCAAAGCAGATTGCCAGAAAGATCGAGGCAGCAAGGGAAATCAAACCGATTGAAACCACTGGTGAGCTTGTAGAGTTGATCAAGGATGCAATTCCTGCACCTGCAAGGAGAAAAGGTGGTCACCCGGCAAAGAGGGTTTTCCAGGCTGTGAGAATCGCTGTTAATGATGAACTTGGCGTCTTTGAAAAATCACTCGAACAGGCGATTGACCTGCTTGCTTTAGGCGGAAGGATCAGTGTTATCACCTTCCACTCACTTGAGGACAGGATTTGTAAGGTAACCTTGAAAAAAGCGAGCGAAACTCCGCCGCTGCCGCCAGGTTTGCCAATCATTCCCGAGGAATACCAGCCGAAGTTGAAGCTGGTCACACGAAAGCCGATTCTCCCTTCAGAGGAAGAGCTTGAGTTCAATAACAGGGCAAGATCTGCAAAACTGCGTATCGCTGAAAAAGTAAAAAGATAAAATTTAAAATATAATTTTCAGGAGGGAAAATGATGAGCAATCTGGCTAGAAAATTGCAGCAAGAACAACAGCAGCAAACTGTTCAGGCACCGGCAAAAGCACCGGTCAAGCGCAATCCGATACTGACGCCCGGCGAAAAAATCCTCATGTTTGTTTTCGGGGTAATTGTTTGCTTCGGCGCAACATTCATGGTTTCAAAACAGGCAGCCATTTACGAAGTCAACAAAGAAATTCAAATCATTGAAGGCAATATTCAGGAGCAGCAAAAGATTAACAGTGACCTTGAAATCCAGATTAGCGAATTAAGTACCTATGAAAGAATCAAACAGGTAACAGAAAAGCTCGGTTTAACATTGAATGAAGACAATGTTAAAGGTGTGGAAAACTGATGATCAAGAAACAGCCAAATATGAATGCAGGAGCAGCGGTATTATTCGTAATATTCAGCCTGCTCTTTTTTATCTTGATTTTCAGGTTCATTTCCATCCAGGTAACTGGAGAGGTACATGGACAAGCCCTGGCTGCAAGGGCACAGCAGAAGTATTCAAATGAAAAAGTAATCGAGGCGACAAGAGGAACGATTTTTGACCGAAAAGGCGAAGTTGTTGCTGAAGATACAACTGCCTACACGCTTGTCGCTATCCTTAATGAATCTGTGACAACGAATAAAAAGAAACCAAAGCATGTCAGTGACCCTGCGAAGACCGCGGCAGTACTGGCAAAATATATAGATATGAGCGAATCGGAGATATACAAACGTCTGACCAAAGAAAAAGCATGGCAGGTTGAATTTGGAAAAGCCGGCCGCGACATATCTCATCAGACCAAACGTGAAATCGAAGAGGAAAAGCTGCCAGGGATTACTTTTTTACGAGATTCTAAGAGATTCTATCCGAATGGTGTATTCTCATCCCACTTAGTCGGATTTGTAGAAAAGGAAGAAACAGAGGACAATAAAACGGTTACTTCTGGACAGCTGGGGATTGAAAAAACGCTTAATGACGAATTGACTGGTAAAAATGGTTCACTTTCGTTTGAAAGTGATTTATGGGGCTTCCTTTTACCTGATGGTGAGAAAAAAGTTACTCCTGCCCAAGATGGCAGCAATGTTTTTTTAACGATTGATAAAAAAATCCAGACGTTCGTGGAGGATGCAATTGATCGTGTAGACAAGGAATACAAGCCAAAGAAAATCATTGCAGTTGTCGCTGATCCGAAGACAGGGGATATCCTTGCGATGGCACAGCGGCCTAGCTTCCACCCGACGACAAGGGAGGGTTTAAATGAAAGCTGGCATAATGAAGTTGTTGAAACACCGATCGAGCCAGGTTCGACGATGAAAATTTTCACGCTTGCAGCTGCAATTGAGGAGAACAAATGGAATCCGAATGAGTGGTATAAATCTGGATCCTATAAAGTAACCGAAAACTCCAAGCCGATTCGCGACCATAACGGCAGTGGCTGGGGCTCAATTACCTATCTTGAAGGAATCCAGCGCTCCTCAAACGTAGCAGTGGCAAAGCTAGTAAATGAAAAAATCGGCACAGAAAAATTCAGGGAGTATTTAACTGATTTTGGCTTTGACCAGCCTACAGGCATTGACCTTCCAAACGAAGCAGCAGGAACTATTGTTTATAGATGGCCGATTGAGAAAATCACGACATCATACGGTCAGGGAACAACAGTGACACCAATCCAGATGGTACAGGCTGCAACAGCAGTAGCAAATGATGGCAAGATGATGAAACCGCGTGTGATTGATAAGATAGTCAATCCGAACACTGGTGAAGTGATCACGCAGGAAGAGCCGAAGTCCGTTGGTCAGCCTATATCAGCTGAAACAGCAAAGCAGGTCCGAGATGTTTTAGGGACGGTTGTTACTGGTGAGCATGGTACTGGTAAATCATACGCCATCGAGGGATACGAGGTTGCTGGTAAAACTGGTACTGCGAACTTAACAGCAAACGGGGCTTATTTAGACGGAGCGAGCGATTATCTGTTTTCATTCCTTGGAATGGCTCCAAAAGATGATCCTAAACTGATCGTCTATGTCGCCGTTCAGCAGCCGGAAATTGACCATTATTTTAAAGGCTCTATACCAACGTCTATGATTTTTAAATCTGTGATGAAGAGCAGTCTACAGTATTTGAATATCAAACCTGCCACTGTGGAAAAAGCAGATTCCAGTCCTGTTCCAGATGTAACAGGGCTGATTGCAGCAGAAGCGAAGAAGCTGCTTGAATCCAAAGGGTTTGAAACAGTGATAATAGGAGACGGAAACCAGGTTGTTGAGCAGTTGCCAAAGGCTAATATTATGGCGCTCGAAGGAGAAAAGGTCTTTATCAGGGCATCTGGAGTCATGACCTACCCAGACATGACAGACTGGTCACTCAGAGACGTAATGAAGCTGGCGCAAATTACAGATATTAAGCTAAACAAAGCCGGCAGCGGCTATGTCACGAAACAAAGTCTTAAGCCAGGATTACCAATCAATGAAGGCGAAAATTTGATTGTCGAGCTGGAAACCCCGCTGCAGCAATTTGAGAAATCATTGAAAACTGAAGAAGAAAATGAAGAAACAGAGGAAGTGGGCGGATAAGCCCTTTCTCTGTTTTTTTGTTTGCTGACGGTAATTGGTAGTTGTCTTAGGAGCCGATAAAATTCTAAGCTTATGTCTCTATTTTTTCGAAGTAGCCCTGTGTTCAGACAAAACCAAAGCCTGATCAGCTCATTTTGTCTGAAGTAGTATCAAGTTCGGACAAAAACGTAGCCTGATCTTCATGATTTGTCCGAAGTAGCCCTGTGTTCAGACAAAACCTCAGCCCGATCAGCTCATTTTGTCTGAAGTAGTACCAAGTTCGGACAAAAACGTAGCTAGATCATCTAGTTTTGTCCGAAGTAGCCCTGTGTTCAGACAAAGCCACAGTCCAATCAGCTCATTTTGTCTGAAGCAGTATCAAGTTCGGCCAAAATCGTAGCCTGATCTTCATGGTTTGTCCGAAGTAGCCCTAGGTTCAGACAAAACCTCAGCTGGATCAGCTCATTTTGTCTGAAGCGGCATCAAGTTCGGACAAAATCGTAGCTGGATCATCTAGTTTTGTCCGAAGTAGCCCTAGGTTCAGACAAAACATCAGCTGGGTAAGCTCATTTTGTCTGAAGTGGCATCAAGTTCGGCCAAAATCAGTAGCTGGATCATCTAGTTTTGTCCGAAGTAGCCCTGTGTTCAGACAAAACCTCAGCTGAATCAGCTCATTTTGTCTGAAGCAGTACCAAGTTCGGCCAAAATCAGTAGCCAGAACTTCATGATTTGTCCGAAGTATCACCTGGTTCTACCAACGCTGCAATGAAATCCTCCTTACTAGTAGTCAGTAACACTTCCTTATCCCTGCTCTTTATAAACCTCAGCTTGTCTCCACTTCTTGTTATATTGTAATTCGTACAAGCATATATTTGAACGAGTGTCTGAGAGTATCTTAGTTTACTATTGGAACAACTATAGAGGGAGGTTCGTTCACTATATGCGTGTATCAAATGTGACGGTCAGAAAGAGGTTGGCTCTCGTTCTGGTGGTTGGGATTTTGGTGTTTTTCATCATAGATGTCCGGCTTGGTTATGTGCAGTTTATGCTTGGAGACTTTTTGACAGGAAAGGCGAAGGATTCATGGAGCAGGAACGTCCCATTTGAACCGCAGCGAGGGGAAATAACGGATAGGAATGGAGTGGCGCTTGCAACGAATATTAGTGCACCGACTGTTTACGTGGTGCCGCGCCAGGTAGAGGATCCCGAAGCTGCTGCAGAAATATTGGCGAAGGCTTTAAACATGTCTAAAGAGAAGGCCTATCAACATATTACGAAAAAAGCCATGATTGAGAGAATTCCAGAGGGCAGAAAGATTTCTCACGAGAAAGCCAAGGAAATCAGGGCGCTCGATATCAAAGGTATATACATCGGCGAGGATTCAAAGCGCCATTATCCGTATGGAAGCTATTTGTCACATGTGCTTGGCTTCGCGGGTATTGACAACCAGGGATTGATGGGGCTGGAGCTCTATTATGATAAGGAGTTAAAAGGAGAAAAGGGTTCGGTTCAATTTTATGCGGATGCAAAACAGCAGCGGATGAACAATATGGCTGATGATTACCAACCTCCTGTGGACGGGCTTGATTTAAAGCTGACGATCGACAGCAGGGTACAGACTATCGTCGAGAGGGAGCTGGATATTGCCCAGGCCAAATACAATCCGGATGGCATCATTGCGATTGCCATGAATCCGAACAACGGGGAGATCCTCGCAATGTCGAGCAGGCCTGACTTTGATCCAGCCAATTTCCGCAATGTTGCCCCGGAAGTTTACAACCGGAACCTGCCGATTTGGAGCACGTATGAACCAGGTTCCACTTTCAAAATTGTCACACTTGCCGCAGCACTTCAGGAAGGGAAGGTCGACCTTGAAAAAGATCACTTTCATGACTCCGGTTCTGTTGAAGTGGCTGGGGCCAGAATACGCTGCTGGAAAAAGGGCGGACACGGAAGCCAATCGTTCCTTGAGGTTGTCGAGAATTCATGCAACCCTGGTTTCGTTGAGCTAGGAGACAGACTCGGAAAAGAAAAACTATTTAAATATGTGAAGGATTTCGGTTTCGGAGAGAAGACAGGCATTGACCTTCAAGGGGAAGGGAAAGGCATCCTGTTCAACCTGGACAGAGTTGGTCCAATCGAGCAGGCAACAACAGCTTTTGGACAGGGTGTTTCCGTCACACCGATTCAGCAGGTCGCTGCGGTTTCAGCAGCAGTAAATGGTGGAATATTGTATACACCTTACATTGCAAAAGAGCTTATTGACCCTGTTACAGGCGAAGTCGTCATGAAGAAATCTCCACAGGCAAAAAGAAGGGTTATCTCTGAAGAAACCTCGAAGGAAATCAGGCATGCGCTTGAAAGTGTCGTAGCTAAAGGTTCAGGGAAAAATGCTTATGTTGACTCTTACAGGGTTGGCGGCAAAACAGGTACTGCCCAAAAGGCAAAGGATGGACGCTATCTTGAAAATAACCATATCGTTTCCTTCATAGGTTTTGCTCCTGCTGATGATCCGCAAATTGTCATCTATGTAGCGGTTGACAATCCTAAGGGAACAGTCCAGTTTGGCGGGGTAGTGGCAGCACCTATTGTTGGAGATATGATGGAGGACAGCCTGCGGGCTATGGAGGTTCCTCCTAGGAAGGACCAGATTGAAAAAGAATTGACCTGGTTGGATACACCTATGGTGGAGGTGCCTGACCTGGTTGGCTTATCCAAACAGGAGCTCAGGCAACAACTTATCAATTTCAAGCTTGATATAGCAGGCGATGGGGAGAAAGTTGTCAAACAGCTTCCTTCACCAGGGGTGAAAATTAAGGAAGGATCAACCATTAGGGTTTATATGAACGATTAACAGGAAATAAAACGAAAGCTAATGGTGAGCAGGCGGCGGCAGGATAATCATCCGCCGCCTGCTTCAGGATACTTGGTTATTTCGCTTGTTGAGGAGCAGACCCAGTCTGACTCGTGTAAAAAGGGCTTGCTCTTTTCGTCTCAACAATGGCTAATTTCAGCCTAATCATGTAAAATAAGAGTCGCCATGTTGTTTGAGAGGATTTGATATTTATGAAATTACACGAATTGATTGGATACTTGCACCCGTTCGTGGATTACAAGGGAGAAAATCCCGAAATTACTTCAATTGAAAATGATAACCGCAGAGTGACTCCTGGAAGTTTATTCATATGCATAAAAGGTTATACAGTTGATGGTCATGATTTTGCTGGATCAGCCGTGAAGAATGGAGCTGCAGCCGTTCTGGCCGAACGAGAACTGCCTGTGAATGTCCCGGTAATTGTTGTGAAGGATACGGTGCGTGCAATGGCTGTGCTTGCTGATGCGTTTTTCGGCCAGCCTAGCCATAAGCTTCATCTGGTTGGGATCACTGGTACGAACGGAAAGACTACGACCAGCCATATTATTGAACAGATTTTCAAGGATGCTGATCAGAAAACCGGCTTGATTGGAACGATGTACACAAAGATTGGCGAGCAAATTTTTGAAGTGAAGAATACAACACCGGAGAGCCTGACTCTTCAAAAGACGTTCAAGAAAATGGTCGACGAACAAGTTGATACAGCGGTAATGGAGGTATCTTCGCATGCGCTTGTTTATGGCCGGGTCCATGGGACGGATTACAATGTTGCTGTTTTCACAAACCTGACGCAAGACCATCTGGACTACCATAAGACAATGGAAGAATACAGGAAGGCGAAGGGACTTCTTTTTTCCCAGCTTGGAAATGCCTTTAACCATGAGAAACCGAAATTTGCAGTCTTGAATTCAGACGATCCGGCAAGTGATGAATTTGCCATGCTGACAACTGCCCATATATTAACATATGGGATCGACAACCATGCTGACCTGCAGGCAATCAACATTGCGATGACAGCCAGCGGAACATCATTTGATTTGGTCAGCCCGTTTGGCGTGAAAAAGGTAAACATCCAGTTAATTGGAAAGTTCAGCATTTATAATGTACTTGCGAGCATCGGAGCTGCTCTCGTTTCTGGAGTACCTTTAGAGGTTATTATCGCATCTGTTGAAGGTGTTAAAGGAGTTTCGGGAAGGTTTGAAGTAGTCGATGCAGGACAGGATTTTTCTGTGATCGTTGACTATGCACATACCCCGGACAGTCTTGAAAACGTCTTGAAAACAATACAGCAATTTGCACAGAAGAAGGTTTACTGTGTAGTTGGCTGCGGAGGCGACCGGGATCGAACCAAGCGTCCGCTTATGGCGAAAATCGCTTGTGAATATTCTACAGATGCCATCTTCACATCTGATAACCCGCGCAGCGAGGATCCGGCAGAAATCATCAAGGATATGGAAGAAGGAGTAAAAGGCGAAGTTTATACTTCGATTATTGACAGGAAGGAAGCTATCCAGCATGCCATAAAAAATGCGAAGTCTGGGGATGTGATCCTGATTGCTGGGAAGGGCCATGAAACATACCAGCAAATAGGTGACAGGACATTCGACTTTGATGACCGGATTGTGGCACGCGAGGCGATAGAGGAGAGGTAATATGCTGACATACCAGGATGTTTCAAGTCTATTTTCAAGAGCTGCTGGAATAAGGGATGAGAATATCCACTTTCATACTGTAAGCAGTCTGGCTGATGCTAAACAGCCTAAAGGCCTATTTGTGCCGGTATCGAATGATTCCGGGACTTTACAGGAAGCAATTTCCAATGGCGCTGTGGCAGCTGTCTGGCCTGAAGGCGAGCAGGTGCCTGCATATGCGCCAAACCACTTCCCAATTTTTTATACACAAGATAATTTGAAAGGCTTAGAGAAAATTATGAACTCATACTATGATTACTTAACACAACAAGAAGACCTCAACGAAAGAACTAAATTCATTTTCCTGAACAAAGCACTTCTTAATGAAGCTGATGAAACATATGATATAGCTGTGATGGCCGAAAACATCAATGATTTTGGCAGCAATCGTAATAAGGCAGGTGAGGAATAGAATGCTGGAGCAAGTTATCTTTTTCACAATATTGATGGGTTTTCTTATCACTGTTCTGCTTTCTCCAGTGTTTATTCCTTTTTTGAGAAGGCTTAAATTTGGCCAGAGCATCAGAGAAGAAGGGCCGAAATCGCATCAGAAAAAAACAGGTACACCGACTATGGGCGGCGTCATGATCTTAATCTCCATCACCATCACGACCCTCGTCATGACGGGAAAGTTCTCCCAGCCTTCAGTAGAAACGTATCTATTGTTATTTGTTACTCTTGGATTTGGCCTGCTTGGCTTTATGGATGATTTCATCAAGGTTGTCATGAAGCGAAACCTGGGCTTGACTTCGAAACAAAAACTGCTTGGCCAGATTATTATTTCCGTTATTTTTTACTTCATATTCAAGCAAAGTGAATTATCAACAGTCATCAGCATCCCGTTAACAGACATCTCTTTTGATCTCGGATGGGGTTATGCACTGTTCATTATTTTCTGGATGGTCGGGTTCTCAAATGCTGTTAACTTGACGGACGGGCTTGACGGGCTGGTTTCCGGAACAGCTGCTATTGCATTTGGTGCATTCGCTGTACTTGCCTGGAGCCAATCTCAATATGAGCTTTCTATTTTTTCAGTCGCGGTGGTTGGCGCTGTTTTAGGATTCCTTGTTTTCAATGCGCATCCTGCTAAAGTGTTCATGGGTGACACAGGTTCCCTCGCTCTTGGTGGGGCTATTGCAACTGTAGCGATCCTTGCAAAGCTTGAGATTATCCTGATTATCATTGGCGGAATATTTGTGATTGAAACATTATCCGTAATCCTTCAGGTGATTTCATTTAAAACTACTGGGAAAAGAATATTTAGGATGAGTCCCCTTCACCACCACTACGAATTGATTGGCTGGTCAGAATGGCGTGTTGTTGTCACGTTCTGGACTGTAGGTCTTCTTTTCGCTATCCTTGGAATTTATATTGAGGTGTGGATCTAGATGAAAGATATCAAAACATATCAACATAAAAAGATACTAGTACTTGGTCTTGCCAAGAGTGGAGTCAGTGCGGCTGCTCTACTACATAAATTAGGCGCTTTTGTAACTGTCAACGATAGTAAGCCTCTCTCTGAAAATCCCGAAGCGCAAGGATTGCTTGAACAGGGAATCAAGGTTGTGTGTGGAAGCCATCCGATTGAATTGATGGACGAAGGCTTTGAACTCGTCGTTAAGAATCCCGGAATTCCCTACTATAATCCTATGATTCAAAAGGCGATTGAAAAAGAAATTCCGGTAATTACCGAGGTTGAGCTTGCATACCAGATTTCCGAGGCACCGCTGATTGGTATTACAGGTACTAACGGAAAAACAACTACTACCACTTTAATATTCGAAATGCTTGAGGCGGGAAACAAGCATCCATTGATTGCAGGAAATATCGGTACGGTAGCATCAGGTGTTGCTCAGGAAGCCACAGCTGAAAATACGATCGTCATTGAACTGTCATCATTTCAATTGATGGGAATCGACCAGTTCAAGCCTCGGATATCCATCATTACAAATCTGTATGACGCACACCTGGATTATCACGGTACAAGAAATGAATATATTAATGCAAAGGCTAGGATTACACAAAACCAGACTGAAGAAGACTTCCTGATTGTCAATGCCGACCAGGAGGAATGCATGGAAATTGCCCGCAATTCAAAAGCGCAAGTCGTTCCTTTTTCAAAAAGGAAGGTGCTTGAAAATGGTGCCTATGTGAAGGACGGCTGGGTTTGCTTTAACGGAGAGCAAATTATTGAAACAAAGAATATCGTCCTGCCGGGCGAGCATAATCTGGAGAATATACTATCGGCCGTAGCGGCGACCCTGCTTTCAGGTGCAGATAAAGAGGCCATCATTAAGGTGCTTACCAGCTTTGCAGGCGTTCGTCACAGGCTCCAGTATGTAGGGACTATTGATGATCGTAAATTTTATAATGACTCAAAAGCAACGAATATATTGGCTACTGAAAATGCCCTCGCAGCATTCGATGTACCAATCGTCTTGCTGGCCGGCGGTCTTGACAGGGGCAATTCTTTTGATGAGCTTGTTCCTTCGTTGAAATATGTAAAGACATTGATTACTTTTGGAGAAACTGCTGAAAAAGTTGGACAGGCTGGCCGTGATGCAGGAATAAAAACGATTTTGCGGGCCGATAATGTTGAAAAGGCCGTTCCCGTGGCATTTGAACATTCAGAACCCGGTGATGTCATCCTGCTGTCTCCAGCATGTGCAAGCTGGGATCAGTACAAAACTTTTGAGGTCAGGGGAGACATGTTTATCGAGGCCGTGCATAAGCTTAAGTAAGGGCTTGTCTTGAACAACATGACTCAGGTTGCTTGGCCTCATTTGCAGGCTGGATGTGAAGCGGCATATGAGCCCTAAATCATACAGCCGAGGTGTATTGCTTTGCCAACGAAAAAATCTACTCCAGACATTTTTCTAATGATTGTTACCTTTACGCTTTTGGCAGTGGGCTTGATCATGGTCTATAGCGCAAGTGCTGTCTGGGCGGACTATAAGTTTAATGATTCCTTTTTCTTTGCGAAACGGCAAATGCTGTTTGCCGGCGTCGGGATCATCGCGATGTTTTTCATCATGAATATTGACTATTGGACATGGAGAACATGGGCAAAGGTCATTTTGATTATTTGTTTTGTTCTGCTAATCCTTGTTTTGATTCCCGGAGTCGGAAATGTGCGGAATGGATCGAGGAGCTGGATCGGAGTAGGTGCCTTTTCTGTTCAGCCATCAGAGTTCATGAAGATTGCGATGATTGCCTTCCTCGCGAAATTTTTGTCAGAGAACCAGAAAGCAATCACTTCATTTAAAAAGGGACTTTTCCCTTCTTTAGGGCTTGTGTTTTTGGCATTTGGCCTCATTATGCTTCAGCCCGATTTAGGTACAGGAACAGTTATGGTCGGTACTTCTGTTGTCATCATCTTTATTGCTGGTGCCAGGATAAGCCATTTTGTCGGACTCGGTCTGCTGGGGGTCGCAGGTTTTGTCGGACTGATTATATCTGCGCCATACAGGATGAAACGGATTACATCGTTTCTAGACCCATGGCAGGATCCTCTCGGAAGCGGGTTTCAAATGATCCAATCGCTATACGCAATCGGTCCTGGAGGATTGTTCGGGCTTGGCCTGGGACAAAGCAGGCAAAAATTCTTTTATCTGCCTGAACCCCAAACAGATTTTATTTTCGCCATTCTCGCTGAGGAGCTTGGGTTCATTGGCGGCTCATTGATTCTTCTTTTATTCTCCTTGCTGCTCTGGAGGGGAGTAAGGATTGCGCTTGGGGCTCCCGATTTATTCGGAACTTTCCTGGCCACAGGAATCATTGCGATGATTGCCATTCAGGTCATGATCAATATCGGTGTTGTCACCGGCCTTATGCCTGTTACTGGTATAACGCTCCCATTCCTGAGCTATGGTGGCTCATCACTGACACTGATGCTGATGGCCGTCGGTGTACTGCTGAATATCAGTCGCCACTCGAGATATTAAACTGTAAAAAAACAAAAGACCCTGCCATCAGGGTCTTTTGTTTTTGATTACTTTTCCTTCTGTGAGTTAAGATTTAAAAAGGAGCCGGAAATTCGGACATGACCTATGAATATGTTAGGAATATGGCTGTGTTCATGCTATATTACATTTAAATAACAATATCTCTAAAAACTGTTCTTTAGTTTAGAATATAGTAGAATAGGGTAAAACCGGGGAGTGCCTTTTTTACAGGCTCCTTTTCACAATTTTTATTCACATCACGAAATCCGGATGTAAATGTATGCGTGATGGACGCGCGATTAAAAAAAGAGATAAGTTGTTGAGGTGTGGAATATGAAGATTGCAGTTAGCGGCGGCGGTACAGGAGGACATATTTACCCTGCGCTCGCACTAATAAGGGAAATTCAAAAAAAGGATGAAAATGTCGAGTTTCTCTACATAGGCACGGAAAAAGGGCTCGAAAGCAAGCTTGTGCCCAGGGAGAACATCCCGTTTAAATCCATACATATCACAGGGTTCAAACGAAAGATTTCATTTGAAAACGTAATAACAATTCTGCGTTTCCTAAAAGGTGTCAGGGACAGTAAAAAAATGCTCAAAGAATTCAAGCCAGATGTTGTCATTGGCACTGGGGGCTATGTTTGCGGTCCTGTAGTCTATGCGGCTGCCAAAATGGGCATACCGACTATTGTCCATGAACAAAACAGCGTTCCAGGTTTGACGAATAAATTCCTGAGCCGTTATGTTGATAAAATCGCAATTTGCTTTGAAGAAGCTAGGGAATTCTTCCCTGAGCAAAAAGTTGTGCTGACTGGAAACCCTAGAGCATCAGAGGTACTGGGCCAAGATGGAATCAAAGGCAGATTGTCTGCCGGATTAAAGCTTAAAATTCCTACTGTGCTTATCTTTGGCGGTAGCAGGGGTGCCAGGCCAATAAATGAAGCAGTCGTAAAAAGTCTCACTGAATTAAGCGGCAAATCATATCAAGTGCTATATGTTACGGGCGATGTCCATTTTGAAGATGTACGGAAGGAAGTTGAACTTGTCGGTAATCCCGAAAATGTCATCATCAAACCATTTATTCACAATATGCCCGAGGTTCTATCCGGCGTTGATTTAACTGTAGCAAGGGCCGGAGCGACAACCCTGGCTGAACTTACTTCATTGGGGATTCCCAGCATACTTATTCCTAGCCCATATGTAACCGACAATCATCAAGAAAAAAACGCACGGGCATTAAGCGAGAACGGAGCAGCACGGCTTCTGCTTGAAAAAGATCTTACAGGGCCCAAGTTGGTCGAAAGCATAGACCACATACTGGGCAATGAAGAAAAGCTGGCCGATATGAAAAAGGCGGCGAAAAAACTAGGCATACCTGACGCAGCCCAGAGACTGCACCGTCTCATGGAAGAAATGGCGGAAAAGTAGCCTATAGGCATGCAGCTGCATAAAATGGTCAAAATAGCTGTATCGTGAAAGGAAGGTAATTATGAAGGATCTAGCTAACAAACTTAGGGAATTGAACATCGGTTCGGTAAAGGAAAATGAACCGCTGGCAAACCATACATCAATGAAAATTGGCGGACCTGCTGACATACTTATTGAGCCTTCATCAATAGAAAATTTAAGAAAAGCGGTTGAAGTCATTAAGGATTCTGGTGTGGAATGGACCGTGATCGGCAGGGGTTCGAATCTCCTCGTTTCAGATAAAGGCATTGAAGGTGCTGTAATTAAACTCGGTTCCGGGCTTGATGATTTGGAGATCGATGGCACTAGAGTGACAGCTGGTGGAGGTCTATCACTGGTCAACTTTGCAATCACCATTAGCCGAAAAGGACTTTCGGGACTTGAATTCGCAGGTGGAATTCCCGGGTCAATTGGCGGCGCGGTTTATATGAACGCAGGGGCTCATGGATCAGATATCTCACAAATCCTGGAGAAAGCCTATGTACTTTTTGAAGATGGCACTCTAGAGTGGCTCTCAAATGAAGAGATGAAATTCTCATATCGGACATCTGTCCTTCAGAAAGAGCGGCCAGGTGTTGTCGTGGGAGCCATTTTCCAACTTCAAGAAGGCGATAAGGATGAAATTGTGGCGGAGCTGCAAAAAAACAAGGATTATCGCAAAGAAACCCAGCCATATAACTTTCCAAGCTGCGGCAGTGTCTTTAGGAATCCTCTGCCCAATTATGCTGGTAATTTAATCGAAAAATCAGGTTTGAAAGGCCATCAAATCGGCGGGGCACAAATTTCGGAGCTTCACGCGAATTTCATTGTGAACAAGGGAAATGCAAAGGCTGAGGATGTACTTGGTCTGATTCAGCATGTTAAGGACACAGTCCTTGATTTACATGGTGTGAAAATGGAGACAGAGGTAGAAATTATAGGTCGGAAATAGCAGGAAAGTGGTTCAAGCTGTCAAATTCTGTGATATAATAATTCATTAGATTAGGATGCTGTCTGGATAAGAAACGGCATGAAAGGTTCATGCCGTTGGTTATTTTCTTATTATGTGCTGTTGTACATACTTATTGTTATTAATTCCAGGGAAAGCTTCTGATTCTAAATTTATTATAACAATGGCTTTAACCTGCAGGATCGAGAAAAAAAGATGTTATTCTTATTGGAAAAGGGTTCAGCCGATAAAGAGGGGATTGAAAATGGACAAGAGGAAAATCGTCTCAATTGAAGATCGGATTCCAAAATTAAAACATCAAAGACGCAAGAAAGCTAATCGCAGGCTTATCATGCTTCTGGCTATGTTTTTTATATTAATAGCCGGTGTGATCTATTTTCAGTCACCGCTAAGCAAGGTGAAAGAGATTACTGTTTCAGGAAATGAGTCTTATTCCGACGAGCACATCGTGGAAAAAAGCGGACTAAGTTTCGAGTCAAATGTATGGAAAATCAGCAAAGGCGAAGTTGAAGAAAAGCTGGAGAAAATTCAGGAAATCAAACAAGCTACTGTGAACGTAAAGTTTCCAAATAAGGTTGCCATTGAGCTGGCAGAATATAGCAGGCTTGCATACATTTCAAAGGGGAAGAATTTTTACCCGGTCCTTGAAAATGGAAATATTCTTGGAGAAAAGCAGATTGATGAGATTCCTGTCAACGCGCCAATCTTAATAGGCTTTAAGGAAGGGAAGGTCCTGGATGAAATGATTGCTTCACTGGAGGAACTGCCAGAAGTGGTCATCAATTCTATCTCAGAAATACACTCACAGCCTGTTAAAACGGATAAATATCTTGTTAAGCTGTATATGAATGATGGTTTCGAGGTAAATGCTACTCTCAGGACTTTTTCTGAAAAAATGGCACACTATCCTTCAATTGTCAGCCAGCTTGATCCTTCTAAAAAGGGTGTCATCGATCTCGAGGTTGGCTCTTATTTTAAAGCATATGAAGCAGAGGAAGCTGAGGAAGTTGAAATTGAAAAAGAAAGTGAACAGTAATCGTGTAATTCTTTCAATCGTTTTCCTGGTACTTGGCTTCATGGTCGCTTTTTCATTCCGTGTCACACAGGACGAGGGGGAAAAAGGCCAGGGATTGACGGACAGGCAATGGGAGAAGCATTTAAGTCTGAGAAACGACTTGATAGAACAGGAAGAAAAAAACCGTGAGCTTCAGAAAGAGCTGAATGAAAAGCAGGAAAAGGTAAGGGAAATTGAGACCAGCCTTTCCAAAGAAGCGCAGGTTTTCTTTAACATGGCTGAGGACGCTGAGAAATACCGTATGTTTCTTGGCAAGGTAGAGGTCAGTGGCAAGGGAGTAAAAGTTACTCTGGCTGATGGAGAATACGATCCTGATGAAGAGAATATCAATAATTATCTCGTCCACGAGCATCATGTTTTCAAGGTGATCAATGAATTGTACATTTCAGGAGCAGCAGCTATCGCTGTGAACGGGCAGCGAATTTCCCACAATTCATATATATTGTGTACAGGCCCTGTCATCACTGTTGATGGCTACCAGCATCCTGCCCCATTTGAAATCACTGCTATTGGTGACCCCGATGTTCTTTCCTCCGCTCTCAATATTACCGGTGGGGTAAAAGATCAGCTTGTGAATGACCAGATTGTTTTTTCGCTAGAAGAAAAGGAAGATCTTAAAATGGATCCGATTTTGGGAAAATGATGACAACCATCACTTTCTTTCCAAAAAAGAATGCCGTATAAGAAAATAGGTTAACAGGCTGTTTAGAATGGGATTGAATGAAAACCACCAGGAATGGCCTAATAGAAAGCAAGGTGAATGCATTGGGCCGACCAAAGAATCTCAGCTTCAGTATTATAGCTGCAATTATTGGATTAATGGTCGCCATTCAGTTTCAAACCGTCAGGGAACCAGAAGTCAGGGATACACGTGACACTTGGCAGCTTCGTGAGGATTTAATGAAGGAGAAGGAATTACAGTCCAAGCTGCTTCTTGAAATCAGGTCTAATGAAGAAAAAATAGCTAAGTATGAAACTGAGCGGCAGCAAAGCAAGGAAGAGGTACTGAGGGAAACCCTTGCAGAATTGAAGGATGAGGCTGGACTGACCGAGATCACCGGACCGGGGATCACTTTAACGATTAAACCTGCATTCAACCTGATTGTCGAGGGTGACAATCCGCCTTCGGTTTCTCCAGATATGCTTAAAAGGCTTTTGAATGAATTGAACATGTATGGCGCGAAGCATGTTTCTGTTGATGGAGAGAGGGTCATTAATACTACCGTCATCCGGGATATAAACAGGGTGACAAAAATCAACGGCCACTCTTTAAACCGTTTTCCTATTGAAGTTCGGGTAATTACGGAAAATGGAGATTCAGCCGAAAAGTTATACAATCGTATGAAGGTTTCCACGGTAGCAGAGGATTTTTTTATCGATAATCTGGAAGTGATCGTAAACAGGCCTGAGAGCGCATTGGTTGTACCTCCATATCAAGATACAATCAGGATCAGGTACATGGAACCCGTTAAAACAGACAAAGGGGGAGGCAACGGATAATGTGGCTTCCAATCATGGGGTTGGTCATCGGTGTAATCATTGGGCTATTGACCGATATCACAATTCCTGAAGAATACTCCAACTATTTATCAATCGCGATCCTTGCAGCCCTCGATACTTTGTTCGGAGGGATCCGCGCCCAGCTGCAAAATATTTATGATGAAAAAGTTTTTGTATCAGGATTCTTTTTTAATATAGTATTAGCAGCAAGTTTAGCTTTTCTAGGTGTCCATCTTGGTGTAGACTTGTATTTAGCAGCAGTTTTTGCCTTCGGGGTAAGGCTGTTCCAGAATATAGCCGTCATCAGGAGAATAATATTGACAAAATGGTCAACGACAACTGAAAAGTAGAAAAAAAAATGATATTTTAAAAGGGAAATATTTAATTGTGACGAATAAAGTAATGTAATTAAAAAATGAAACGCAATTAGATAGGTGCAAGAAATTGTTGTTCAAACACTAGGAATTGTTGAAGGAGGTGCCACAGAATGAACAGCAATGATATATATGTCAGTCTTGACATCGGTACATCCAGTGTGAAGGTAATCATTGGGGAAATGGTCAACGACACTTTAAATATAATTGGTGTTGGCAATGTAAAGTCCGAAGGGTTAAGGAAGGGCTCCATTGTTGATATAGATGAAACCGTTCATTCTATTAAAAGGGCAATCGAACAAGCTGAAAGAATGATAGGTTTAAAGATTAATCAGGTGATTGTAGGTGTCACCGGCAATCATGTTTCCCTGTTGCCATGCCATGGCGTGGTTGCAGTTTCCAGCGACAATCGCGAGATCACGAATGAGGACGTAGCGAGAGTCATTGATGCTGCACAGGTGGTATCGATTCCGCCTGAGCGAGAGATAATAGACGTGATTCCAAAGCAATTTATCGTGGACGGTCTTGATGAGATCAATGATCCAAGAGGCATGATCGGTGTAAGGCTGGAAATGGAAGGAACGATCATTACTGGCTCAAAGACCATCTTACATAATACTCTTCGTTGTGTTGAGCGTGCTGGACTTGAAATTGTGGATATCGGCCTACAGCCGCTTGCTGCGGGGGCATTCGCACTTTCTAAAGATGAAAAGAATATGGGTGTGGCGATGATTGATATCGGCGGCGGTTCTTCGACGGTCGCTGTGTTCGAGAACGGACACTTAAGAGGGACATCTGTCATCCCGGTTGGAGGAGACCATATCACCAAGGACTTATCAATCGGTTTGCGCACGACAACTGAAGAAGCGGATCAATTAAAATTGAAGCATGGACATGCCTTTTACGACCATGCATCCGAAGAGGAATTATTCGAGGTTTCAATTATTGGCAGCGACCAGCAGCAGCAGTTCAATCAGCTGGAAGTAGCCGATATCATTGAGGCAAGAATGGAAGAAATCTTCTCCCTTGTCCAGGATGAGTTGAAACACATGAACATAAGGGACTTGCCAGGTGGTTTTGTCCTGACAGGTGGAACAGCCAATATGCAGGGTGTTCTGGAGCTAGCCCAGGATATTTTCCAAAGCAGGGTAAGAATCGCCATTCCAGATTATATTGGCGTAAGAGAACCCCAGTACACGACAGCAGTCGGCTTAATCCAATTTGCTTATAAAAACGCAAAATTAAAAGGAAAGAAAATGGAAGCTGCTTTTAGTGAAATGGAACCGAAAGAAAAGAGAGTTCAAAAACAGCCGCATCCAAAATCGAAGCCTGAGAAACAGCCTGAAGAAAAAGTCACCTCAAGAATGAAGAAATTTCTTGGCTACTTTTTTGAGTAATCAGAGCTAACAGGAAATCGGCGAATTAGGAGGATTTGTCATGTTGGAATTTGATACAAATTTAGATTCACTTGCTACTATAAAAGTTATCGGTGTTGGCGGCGGCGGAAATAATGCAGTTAACCGAATGATCGAACACGGCGTACAAGGTGTAGAATTCATCGCGGTCAACACTGACGCACAGGCGCTTAACCTTTCTAAAGCTGAAATCAGAATGCAAATCGGCGCAAAGTTGACGCGCGGACTTGGAGCAGGAGCTAATCCTGAAGTAGGGAAGAAGGCTGCCGAAGAAAGCAAAGAGCAGATTGAAGAAGTGCTAAAAGGCGCTGACATGGTATTCGTTACAGCCGGTATGGGCGGCGGAACAGGTACTGGTGCAGCCCCAGTTATCGCTCAAATCGCCAAGGATCTTGGAGCGTTGACAGTAGGTGTAGTTACACGCCCATTCACTTTTGAAGGCCGCAAGCGTGCTGGACAAGCTGGCGGTGGAATTGGTGCAATGAAGGAAGCGGTAGACACACTGATCGTCATTCCAAACGACCGCTTGCTTGAGATTGTCGACAAAAGTACACCTATGCTTGAAGCATTCCGTGAAGCGGATAATGTTCTTCGTCAGGGTGTCCAGGGTATTTCAGACCTGATCGCTACACCTGGTTTGATCAACCTTGACTTTGCCGATGTCAAAACAATCATGTCCAATAAGGGTTCGGCGTTGATGGGAATTGGCGTTGCTGCGGGTGAAAACCGTGCTACTGAAGCAGCTAAAAAGGCTATTTCCTCACCGTTGCTTGAAACATCACTTGATGGTGCTCAAGGTGTTCTTATGAATATCACTGGCGGAACGAACCTTAGCTTATACGAGGTACAAGAAGCTGCTGACATCGTCGCCACAGCTTCAGATCAGGATGTAAATATGATCTTCGGTTCTGTCATCAATGAAAGCTTAAAAGATGAAATTATCGTAACGGTGATTGCAACAGGCTTCAATGAGGAAGTCGTCCAGCCTAAACCGACAAGACCAGGTTTTGGAGGACAGCAAAAGCCAGGTATGGGTGCGATCAAGCGCGAACAGCCTAAACGTGAAGAAATCCAGCAGGAAGCACCAAGAAGCAATCAGTCTCCACAAGGCGATGATGCTCTTGATATCCCAACATTCCTGCGCAATCGTAACAGAAGACGCTAATTTATACTTCAGCAGGGCATAGCCAAAATGGCTATGCCCTTTTTATGTTTTTTAGAAATCTACTAAACAATACCCTTTAGGAATAGATGGCCTACTAAAAATTCAAGCAACAGTATTCCTAAAGTTAATAATCTGAAAATTGACAAAATCCGAAGGGAAAAGTGAAAATCTCTGTTGTTTTGGTGCCAGATTATGACACACTTCATAGCCCAATGACGATATACTTTTCCGTAACAGAATGATAGAGCAAGATGTAATCGGTCATCACGTGCTTCAACAGTGG
Organism: Bacillus sp. ISL-55; assembly: GCF_018613155.1. Taxonomy (GTDB): domain Bacteria; phylum Bacillota; class Bacilli; order Bacillales; family Cytobacillaceae; genus Mesobacillus. Next base: position 26,769 of record NZ_JAGGQU010000036.1, on the reverse strand, counting down.
TTGCTAATCTTGCTTTGCTTGGCGCCAGATGGTTTTTATCCCCAAAGTAGTTTGGGCGGTTTGCCAGATTGGACCGTTAAATAGGTTGGCATGCTTGATCATTTCAGGCAATAGGGATGAAGAATCGGAGTTTGACTCTGGCATAGCACCTACAGCGGTAGAACAGGCGCATGCGAATTCTGTACCTGTAAAAGCCTATAGAGTTTACACTTAAATTAGTGTCTAGCTCCAGCGCCTAGCCCCTCGAGACGTTTCGGTCCGCCCAATGAAGTCAAAGAACGACTTCACTGGTCGGTCCTCCAACGCTTGTCGGGGCTGACCAAGGCGCTTGCGCTTTTCATAGGAGGATGAGAGGTGAAGGTCTATCTGGATGTCATCTGGGCATTGAATTTATTATTTGATACGTTCCTACTCTACTTGACTGCCATTATCCTGAAAAGACAGGTTAAGCTCTGGCGGCTATGTGCGGGAGGGGCTATAGGTTCACTGCTCATTATATTATCAATTACTCCGTTTCATGCTGCAGCGGGGCACCCAGCGGGAAAACTGTTCTTTTCGATATTGATGGTCCTGGCAGCTTTTGGCTATAAAAGATTACGTTTTTTCATAAAAGCACTCATGACTTTTTATGTAACGACCTTTCTGCTTGGAGGCACCTTGACTGGGGTGCATTACTTTATCCAGTTCGATATGAACCTGGCATCGAATGTGGCGATGAACCATATTAAAGGGTTTGGCGATCCAATCAGTTGGCTGTTTGTATTGCTGGGGTTTCCGCTCGCCTGGCATTTTTCGAGGAGAAATATTGAACAATTCGAAATGACAAAGATTCAATATGAATCACTGGCAAAAGTTGAAGTGCAGTTCATGGAGATGGATTTTAGCCTTAAAGGATTGATAGATAGCGGCAACCAGCTTTATGATCCAATCTCAAAAATGCCAGTTATGATATTATCCATAGCAGACTGTTTGGAGAGTATGCCAAGTGAAATCAAAAAAATTGCTGAAAATCCCGATTGTGTTTTGTCAGGTGAAGAGGTTTTTTCCCAGCAGCTGGAAAATCGAATGAGAATCATTCCATGCAAGGTAGTCGGACAAGAGCATCAGTTAATCATTGCCTTTAATCCTGACAAGATCAAGATCACTACAGACGAAGGAACTTATATTGCAGAAAAGGGGTTAATATCTTTTACTGTGCAGGAACTTTCGGCTGATGGCAGTTTTCAATGTATTATCCATCCAAAAATGATGGCAGGGATGGCAAAACAAGAGCCAACGGTGAAGGTAAGCTAATATTACTATACTCAGAAATACATAATTTAGAAGGAGGACAATCAATGAAAAATTTGCGGCTTCGGATATCCTATTACTGGTATAAATTATTAATGAAACTGGGCTTGAAAACAGATGAAATATATTATATCGGCGGTAGCGAAGCATTGCCACCTCCTTTAACGAAAGAAGAGGAAGAAGTGCTTTTGAACAAACTTCCTAATGGGGATAAAGCGGCAAGGTCAATTCTCATCGAAAGGAATTTGAGACTCGTTGTCTATATCGCGCGTAAATTCGAAAACACGGGCATCAACATTGAAGACTTAATCAGTATCGGAACAATCGGTTTGATTAAGGCAGTCAATACGTTCAATCCTGAGAAGAAAATCAAGCTGGCAACCTATGCCTCCAGATGTATTGAAAATGAAATTTTGATGTATTTGCGAAGGAATAATAAACTGCGCTCGGAAGTTTCCTTTGACGAGCCTTTGAATATTGATTGGGATGGAAATGAACTGCTTTTATCTGATGTTCTTGGAACCGATGACGATATAATTACAAAAGATCTCGAGTCCAATGTGGATAAAAAATTGCTGGTTAAAGCGCTGCAGCAGCTTTCTGATCGTGAAAAGCAAATCATGGAATTGCGTTTTGGTCTTGGCAGCGGCGAGGAAAAGACACAAAAGGATGTAGCGGATATGCTAGGGATTTCACAATCTTATATTTCACGTCTGGAAAAAAGAATCATCAAACGTTTGCGTAAAGAATTCAATAAAATGGTATAGCAGAAAAATTTTCTATAAAAAATTTTTCTCTCGGTTAAAAGTGATAACTTGGCGGTTTTCCTGGCTGATTCTTCCTGAATCCAGTCCAGGCTTTAGGTAAATAGTGCATATTTTTCCTTCTTGCGGAGATACTGATTTTTGACAGCAGCTCCTGTGAGGAGGGAAAAGATTGACACGAAACAAAGTTGAAATTTGCGGTGTTGATACATCAAAGCTTCCCGTTCTTAAAAACGAGGAAATGAGAAAACTTTTTAGAGAAATGCAAAGCGGTGACATCACAGCAAGAGAGAAACTTGTGAATGGGAACCTGAGGCTTGTTTTAAGTGTAATCCAGCGTTTTAACAACCGGGGCGAGTTTGTCGATGACCTATTTCAGGTCGGATGTATAGGCCTTATGAAGTCCATTGATAATTTTGATCTCGGACAAAATGTTAAGTTTTCCACCTATGCCGTCCCGATGATCATCGGAGAAATCAGACGGTATTTAAGAGATAATAATCCAATCAGAGTCTCACGCTCATTAAGGGATATAGCCTATAAAGCGCTTCAGGTACGTGAAAGGCTGATGAGTGAGGCATCAAGGGAACCGACTGCGGAAGAAATCGCCAAGGTTCTAGAGGTACCTCACGAGGAAATTGTCTTCGCTCTAGATGCGATTCAGGATCCAGTATCGTTATTTGAACCGATCTATAATGATGGCGGAGATCCAATCTATGTGATGGACCAGCTAAGTGATGAACGGAATAAGGATACAAACTGGATAGAAGAAATAGCCTTGAAGGAAGGTATGAGACGCCTGAATGAGCGTGAAAAGTTGATCCTAAGGAAGAGATTCTTCCAGGGTAAGACACAAATGGAGGTTGCCGATGAAATCGGCATCTCGCAAGCCCAGGTGTCCCGACTTGAAAAAGCAGCCATCAAACAAATGAATAAAAATATCCAAAGCTAAGCTGCCATTTGGCAGCTTTTTTTATAGTTAAGGAAATTATAAAATTATTTAGGTGTGGATAACTGCATGTAGTTTTCTTAATCCAGCTTCAGCGCCTAGCCCCTCGAGTCGCTTCGATCCGCCCATTGAAGTCAAAGAACGACTTCATTGGGCGGACCTCCAGCGCTTGTCGGGGCTGAACGAGGCGCTTGCGCTTTTTGTTCTTTATCCTATGTCGGTTCGTTCAGGTCATTTTCAAAGAGGACCTATCCTTAATATTCAAGATCCACGGAAGTAATTCATACATCTGTTTCCCCTTCATATATTTTATATAAGGGCTAATTAATGCCAAAGCGAAATCCGGAGGGATCTATATGGTTAAGGTGACAGAATTTCAAGTTAAGGATGTTGTGAATGTCTCGGATGGAAAAAGGCTTGGTAATATAGAGGATTTTGAAATTAATTTAAATACGGGTAAAATCGAAGCTGTTGTGATTGGGAGTTCAGGTAAGGTGCTGGGATTCTTCGGAAAGGAAGATGAGGTTGTAATTCCCTGGACAAATATACTGAAAATAGGTGAAGATGTCATTTTAGTCCGGTATAAAGACAGCGGGGGCTATCTGCCACAGAAAAATGACGGTGATGAGTAACATCGTAATACTGTTGTATTGCGGTTTGTATGTGATAAACTAGACAAAAACGTGTGGGGTAAAAATATGGAGCCATTCATCTTAGAAAGCCAGGAATATTTTAAAATTAAAGAGTGGATGGAACGCTATCCTGGACTTGAGGCTGGTTTCACGACGAAGAACGGTGGTGTGAGCCAGCAGGATGCTTTTTCGGGTTTGAACTTCGGCTTCCATGTAGGAGACGATCAGAATGCCGTTTGCGAAAATCGTCTCCTGCTGTCCGATAAGATCGAATTTCCACTTTCCAGCTGGGTTGGAGCGGAACAAACTCATGATATCATCATCGCCAAAATCGGAAAATCAGATCAAGGAAGAGGCTCAACAGCCTATGATACTTCTTTTTCAAGAACGGATGGCTTTTTGACAGATGAGCAAGGAATACTGCTTACGCTTTGTTATGCAGACTGTGTACCGCTTTATTTTATCGAACCGGAGACAAGGCTGATCGGGGTCGCTCACGCTGGATGGAAAGGCACTGTTCACGGTATTGCGGCGGAGATGATCAGCAAATTTCAGCAAAATGGCGCAAAAATAGAAAAAATTTCTGCCATTATTGGCCCATCAATATGCAAAAAATGTTATATTGTTGATGAGAGAGTCATCAATTTAGTGAAAAATATACTAGATGGTGTCGACAAAGTACCATATAATCAAGTTAGTGAAGGTCAATATTCTCTCGATCTAAAGGAATTGAACCGTCAGATCCTGTTAAAGACAGGAGTAGAAGACGGGAATGTACATGTGACCGATTATTGCACTAGCTGTCATAGTGAGCATTTCTATTCCCATAGACGGGATAAGGGTAATGCAGGCCGAATGATGGCTTATATCGGCTGGAAGGAGGATAGCCATCCATAATGAAAGTCAGAGAAAATCTGGAGGTTATCCAGAATCAAATAGCAGATGCCTGTGAAAAAGCCGGGCGCAATCCAGAAGAGGTCAAAATCATCGCGGTGACTAAATATGTTTCACCAGAACGGGCACAGGAAGCCATGGATGCTGGGGTCACCCATTTTGGCGAAAATCGGGATGAAGGACTGCTTCATAAAATTGGCGAATTAGGGGACGAGCCAGTCTGGCATTTTATCGGGTCGCTGCAAACGAGAAAAGTGAAAAACATCATTGAGCATGTTACATATATCCATTCATTGGACAGGCTGTCACTTGCAAAGGAAATCAATAAGCGATCAAATTCAAAAGTGAGATGTCTGATCCAGGTCAATGCATCCGGCGAAGAGAGCAAGCATGGTTTAAGACCGGATGATGTCATTGGTTTTGTACAGGAACTGAAGCAGTTTTCCAATATTGAAATCAGCGGATTGATGACGATGGCCCCTTTTACAGAGGATGAGCAATTGATCAGGAATTGCTTCAGGACAATGAAAAGGCTGCAAGCAGATATACAATCGCTGAAACTTGAATTTGCACCATGTAATGAACTGTCAATGGGAATGTCAAATGACTTTCAAATAGCTGTTGAAGAAGGATCAACAATGGTGCGAATTGGCACTGCCTTGGTAGGCAATGAATCGGAGGTGCATTAATATGAGCTTAAAATCAAAAATTAAGACATTTTTTTTCCTGGAAGATGAATATGACTATAATGATGAGGAAATGCTCGAGGAAGAAGCTGAGCCATTTAAGCCCAATAAACAGCCTGTTCAGCAAAAACAGAATGTAGTAAGCCTGCAGAGTGTGCAAAAGTCTTCGAAAGTAATCCTGATGGAACCTAGAATGTATGCGGAAGCACAGGATATTGCTGATCATTTAAAAAATCGCCGCGCAGTCGTCGTGAACCTGCAGCGCATCGAACAGGATCAGGCAAGGCGTATCGTAGATTTCCTCAGCGGAACTGTATATGCGATCAGCGGGGATATCCAGCGGATCGGCATGAATATCTTCTTATGTACCCCGGATAATGTTGAAGTAACAGGAAATATTTCTGAGCTGATGCAGGAGCGGGATTACCAAGAGTCGAGGTGGTAGAGTAAATGGATTTAGTAATAGGCATAATAGCTCAGCTAGTCAGTATTTATCAGTGGGCCCTGATTATTTATATTTTCATGTCATGGTTCCCTAATGCCAGAGAAACAGCAATAGGACAATTTTTAGCACGTATTTGCGAACCATTCCTGGAGCCTTTCAGAAGGATCGTCCCTTCAATCGGCATGATTGATATTTCGCCAATCGTTGCTTTCCTGGTGTTGCGTTTTGCTGTAGATGGATTAAGGCAACTAGCATTATGGTTCTAACTAAGCAGGGTCTAAATCAGGCCCTGCTTATTTTTCTAAATGTTTAAGTGTAAAAGGAGAACGTAAATGAGTATTTACCAGCATTTCCGTCCTGAGGAACGGGAATTTATCGATCAGGTCATTAACTGGAAAGAGTATGTTGAACGAAATTATGCTCCGAAACTGACGGATTTTTTGGATCCGAGGGAGCAGCAAATCTTGTCTACTGTCATCGGCAAGCATCCCGATGTTAAGTGGGAGCTGTTTGGCGGTGCACCAGGTACCGAGAGAAAACGGGCATTTCTTTTTCCAGAGTATTTGGAAGTTAAAGAAGATGATTTTCAGGTCAAGCTTTTTGGAATTGATTATGCAAAGAAATTTGTGAATATTGAACACCGCCAAGTCCTGGGCAGCCTAATGTCACTTGGCTTGAAGCGCGGGAAATTTGGGGATATCCTGATTGAAGGGGATACAGTGCAATTTTTCGCAGCAGAGGAAATCGCCGACTACATCGGGCTTCAATTAGAATCTATTGGCAGAGCTTCGATTGGCTTGTCAGAGCTTCCGCTTGAAAAAGCTGTTGGTATTGCTGAGGAATGGAATGAAATGACCACTACTGTTTCCTCAATGCGGCTAGATACTGTCATGTCCGCTCTATTCAATGTATCCAGGCAAAAATCCCAGCTTCTCATACAGCATGGCCAGGTAAAGGTTAACTGGACTGCGGTTGAAAATACTGCTTTTGAATGCGGTGAAGGTGATGTCATTTCCGCACGTGGTTACGGGCGTGCGAAAATTATCACAATTGAAGGGAAAACAAAAAAAGATAAATATCGAGTTATTGCCGGGAGAAAAAAATAATTATATAGTAATAGAAGAAGGATTTTTAGTTTATTTGTCGAATCATTGCTTTAAGTACATAAAGGATTATAACTTAATGGGAGGTGGCGTCATGCCTTTAACGCCGTTAGATATACACAACAAAGAATTTAATAAGGGATTTCGCGGGTATGATGAAGATGAAGTAAATGAGTTTCTTGACCAGGTGATCAAGGACTATGAACTAATTATCCGTGAGAAAAAAGAAATGGAAGAAAAGCTGAATGAAATGAATTCCAGGCTTGGCCATTTTACAAATATAGAAGAAACCTTGAATAAATCAATCGTCATTGCCCAGGAAGCCGGGGAAGAAGTCCGCCGCAATGCACAAAAGGAAGCAAAGCTGATCGTCAAGGAAGCCGAAAAGAACGCTGACAGGATCATCAACGAATCCTTATCAAAGGCACGGAAAATCGCCCTTGAAATTGAAGAATTGAAGAAGCAGTCAAAAGTTTTCAGAACAAGGTTCAAGATGCTGATCGAGGCGCAGCTTGATATGCTGAATACCGATGATTGGGATCATCTGCTTGAATATGAATTGGATTCAACAGAATTGAAGGCTGCTGCAAGAGAAGAAGAAGATTCACTGGCTTGACGCGGGGACATTATTTCGCATATAATTTCATAACAAAGTGCAATACATGACAGAAACGATGACAGGGACAGTATGGCGTTCCAGTTGCTTGCTTTTCAGCGAAATGGGGAAGGTGGAAGCCCATTGCAAGCGGTTAGCCAGAAGATCACCCGATAGTTCCGAGCTGAACATCCTTTAAGGATCAGTAAGCACAGGCGTGACATTCGCGTTAAGAATGCTAAGAGGACAGAATCATGAATTCTTGTCTATTTAGGGTGGTACCGCGGGAATATAAACCTTCTCGTCCCTTTTCAGGGATGAGAAGGTTTTTTTGTTTTCTGAAATCGTATTATTTCATGATTGCAACGGTAAAATTAGGAGGATCAATAGAATGGAGTACAAAGATACTTTGCTCATGCCGAAGACCGAGTTTCCAATGCGCGGAAATCTGCCGAACAGGGAACCTGAAATTCAGGCAAAATGGGAAGAAATGAATATTTATGAAAAGGTTCAAAAGCACACTGAAGGACGGCCGCTTTTCATCCTGCATGACGGACCTCCATACGCTAATGGAGATATCCATATGGGGCACGCACTTAATAAAATCCTAAAGGACTTTATCGTCCGTTATAAATCAATGAGCGGATTTAGTTCGCCATATGTACCTGGCTGGGATACTCATGGATTGCCAATCGAGCAGGCATTGACGAACAAGGGCGTAAAACGAAAGGAAATGACGGTAGCTGAGTTCAGGAAGCTATGTGAAGAGTATGCTTATGAGCAGATCAACAACCAGCGTGAACAGTTCAAGCGTCTGGGAGTGAGAGGTGATTGGGAAAATCCTTATATCACTTTGAAGCCTGAATATGAAGCACAGCAAATCAAAGTATTCGGCGAGATGGCCAAAAAAGGATACATCTACAAAGGGAAAAAGCCAGTTTACTGGTCACCGTCAAGTGAATCTGCTCTTGCAGAAGCTGAAATTGAGTATCAGGATAAGCGTTCTGCATCCATTTATGTTGGATTCCCTGTGAAAGACGGCAAAGGAGTTCTTGACCAGGATGTAGAAATCGTCATCTGGACGACTACTCCATGGACGATCCCAGCTAACCTTGGAATTTCTGTACATCCTGAATTGATTTATGTTGTTGTTGAAGCAGACGGAAGAAAGTTCCTTGTGGCTGAAGAACTTCTCGAATCAGTTACAAATGAAATCGGCTGGGAGAATGTATCTACCGTTAAGAAAGTTGCTGGTAAAGAGCTTGAAGGTGTTCTTGCAAAGCATCCATTGTACGGTCGCGATTCCTTAGTCATGCTAGGTGACCATGTAACGACCGATGCTGGTACAGGATGTGTCCACACTGCACCTGGACACGGGGAAGATGACTTCCATGTTGGCCAGAAGTATGGCCTTGAAGTTTTATGCCCTGTTGATGACAAAGGTGTTATGACAGCTGAGGCTGAAGGCTTTGAAGGTTTATTCTATGATCAGGCAAACAAGCCAATCACAGAAAAGCTAGAAGAAGCAGGTGCCTTACTGAAGCTAAGCTTCATCAGTCACTCCTATCCTCATGACTGGAGAACAAAGAAACCTGTCATCTTCCGTGCAACGGCACAGTGGTTTGCGTCAATCAAGGATTTCCGCGGAGAATTGTTAAAAGCGGTTGAAGAAACAAAATGGGTTCCGGCTTGGGGTGAAACTAGACTATTCAATATGGTACGTGACCGTGGCGACTGGTGTATTTCCCGTCAGCGCGCATGGGGCGTTCCGATTCCGGTATTCTACGCTGAGAACGGAGAGGAAATCATTACGGATGAAACAATCGAACATGTTTCAAACCTTTTCCGTGAGCATGGATCAAATATCTGGTTTGAAAAAGAAGCGAAAGAATTGCTTCCTGAAGGCTTTAGCCACCCTGGCAGCCCTAATGGCCAGTTTACGAAAGAAACGGACATTATGGATGTTTGGTTCGACTCAGGTTCATCCCACCAGGCAGTTCTGGTAGAGCGTGATGACCTTCAGCGTCCAGCCGACCTTTATCTTGAAGGATCTGACCAATACCGCGGCTGGTTCAACTCATCATTATCAACAGCAGTTGCAGTAACAGGGAAAGCACCTTACAAAGGTGTCCTGAGCCACGGTTTCGCACTTGATGGCGAAGGCCGAAAGATGAGCAAGTCTATTGGTAACGTTGTCGTTCCTGCGAAGGTTATGAACCAATTGGGTGCCGATATCCTGCGTCTCTGGGTTGCATCCGTCGATTATCAATCAGATGTACGTGTTTCGGACGCGATCCTGAAGCAGGTTGCTGAAGTGTATCGTAAAATTCGTAACACATTCAGATTCTTGCTTGGCAACCTTTCTGATTTCAATCCTGAAACAGATGCAGTGCCATTCGACGAGCTGCGCGAAGTGGATCAGTTCATGCTCGTGAAGCTGAACAAATTGACCAAATATGTCCGCAATGCGTATGACAATTACGAGTTTGCAGGTGTATACCATGCGGTAAACAACTTCTGTACTTTGGATCTGAGCTCTTTCTATCTTGATTTTGCAAAGGATGTCCTTTATATCGAAGCTGCAGATAACTCTGAGCGACGAGCTATCCAGACTGTGTTGCATGAAAGCTTGCTTGCGTTGGTGAAGTTGACTGCACCGATCCTTTCGCATACAGCTGATGAGGTTTGGGGATTCATCCCTTCAGCAAAGGAAGACAGCGTCCAGCTGACAGATATGCCTGAAGCTAAGGAAATCGCCAATGCAGAAGCACTTGAAAACAAGTGGAATGCATTCATGAAGCTTCGTGACGATGTCCTAAAGGCTCTTGAAGAAGCAAGGAATCAGAAGGTCATCGGTAAGTCCCTGACTGCAAAAGTGTCGCTATACGTAAACGACAGCACAAAAGAGCTTCTGGATTCAATCTCTGAAAACTTAAGCCAGCTGTTCATTGTTTCAGGGTTTGAAGTGGCAGGAAACTACGACCAGGCTCCTGACAATGCGATCAAGCTTGACAGTGCAGCGATTGTTGTTACAAAAGCTGAAGGTGAAACTTGTGAAAGATGCTGGGTTGTTACACCAGAAGTCGGCAAAGTCGAAGAACATCCAACATTATGTGAACGCTGTGCAACTGTTGTAAAAGAAAATTACTAATCCATTTTCGAACTTCGGGTTTTTGTCCCGGAGTTTTTTTATGCTTGGGAAATCCTGCAGTACATGTAAAAAGTTTAGCTGAGTCAGCCTGAAGCCTGTGGAAATAATAGCTGTAAACAGGAACGGGGGCAGATACATGGAAGGTAATCTTGATTACATTTACAATGAGCTCCGCGAAACGAGAACAGAATTGTTAGCGTACCTGAATCACGGCCAGAAAGATGAGAGGATTTTGCAATACATTGTTGATGAATTAAACGACATAGAAACAGCATTGGAGAAAATGGAATTTGGTGAATATGGGAAGTGCGAGATATCTGGAGAATATTTACCCTATGAGTTTTTGCAGAGAATTCCTACAGCTAGGTCAGCTGTGGAGTTAGACCAAATCGAACAATACTACCGGAAGCCCATCTATTCCTGAGTTTTATTAAGATTAAATTTGGTCCCGCAAAAAGAGATCATATAAAAATGCACTTTGAAACTTAGAATTATATTTCCACACAAACTGTACTGGAAAAAATCATTGAAAATTTCCAATTCGCTATAAAAGAAAAAAAGTCGCTATAAAACATATTTTTTCGCTATAAAAAGGAAAAAGTCGCTATAAAATAAATTTTTTCGCTATAAAAAATAAATTTTCGCTATAAAAATGGATACATCGGAAATAAACCATTTTGAAGGTTCATTTTCTGTTAAAAATTAAGATCCTAATCACTATTTTCAAGTAGAACATTGCTGTTAGTAGGTGTTTTCTTACTAAAATTTATAAAATCTGTCGTTTTGATCTTATATGTGCTAAAATTCAAAGGTAATGAATTGATGTGGAGGTTACCTTTGTGTTTTATTACATAATTGCACTGTTTGTTATCTTGCTTGACCAGGTTACTAAATGGTTTATAGTCAAAAATATGGAGCTTGGAGAGAGCATAAAGGTCATAGAGAACTTTTTGTATATTACTTCGCACCGTAACCGTGGTGCTGCATGGGGAATCCTGCAGGGACAAATGTGGTTCTTCTATGTCATTACCATCATTGTAGTGATTGGCCTTGTCGTCTATATTCAAAAGGCAGCTAAAGGCAAACTTCTGCTTGGTATTTCGCTTGGTTTCATGCTGGGCGGGGCGATTGGGAATTTTATCGACAGGGTATACCGAAAGGAAGTTGTCGATTTCATCAACACCTATATCTTCGGATACGATTTCCCTATCTTCAATATCGCGGATTCTGCGCTGGTAATCGGTGTAGGATTGCTGATGATTGACATGATCAGGGAAGAGAGAGAGGCGAAAAGAAAAGCTTATGGAGAAAATGGAACACATCATCAGTGAGGAACAGGCTGGTGACAGAATAGATAAAGTAGTTTCGACACTTGAAGCAGACTGGTCGAGGAGCCAGGTGCAGCAATGGATCAAGGACGGAAATGTTCTTGTTAATGGAGCTCAAATCAAAACTAATTATAAATGCAGCTTGAATGATCAGCTTGAAATCATCATTCCAGAGCCAGAAGTCCTGGATGTAATCGCTGAGGAAATGGATCTTGAGATCTTTTATGAGGATGCAGATGTTCTTGTTGTGAATAAGCCTAAGGGAATGGTCGTCCACCCCGCTCCTGGACATATGACTGGGACGCTTGTTAACGGGCTGATGGCTCATTGCAAGGATTTATCAGGCATTAATGGCGTGCTTCGCCCGGGAATCGTCCACAGGATCGATAAAGATACCTCAGGTCTATTGATGGTGGCAAAAAATGATATGGCCCACGAAAGCCTGGTCAACCAGCTTGTAGCTAAAACAGTTACTCGCAAATACAAGGCGCTCGTTCATGGAAATATCCAGCATGATCACGGTACGATCGATGCGCCGCTTGGGCGCGATCAAAAGGACCGCCAGAGCATGACAGTGGTTGATAATGGCAAAAATGCTGTCACACATTTCAATGTACTCGAACGGTTTAAGGATTTTACATTTGTTGAGTGCCAGCTTGAAACAGGCAGGACGCACCAAATTCGTGTCCACATGAAATACATCGGCTATCCGCTGGCTGGAGACCCGAAGTACGGTCCGAAAAAGACGCTCGATCTTGGCGGTCAGGCCTTGCATGCTGGACTGCTTGGTTTCGATCATCCAAGGACAGGGGAGTATCTGGAATTTGAAGCTCCGCTGCCTGAATATTTCGTTGAGCTTTTAAACGATTTTAGAGAAAATTGTTGACAAAGTTCAACATCTATTTTAAGATGACTATAGTTTAATAAGTCCTTTAAAGACAGTCCCGTGAGGCTGAGAAGGAAACGGATTTGCAGGCAGGCATATGATGTATGCTCTGCTGCATGCTAACACCACACGTTTACCCTCTTGCCTAAACAGACAAGAGGGTTTTTTGTATGAAACATACGACGTGCTGAACTTCCGTTTTCATACCACAGACAGAGAAGGAGTGAAAACAAATGGCTGAAAAAGCGGTTGTGCTCGACAACCAGGGAATCCGCAGGGCATTGACGAGGATAGCCCATGAAATCATTGAAAGAAACAAAGGGATCGAGGACAGTGTCATTGTCGGGATCCGTACGAGAGGAATTTATATCGCCAAAAGGCTGGCGGAAAGAATCCGTGAGATCGAAGGTGCAGATATCCCGGTAGGTGAGCTGGATATCACCCTGTATCGTGATGACTTGACGAAAAAGACGGATGACAAGGAGCCTGAGGTAAAAGGGTCGGATATACCAGTCGACATCTCGAATAAAAAGGTGATTCTGGTGGATGATGTTCTTTACACAGGCAGGACAGTTCGTGCGGCGATGGATGCATTGATTGACATCGGCCGGCCGGCGACCATCCAGCTTGCTGTTCTGGTCGACAGAGGACACCGGGAATTGCCGATCAGGGCAGACTTTGTAGGCAAGAACATACCGACATCAAGCTCGGAAAGAATCGTCGTCGAGCTTCAGGAAGTTGATGAAGAAGAACGCGTAAGCATTTTTGAAAAATAAATAATGCCCTTTTAAATGCAGTCCAGAGAGGCTGAAAAGGGGGAACGCATGGCTGATGGCTTTGTGCGGGTTTTTTTAACCCTTACCCTCTTTGTATCTACTGGCAAAGAGGGTTTTTTTTGTACAAAAGAGAGGGGAATAAATATGAACAAACCAATCCTAGATATTAAAGATGTACCATCACCATTCCAATGGTTCACACTTAGCATTCAGCACTTATTCGCCATGTTTGGCGCGACAATCCTTGTACCTTACCTGGTCGGCTTAAGTCCGGCAATCGCTTTGATTTCAAGCGGACTTGGAACGATCGCTTTCCTGATCATCACAAAATTCCAGGTTCCGGCTTATCTCGGATCATCCTTCGCTTTCATTGCTCCGATCATCGCAGCCAAAGCGGGAGGGGGACCAGGTGCAGCCATGGTTGGAACCTTCCTTGCAGGTTTGGTCTACGGAATCGTTGCACTTATCATCAAAAAAGCAGGCTACCGCTGGATTATGCGCTTGCTGCCACCGGTTGTAGTCGGCCCAGTCATCATTGTCATTGGACTTTCACTTGCAGGAACTGCGGTCAGCATGGCAATGAATGTCCCTGGAACTACTGAATACAGCTTGATTCATTTCTCTGCCGCTTTAGTAACTCTTGCAGCGACAATCGTCTTCTCGATTTATGGAAAGGGAATGCTCAGCATGGTTCCAATCCTTGCCGGGATTATTGTCGGGTATCTTTACTCAATGGCAATAGGAATCGTAGACTTCAGCGGAGTAAAAAAAGCAGATATATTCGAGATGCCAGACTTTATCTTCCCATTCGTTCATTACAATGTAAGTATCAGCTGGGAAATCGTCATGCTGATGGTTCCGGTAGCAATTGTGACATTGTCCGAGCATATCGGCCACCAGCTTGTTCTGAGCAAGGTTGTCGGGAGAGACTATATTAAAGAGCCAGGTCTTCACCGCTCCATCATGGGTGACGGAATGGCTACGATGATTTCCGGTTTGATCGGCGGACCGCCAAAGACGACTTACGGCGAAAATATCGGTGTCCTTGCGATTACAAGAGTGTACAGCGTATATGTCCTGCTAGGAGCAGCCATCATCGCAACCGTATTCGGATTCATCGGCAAAATTACGGCATTGATCAGCTCAATCCCAACACCGGTTATGGGAGGCGTCTCCATCCTGTTGTTCGGGATCATCGCTTCATCAGGTTTGAGAATGCTTGTCGACAGCAAAATCGACTTTGGCAACACAAGAAACCTTGTCGTCTCATCAGTTATCCTGGTTATCGGGATTGGCGGAGCATTCATTAAGCTAAATGAAAACTTTGAAATACATGGCATGGCCTTAGCTGCCCTGATTGGAGTCATCCTTAACCTTGTGCTGCCAGGACGTCCGGATATTGAAGAAGATATGTTTAAAGTGGAAGAAGAAAAAAAAACTGAGAAAAAGAACGATGTAGCATAGTACCACCTTTTAATAAAGTCCAGAGAGGCTTAAAAGGGTGTTATGAGCGAACCGGCTTATTCAAGATGCACGCAAACCCGAAAATTCGGGGTTTATGCCGGCAAGCTCATAGTCAAGCACCCTGTTGAGTCAGAAAACAGGGTGCTTTTTTTCTTGAAAAAATGGAGGGGAATCAGCCATGAAATGGGATTTACTGACGACTTCACAGCTTAGTGCAACGGAAATACAGGGAATTATTTTGTCCGCAAGTGAATTTGCCGGCGGGAAGATTTGGCAGCCAAAAGAGAGGCTGTTCATCAGCAATTTATTTTACGAGCCAAGCACGAGGACGAAGTCGAGCTTCGAGATGGCTGAACGCAAGCTGGGACTTGAGGTGATCCCGTTTGAGGTCCAGACATCAAGTGTACTGAAAGGCGAAACATTATACGACACCGTTAAAACACTTGAAGCGATCGGCACCGACGCGGTCGTAATCAGGCACGGTGCTGACAGTTATTTCACAGAACTTGAAAAAGGGATTTCGATTCCCATCATCAATGCTGGCGATGGAAAAGGGCATCATCCAACACAATCATTGCTCGACCTTATGACAATACAGCAGGAATTCGGAAGATTTGCAGGGCTTACAGTAACAATAATCGGTGATATCCTCCACAGCCGTGTAGCGAGGTCCAATGCAGATGCACTTGTCAGACTTGGAGCAAAAGTTGTTTTTTCAGGACCAGAGGATTGGGTGAATCAAAGTCAGCTTCCAGCTGGCTGCTGCTATATGTCAGTAGACGAGGCGATCGAGTTGGCTGATGTGGTCATGCTCCTTCGAGTCCAGCATGAACGGCATGATGGCAAACTCCTGTTTGATAAAAATGAGTACCATAAATCGTATGGTTTAACGCTTGAAAGAGAAAAGTTGATGAAGAAGGGCAGCATTATTCTCCATCCAGCACCGGTCAATCGCGGCGTCGAAATTGCAGATCAATTAGTTGAAAGTCAGAAGTCACGGATCTTCAAACAAATGGAAAATGGTGTGTACATCAGGATGGCAGTATTAAAAAGAGCACTTGAAAATAGAAATGGGGGAAGGGAATATGTCGATGCTAATCAAAAATGGCAAACTAGTTACTGAGAACGGGTTTGAATCAGTTGATATTTTAATAGAAAACGGGAAAATCACAAAAGTTGGCAATGAAATCTCTGCAGATGCTAAGCAAATCATTGATGCAGAAGGCAGGCTGGTTGCGCCAGGATTGGTTGACCTGCATGTCCACCTGCGAGAGCCAGGCGGAGAGAAGAAAGAGACGATTGCTACAGGGACACTTGCTGCAGCTAAGGGCGGCTTCACAACAGTAGCCGCAATGCCGAACACAAGACCTGTTCCGGACTCAAAAGACCAGATGGAATGGCTTCAGAGAAAAATTGAGGAAACAGCTTCCGTAAGGGTTCTGCCATATGCCTCTATTACTGTACGTGAACTAGGTCAGGAGCTAACGAATTTTGCAGAATTAAAAGAAGCCGGTGCCTTTGCCCTGACCGATGACGGTGTCGGAGTCCAGTCAGCGGGAATGATGCTTGAGGCAATGAAAAAGGCTGCACAGCTGGATATTGCAATCGTAGCACATTGCGAAGACAATACATTGATCAATAAAGGCTCTCTACACGAGGGAAGAAAAGCTGCTGAACTGGGAATCAACGGAATCCCGTCAGTGTGCGAATCTGTACATATAGCAAGAGACATCCTGCTGGCAGAAGAAGCAGGATGCCACTATCATGTCTGCCATATCAGCACGAAAGAATCTGTCAGGGCAGTCCGGGACGCAAAAAGATATGGCATAAAAGTGACAGCGGAAGTCACTCCACATCATTTGCTATTAAATGAAGATGACATTAAAGGCAATGATGCCAACTATAAAATGAATCCGCCGCTAAGAAGCAAGGCAGACCACGAGGCTTTGATACAAGGACTGCTGGACGGAACAATCGACTTTATCGCTACTGACCATGCACCACATACAATCGAAGAAAAAGCAGAGGGAATCCAGTTAGCGCCTTTTGGGATTGTCGGACTGGAGACAGCGTTCCCGCTCTTATATACGCATCTGGTCAAAACAAACATCATTACCTTAAAACAGTTGCTTGAGTTTTTGACTGTCAAACCCGCAGAAGCTTTCGGATTGCCTTATGGACAGCTAAAAGCTGGCGCGCCGGCCGATGTGGTATTGATTGATCTTGAAGAAGAAAAGGAAATCAATCCAGATGAATTTTTATCAAAAGGAAGAAACACACCATTTTCAGGCTGGAAATGCAAAGGATGGCCAGTACTGACGATCGCTGAAGGAAAAATTGTCTGGGAAAAGGGAGTTGTGAGCGTATGAAAAAACAGTTGATTTTGGAAGATGGCACGGTATTTATTGGAGAAGGCTTTGGAAGTGAAACGGAGGCGATTGGGGAAGTTGTCTTCAACACAGGAATGACAGGCTACCAGGAAATCCTGTCAGATCCCTCTTACTGCGGGCAAATTGTCACCCTGACGTACCCGTTAATCGGTAATTATGGAATCAACCGGGATGATTTTGAATCAATCAGTCCTGCTGTCCACGGTCTCGTCGTAAAGGAAAATGCCGAATATCCATCCAACTGGCGCTCAGAACTTTCTTTGGACGCTTATCTTAAAATGAAAAACATCCCGGGCATTGCTGGAATTGATACTAGGAAGCTGACAAAAATCATTCGTAAACACGGAACCTTGAAGGGTTCAATTTGCGGGATCGATGAAAATCCTCAAGATATTATTGCTGCTCTTAAAAGCAAAACACTGCCGAACAATCAGGTAATGGAAGTATCAACGAAAACAGCTTATCCTAGTCCAGGGCGCGGCCACAGGGTTGTCCTTGTTGATTTTGGCCTGAAGCATGGGATTTTAAGAGAACTGAATGATCGTAATTGCGATGTGGTTGTCGTCCCTTACAATACGACTGCCCAGGAAATTCTCAGTCTGAGCCCGGATGGCATCATGCTGTCAAATGGACCTGGGGACCCGAAGGATGTTCCAGAAGCAATCGAAATGATCCAGGGCTTGCTGGGCAAGGTTCCATTGTTTGGGATTTGTCTTGGCCACCAGCTGTTCGCACTTGCCTGCGGCGCAAATACAGAGAAAATGAAATTCGGGCATCGCGGCTCAAACCATCCAGTAAAAGATTTAAGGACGGGAAAAGTAGCTCTAACTTCGCAAAACCATGGATATACCGTCACGGAAGGCTCTGTCACAGGTACCGAGCTTGAGGTTACGCACATAGCATTGAATGATGGAACAATTGAAGGTCTTGCCCATAAAACAGCGGCGGCATTTACTGTCCAATATCACCCGGAAGCTTCACCAGGACCGGAGGATGCGAACGGATTATTCAATCAATTCATCGAGCTTGTAGAAGCAGAAAAAAAGGAGGCTGTCACACATGCCAAAGCGTAAAGATGTTAACAGTATATTAGTCATCGGGTCAGGTCCGATCATCATTGGCCAGGCGGCAGAATTCGATTATGCAGGAACACAGGCATGCATCGCACTGAGGGAAGAAGGCTATAAGGTAATCCTCGTCAACTCGAATCCTGCAACCATCATGACTGACACCGAAATTGCAGATGTGATATACATTGAGCCTCTTACTCTTGAATTTGTGGCAAGGATCATCCGCAAGGAGCGCCCGGATGCGATCCTGCCGACACTTGGGGGTCAAACAGGATTAAACCTGGCTGTGGAGCTAGCGAAAGCAGGAGTGTTGGAAGAATGCAATGTAGAAATTCTCGGCACGAAGCTTGATGCGATCAACCAGGCAGAAGACAGGGAGCTGTTCAGAAGCCTGATGAACGAGCTCGGCCAGCCGGTCCCTGACAGCGACATCATCCACAATCTTCAAGAGGCTTATACCTTTGTGGAGAGAGTCGGATACCCAGTGATTGTCCGCCCTGCTTTTACAATGGGAGGAACCGGCGGCGGAATTTGCAGCAACGAAAAAGAGCTTATCGAGATTGTTACAAGCGGTATTAAAAACAGTCCTGTAGGTCAATGCTTGCTAGAAAAGAGTATTGCCGGTTTCAAGGAAATCGAATACGAAGTGATGCGGGACAGCAATGATAACGCCATTGTAGTCTGCAATATGGAAAACTTCGATCCGGTCGGAGTCCATACAGGGGATTCCATCGTCGTAGCGCCGAGCCAGACATTGAGTGACCGCGAATACCAGCTGCTCAGGAATGCCAGCCTGAAAATCATCAGGGCCCTGAAAATTGAAGGAGGATGCAATGTCCAGCTCGCACTTGATCCTGACAGCTTTAACTACTATGTAATTGAAGTAAATCCGCGTGTCAGCCGCTCATCAGCGTTGGCTTCTAAAGCAACTGGCTATCCAATTGCCAAGCTTGCAGCGAAAATTGCTGTAGGACTGACGCTTGATGAAATGCTGAATCCTGTGACAGGGAAAACATATGCCTGCTTCGAACCCGCGCTTGATTATGTTGTAACAAAAATCCCGCGCTGGCCATTTGACAAGTTCGAATCAGCCAACCGCACACTTGGAACACAGATGAAAGCAACTGGTGAAGTTATGGCAATCGGCCGTACTTTCGAAGAGTCACTGTTAAAAGCGATCCGTTCGCTTGAAGCTGATGTAATTCACCTTTCTTTGAATAATCAAAGCGAAATCTACGATGAATTGCTGGAAAAGAGAATTCGCAAGGCTGGTGACGAGAGATTATTTTACCTTGCAGAGGCAATCAGAAGAGGCATATCCATTGAAACTCTTCACAGCTGGAGCAAAATCGATTTATTCTTCCTTCATAAATTAGAGAGACTAATAGCTTTTGAGGAAGAGCTGGCTGAAAAGAAGTTTGACCTGGAAACAGCCAAATCAGCAAAGCAGAAAGGTTTTTCTGATAAGGTAATAGCCAGTCTGTGGAATGTCGAAGAACAGGGTGTATACCAGTGGCGGCTTGATAACAGTCTGATCCCTGTCTTTAAAATGGTCGATACCTGTGCCGCTGAGTTCGAATCGGAAACGCCCTACTTTTATAGCACATATGAGGAAGAAAATGAATCAGTAGTGACAGAAAGAAAAAGCGTCATTGTGCTGGGCTCCGGGCCAATCAGGATCGGTCAGGGCATCGAATTCGATTATGCAACTGTCCACTCCGTAAAAGCAATCAAAGAAGCGGGTTATGAGGCTATCATCGTCAACAACAACCCTGAAACGGTCTCTACCGATTTCAGCATCTCGGATAAATTGTACTTTGAACCGTTAACAATTGAGGATGTCATGAACATTATCAATCTCGAAAACCCAATTGGCGCTGTCGTCCAATTCGGGGGCCAAACAGCGATTAACCTGGCTGCAAAGCTTGTCGACAGAGGAGTGAAGATTCTCGGAACAAGCCTGGAAGATCTGGATCGTGCAGAGGACCGCGACAAGTTTGAACACGCACTATCTGATCTTGAAATCCCGCTGCCGAAGGGAAGCACAGCTAAGTCAGTTGAAGAAGCAGCATTGATTGCTGAAGAAATCGGCTATCCGGTTCTTGTTCGTCCATCCTACGTACTTGGGGGAAGGGCAATGGAGATTGTCTATAAGGAAGAAGAACTTCTGCATTATATGAAAAACGCAGTGAAGGTAAATCCTGAATATCCTGTGCTGATCGACCGTTATCTGACTGGAAAAGAAGTAGAAGTCGATGCGATTTCCGATGGGAAAAATGTACTAATTCCAGGCATTATGGAGCATATCGAAAGAGCTGGCGTCCACTCGGGAGATTCAATCGGGGTCTATCCGCCGCAGAGCCTCAGCGAGGAAGTAAAACAAAAACTTGTGAACTATACGATCGATCTGGCAAGAGGCTTGAACATTGTCGGTTTGCTGAATATTCAATATGTCATTGCAAATGAAGAAGTCTATGTGCTTGAAGTGAACCCGCGTTCCAGCCGTACTGTACCATTCCTGAGCAAAATCACCAATGTACCGATGGCGAAGATCGCTACGAAGGTCATCCTTGGGCAAAGCCTGCAAGCACAGGGCTACGAAACAGGACTTGTGCCTGAACAAGAAGGCGTTTTTGTGAAGGTTCCGGTGTTCTCCTTCGAAAAATTACGCCGCGTAGACATCACGCTCGGACCAGAAATGAAGTCCACCGGTGAAGTTATGGGCAAGGATACGACACTGGAAAAAGCTTTATATAAAGGCATGATTGCAGCCGGTATGAAAATAAAAGAATTCGGTACAGTCCTGCTTACAGTCGCAGATAAGGATAAAGAAGAAACTTTGGCACTTGCAAAAAGATTCTCGAACATTGGCTATCAATTGATGGCAACAGAAGGTACAGCCAAATATCTCGAATCTGCTGGCATTAAGGTGAAAACAGTCGGAAAAATCGGTTCTGAAGGCACGAACCTGATTGATGTGATTCGCAAGGGAGAAGCACAGATGGTCATCAATACGTTGACAAAAGGCAAGCAGCCGGAACGTGATGGGTTCAGGATTCGCCGCGAATCTGTGGAAAATGGCGTGCCTTGCCTGACTTCACTGGATACTGCAAAAGCGATTTTGAGAGTCATTGAATCTATGACATTTTCAGCAGATGCCTTAAAGCCGATGGAGTCGGCCAAAGAAGGTGTGCTTTCATGATCAGGCAGGAAAACTGCAAGATAGTCAGCAACAGACCAATTGCAGAGGATATCTTTGAATTAGTCCTGGAAGGTGAGCTTTCCGCTGAAATGGCACAGGCCGGACAGTTTGTTCATGTAAAGGTAGCAGACGGATTCGATCCGCTGCTGCGCAGGCCAATTAGCATCGCTTCAATCAATAATGGCACGTTCACGATTATTTACCGGAGGCAGGGAAAAGGAACTTCTCTGCTTGCCGATAAGTCCATAGGTATGAGTGTCGATCTTCTGGGACCATTAGGCAATGGCTTTCCTGTGGATGAAGCGAAGCGGGGACAGACAGCTGTCCTGGTTGGCGGCGGCGTCGGAGTCCCTCCCATGTATGAGTTGGCTAAGCAGCTGGCCCGTAAAGGAGTAAACGTCATAAGTATTATCGGATTCCAGTCAGCAAATGCTGTTTTTTACGAAAAAGAGCTGGCTGAATTCGGAGAAGTTTTTGTGGCGACTGTGGATGGGTCTTACGGAAGAAAAGGGTTTGTCACTGATATTCTTGATGGATTAGAGCTTCCAGCAGATATTGTCTTTGCCTGTGGTCCGACACCGATGTTACGGGCAATCGAGGGTGGTCATTATGCGCCGAAAACATATTTATCTCTCGAAGAACGGATGGGATGCGGAATTGGTGCTTGCTTTGCATGTGTCTGCCATACGAAGGATGATCCGCAAGGCTTTTCATATAAAAAGGTCTGCAGCGATGGGCCAGTATTTCAAGCAGGGGAGGTTGTCATATGAGTTCGCTATCAATCCAGCTGCCAGGGCTTAATTTGAAGAATCTGGTAATGCCGGCTTCCGGTTGCTTTGGTTTTGGCCGAGAGTTCAGTCAATTATATGATTTGAGTTTGCTAGGGGCAATCATGGTAAAAGCGACGACACCTGAACCTCGATTCGGGAATCCAACTCCAAGAGTTGCTGAGACACCGGGCGGAATGTTGAATGCAATCGGCCTGCAAAATCCTGGACTCGAAAAGGTCTTTAACGAAGAGCTTCCATGGTTAGAGCAGTTTGATGTGCCAATCATTGCGAACATAGCTGGTTCAACGGAGGATGATTACATAAAGGTAGCAGAGCAGTTATCCAAGGCTCCGAATGTCCATGCACTTGAACTAAACATATCATGTCCAAATGTCAAAACAGGCGGGATTGCATTTGGTACAGATCCGGAGATGGCCAAGGCACTGACCCGAAAGGTAAAAGAAGTGTCTGAAGTGCCTGTATATGTGAAACTTTCTCCGAATGTTACAGACATTGTGAAAATCGCCAGGGCAGTTGAGGATGGCGGTGCGGATGGACTTACGATGATCAACACTTTACTTGGCATGAGAATCGACCTTATGACAGGGCAGCCGATTCTTGCAAATAAAACCGGCGGCTTGTCGGGCCCTTCCGTGAAGCCAGTTGCCATCAGGATGATCTATGAAGTCAGCCAGCGCGTATCGATTCCAATCATTGGAATGGGAGGTATTCAGTCCGCTGAAGATGTCATCGAGTTTTTCCTTGCCGGTGCAAGTGCTGCTGCCGTTGGAACACAGAACTTTGTTGATCCATTTATATGTCCGAAGATAATTGAAGAGTTACCGGAATGGCTAAATAAACTTGGGGCAGAACATATTTCTGAATTAACGGGAAGGAGCTGGAAGAAGAATGAAAGACTCGCTTATTATCGCCCTTGATTTTCCTGGGAAAACCCAGGTCATGGAATTCCTAAAGCCTTTTGAACATGAACAGCTTTTTGTAAAAGTTGGAATGGAACTTTTTTATGCCGAAGGGCCGTCCATCATTGAGGAGTTAAAGAAGCAGAATCATAAAATCTTCCTTGACCTGAAACTCCATGACATTCCTAATACGGTAAAAAGTGCGATGAAGGTGCTCGCTGGACTGGGGTGTGACATTGTAAATGTCCATGCTGCTGGAGGATCGGAGATGATGGGCGCGGCACTCGAGGGACTTGAATCCGGCACTGCACCTGGACAAAAAAGACCATACTGTATCGCAGTCACCCAGCTCACAAGCACATCTGAAAGTCAGGTTAAGCAGGAACAACAAATTGGAGCAGGCTTGCAGGAATCGGTATTAAATTATGCAAATCTGGCAAAAAGTTCTGGTCTAGATGGTGTAGTTTGTTCCCCGAATGAAGCTGGTTTAATCCATGAGCGGTTAGGAGCAGACTTTATCACTGTCACCCCTGGCATCCGGCCGGCAGAAAGTGCGCTGCAGGATCAGAAGCGAACAGCAACGCCTGAATTTGCAAGGAAACAGGGTATATCGGCAATCGTAGTTGGCAGGCCGATTACCCGTGCCGCAAATTCCCTTGAGAGCTACCTGGCAATCAAAAATGAATGGAAGGGTGTATACAAGTGAAAAAACAAATCGCAGAAGCTTTGCTTGAAATTGAAGCCGTCAGCTTACAGCCGGATCAGCCGTTTACATGGTCTTCTGGCCTAAAATCCCCTATCTATTGTGACAACCGTCTGACTCTGTCATACCCGGCAGTTCGCAGGGAAGTTGCCAACGGACTGAAGAACTTGATTTCCGAACATTTTCCTCAGGCAGAAATGGTCGCCGGAACTGCAACAGCCGGAATCCCTCATGCGGCATGGGTCAGCGAGTTGCTTGATCTGCCAATGAGCTACGTGCGTTCGAAAGCAAAGGGACATGGGAAAGGGAATCAGATTGAAGGAAAGGTTACCGAGGGCCAGAAGGTCGTCGTTGTTGAGGATTTAATTTCAACAGGAGGCAGTGTTATTGAAGCAGTCGAGGCATTGCGAGAAGCAGGCTGCGAAGTACTCGGGGTTGTCTCGATTTTTACATATGAACTAGACAAAGGAAGGCAGCAGCTTAGCGCAGCTAATATCACAGCATATTCTTTGACTGACTTTACGACACTTGCAAACCTGGCAGAGGAAAAAGGGCTAATCACGAAGGGGAATATTGACAGCCTGGCAGAATGGCGTAAGAATCCATCTGAATGGGGAGCAGCCAAGCATAAATAAAAAACATGCAGCCATGAGAGGCTGCATGTTTTTTTTATATCAAATATAATAATCAGAACTTAAGGAACTTATCTTTTAGTAGAAACTTTTTACTGGCTATTGAATAAGGCATCTTTATCATCTGCCATCGGTGGCCGTTCAAGCCATCCGTTTTTTATTAACAGCTGAGCCCCATCCTCTGCATATAACCCGATTTCTGTGACAAGTCCTGTGTATTCCAAAGCAAGATCCCGTCTTTGTGATACTGACAAACCTGCGCTATAAAACCCAACAGCTGCGGAAATTAATGTGACGATGTGGAATAACATCAGTTTGTCTGAAAATGGAGGTACAGTTGAATTAGTAACTTCTGAAATCCATAAATTTGGAGAAGATAAATTGTCTTTAATTAAAAATGACCTAAAAGTCTCGAAATGTTTCTTACAGATATCTCTTCCTTTGTTAAAGTACTTCTGAAGTTCTTTTGATTGGCAGATTTGTCCAAATCCAATTTCCAGTACAACTTTTACTGCTGTCTTTTGCATGTTTAAACTTAGCCCGCTAATTTCCATTGCATTTAATGGACGCTTTTTTCCAAACCAGCCAGATAAATAACTTTTATTGTCTACAAAATCTATTTTTGCTGGACTATTGATATGTGGTGTTCTGCTGTATATGCCTTTTTTTAGCATTAAGTGAACGGTTCGTTCGTATAATGCCATAGCTTCATTATTACATTCTATAAAATAGGTGATTTGATCGGCGCGGACTGAAGTACCCACTGCCCCAGCATAGCCTGTCATACCATGCAATGTCATGATATGCATATATACCAACATAAAGGTATCTGAAAATAAAGGAGGAGCATTCAGGTTAATATCCTGATCCAGGGTAAAACCTTTTGGCCTCGGGTAATTTTGCTGCTTTAGAAACTCTTTGATTTTTACAATGTGATGTTCAGCAAGGTTCACGGCAAATTGAAGGATCTCCTTTATGTCTTCATCCTGAACCGTATTAACGGCATGGGTCAGTACGCAAATAGATAACGAATCATTCATATACTGACTCCAAAGATTCGCTAATTCTCCTGATGACAGGCTAACGTTATGGTTAATATCTTCCAAGAGAAAAACCTCCAGCAATTAATCACATTTAACATTAAAGTATGTATTCTATAGATAATTACTAATGTGACGTTATTATTCGAAAATAACTATCTTTTTATCCAATAACATTTTCTGTTTGTAATCTTTGTGTCAAGGTGAGTAGACAATGAATAAAAATGGATGGGTATACAATTTTTAACAAAATCAAAATTCAGCTTGGTTCTTCTATTTGGCAAACTGACATAAGATTATGTTTCAATAGATATATATCGAAGTATTTACGGTCAGGAGATCTGGTAGGGGGGATGGCGTAATGGACCAAATCATTCCGTTGCTAAAAAACATTGATACAAGTCTCCACTACTATATTGATGAGTATGGGGCAGCTATTTATATAATGTTGTTTTTAATTGTTTACTTTAAAACGGCTTTCGTCATCCTAACATTTTTGCCAGGGGATTCAATGGTCTTTGCAAGCGGAACTCTGGCAGCTACCGGCGATTTGGATCTTAATAGCTTGTTTATGCTCTTTGCAGCTGCAACAATCCTGGGTGACAGTCAGAATTTCTTCATTGGCAAGCAGCTAATGAAGTTAAACTCCAAAAAACATTATCTAAACCGTTTAACATCAGATAAATCCATTGGCAAAGCGAAGGATTTCTTATCTGGCTATGGCAGGCTAGCCATTTCTGCCTCGAGGTTTGTTCCGCTCATGAGAACTTCCGTGCCATTTGTTTCAGGATACACCGGATATGAATATAAGACATTTTTATGCTTTAACCTTATCGGGGGTTTGATCTGGACCTCACTCTGGCTGGCGGCAGGGTTCATCCTAGGGAATATTTCATGGGTAGTAGAGAATTTATTCCTTACTTTAATGCTTGTCTCGTTAACGGCATTCATACCCGCTATCATCGGTTTTATAAAACAGTATAAAAAGAAAAAAGAGGCATTAGCCTGAGATGAATATATAACTCAAAACCCGCCTTGGTATCAAGGCGGGTTTCTTAATGTGTGCGCCCAGCATGGGT